>NZ_CP035494.1:3158735-3790483 GCF_004135285.1 Microbacterium protaetiae
CGATCTGTTCGGTGAGCAGGCTGTGCTGTGCGGCGGTATGTCGCACCTCGTGCAGTACGGCTTCGAGACGCTGGTCGAAGCCGGCTACCAGCCGCAGATCGCCTACTTCGAGGTTCTGCACGAGCTCAAGCTCATCGTCGACCTGATGTGGGAGGGCGGCATCGCCAAGCAGCGCTGGTCGATCTCCGACACCGCCGAGTACGGCGACTACGTCTCGGGCCCGCGCGTGATCGACCCGCACGTGAAGGAGAACATGAAGGCCGTGCTCTCCGACATCCAGTCGGGTGCCTTCGCGCAGCGGTTCATCGACGATCAGGATGCCGGTGCTCCCGAGTTCACGCAGCTGCGTGCCAAGGAGGAGCAGCACCCCATCGAGGCCGTCGGCCGCGAACTGCGGGCGCTGTTCGCCTGGAAGCAGCAGGACGAGGACTACACCGACGGCTCGGCCGCACGCTGAGTCCACGTGAGAGAAGGGCCGGGGGAGCGATCCTCCGGCCCTTCGCGATGCGGTGGGTGTCTTAGACTTTGCCGCATGGCACCCGACCCCCACACGCCCGACGACGACGACGCCCTGCGCTGGGACGGCGACGACGAGCCGCAGACGGTGCTGCCGGCCGGCTGGGTCGCCAAGGGCAAGGGCGCGGAACGGGTGACCTCGACGGACGATCAGACACAGGATGCCGCATCCGACGCCTCATCTGCGGCGGGTATCGCCCCTGTCGATGACGCCGTTGACGCTGTCGACGAGGCGGGGTCCGCTGCACTGGGCAACGCCGCTCTCATCGGACTGGGAGTTCTGGGCGGTGTGTATCTGCTGTTCACGATCGGATGGATCATCGGCGGTCTGCGGCTGCAGGGTGTGGCGACCTACCTGGTCAGCCCTGCGGCATCCGTTCCAGCGGTCTGGCTGGCGGCGTTGGCTCCGGTCATCTGGTTCGGCACGACGCTGTGGTTGACACGCCGCACCCGAACCTGGCTGCGCTTCACGTGGCTGATCGTCGGGGCGGTGCTTCTGGTGCCGTGGCCGTTCGCACTGCTGGGCGGGATGGGCCAATGAGCGGGGGAGCGGTGAGCACGAGGCAGATGCCGACATGGGTCGTGGCCGTCATCGCGGGCGGCTTCGGCTTGTTCTACGCGTACGCCGTATGGAACGCCGTCGCATTCCTCATCGCGCAGGCCACCGGGCCGCTGGGGCTCAACGGCGCAGGGTGGGCGCTGCTGCTGTTCGCCGCCGTGTTCCCGATCGTCGTGTTCGCGGCGGCGTTGGCGCTCGGGCTGCGGCGCACTCCGCTCGCGCTGGCGCTGGTGATGCTGTGCGGACTCGGACTCGTGGCGGTGTTCTGGCTGAATGTGATCGCCTACTCGCTCGTGGGTGGGGCCGGCCTCGTGGGGGCGGGACGCGTCACACTGTCGGGAGCGCGCATGCGAGCACGGTAGGCTGTTCAGCGTCTCGCCCCGAAGGCGTGCGGCGCGGCATCTCCGTCATCATCGCCGTCGCGCGCCGTGCGCGATGCGCCGTCCCGAAGGGTCTCGTATGACCAAGCCTGTCGTCCTTCTCGCCGAGCAGCTCTCTCCCGCGACCGTTGATGCCCTCGGTCCGGACTTCGAGATCCGAGAGGTCGACGGAACCGATCGTTCGGCTCTGCTGTCGGCACTGGCCGATGCCGATGCCGTGCTGATCAGGTCGGCGACGAAGATGGACGCCGAGGCGATCGCCGCCGGGAGCCGGCTCAAGGTCATCGCCCGCGCCGGTGTGGGGCTGGACAACGTCGACATCAAGGCGGCGACTGCGGCGGGTGTCATGGTCGTCAACGCCCCCACCTCCAACATCATCTCGGCCGCCGAGCTGACCATCGCCCACATTCTGGGGCTGGCCCGCCACATTCCCTCCGCCGATGCCTCGCTGGCCCGCGGGGAGTGGAAGCGCAGCGCGTACACCGGCATCGAGCTGTTCGACAAGACCGTCGGCATCGTCGGGCTGGGGCGAATCGGCACTCTCATCACCGAGCGTCTGCGCGCGTTCGGCGTGCGTGTGATCGGCTACGACCCGTATGTCACCCCCGCCCGGGCCCAGCAGCTGCAGGTCGAGCTGCTGCCCCTGGACGATGTGCTGCGCCAGAGCGACTTCGTCACTGTGCACATGCCGAAGACGCCCGAGACGACGGGCATGATCAGCACCGCCCAGCTTGCGCTGATGAAGCCGACCGCGTATGTCGTCAACGTTGCGCGCGGTGGTCTCATCGATGAAGACGCGCTTTTCGAGGCGCTGACGAACAACGTGATCGCCGGTGCGGCCATCGACGTGTTCACGAGCGAGCCCCCCGCCCAGGGCGGTTCGGCCCAGCGTCTGCTCGGACTGCCGAACATCGTGGTCACCCCCCACCTGGGTGCCTCCACCGGCGAGGCGCAGGAGAAGGCCGGCGTATCGGTGGCACGGTCGGTCAAGCTCGCCCTCGAGGGCGATCTCGTGCCCGATGCCGTCAACGTCGCCGGGGGAGTCATCGACCCGTTCGTGCGTCCCGGTATCGCCCTCGTCGAGATGCTCGGCCAGTTCTTCACCGGGCTGACCGAGGGCGCGCTGACCAGTCTCGACATCGAGGTGCGCGGTGAGCTGGCCGCCTACGACGTGAGCGTGTACCGCCTGGCCGCGCTCAAGGGCATCTTCACCAACATCGTCAGCGAGAACGTGTCGTATGTGAATGCGCCGTTGTTCGCGGAACAGCGCGGCATCGAGACACGCCTGATCGTCGAGGCCGACAGCCCGCTGTACCGCAACATCACGATCCTGCGCGGCTCGCTCTCCGACGGCACGGTGCTGTCGGTGGCCGGCACCCTGGCCGGCACGCGCATGGTGCCCAAGGTCGTGGGCATCAACGACTACGAGATCGAAGTGCCCTTCGAGCGGTACCACCTGGTCATGCGTTACGCCGACAAGCCCGGCATCGTCGCCATCTACGGGCAGCTGCTCGGCGACGCCGGCATCAACATCGAGGGACTCCAGGTGGCGCACCCCGACAGCAGTGGTCGGGCGCTGTCGATTCTCACCGTCGATTCGCCGGTACCCGACGAGCTCGTCGAGCAGATCCGCGACGCTATCGACGCCGACCTGCTGCGTCAGATCGAGATCGCCGAGGCCTGACCGCTCGCGGGCTGCGCCGCAGCAGCGGTCAGCGCGCGGCGAGCTGCTCGAGCAGGGAGACGAGCCGGTTCATCGCTGCGTCGCGCAACACCGGGCCGGATGCGGCCGGATCGAGCAGATTGTTGAAGTAGAGACCGTCTGACGCGAGCAGGACGAGATCGAGTGCGGTCTCGTCGCGCACGTGCGGGCGCACAGCATCGGCCCAGCGGCGGCGGGCCTCATGCAGCGCCGCACTGGCCGGCGCGCTGCCGCCCTGAGCGAGCCTCGACACGGCGAGCATCGCGCGGTCCAGGGGCGCCCCGGTCATCACCGACGTTCGGATGAAGTGCGCGATGGCGGCGTCGCCCGCGGCGATGATCTCTGCCACATCGGCGTCGACGAGTGCGACCAGGCGCTCGATCAAGCCTGCCTCCAGCGCCTCTTTCGAGCCGAAGTGATAGAGCAGCCCACCCTTCGACACGGCGGCCGCGCGGGCCGTGGCATCCATCGTCGCCGCCTTCTCACCCCGGGTGATCAGGATCTGCTCGAACGCGTCGAGGACGCTTTCGCGTGCGCGGGGCGGTCGACTCATGGTCTTGATCGTATCGACGAGTGGGGTCAGCTCGTGATACTGTACCAACTGGCCGGTATAGTATCGTTCGCCCGGCTGGGAGCCTCATGACGACGCAGACAGCCACCACCACCCCGTACCGTCCGCATCTGCGGGCCGGTCGTCGCGCCTGGGCGGCGCTGGCCGTGTTGATGCTTCCGGTGCTGCTGGTCTCGGTCGACAACACCGTGCTCAGTTTCGCGTTGCCCGAGATAGCGCTCGATCTGCAGCCGACCAGCGCGCAGCAGCTCTGGATCATCGACGTGTACTCGCTGGTGCTCGCCGCGCTGCTTGTCACGATGGGCACACTCGGCGACCGTTTCGGCAGACGACGGATGCTGCTGATCGGTGCGACCGGCTTCGCGCTGGTCTCTGCGGCGTCGGCCTTCGCCCCGAGCGCGGGATGGCTGATCGCGGGGCGAGCAACGATGGCCGTGTTCGGCGCGATGCTGATGCCCGCCACGCTGTCGCTGATCCGCAGTATCTTCGTCTACCGAGCGCAGCGCCGCGTGGCCATCGCCATCTGGGCGGCGATGTTCTCTGCCGGGGCGGCACTCGGGCCCGTCGTCGGGGGTCTGCTGCTGGAGCGTTTCGCGTGGGGAGCGGTGTTCCTCATGGCCGTGCCGGTGCTGATCCCGCTGCTGTTGTGTGCGCCGCTGCTGGTGCCCGAGAGCCGTGACCCGCGGCCCGGGCGCGTCGATCCGATCAGCATTCTGCTGTCGGTGGGTGCCATGGTGCCGGTCGTCTACGCCGTCAAAGAGCTGGCAGTGTACGGCTTCAGCGGCCCGGTGGTCGGGCTGTTGCTGGCCGGCGGTGCGTGCGGGGTGCTGTTCGTGCGCCGCCAGCAGCGCGCACAGACGCCGATGCTCGATATGGCGCTGTTCCGCAGCCGCATGTTCACCGGTGCGCTGCTGGTGAACCTCTTGAGCGTGCTGGCGCTGGTCGGGTTTCTGTTCTTCGTCTCGCAGCATCTGCAGTTGATCCTGGGGCTTTCGCCGCTGCAGGCGGGCCTGGCCCTCGTCCCCTCGCTCGTGGCGATGATCACTGCGGGTCTGCTGGTCGTGCCGATCTCGTCGCGGATCTCCCCCCGCGTCGTGATCCCCGTGGCCCTTGCGTTCTCTGCCGGTGGCTACGTCGCGGTCGCGCTGACCACAGGTCCCGACGTGCTGCTGCCCATCGTCGTGGCCGCCGTGAGCCTGGGCATCGGCATCGGCGCCGCCGAGACCGTCTCGAACGAGCTGATCCTCACCGCGGCCCCGGTCGAGAAGGCGGGCGCAGCCAGCGCTGTCTCAGAGACCGCTTACGAGGTCGGCACGGTCCTGGGCACCTCGATCATCGGCGGGCTGCTCACGGCCGTGTATCGCGGCGCCATCGTCGTCCCCAGTGGCGTTCCCGACGCGTGGGTGGCTCCCGCGCGCGAGACGCTCGCCGGTGCCATCGCGGTGGCCGACGAACTCGGTGGAGAGGTCGGTACCGCGCTGCGGGATGCCGCGGCGGCCGCCTTCGACGCGGGTGTCGGGGTGACCGCCTTCATCGGGGCGGGTCTGATGGCGATCGCGGCGGTGCTCGCTGCGATCATGCTCACACCCTCGCGTGGCCGTCACGCGGTGAGGCCGATGCCGGCACGTCGGTAGGCTGGAAGAGGCGCACGGTCGCTGCCCGGCGGCGCGGCGCCCTGTTTGAGGAGAGCCATGTCGCGTGTCGTGAAACTCGCTGTCATCCCTGGTGACGGCATCGGTCCTGAGGTCGTCGCCGAAGCTGAGAAGGTGCTCGCCGCTGCCACAGCCGGCAGCGACGTCCGATTCGAGAAGACCCGTTTCTCGTTGGGCGCCGCGCGCTATCTCGAGACCGGCGACACCCTCACCGACGACGACCTGGCCGCCATCAAGGCGCAGGAGGCGGTCCTTCTGGGGGCGGTGGGCGGAAAACCCGGTGACGAGCGGTTGAGAGACGCCAACATCGAGCGGGGACTGCTGCTGAAGCTGCGCTTCGAGTTGGACCACTACGTGAACCTTCGCCCCTCGAAGCTCTACGCCGGTGCTCCCGGACCGCTCGCCCATCCGGGTGAGGTCGACTTCGTCGTGGTGCGCGAGGGCACCGAAGGGCCGTATGTCGGAAACGGCGGATCGATCCGCCGCGGCACGCCACACGAGGTCGCCAACGAGACGAGTGTGAACACCGCGTTCGGCGTGGAGCGAGTGGTGCGCTACGCGTTCGATCTTGCCGAGCGCAGAGACAAACGGGTCACCCTCGTGCACAAGACGAATGTGCTGGTCAATGCCGGATCGCTGTGGAAGCGGATCGTCGATGAGGTCTCGGGGGAGCACCCTGACGTTGCCGTAGACTATCTGCACGTCGATGCAGCGACCATCTTTCTGGTCACGAACCCCGGTCGCTTCGATGTCATCGTCACCGACAACCTCTTCGGCGACATCCTCACAGACCTGGCCGGCGCCGTCACCGGTGGCATCGGGCTGGCAGCCTCGGGCAACATCAATCCCGACGGCGACTTCCCGTCGATGTTCGAGCCGGTACACGGCTCGGCGCCTGACATCGCCGGGCAGCAGAAGGCCGATCCCACTGCCGCGATCCTGTCCATCGCGCTCATGCTCGACCACCTCGGGCTGACCGACGAGGCCGCGCGCGTGACCCGCGCCGTCGAGGCAGACATCGCCGCACGGGGCACGTCATCCCGCACCACAGCGCAGGTCGGCGACGCCATCGTCGCCCGCGTCCAGGCGTAACCTGAAGGCGGCAGCGTCGCTGCGCAACGAAGACTGGAAAAGACATGACCTCTCAGACCGCACTCGCTCCGCTCGAGTTCGCCGTGACCCGCAATGCTTCGGCCAAGACCGACCAGGAGCGCGATGCGCTGTTGGCCGATCCCGTGTTCGGCACGGTCTTCACCGACCACATGGTGCAGATCACCTGGACCGAGGCGCAGGGATGGCACGACGCGACAGTACAGCCGTACGCCGCGCTGTCACTCGACCCGGCGGCAGCCGTGCTGCACTACGGCCAGGAGATCTTCGAGGGCATCAAAGCGTATCGGCACGCCGACGGCTCGATCCATACCTTCCGACCCGACCAGAACGCCCGGCGCCTGCAGCGCAGCGCGCACCGGCTCGCCCTGCCTGAGCTGCCTGTCGACGCTTTCGTGCAGTCGTTGCGCGAGCTCATCGCGATCGACGGCGCCTGGGTCCCCGGAGGAGACGACCAGAGTCTGTATCTGCGTCCGTTCATGTTCGCGTCCGAGCCGTTCCTGGGCGTACGCCCCGCACACGAGGTTTCGTATCTGGTGATAGCGAGTCCGGTCGGCGCGTACTTCAAGGGCGGTGCCAAGCCGGTCTCGATCTGGCTCAGCCAGGACTATGCCCGTGCGGGCAAGGGCGGCACCGGGGCAGCCAAGACCGGCGGCAATTACGCAGCCAGTCTGCTGCCGCAGGCCGAGGCCTACGAGCAGGGCTGCGACCAGGTCGTCTTCCTCGACGAGAACCACAACGTCGAAGAGCTCGGCGGCATGAACATCGTGTTCGTCCGCAAAGACGGAACCCTCGTCACGCCGGCATCCGATTCGATCCTCGCGGGCATCACCCGCAGCTCGCTTCTCGAGCTCGCGCGCGATCGCGGTCACGCGGTCCAGGAGCGCCCCGTGTCGATCGACGAATGGCGGCAGGGCGTGGCATCCGGCGACATCGTCGAGGCCTTCGCGTGCGGCACAGCCGCGGTGGTCGCCCCGATCGGAACGCTCAAGGGTCACGACTTCGTCGACGTCCAGCCGCTCGGCGAGCTCGCGCTCTCGCTGCGTGAAGAGCTCACCGACGTCCAGTACGGGCGTCGTGAGGACCGGCACGGTTGGCTCGTACGGCTCGACGCCTGACACCACAGGCAGTGCGCGCAGCGAGACGAAGGGCCGGTCGCTAGGCTGATGCGGTGAGGATCGCACGCTTCAGCCATCAGGACGCCATCCGCTACGGCATCGTCGACGAGACCGACCTGGTCGTGCTCGCCGGCGATCCGCTGTTCGCCGGGTTCGACACCACCGGTGATCGCGTGCCCCTGGCCGATGCGGCGCTGCTGGCCCCCGTCATCCCGCGTTCGAAGGTCGTGGCCATCGCCCGCAACTACCGCGACCACGCGAGCGAACTCGGCAATGAGGTCTCGGCCGAGCCGATGCTGTTCCTCAAGCCGAACACGTCGGTAATCGGCCCGGGCGATTCGATCGTGCTCCCCCCACAGTCTCAGCGCGTCGACCATGAGGGCGAGCTGGCGGCCGTGATCGGCACCATCGCGAAGAACGTGCCGGCCGAACGCGCGCTGCAGTACGTGTTCGGATACACGATCGCGAACGACGTGACCGCCCGCGACCTGCAGCGCAGCGATGGGCAGTGGTCGCGCGCCAAGGGCTTCGACACGTTCTGTCCGCTGGGCCCGGCCATCGAGACCGAGTTCGATCCGACCGGCGATGCGGTGATCACGACCCGCGTAGACGGCGAGGTCCGCCAGCAGGGGCCGATCTCCGACATGGTGCACTCGGTGGCAGAGATCATCGCGTACGCATCGGCGGCGTTCACGCTGCTGCCCGGTGACGTGATTCTGACCGGCACGCCCGCCGGCGTCGGCCCGATCACGGCGGGCCAAACGGTCGAGGTCGAGGTCTCGGGACTGGGCGTGCTGCGCAATCCCGTGCGGGCCGCGTGAGCGCGACCGCCGCTGCACTGCCCGACCCGGCTCAGCTGCGCGGGATCCAGCGGCGCACCGTCTGGGTGCTTTCGCTCGGGCAGATCCTGGGCGGCCTGGCATTCGGCGCGACGGTCTCGCTCGGGGCGGTCCTGGCGGCAGACATCTCCGGTGACGAGGCGTTCTCGGGCTGGGCGGCCGCATCTGTGACGCTCGGAACCGCGGTGACCGCCGTGCCGCTGGCAGCCCTCGCACGCCGGGGCGGAAGGCGCCCGTCGCTGGCGACCGGAATGCTCGTGGCCATCATCGGCGTCGCGATCGTCATCATCGCCACCGGCCTGGGCAACTTCCCGTTCCTGATCACGGGCTTCGTGCTCGTGGGAGCAGGACAGGCAGCCAACCTGCAGTCGCGGTTCGCCGCAGCCGATCTGGCCACCGACGCATCGCGTGGACGCGATCTGTCGATCGTCGTGTGGGCGACCACGATCGGCGCGGTGCTGGGCCCCAACCTCGTGGGACCGGGGGAGGCCCTCGGCGATGCGCTGGGGATGCCGGCGCTGACCGGACCGTACCTGTTCACGATCGTCACGCAGGGTATCGGGATCGTGCTGTACCTGACTGCGCTGCGGCCGGATCCGCTGCGACTGGCGATGCGCATCACCGCGCATCACACGGCCGCCGGCCGCCGCGTCGCGCATGCAGACCATCCTGTACCCGCCCGCTATGCCATGCTCGCCGTTGCCGGGGCGCACGGTGTGATGGTGTCGGTCATGGCGATGACCCCCGTCCACCTCATCCACGCCGGCGCGACGCTGGAGATCATCGGTCTGACGATCAGCCTGCATATCGCCGGGATGTACGCGCTCTCGCCGGTCTTCGGCATCCTCGCCGACCGGATCGGTCGTGTTCCGACCATTCTGACGGGACAGGCTCTGCTGGTGGCCTCCCTGATCACGGCGGCTCTCGGGCAGACCTCGACGCCGGCGGTGACGGTGGCGCTGATCCTGCTGGGGCTGGGCTGGAGCGCGACGACCGTCTCCGGCGCGACGCTACTGACTGAGGCATCCGCCGAAGACCGTCGCACCCGCAGGCAGGGGCGCAATGACTTCCTCATGAGTCTCGTCGGTGCCGTCGGTGCGATCGTGGCCGGCCTCGTGCTCGCCTGGATCGGATACGGCGGCCTCGCACTGTGCGCGCTGTCGATCGTCGCGGTCGTCGTTTTTCTGTCGCCGCTGGGCCGCGTCGCACACGACCGGGTGCCGACCGCCGCCGAGTGAAGGGCGGGTGGGATGCCGCCGCCACTCTAGAATCGAAGGGCTATGGCTAGAGTTCATCCCCAGACCACGACCGCTTCCGGCGCCGATGTGCGCGTCCGCTTCTGCCCGTCGCCCACCGGATTGCCGCATGTGGGCATGGTGCGCACGGCGCTGTACAACTGGGCGTACGCACGGCACACGGGCGGCAAGCTCGTCTTCCGCATCGAAGACACCGATGCGGCTCGCGACAGCGAAGAGAGTTATCAGCAGCTCGTCGACGCCTTGACCTGGCTGAAGATCGACTGGGATGAGGGTGTCGAGAAGGGTGGCCCCCACGGGCCGTACCGGCAGTCGCAGCGCACCGAGATCTACGCCGAGGTACTTGCCAAGCTCATCGATGCGGGGCTGGTGTACGAGAGCTACTCGACCGCCGAAGAGGTGGATGCGCGCAACGCGGCCAACGGCCGGGCGAAGCAGCTGGGCTATGACAATCACGACCGTGAGCTGACCGACCAGCAGAGGGCCGCTTTCCGTGCCGAGGGCCGTGAGCCGGCGTGGCGACTGCGGGTTCCCGATGAAGACCTCACCTACGTCGATCTGATCCGCGGCGAGGTGACCTTCCCCGCCGGTTCGTTCCCCGACTTCGTGCTCGTGCGTGCCGGGGGCAAGGCGCTGTACCCGTTCACGAACCCCGTCGACGACGCGCTCATGGGCATCACCCACGTCATTCGCGGTGAAGACCTGATGCCCTCCACGGCGCGTCAGCTCGTGCTCTACGACGCGCTCATCAGGGCCGGTGTGACCACGTTCATGCCCCGGTTCGGGCATATGCCGCTGGTGCTGGGCGAGACGGGCAACAAGAAGCTGTCCAAGCGCGACCCGAAGGCCGACCTGTTCCTGCAGCGCGAGAAGGGCTTCATCCACGAGGGGCTGCTGAACTACCTCGCTCTGCTGGGCTGGTCGATCGGCCCAGATCGCGACGTGTTCTCGCTCGAGGAGTTCACCGCCGCCTTCGACATCGCCGACGTGAACCCCAACCCGGCCCGCTTCGACCAGAAGAAGGCCGAGGCGATCAACGGTGATCACATCCGGATCCTGGATGGCAAGGACTTCGCTGAGCGGATGATGCCGTACCTCGCGGCGGCGGGAGTCTTCGGCAACGGTGAGCCCACACACGAGCAGATAGTGCTCGCATTCCGCGCCGCCCCGCTGGTGCAGGAGCGGGTGCAGCTGCTGGGGGAGGTCCCGGGGATGCTGGGCTTCTTGTTCACCGACGATGTCGTGTACGCCGAAGACGGGCTGAAGAGCCTGCCGGAGAACGCCGGTGAGGTTCTGGTGGCCTCGGTGGGTGCGCTCGAGGTCGTTCCCGAGACCGAGTTCACTGCGGCATCCCTACAGGAGGCTCTCAAAGACGCGCTGGTCGAGGGGCTGGGGCTCAAGCCCCGTGTGGCCTATGGTCCGTTGCGCGTGGCAGTGACCGGCCGCCGCGTCTCGCCGCCGCTGTTCGAGTCGATGGAGCTGTTGGGCAAGTCCGAGTCGACCCGGCGGCTCGGAGCATTGGTGTCGTACCTGTCGGCCTGACACGCGCGGGCGCGGCCCGTTTTGCCGGTTCGGTTCGCGTCGTCTAGACTTGATCACTGTTGCGACTTCGGTCGTAACGCCTTGGGGTATGGTGTAATTGGCAACACAGCGGTTTCTGGTACCGCCATTCTTGGTTCGAGTCCAGGTACCCCAGCAAGACGAAAACCCCCGGCTAGCCGGGGGTTTTGTCTTTTGGTCCTGTGGTCTTTCGAGCCTTGAGCCCGCGGCGAGCGCTCTCGCGCTCAGGCCGCGCGGAGCCCGGCCGCGTTCACGAGTTCCGGGAATGCATCCAGCACGGTTGCCACCAGACGATCGATCGGGCGGGTGAGCGGGTCGGTGACCGGCAGGCCGAGCTCGATCTCGTAGTCATCGATGGCCCGGCTGATATCGGCGTCGCTCATGTGCTCGTGGTTGAGGGTGACGCCGATGACTCTGGTGTCGGCGAACGCCTCGATCAGCGCGATCTCACTGGCCACGGTCGGCATCGCCACCATCGGAAAGTCGCCGAGAACGGTGCGCCGGGGCGCGTGCTGCACGATCACGGCCTGCGGGCGGCTGCCGCGCAGAATATGGGCCGACGTGAGGTAGGCAGGGTGGCTGAGGGCTCCTTGGCCCTCCACGATGATGATGTCGGGGTTCTCGGCCTCGAACGCGGCCACCACCTGGTTCTCCAGCTCACCCGAGCAGAACTGCGGCACCAGGGCGTCGATGGCGACGCCGTACTTGCCGCCCTGGATCAGGCTCGTCTGGCCGGTGCCGACCATGACGGCGTTGATGCCGCGGGCCTTCAACGCCTGTACGAGCACCGTGGTGGTCGTGCGTTTGCCGATAGCACCGTCGGTGCCCAGAATCGCTATCCGCGGGCAGGTGACATCGAAGATGCGCCCCGAGAACAGATGTAGGTCCTTCGGCTCGCGAGGACGCCGCACGTCGGTGATCGTCACGCCCGCCAGCAGGCTCGCTGCGACGAACTCGGCATCGTCGTTGAGAAACTCGTGCAGCCCGTTGATCACATGCATGCCCCGGGCGATGCCGTCCAAGACGACCGCACGCTGTGAGGCCGACAGCAACCCGTCGGCGGGCGCCATGCCCCAGATCAGGTAGTCCGGCACTCGGCCGGCGTGGGTGATCGCCTCGGCCAGGGTGGCCAGCACCGGGATGCCGTCGCGCACGCCGTCCAGCAACATGCCGGCGTCGGCCCCGGCATGGGTGCTGTCGACGACGCTCAAGATGTCGTACTTCTCCGACGAGCGTGCCAGGCCGTTCGCGGTCTTGCCGTCTTGCTCGCCGAATTGTCCCTCGCAATAGACGATGGCGCTGAAGCCGTCGGGAAGGGTCGGCGCCGAGAGAGCGGCGGTGGACAGGTCGGGTACGGAAACGGACGCGTGCATGGCACTTCCTCTGAGTAGCTCAGAGGAGGCGACGGTCTGTGGCCGGGCCGTGAGGCGCAACGGTCGACAAGAAGTCTTCCCTGATATCGGCGAACGCCGGTGATCCGACGCTACCAGGCCCACCTGTGAGCACGGCGCGGTGATCGGGCTACGCTGGCTACATGCTGTTCGGCCGCATCCGTCCCCTCGAATCCCGGGAACTCACCGTGCAAGCCCCCACGATCGACGAGGCGCATACACAGGTGGAGGCGCAGGTGCCCGATGGCTGGGTGCTGACGGATGCCGCGGCCACCATGCCGAAGGCGTCGACCATGATCACCCTGAACGCGAGGATGGCGCGCCGCGATGGGGCGCAAGAGATCGAGGCCGACGACCTGGTCGCGTTGCGGGCGAAAGTTCCCGAGGGGTGGCAGCTGTTGAGCGTGCGTGAGGGCTGAGCGTGCGTGCCGGCTGACGGTGCGAGACAGTCGCCGGTCACCGTGGGGCGCAGCGGTACAGGCCCTGCACTCCTGACTGACTGCTGGGCACCTGGACGCAGTTCGTGGTGACCCACTCGCTGATCTGAGTCGAGGTCGTCGAGGTCGACGAGAAGAAACCGCCGCGAGTGTTCCCCGCGGCGAGGACATAGGGGATGTCACCGGCCTGCACCATCGCCGTGAACGCGTCGAGAGTGGGTACCGGATCGCCGCCGCTGAACCCGCCGATCGGCAGAATCGACGCGCCGTTCGACGCGATGATCAGCCCCGCCGCCGTCTGAGCGGTGAACACAGCAAGCTCGTACCGGGCGCCGGTGCTGCCCTTTTCGACATACTGCAGCAGCGCGGCATACGAGCCGTCAGAGGAGCCGGTGAACGAGCGCGTGCCTGACCGGGACGCCCCGCTCCGACCATCGCGGGCCTGAGCGCCGGCGCTGTCGTGCGTCGCCCCGGCTGCGCCGTCGTCGGGCATCCCGAATCCGGGTCCCGCGGGCGCGCGGGCCGCGACCAGCGGCTGTTGTGGGCCGCCCGTTGCCGGCCCGAGGCGTCGCAGGCCGAGCCCGCCGGAGCTGTCGCTGACTCCACCGGCGACGGGGTTGGAGCTGCTGGGGTGAGCGATGGTGACCACCGACCACACCGCGGGGGTGAGCGTCAAGCCGGCCAATGCCACGACCGTCACGACGATGCGCGCCGCGTGCGGCCAGGCCCGCCCGACGGCGAGGCCGGTGATGGCCACGAGCGCCAGTGCAGCCTGCACGAGAGCGACGGCCACCGAGTATCCGCCATAGATCGCGGCGATGCCCAGGGCGGTGAGCGATGCCGTGACCAGCAGCGCAATGGGCGGCCACAGCATCCCTCGCCGTACCGCCCGGCTGAAGGCGGTTCCGATCAGAAGTGCGACGGGCACCGACAGCGCCGCCGTATAGAACTGGTGCATTCCGGCCACGAGCGAGAACATGGCGATGAAGGTCACCAGCCAGGTTCCCAGGAACACCCAGACGCGCGCGGGCACGTGCAGCACGATGAGGATCGCCACTGCCAGCAGCCCTGCCGGAATCAGCCATCCGATCTGGCCCGCAAGTTGCGTGTTGAACAGGCGCAGCACGCCGGCCTGACCTGAATACGGGGGAGTGAAAGAGTTGTATGCGGTGCCATCGGCTGTCGCCTGCCCGAAACGGCCCAGACCGTTGTAGCCGAACACCATCTCCCACGGGCTGTTGTGCAGGGTGCTGCCGATGTACGGGCGTGAGCCTGGCGGAACCAACGAGACGATCGCTATCCAGGCGACCGACAGCGCAGCGCTCGTAAGTCCCGCGATCAGCAGATGCCGGATGCGGCGCCCGAGCGATTGCCGCGTGAAAAGGTAGGCAGCGGCCAAGGCGGGCCACACCGCCCACGCCTCGAGCATGTACGACTGAAAGGCGAGGGCGATGAAGGCACCGGCCAGCATCAGCCAGCCGAAACTCGCCTGTTGCACGGCTCTGAGTGCCGCCCAGGCGGTGAGAGCGAGCCCCAGCACGAAGAAGGTCTCGGGCTGGTTCGAGCGGGCCACGGCGACCAGAATCGGTGTCGTCGCGACGAGGGCCCCGGCGATGCCGCCGGCCACCGGGCCCGCCAGCCGTCGCGCGGTGACGGCGACCAAGAGCACCGCCGCGACCGCGGCGAGAGCGTTGGGCAGCACCACGGCGAAGGTCGAGAAGCCGAACAGCTTCACGAACAGCGCAGGCACCCAGTATGACCCGGGGATCTTGTCGAGCGTGACAGTGCCGGCCGGATCCATCGCCCCGAAGAAGAAGTTCGACCAGCTGCGACTCATCGACAAGGCGATCGCCGCATAGTAGTCGGAGCGGGAACCGGCCCATGATCCCCACACCGTGAGTGCCGCAGAGCCGATGCCGAGCGCGACCAGCGTGGAGTGCCACAGCGTCCAGCGCCGCGGCATCCCTCGCGTCAGTCGTGGTGTGGCCGCGACGGTAGTCGGAACCACGGGGGCGGCGATCGTCATGACGCACACGCTAGGCGCGGCGGAACAGCGCGGGCTCGGCGCGGGCTATGAGTGCACTGTGTCCGGCAAGATGGTGTCATGCTCGACGCCACGCTCCCTGACGACCTCACCGCGGAACTCCTCGCACTGCGGGCGCGCGCCTACGGGCCGGGCACGGGCTTGTCCGGTGATCCGAGCGCTGCGACACGCCTGGCGGAGCTCGAGAGGATGCTGCGCGGCGACCATCTTCGAGAGCCGGTGGTGGCGGTTCTTCCGCGGCGCCCGGACGAAGAGCCGCAGGCGGCTGCCGCCGCCCGCGCGGCGCGAGCTGCAACCCCCTCTGTCTCTGCGCGGCGTCGCTTCCGCCTGCGTACGCTCAGTGCGGCAGTAGCCATTGTGGTGGCTGGCGCAACGCTGCTGACGGGCGCATTCGTGGTCGGACGGTCGACCGCGCAGGCACCGAGCGATCCGGTTGCGAGGTTGCAGCTGACTGCGGATGCCCCCGCGACGGCCGACGAGAAAGCGAACGCGACGAGGGTCCTCGAGCAGTGGGGAGGCGACGTTTCTCACCTGCGGGTGTCGGAGAGATTCGGCAACGTCGCCGTGTGGACAGCCCCGTTCGCCGGCGGAGGCAGGTGCGCAGTCCTGACGTGGGCCACGTCATACGATGGCTCGCCCGACTACAGCGTGATGTCGGTGCTGGGTGGCGGGTGCGCGCCGGCGGGTCAGGATCCCGTGTTCGACATGCAGAACAATCTCGGCACCGACCTGTCTCTTCCTGACGAAGCGAATGTCGCGGGGGCGTGGCTGCGCTTCAGCGTGCACGGCGATACGGCCCTGGTGTGGATCACGGTTCCGGAAGCGACCGGCAGTTGATCAGAGTTCGATAGCGTCGCCGGGGTCGAGCTCGAAGAACTCGCCGCCGTGCTGCTCGACCGCCCAGGCCAGTCGGTCGCGGGCGCTGCGCCGGCCGAGATCCGAGATCGTCATGTCGTGGGTGCCGAATACGCGACGCGGGGCGACGGCGAGCACGAAGTCCATGGCCTCGCCGATCTTCAGCCAGGGCGCTCCGGCTGGCGCGGCGAGCAGGGCGATGCTCTTGCCTTCGGGCACGGCATACGAGTCGCCCGGATAGTAGAAGACGTCATCCACGAGAACGCCCACATTGTCGATCACCGGGATCGACTCATGGATGACGGCGTGCCGCCCACCGAAGAACTCGAGGGTGAACGGGGCGACGACCACGCGGTCGCCCGGGGCGACGACGGTGATGTCATAGCCGGATGCCGCGGCTGCGACACCCGCCGGCCCGAAGATCGGCACCGGGCCGGCCGCCCCCAGGATGCGGTCGAGGTGCTCGGGTGTCCAATGATCGGCGTGTTCATGCGTGATGACAACGCTGACGACATCATGCAGATCGGTGAGAGGCTCGGTGTACCCGCCCGGGTCGATGACGAGGGTGCTGCCGCCGGATTCGACGACGAGAGCGGCGTGTTCGTGCTTGGTGACTCGCATGGCAGAAGTCAACTCCGCGGGCGCTCGGTGGGCAAGCCGGGGCGCGCCGGGTGATTTTGCGGCACCCGATCGGCCATGGCATACTTGTACGGTTGCCTCCGGAGCACCGGAGAAGACGGCCCCATCGTATAGCGGCCTAGTACGCCGCCCTCTCACGGCGGTAACGCGGGTTCGAATCCCGCTGGGGTCACATCAGCCCGGCTCCCTTGAATCATCAGGGGAGCCGGGCTTTTTGCATGCGGGTTTCAGTTGGCTCTTTTCGGTCTGTGGCACCAGTTTGGCAACAGCCGTACCGCCGAGGAGTAGTGGCCTGAAGTGTCTCCAGCGGAGTGCATATATTCGTAATACAATTGTGTTCATGGAGCGGAAGATTCACGGGCGCGAGGTATCGGAGGCGCAGATCGATGAGTGGGTCGTCGAGGCTGAAGCTGGTTATGACGTCGAGGAGTTGAAGTCGCGGAGAGGGCGCCCCGTTCGCGGCGCCGAAGCATCGCAGGTGATTCCGGTCCGGCTCACGGTCGAGGAGCTCGACGCTGTCATGGCGCGGGCTGAGCGCGAACATCTGAACCGGTCAGAGGCTATCCGCGCCGCCCTAGCTGTCTGGGCGAACGTGGCGTGATCGTCCGGCCTTCGGCGCGTAAACACGGCATCAGCTCCAACGACGGGGTCGAAGCTGCAACATGGCCGTTGGTTTCTGTTCCGCTGGACGACGACGACCCGCGGCGCTTCCTCCGGCTCGGATTCGACACCCGGGGTCGTCTCTTGGAATTTGTCGTCCTCGTTTGGGATGACGGGACGGAGGAGCTGATTCACGCCATGAAATGTCGCCAGCAGTATCTCGGTCTTCTCAACTGACGTGGTCTTTCGGAGAATCACGCTCGACCTGTGTCGAGCCAGGGAAGGCATAGGCTCCGCGGCAACAGTTTGCAACACTCATCCGGAAACGTGAGGCACGCGGTTCATCTTGTGGGGCCGAATTGGCCCGTAGTTCCGCGGTTCCATGTCCCGGAAAGTATGGTGTGTTCCGCCCTCTCACGGCGGTAACGCGGGTTCGAATCCCGCTGGGGTCACATCAGCCCGGCTCCCTTGAACCATCAGGGGAGCCGGGCTTTTTGCATGCGGGTTTCAGGCAGCGGATTCCGATGTATCGGAGTGCCGGGCTGTGCGCAGCGGTGAGACGATCACGATGAGGGCAGCCGCCGCGAAGATGACGGCTCCGATTCCGATGGTGAGGCGATAGCCCAAGCATGTCGCCAGGAGTCCCGCCAGGAGGGCTCCGAGCAAGAAGATGACGCGGTTGACTGTCCGGATTGTCGAGTTCATCCTTCCCTGCAGGGCGTCGGGCGCTATCGCCTGCCGATATCCGGTGTCGTTGGCATCTTCGATGCCCATGGACAGGCCGTAGACGAATTGCGCAGCCGATACCAGGGTCAGCAGAACGACGATCCCGCTGGCCGCGTCGATCGGCACGATGGCGAGGCTGAGCCACGGCACGACAATCAAGGCTCGGCCGACGAAGATCCCCCATCCGGCGCCGAGTCGGGCGCCGATGCGTGGCGCGATGAGGGCGCCGAGAAAGCCACCGACCGCCCCGAACGCGAGTGTGACGCCGTAGGCCCATGCCGGCAGGCCAAGCTCACGGAGGACGAAGACGGCATAGATCGTCGACACGATGCTGTTGGCCAGGAACCAGGTGTGAACCGAGAGCGCAAGAGGACGGAGCATCCGATGCCGGTAGGTGTAGCGCATTCCTTCGGCGATGTCATGGCCGATGTGACGACCATCCGTGCGCGGTGCTGGCTTCGGCTCCTTGATTCGGATTCGAGATTGGAGCACCGCCGAGAAGCCGGTGATGACGGCGTCGGACAAGAACAGGATGGGTGCACCCAGCAGGTTGAGGAGTGCTCCGCCCAGGGCAGGACCTGCGGTGCCGGCCACCGTGCTGCTCTGGCCGAGTCGCGCGTTGGCCATCACGAGTGAATCCCGAGGAACAATGCGTGGCAGAAGCGGCTGCGAGGCCGAGTCCGCGAACAGCACCAAGACCCCGAGGACCACGGTGACAATCGCCAACGACCAAAAGTTGAGTGCATTCACGAGCAGCAAGATCGTGATCGATGCCAGGGCGAGGGCCCGTCCGACGCTGGTGACCACCAGTGTGAGCTGCCGGCGCCAGCGATCCATGAGAGCGCCGACGATCAGCCCGAGGAACACGTAGGGGGCGACGCCGAGAGCGCTGAAGATGCTGATTTCAACGGGCGTTGCGTGGAGCACCGTGACGATCAGAACCTGAAAGGCGACGCCGGACACCGCGCTTCCGAATGCTCGGATCGTCGTGGCGCTCCAGAAGAAGGCGAAGGAGGGGAGCCGGAGCACTTCACGAGGACGACCTGCGGCGCTGGCGTGTTCCGGAACCGCCGCGTCGCGCATGCGCTCAGCCTACCGGCGACTCATTTCGGTCCGATTGATCGGGTATGACGGGAACGTCAACGCTGACGGGGCCCGCGCTGACGGCGAGGAACGCTTCAGGAACAGACGCTACCGCTGCGATGACCCGGGTTCTACGCCCGCGCCTGTCGGCGGGTGGCTGGTGCCTCGGTGGCGTCCGTATCATCGGCGGCTGATGGCCGCGCCGTGGCATCCTTCTTCTCGGCCCGCTTCTCACGGCCACGCTCGAAGAGCTGGTAGAGCACGGGAACGAGGATGAGGGTCAGCGCCGTCGACGAGATGAGCCCGCCGATGACGACGATCGCGAGGTCCTGGCTGATGAAGCCGCTAGAGCCGGTGACGCCGAGCGCCATCGGCAGCAGAGCGAAGATCGTGGCCAGGGCGGTCATCAAGATCGGGCGCATGCGCTGGCGTGCTCCGTTGAACACGGCATCGCGCACACTCTGACCCTGCCGCCGATACTGATTCACCAGGTCGATGAGCACTATCGCGTTCGTCACGACGATGCCGATGAGCATCAGCATGCCGATGAGCGCCGAGATGCCCAACGGGTGTCCGGTCACCAGCAGCATGGCGATAGCACCGGTCGCGGCGAACGGGATCGACACCAGCAGTATCAGCGGCTGTGCCAGCGAGCGGAACGTCGCCACCAGCAGCAGGAACACGATCGCGATGGCCACGAGCATGGCGATGCCCAGCTGCGCGAACGACTCCTGCTGGGTCTGGGCGAGGCCGCCGATGTCGGCAGAGACGCCGTCGGGCAGATCGAGGTCGTCGAGGCGCTCCTGCACCGCGGTCGTGACAGCACCGAGCTCACCCTCGGCCGGCGTGATCGAGATGGTCGCGACCAGGTCGCCGTCCTGGCGGGTGAGCGAGGTGGGTCCGGTAACCGTCTTGACATCGGCCACATCCGTGAGCGGCACCAGGCCTGCCGCGGTCGGAATCTTCAAGTCGCTGAGCTGATCGACCGTGGTGGGGATATCGGCGGCGTCGACGAACACGCGGTAATCCTCGCCGTCGATACGCACGGTTCCGATGCTCTGCGGCGAAAGGACGCCGCCGACCATGCTCACCAGCTGGATCTCGGTGAATCCGTGCTCGAGCGCCGTCTTGCGATCCACCGTGATCTGAACGCTGGGTTGCGCGGGCGCCAGATCACTGCTGACATCTGCGGCATCCGGCGTGTCCTTCAGCGCGGCGAAGACGCCGTCGGCAGCATCCGCGAGATCGGCCTCATTCGCCGCATGCACCTCGACGTCGACGGTCCCGCCGAAGCCTCCGGCGCTGGCGGCGTCGGAGAGGCTGACCTCACCAGGGCCGTCGATCTTGGCCAGCTGCGCGCGCACGTCGGTCTGCAACGCCGCCTGGTCTGCCTTCGGATCGGTGTTCACGATGAAGGTGGCGGTACCGCCGCCTCCGCCCAGCAGTGCAGAGAAGTCACCGGAGCCGCCGCTCGTGCCCGCCATCAGCATGACGTCTTCGACGCCGTCGACATCGAGCAGAGTGTCTTCGACGTCGCGCGCGCCGTCGGAGATGGTGTCCAGATCCGACCCCGACGGGAAAGTCTGCGTGACCATGACCATGTTCTGACCGGTGTTGCCCAGGAAGTCGACCTTCATGAGGGGGATCAGCGACACGGTGATCACCAGCAGCAACGCCGACGAGACAAGAGTGATGACGGGGTGCCTCTGCGTACCCCGCAGGATGGGGCGATATCCACGCTGCAGCCAGCTGCGGTGCTCCTTTTCTTCGGCGGCGGCGCGAATCGCCTCGACGTCGCCGCCCGCCTTGGGTGCGCGCAGGAACCAGTACGAGAGCACGGGCGCGATCGTGAGGGCCACCAGCAGCGAGGAGAGCATGGCGATGGTGACAGTGAGCGCGAACGGGTTGAACAACTCGCCGACGGTGCCGCCGACGAAGGCGATCGGCAGGAAGACGGCCACGGTCGTCAGAGTGGATGACGTGATCGCCCCGGCGACCTCGCGTACTGCGGTGAGGATGGCCTGCACCTTGGCCTCACCGTACGACAGGTGCCGCTTGATGTTCTCGATGACGACGATCGAGTCGTCGACGACGCGCCCGATCGCGATGGTGAGCGCGCCCAGCGTCAGCATGTTCAGCGAGTAGCCACCGAGATTGAGCCCGATGAAGGTCACGAGCACCGAGAGCGGAATCGAGATTGCCGTCACGATCGTCGAGCGCAGCGACAGCAGGAAGATCAAGATCACGACGATCGCGAACAACAGGCCGAGCAGACCCTCGGTGGCCAAATGGAGGATGGACTCCTCGATGAAGGGGGCCTGGTCGAAGACGACCGTGAGGTCCACGCTCGGAAGATCGTCGGCCAGCTCGCTGATCGCGTCGTTGACGGCATGCGAGATCGCCACGACATCGCCGCCGTCGCTTGCGGTGATCGAGATCGACAGTGCCTGCTCACCGTTCATGCGGGTGATCGAGGTGGGAGCTTCGGTGACAAGCGACACGTCGGCGACGGCGCCCACCGTGAGCACAGTGCCCGGTTGGGTCTGGCTCGCCACAGGAAGCTTCTTTATGTCGTCGACCGAGGTGACCGCTGTTCCGCCCTGTACGGGGAGGAGTTGCCCGTCTTCGGTGACGCTGCCCACCGGAAGGGTGATGCCGTTCGCCTGCAGTACCTGCGTGAGCGCTTGGGAGGTGATGCCGTTCTTCGCGAGCTTCGCATCGTCGGGGGTGATCACGACGCGCTGCACGGCGCCGCCCGACACCGCCGCTGCCCGCACCCCGTCGATGCCCTCGAGCTTGGGCACGACCGTGTCGGAGAGCTTGGCAGACAGTGCGGCGACGTCGTCGTCAGCCGACGACGCCGTCATGAAGATGACCGGGATGTCCGACGTGCTGCCGGCGACGAGGTTGGGCTCGGCGTCACCGGGCAGCTTCGACTGGATGCCGCTGAGTGCTTGCTCGACCGTGGCACGGAAGTCGTCGGCATCGGTGCCGTACGCGTAGGCGATCGAGACCATCGACATCCCCGACGACGAGGTCGCCACGACCTGCTCGACGCCGTCGAGATCAGCGACCGCCTGCGTCACCGGCACACTCACCTGCTCGTCGACCACTTGCGGGCTCGCGCCCGGCACCACCGTGACCACTGTCGTCTGCGGCAATTCGATCGACGGGATCAGCTCCTGACGCAGCTGCGTCATCGAGAACACGCCGAAGCCGGCGATGAGAAGCGTGATGAGCGCTACCAGCGTGCGGTTGCCAAGGCTGAAGCGTGCGAGTCGGAACACGAGGACACCACCGAGAAGAGAGGAAGGGGAGAAGGCGAACGAATGGTTCGCATCGGACGAAGCTTAGTACAACGCGATGTATCCGAATCTGCGCATGCACTGTGAGCGGGCGATACTCTCAAGGGGTGGATGCCGCTGAACACGAAGAGCGCGACGCGTTGCTGGGCGAACTGCTCGCCCTGCAGACCGATATCGAGACCTCTTTCGTGCCCGAGCTCATCGAACCCGTGCTGTCGCTGCGGCTGACGATGCAGCAGCTCAAGGTGCTCACCATCCTCATGACAGTGCCCGACGGCAGCACGATCCAGGCACTGGCGAAGACGGTGGGCGTCTCACTTGCGACGATGTCGGGCATCGTCGATCGACTCGAGTCGCAAGCCATGATCCAGCGGATACTTGACCCCCATGATCAACGGGTGCGACGCGTTGTCGCCACGGCCGAGGGTCGAGAGACCGTGCAGCGATTGCTCACCGCACGACCCGAGTTCCGGCGGGCGCCGCTGAACCGTCTGGGGCTGGACGACCTGCGCGCGCTGACACGCGGCATCCGCGCTCTCGTGCGCGCGATGCAGGAGATAGACTGACCCGGCGAGGGGGAGTATCCCACCACTGCGCGTTCGTCATCACGGGTTCCGTCGGAGGGGCCCCGGGCGCGCTCCGCTGAAGCGGGGGAGAGACTTTCGACGGTTCGTCGATCCCTCTGAAAGGCCCCCATGGATTTCGTGATCCCCGCATGGTTCGAGATCACCGCGATGGTCGTCCTCGTCCTTATCCTGGCCGCCGACCTCCTCCTCATTCTCAAGAGGCCGCACATCCCGTCGATGAAGGAAGCCACCCTGTGGGTCGTCTTCTACGTGTGTCTGGCGCTGATCTTCGCCGTGCTGTTGCTGTGGGCGACAGGCAGTTCGGATGCCGCCGGCGAATTCATCGCCGGATGGCTGACCGAATACAGCCTGTCGATCGACAACCTCTTCGTGTTCGTGCTGCTGATGACGCAGTTCTCGGTGCCGCGACGCTACCAGCAGGAAGTGCTGATGGTGGGCATCATCATCGCCCTCGTGCTGCGCGGTCTGTTCATCCTGCTGGGTGCGGCGCTCATCGAGAACTTCAGCTGGATCTTCTACATCTTCGGCGCCTTTCTCGTCTTCACCGCCTGGCGACAGGCGTTCCCCGGCAAAGAAGATGACGACGCTCACACCGAGACCTGGATCGTGCGCATCCTGCGACGCTTCATCGACATCAGCGACCAGTACGACGGACGCAAGATCCGCACCGTGGTGAACGGCAAGAAGGTCTTGACCCCGATGCTGCTGGTCTTCGTGGCGATCGGGTTCACCGACCTGATCTTCGCCATCGACTCGATCCCGGCCATCTTCGGCATCACTCAGAACGCCTTCATCGTGTTCTCGACGAACGTGTTCGCCCTCATGGGCCTGCGGCAGCTGTACTTCCTGTTGGGCGGGCTGCTGGACCGGTTGCGGTACCTGCACTACGGCATCGCCTTCATCCTCGCCTTCATCGGCGTCAAGCTCTTCTTCCACGCGCTGGCCGTCAACGAGCTTCCCTTCATCAACGGCGGGCACCCGGTCTCGTGGGCGCCCGACATCTCGACGTGGGTGTCGCTCGGCGTGATCATCGTCGCGATGGTGGTCGCCGCTGGGGCCAGCGTCATAGCGGCTCGGCGAGACCGGGCTGCTGTCGAGGCGGCTCCCGACGACGATAAGTCGTAAGCGTCGCGCGGAAGAGTCGCACGGTCAGCAGTGGTAATCTGGCCACGTGCAGATCGCGCGGCTCCTCCTTACGTGCCGCGACGGGTTCTGATCTCAGCCCAGACTCGTCGCGGAGTTCGTCGTGGGCCCAACTCTGAAACCCTGGAGAACGAACAGTCATGAGCACACCTGCGTCTGCGATCCCTGATCAGCCACGCACCCTCGCCGAGAAGGTCTGGGACGACCACCTGGTCGTCAAGGGTGAGGACGGCCAGCCCGACCTCATCTACATCGACCTGCACCTCGTGCACGAGGTCACCAGCCCGCAGGCCTTCGACGGGCTGCGCGCCGAGGGGCGCCCGGTGCGACGCCTCGACCTGACGATCGCGACCGAAGACCACAACACCCCGACGCTCGATATCGACAAGCCGATCGCCGACCTGACCAGTCGCACTCAGATTGAGACGCTGCGCCGCAACGCCGCGGAATTCGGCGTGCGGCTGCACTCCCTCGGCGACAAGGAGCAGGGCATCGTGCATGTGGTCGGCCCGCAGTTGGGCCTGACCATGCCGGGGATCACCGTCGTGTGCGGCGACAGCCACACCTCGACGCACGGCGCCTTCGGGGCCATGGCGTTCGGGATCGGCACCAGCGAGGTCGAGCACGTGCTGGCCACCCAGACACTGCCGCTGAAACCCTTCAAGACGATGGCGATCACCGTCGAAGGTGAGCTCAAGCCGGGCGTCACCGCGAAAGACATCATCCTCGCCGTCATCGCGAAGATCGGCACGAACGGCGGCCAGGGCTACGTTCTGGAGTACCGCGGCAGCGCCATTCGGTCGCTGTCGATGGAAGGCCGGATGACGATGTGCAACATGTCGATCGAGGCCGGTGCCCGCGCGGGCATGGTCGCGCCCGATGAGACCACCTTCGCGTATCTGAAGGGCCGCCCGCACGCTCCGCAGGGGCAGGATTGGGAGGACGCCGTCGCCTATTGGCGCACACTGCCCTCTGATGAGGGGGCGGTGTACGACGCCGAGGTGTTCCTCGATGCCGCCGAGCTCGAGCCGTTCGTCACGTGGGGCACCAACCCCGGCCAGGGCGTGTCGCTGTCGGCGGCCGTCCCCTCGCCCGACGATTTCGATGATCCCAACGCGAAGGCCGCTGCCGAGCGGGCACTCGCGTACATGGACCTGGCTCCGGGCACACGCATGAAGGACATCCCCGTCGATGCCGTGTTCATGGGCTCGTGCACCAACAGTCGCATCGAAGACCTGCGCCAGTTCGCATCGATCGTCAAGGGACGCAAGAAGGCCGAAGGGGTGCGGGTCATGGTCGTGCCGGGTTCGGCCCGGGTGCGACTGGAGGCCGAAGCCGAGGGCCTGAACAAGGTGTTCGAGGACTTCGGTGCCGAATGGCGGTTCGCCGGCTGCTCGATGTGCCTCGGGATGAACCCCGACCAGCTGGCGCCGGGAGAGCGCTGTGCCTCAACGAGCAACCGCAACTTCGAAGGCCGCCAGGGCAAGGGCGGGCGCACGCACCTGGTCTCGCCCCTCGTGGCAGCGGCCACCGCGATCCGCGGAACGCTGTCGAGTCCGAGCGATCTCGATGAGGTCGAGGCTGTTTCCTTCGCCCACGCGGCGACCGATGGGGCGGAGGCCTGACATGGACAAGTTCACCACGCACACCGGTGTGGCCGCGCCTCTGCAGCGTTCCGCCGTCGACACCGACCAGATCATTCCGGCGGTGTACCTGAAGCGGGTCACCAAGACCGGTTTCGAAGACGCGCTGTTCGCCAGCTGGCGCCAGGATCCCGCGTTCGTCCTCAACCAGGAGCCGTACCGGAACGCGTCGATCCTCGTCGCCGGCCCCGACTTCGGCACCGGGTCCAGCCGCGAACACGCCGTGTGGGCGCTGCGGGACTACGGGTTCAAGGTCGTTCTGAGCCCGAAGTTCGCCGACATCTTCCGCGGCAACGCCGGCAAGCAAGGCCTGGTCACCGGTGTGATTTCCGAAGCAGACGGGGAACGCCTCTGGGCGGCGATCACCGATCACCCCGGCGTGCAGATGACCGTCGACCTGCAGGAGCGCACGGCGACTCTTGACGATATCCAGGTCACGTTCGAGATCGATGATTACACTAGGTGGCGGCTTCTGGAGGGCCTCGACGACATCGGGCTCACCCTTCGCAACCAAGACAGAATCGCCGCTTACGAGGCGCGTCGAGCACGCTGGAAACCACGCACTCTTCCGGTGCCGTCCCAGACGACTCCCTGATTCCGACACTGTGAGGCACACTGCATGACACTCCTGAACGGCTTGGCATCCACCGACGGTCGCACGGGAGGGTCGGGTGAGACGCTTGCCATCCGCGGTGGTCATCCGCTGCGCGGCCGCGTCGACGTCAAGGGCGCGAAGAACCTGGTCACCAAGGCGATGGTCGCAGCGCTTCTGGGCGAATCGCCCAGTGTGCTGCGCGACGTGCCCGATATCAGCGACGTGGCAGTGGTGCGCTCACTGCTCGAGGTGCACGGCGTACGCGTGACCCGCGGCGACGAAGAAGGCACCTTCGTGCTCGATCCCGCCGATGTCGCCTCGGCGCACATGGAAGAGATCGACGCGCACGCCGGCGCCAGCCGCATCCCGATCCTTTTCTGCGGCCCGTTGCTGCACCAACTCGGGCAGGCGTTCATCCCCGATCTGGGCGGGTGCCGCATCGGTGATCGTCCGATCGACTTCCACCTTGACGCGCTGCGCAAGTTCGGCGCCGTCGTCGAGAAGCTGCCCAGCGGCATCCGACTGTCGGCGCCGAGCGGGCTGCACGGGGCGAGCATCCATCTGCCGTACCCGAGCGTGGGCGCGACCGAGCAGGTGCTGCTGACGGCTGTGCGCGCAGCGGGCGTGACAGAGCTGCGCAACGCGGCGATCGAGCCCGAGATCATGGACCTCATCGCGGTGCTGCAGAAGATGGGCGCGATCATCTCGTACGAGCCGAACCGGGTCATCCTCATCGAGGGGGTGGACCGACTCTCGGGCTATGACCACCGCGCGATCTTCGACCGCAACGAGGCCGCCAGCTGGGCGAGTGCTGCGTTGGCCACCGACGGCGAGATCTTCGTCGGCGGGGCCCGCCAGCCCGAGATGCTCACCTTCCTGAACGTCGTGCGCAAGGTCGGTGGTGACTTCGACATTCGCGAAGACGGCATCCTCTTCCGTCGCGGGGGCGACCTGCGCGCCGTGACGGTGGAGACCGACGTGCACCCGGGGTTCATGACCGACTGGCAGCAGCCGTTGATCATCGCCCTCACGCAGGCGCAGGGCACCTCTATCGTGCACGAGACGGTGTACGAGAACCGCTTCGGGTTCACCCAGGCTCTGGTCAAGATGGGCGCCGACATCGTCGTGCACCCGCACGGACTGCAGGAGGGGCCGCGGCGCGTGCCCCGGCGCAACCTCGAGCAGGCGGCCGTGATCCACGGTCCGACGCCGTTGCGCGGCGCCGACATCACCGTGCCCGACCTGCGTGGCGGCTACAGTCACGTCATCGCGGCCCTGACGGCGACCGGCGAGTCGACGGTGCGCAACGTGGGCATCATCAGCCGCGGCTACGAGAAGCTGTTCGACAAGCTCACCGCGCTCGGCGCCGACTTCGACATCCTGGGGTGAGTCGGTGAGCGAGAGTCGTCCGCGTGCCTCGAAGGAGAAGACGCGGCCCAGCGTTTTCTGGTTGCTGGGAGCGATCATCGTGCCGATCTTCGGTGCTCTCGCCAAGATAGAGATCACCGGTGCCGAGAAACTGCCTCGCGAAGGTGCGTTCGTGCTGGCCGCGAATCATCACAGCGAGATCGACCCGCTCGTCGTGGCGGTGGCCGTATGGCGGCTCGGCCGCGCACCGCGGTTCATGGCGAAAGAGAGCTTGTTCCACGTGCCGGTGCTGGGCTGGGCACTCAAACGCACCGGCATGGTGCCGGTTGCCCGCACGGCCTCATCCAGCGGCGCGCGCGCGACGCTGGAGACCTCGCGCGATCTCGTACAGCATGGGCGTGGTGTGATCGTCTACCCCGAGGGCACTCTCACCCGCGATCCCGAACTGTGGCCCATGCGGGGCAAATCCGGTGCGGTGCGCCTGGCGGCCGCCGGGGGCATCCCGGTCATCCCGATGGCGCAGTGGGGCGCGCAACAGATCATGCCGCGCTACGGAAAGCTGCGGCTGTGGCCGCCGCGCCGGCGCATGAGCGTCGTGATCGGTGACCCGGTCGACATCGACGATGCGCGGCACGAGCACGTCACCCCCGCCGAACTGAACGCGGCCACCACGCGGGTGATGGATCGCATCGCCGAGCTGCTCGGCGAGATCCGCGGTCTGCCGGCGCCCAAGACGCGCTGGAACCCCGCCGACCATGGACAGAAGGAGACGGGCCGTCTTGACTCCTAGACACGAGCCGGCCACCCGCGTCACGGTGCTGGGCGCAGGCAGCTGGGGCACCACGTTCGGCAAGATCCTCGCCGATGGCGGCGCGCAGGTGACGATGTGGGCCCGGCGACCTGAACTGGCGCATGAGATCAGCGAGGCCAAGCGCAACAGCCAGTACCTGCCGGGCGTGAATCTGCCGCGCAGCATGACGGCCACCACCGACCTGGCAGAGGCGGTCGATGGTGCCGAGCAACTCTACGTGTGTGTGCCGAGTCAGTCGGCGCGCGACAATCTCAAGGCTGTTCGCCCACTCGTGGCCCGCACGGCGGTCCCGATCGTCTCTTTGATGAAGGGCATCGAGCGCAAGAGCGGTCTGCGCATGAGCCAGGTTCTCGAGCAGGTGCTCGAGTGCGATCCGGCACGCATAGCGGTCGCGTCGGGCCCGAACCTCGCGTTGGAGATCGCCCGCGAGCAGCCGACGGCGGCGGTCGTGGCATCCAGCAGCCTAGAGACCGCCGATGCGGTCGCGCGGCGCGCGAGGAACAGCTACTTTCGTACGTTCGTGAACACCGATGTGATCGGCACCGAGTTCGGTGGAGTGCTCAAGAACCTGATCGCGGTCGCCATCGGCATCGTCGACGGCGTGGGCTACGGCGAGAACACGAAGGCCTCGATCATCACCCGCGGCCTGGTCGAGATGACCGATTTCGCCGTCGCACACGGGGCGCAGTTCGAGACACTGCAAGGCCTTGCCGGGCTCGGCGACCTCATCGCGACGTGCCAGTCGCCGCTGAGCCGCAACAACACGGCCGGGCGACTGCTCGGCCAGGGGTACAGCTTCCAAGACGTGGTCAAGCAGATGGAGCAGACCGCCGAGGGATTGGCCTCGGTGACCCCCGTGCTGCAGCTCGCGCGCGCGGCGCACGTGGAGATGCCGATCGTCGAGCAGGTCAAACGCGTGCTCGACGGCACCATGGACCCGCGCCGGATAGCCCCGCACCTGACCACCGACGACGACGCCCCGAAGGGTGAGAGGACACAGCATGGACAAGCTCGCAGTGGTGGTGCTCTTCGGCGGACGGTCCAGCGAGCATTCGATCAGCTCCGCCACGGCCGGGGGAGTGCTTCGGGCCATTGACCGCGACCGGTTCCGGGTGATACCGGTCGGCATCACGCGCGAGGGCGCCTTCGTACTCGAAGACGACGACCCCGACAAGTTCACGCTCGACCCCGACCACCTGCCCGAGGTCGTCGACAACGGCACCCGGGTGCTGTGGCCCGATTCGGCGGTGTGTCGTGAGATGCGAGTGACGGATGCCGCGGGCACGCGCTCGCTCGGCGATGTCGATGTCGTGCTGCCGATCCTGCACGGCCGGTTCGGCGAAGACGGCACCATCCAGGGCTTTCTCGAGCTGCTGGACATTCCGTATGCCGGTGCCGGCCTGCTCATGTCGGCCATCGGCATGGACAAGCACGTGACCAAGAACGTGCTGCGTTCGGCCGGCGTGCCTGTCGTGCCCTGGGTGACAGTGACCCGCGAAGGCCTGAAGCGCGACCGGCGGATGTGGGAGCAGCGCATCCACGCCCTGGGGCTGCCGGTGTTCGTCAAGCCGGCGCGCGCCGGCTCGAGCGTCGGGGTCTCGCGGGTCAACGCCTGGGATGAGCTGGATGCCGCGTTGCAGACAGCCTTCGCCGAAGACGCCACGGTGCTCGTCGAAGAGGCGGTACACGGCCGCGAGCTGGAGTGCGGCGTGCTCGAAAGCCGTGACGGTGCGCTGCCGCGGGTCAGCGTGGCCGGTGAGGTGGTGCTCTCTGGCCGGGAGTTCTATGATTTCGCGGCGAAGTATCTCGGTGCGCCGGGCATCGAGCTGGTCTGCCCCGCCGATCTGCGTGACGGTGAGCTCGCCGAGATGCAGCGCATCGCGGCGCGCGCGTTCGAGGCGGTGGGGGGACAGGGCCTGTCGCGCGTGGACTTCTTCTTCACGGGCACCGAGTTCTTCGTGAATGAGGTCAACACGATGCCGGGGTTCACCCCGATCTCGATGTTCCCGAAGTGCTGGATCGCCAGCGGAATGAGCTACGCCGAGCTGGTCTCTGAGCTGATCGACACCGCGCTCGCGCGGCGCTGACTCACTCTCCGATCTGGTCGGGGTCGGAGCACTGCGCAGACTTCTGCGTGTGGGCCGAGACAAGGCGCCCCAGCGTCGTCAGGACCGTGTTGGGGTCGACGCTGGTGTCACCACCGTCGATGTACACCTGTACCGCGGGCGTGCGGCCATAGCTCGTGATGCGGAAATTGGGCTGTTCCGACTCATCGACCAGCCAGTCGACGCCGCCCAGCGAGACGCATTTCAGGGTGCTAGGCCCGGGCGGGGTCACCCCGCACGCCATGATCACGCGGGTGGGCGATCCCCATGCCGCGGTCGATTGCGCATCGGTCCACACGCGTTGCTGTTCACCGAGATCCTTCGGCAGACGCACCATGATGTCGGCGCACTTCGGGTTGTTCGCATCCTGCGGCGGTTCCAGGGGGATCGTGGTGGCACACCCGGTGAGCGTGAGCCCCCATGCGACGACGATCACGGCGAGAGCACGGCGGGTTCGGGTCACTGTTCCAGGCTATCCCGCCGGTAGCGTGGAGGGATGGCGAACCAGGTGCAGACCGTCGGCGAACTGGGTGAGGCGCGGGTTCTCGCCGCGATCTTGGACCGGATCGGCTCCTCAACGGCGATCGTGGGGCCCGGCGACGATGCGGCGGTGCTGGATGCCGCATCCGGCCGCATCGTCGCCACCGTCGACACGCTGGTGCACGGTCCCGACTTCCGCCTCGCCTGGAGCAGCGGCTACGACCTGGGGTGGAAGTCGGCGGCGGTGAATCTTGCCGACATCGCCGCGATGGGCGCGCGGCCCACCGCGCTGCTGGTGGCGCTGACCCTGCCCGACGAGACTCCGCTGTCGCTGGTGACCGCGATGGCCGACGGTTTGCGTGACGCGTGTGCGGCGCTGGCGCCGGGGTGTGCGGTCCAGGGTGGGGATCTTGCGGTGTCACCGACGCTCACGATCGCGGTGACGGCGCTCGGGGTGCTGGACGGCGTCGAACCGGTGCGGCGCAGCGGAGCCCGGCCGGGTGACATCGTGGCTCTGGCGGGCGATGTGGGGCGAGCTGCGGCCGGTCTCACGCTGCTTTTCGGCAGGTTCCGGGATGCCGCGGGCACTCCGATCCCGGTCGAGGCCACGGCGCTGTCAGAGGTTGAGGCTCACGCCGTAGCCGCGCAGCTGCGGCCCGCGCCGCCGATCGTGCTCGGCCCGGCTGCCGCGCGTGCCGGGGCCACCGCGATGATGGATGTCTCTGACGGCCTGGCCCTGGATGCCTCGCGCCTGGCGGCCGCCTCGGGTGTTGCGGTCGATTTCGACGCGAGCGCGCTGGGAGCCGACCCCGTCGCGGCTCTCGCCGGCGGCGAGGATCACGCCCTGCTGGCCACGTTCAGGCCCGCCACCGCGCTGCCCGTCGGATTTCGCCGCATCGGTGCGGTGCGCGCTGCCGCCGGGGCAGGCGTGCTCGTCGACGGCCGACCGTACGACGACGGCGCGGGGTGGGATCCCTACCGCGGCTGGGACGCCGCGCAGGGCTGATCGATACCCTGGTCAGCGCCCGGGCAAGACAGGCGCGGGCACCAGCCACCAGAGGGCGGTGTCGCCATACCGTTTGTGGCGATCGGTGACCAGACCCTCGGGCAGCGGGGGCTCGGGGGAACGCGCTGCGCGCTCGAGGATCACTATCGCGTCCCGGGCCAGGTGCGGCACGAGTGCGGCCAGCACGTGGCCGGTTGCGGCATCCGTCACCTCATACGGAGGGTCGGCGAAGACCACATCGAAGCTGCGGGTCGTGCGGGCGAGGAATGTCGCCACATCGGACCGGTGCACCGCGGCGGCCGATGCCGGCAGGCCGGCTGCCTGCACGACCCGTGCGGCGTTCGCTCGCGCCGTCTGCGCGGCCGCTGCGGCCTTTTCGACCAGATGTGTCGATGCGGCGCCGCGGCTCAGCGCCTCGAGGCCCAGAGCCCCCGAGCCGGCGTAGAGATCGAGCACCCGGGCCCCGTCGATGACGCCGGCGGCCTCAAGCGCGCCGAACAGCGACTCGCGCACCCGATCGCTGGTGGGGCGGGTCCCGGCGGCAGGCACGTCGAGTCGGATGCCACGGGCAGAGCCCGCGATGATGCGTGTCACCCCCTCAGCCTACAAACCGGTGTCGGCGCCGATGCCTAGACTCGGATGCATGTCGGAGTTCACGCTGAGGTCGCGGCTCGACGCGGCGCTGGGCGGGCGCACGGCCGGCGTGTTCGAGCGTGCCTTCGGCATGCGCACGGTGGGCGACCTGCTCTCGCACTACCCCCGTCGCTACGCACGCCGCGGTGAGCTCACACCCATCGACTCGCTCGTCGTCGGCGAGCAGGTGACCATCGTCGCCGAGGTGGTGCGGGCGATCGAGCGGCCGATGCGCCAGCGACGCGGCAACATCCTCGAGGTGGTCATCACCGACGGGCGCGGCGAGATGAGCCTGACGTTCTTCAACCAGAAGTGGCGCGCCGAAAAGCTGCGGCGCGGCGCTCAGGGCATCTTCTCGGGCAAGGTGGGCGAATACAAGCACGGAAAGCAGCTCGCCCACCCCGACTATGAGCTTTTCGACGACGTTGAGGTCGCGCGGATGAGTGCCGAGGCCCACGCCAACGAGCCCATCCCGATCTACCGGGCCACCTCGACGCTGTCCAGCTGGACGATCCAGAAGTCGGTGGCGTACGCGCTGGCCGGACTCGGCGACATCGACGACCCGCTTCCCGACGACCTGCGGCAGCGCCACGGGCTGCTGGGGGCGCGAGAGGCGCTCACGCGCATCCATCGCCCCGACTTCGAAGACCAGGTACCCGCAGCGGTGCGCACGCTGCGCATGCATGAAGCCCTGGTGCTACAGACAGCGCTGCTGCAGCAGCGCCAGTTCGTGCGGGCGCTGTCGGCGACGTCCCGCCCGGCCGGTGAGCTGCTCGAGCAGTTCGACGCCGCGCTGCCGTTCGCTCGTACTCCCGACCAGATCTCCGTCGGCGACCGCATCGCGGCCGACCTGGTCGGTGACTGGCCGATGAACCGCCTGGTGCAGGGCGAAGTGGGCTCGGGCAAGACCCTCGTGGCGCTGCGGGCCATGTTGCAAGTGGCACAGTCGGGCGGCCAGTCGGCGCTCATCGCGCCCACTGAGGTGCTCGCCGGTCAGCACCTGCGATCGATCACGCGGATGCTGGGGCCTCGGCTGGCTCCGCAGCTGATGCCGACGCTGCTGACCGGGCAGCTGACTGCGGCCGAGCGGCGTCGCGCTGCGCTCCGGGTGGCATCGGGGCAGGCGCTGATCGTCGTGGGCACGCATGCGCTGCTCAGCGACAGCACGACCTTCGCCGACCTGGGGCTGGTGGTCGTCGACGAGCAGCACCGCTTCGGCGTCGATCAGCGCGAAGCGCTGCGGGCGAAGGGGTCGAGCCCGCACGCGCTGGTGCTGACGGCCACGCCGATTCCGCGCACCGTCGCCATGACGGTGTTCGGCGACCTTGACGTGTCCACCATCCGCACGATGCCGGCCGGGCGCGCCGGGGTGCAGACGTTCGTGGCGCCCGTTGCCGAAAGGCCGGGCTGGTTCGCCCGGGTCTGGGAGCGCGTGGCCGAAGAAGTTGCGGCCGGTCATCAGGCGTTCGTGGTGTGCCCGGCGATCGATGCCGAAGCGAGCGCAGCCAAAGGCATCGACGATCCGACCGCCCTCATCGACGACGAGTCCTCGTCACGGATGCGCTGGGGGGTCGTGCAGGCGGCGCACCTTCTGCAGGAGCATCCCTCGTTCACGTCGATCCGGGTGGCGACGCTGCACGGCCGGATGCCGGGAGACGAGAAAGACGCGATCATGCGGGCGTTCGCCGACGGTGAGCTCGACGTGCTCGTGGCTACGACGGTCATCGAGGTGGGCGTAGACGTTCCCAACGCGACGGCGATGGTCATTCTGGAAGCCGACCGGTTCGGCGTCTCGCAGCTGCACCAGCTGCGTGGCCGGGTCGGACGGGGGAGTGCAGCCGGCGTGTGCCTGTTGGTCACCGAGGCCGAACCCGCCTCGCCGGCCCGGGAACGGGTCGACGCCGTTGCGGCCACCGCCGATGGGTTCGAGCTCGCCGAAGAAGACCTGCGCCTGCGCGGCGAAGGCGATGTGCTCGGCGATGCGCAGTCCGGGGTGCGCAGCTCGCTGCGGCTGCTGCGGGTGGTCAAAGACGCCGACGTGATTGCGCTCGCCCGGCAAGAGGGCGAGGCGATCCTCGATGACGATCCCGCGCTGATCCGTCATCCGGGCCTCGCTGCGGCGATCGAGCGGCGACTGGACAGCGCAGAGCGGGCAGCGCTGGCGAAGAACTGATCGGTCACACAGAAAGGCCAGGGAATCGCCGATAGGCTGAGGGGGTGAGCAACCGGATCGCCGTCGTCCCGGGGTCGTTCGACCCTCCCACCCTCGGTCATTTGGATGTCATCAAGCGAGCGGCCGGGCTCTATGACACCATCCACGTGCTGGTCGTGCACAATCCCGACAAGCAAGCGATGCTTCCGATAGCCCAGCGCCTTTCGCTGCTGGAGCAGTCCATCGCCGAAGCGGGGATCGGTGGCGAGATCGTCGTCGCGTCGTGGAGCATGGGACTGCTGGTCGACTACGCGACCGATGTGAACGCGGGCGTGCTCGTCAAGGGCATCCGGTCGCAGGTCGATGTCGCCTACGAGACGCCGATGGCGATAGTGAACCGTCACCTTGCCGACATCGAGACGGTCTTTCTTCTCCCCGACCCCGCGCACGCGCTCGTGTCCAGCTCGCTGGTGCGCCAGGTCGCCAGTCTCGGCGGCGATGTGTCCCCGTATGTCCCGGGGCCCGTCGCGCGGTTCCTCGACACCGGCGCACGCGGCATCTGAGCCGGTAGGATCGTCAGGTGAGAAACCGTCGTCCGGGCGCCTTCAGCGTCCTCGTCCGCGACATCGTGCGCCGCCCCGGCGAGATGCGCGAAACGGAGCGCGACATCCCCATTTCCGAGAGCTGGGGCGAGGGTCTGGTGTCATTCGCCGCCGGCGAGAACGTGCACCTCGAGGTGCGTCTGGAGTCGGTGCACGAGGGCATCCTGGCATCGGGGATCGCCGAGGCGCGCTACACCGGCGAGTGCGGTCGGTGCCTCACGGCGATCGAAGCGCCCGTCGAAGTCGAGTTCCAGGAGCTTTTCGCGTATCCTGGAGACGAAGCGAACGACTTCGAAGTTCAAGACGACCACGTGGATCTTGAAAATCTGGTCAGGGACGCCCTTGTCCTCTCGCTTCCATTTCAGCCGGTGTGCCGGCCGGACTGCCCGGGGCTCGACCCCGTTACGGGCGAGCGTCTGGCCGACGTGCCGAACGGAGAACCTCAACAGAGCACCGACCCACGGTGGGACGCTCTGGCACAGTTCACGTCCGAACCGGCAGAGGGCGCCGAAGACGCGCCCGGATCACAGACGTAGGAAGCAAAGGAAGAACACTCATGGCAGGTAACCCCCCGAAGCGGAAGGTCTCCCGCTCCAACACCCGTTCGCGTCGGGCGCAGTGGAAGGCCGAGGCTCCCGCGCTCGTCAAGACCGTTGAGAACGGCAAGGTCGTCTACAGCCGTCCGCACCAGGCCAAGGTCGTGACCGACTCGCAGGGCACTGAGCTGTTCCTCGAGTACAAGGGCCGCAAGGTCGCTGACATCTGATTCGCGTCCGATGACGCAAGCGGCGGGCACCACGTCCCAGCTGACCGACAAGCTCGGGGTCGAGATCGACCCCGAGCTTCTGTCGCTCGCGCTCACTCACCGCTCCTACGCGTACGAGAACGGGCATCTGCCGCACAACGAGCGCCTCGAGTTCCTCGGCGACTCGGTGCTCGGTCAAGCCGTGACGGTGCTGCTGTTCACGCGGCATCCCGAACTCGACGAGGGCGCGCTCGCCAAGCGGCGTGCCAGCGTCGTGTCCACCGTGGCCCTCGCCGAAGTGGCGCGGGGCATCGGCCTGGGCGATCATCTGCGCCTCGGGCGGGGTGAAGACCAGACCGGTGGCCGCGACAAAGACTCCATCCTGGCCGACACGATGGAGGCTGTCATCGGGGCGACGTACTTGTCGGCGGGGCAGGATGCCGCGGCTGACCTGGTGCGCCGGCTCGTCGAGCCGTTGCTGGCCGATCCCGACCGCTACGGCGCCGCTGTCGACCCGAAGACGAGTCTGCAGGAGCTTGCCGCTCGGCTCGGGATGACCCCGCCCGTGTACACCGTGCACGCCACCGGGCCCGACCATGACCGGCTTTTCACCGCCACCGTCACGGTCGGAGAGAGCTCGGCCACCGGTACCGGTACCAGCAAGAAGCACTCTGAGATGGCCGCGGCACTGCAGCTGTGGCACACCCTCTCTGAGCGGCGCTGAGGTGCCCGAACTTCCCGAGGTGGAGGTCGTACGCCGCGGGCTGGCACCGGCGGTCTCCGGTGCGCACGTTGTAGCTGTCACGGTGCACGATGAGCGATCGCTCACCCGGCACGCCGGGGGAGGGCCCGATTTCGAAGAACGCCTCACTGGCGCCGACCTGCGGGGCGCCGTGCGTCGTGGCAAGTTCTTGTGGATGCCGCTGGTCGGGTCATCGCAGGCGGTGGTCGGGCATCTCGGCATGAGCGGTCAGATTCTGCTGCGCGAATCGGGTGCGCCGCGGGAGCGATTCGAGCGCATCCGGATCGACCTTGCACATCGGGTGCATGGTGAGCTGGCGATGGTCTTCGCCGATCAGCGGACGTTCGGCTCCCTCGCCCTCGACACGCTGGTGCCCACCCCCGACGGTGCTGCCGGAGGGTGTGGCGACAACGCCCCCGTCGTTCCGACGCAGGTCGCGCACATCGCCCGCGACGTTCTCGATCCGGCCTTCGACGACCGTGCGTTCCGTGCTCTGCTGGCACGGAAGGACTCGGCGATCAAGCGTGTGCTGCTGGATCAGACCGTCGCCAGTGGCATCGGCAACATCTATGCCGACGAAGCACTGTGGGCCGCCCGCATCCACCCTGAAACGTCAGCGAGCTCGTTGCCGACCCGCGCCGTGAACCGTTTGCTCGCACAGGTTCGCCTCGTGCTCGAGCGGGCCCTCGCCGAAGGCGGAACGAGCTTCGACGCGCAATACGTCAACGTCAACGGGCAGGCGGGGTACTTCGCACATTCGCTCAATGTCTATGGGCGTGAAGGACAGCCGTGCCCGCGGTGCGGAGCGCCCGTGCAGCGCACTGCATTCATGAACCGCTCATCGCACTTCTGTCGCGTCTGCCAGCGCAGGCGCTGACCACGGCGCGCGTGTGTGCGCCCGATCGACCCGTGCGGTCAGCCTGCTATCGGCGGCGCGAGAAGGTCAGGTGGATGACACCGCTCGGTGACGTCACGGCTTCGATGCCGAATCGTTGCTCGAGTCCCTCCACTCCGTCCCAGAGCCGTTCGCCCCGTCCAAGCAGGATCGGAACCACCGCGATGTGCATCAGATCGATGAGATCCGCCTGCAGGAACTCGCGGATGGTCGTGGTGCCGCCACCGATGCGGACATCGAGATCGCCGGCCAGTTCCCGAGCGCGCGCGAGCGCATCGGCGGGTGCAGCGTCAAGGAAGTGGAACGTCGTGCCGCCCTCCAGCTCCAGCGGTGGCCGAGGGTGGTGCGTGAGCACGACCACGGGAGTGTGGAACGGCGGGTTCTGGCCCCACCAACCCTGCCACTGCTCATCGGGCCACGGTCCAGGCTGGGGTGCGAACTTGTTACGCCCCATGATCTCGACCCCGATACCGGTGTTCCATCGGCTCGCGAAGACGTCATCGATGCCGGTGGATCCCTCATGAGCGCCGTGCAGGCCCATCGCGGTGAAGGTGCGGGTCGGCACAGCCCAGCCGACGAGCCGTTGCCCGGCATGGCCGAACGGCGCCTCCAGTCGCTGGCCGTCGCCGACGCCGAAGCCGTCGAGCGAGACAGAGAAGTTGTGGACTCGGACAAGTGACATGGTTCCTCCTGAGTGGTGGTGCGTGAGGGAGATCTGGGTGGCGTCGGGCGGGCACCGCGCGGGGTTTCGCTCAGGCCCGATCCCATACGCCGCGGATGCGACGATGGATCTCGGCGGCAGCTCGGCCTGCGGCATCCCCGAGCGGATCGTCTCGAAGCATGTACGTCCAGGTGGCCGAGGGCCGTCGCAGTCCGAGTTCGGCGAGCGGATCTGAACCATCGCCCACACGCTGCAGGCGCTCGCGCACGGCGGTATCCACCGACGTGAAGAACGAAGCGAACTCGCGCAGCGCTATGCGGTGGAATTCGTCGACCGGGTTCTGGCCTGCGAGTCTGCGAAGGTGGATGCCGTCGCGAATCTCGGCGAGCCGCGCGAGATGTCCCTGCCACTGTTCATCGAGACAGAAGAGAGTCACGAGTCGTCGCGTGCGGTTCGGCTCGGCCAGAGCCTCGTCGCGCACGCGCAGCACCTTCGCGCGCTGTCTGCTCAATGCGCGGGTGTATTGCCAGGTGCTGCGGTGCCGATCCAGCCGGACAGACTCCGCGATGGTCTGAGCCTGCCGTACAAGACGCTCCCGGGCTTTCTCTTCGACGCGCCCGCGTGCCATGCGGCGGCGCATCCCTTCGGTCGCGTTCGTCTGCACGAGTTCATCGTCGAACGCTGCGAACGACAGAGTCGTCCCGGGGTCGCCCTGCCTGCCGGCGCGGCCGCGCAGCTGCAGATCCAGGCGGGTCGACGGATACGGCGTGGTGCCGATGACCGCCAGGCCACCACACGCGACGACGCGTTCGCGATCGTGTTCATCCGCCCCGCCGAGTCGGATATCGGTGCCGCGTCCGGACATTTGGGTCGAGATGGTCACAGCCCCGTACTCGCCCGCCCGCGCGATGATCATGGCCTCTTCGGCGTCATTGCGTGCATTGAGCACGCGTACGCCCAGCGCGGCGGGCAACTGTGCGGCGAGCGCCTCGGACTCCGAAACGCTCTGAGTTCCGATGAGCACGGGCTGACCCGCAGCATGTCGACGCGCGATCTCGTCCGTGATCGCTGCGTGCTTGTCCGGCCCGGTCGCGTACACGCGGCGGGGCAGATCGAGGCGGCGATTCGGCCGGTGCCGGCCGATGCGTCCGGAGGGGAGGTTGTAGAACTCCTGCAGTTCGTCGGCGACCGCAAGGATCGTCCCGCTCATCCCTGCGAGAAGCTGATAACGCCGCAGAAGATCCTGAACGGTGATCTGATCGAGGATGATCCCGGGCGGCGTCACCGCAAGAGCTTCCTTCGCTTCGACAGCGGCCTGCAATCCGTCGGGCCAGCGTTGCAACTGCGCGACGCGCCCACGTGCAGGGTTGATCAAGCGGATTCCGTCATCGGCGACGAGGTAGTCGACATCGCGCTGCACGAGCTCCCGAGCGTGCAGGGCGAGATTGACCCGGGTCAGCAGCCCGATGTGCTCGGCGTCAAAGAGATTCACTCCACCGGCGCGGTTCTCGATGAGGTCGATACCCGCGTCGGTGAGTGACACTGTGGCACGGTCGGCGTCGACCTCGAAGTGGACATCCTGTTGCAGCGGGGCGATGAGTGCGGTCGCGTCGACCAGCGACTCGACTGCGGCTTCGTCGGAACCGGCTAATACCAGCGGTGTCATGCCCTCGTCGATCATCACGGCATCCGCCTCATCGACGATGCCGACGTCGAACCGCGGACCGACACGGTCGGTCATCTCCTCAACGTGTTGATCACGAAGGAAGTCATAGCCGAGTTCCGAGAACGAGACGTACACGACATCGGCACGATAGGCGCTGCGCCGCTCTTCGGGGCTGGTCGACTGTTGGATCCAGGAGACCCGTTGGCCGAGCCGATCGAACATCGCGGACATCCACTCGGCGTCGCGCCGCGCCAGGTAGTCGTTGGCCGAGAGAACGTGCACGTGTCGGCCTTCGAGAGCGAGCATTGCGGCAGCCATCGCACCCGCGAGGGTCTTGCCCTCACCGGTATCCATCTCCACGGCGTACCCGCTGTGCAGAGCGGATGCTGCACGGAGCTGCTCGTCGAAGGGCGCGTAGCCCAGGCCTCGTTGCACAGCGTCGACGACCTGGGCCAGCAGAGGTTCATCGAGGCGAACCTGACCCAACGAATTCGAGCCGGGGATTCCCAGCATGCGAGCCGCCCACCGCGGCAGGTGGCGACGAAGGTCCAGTTCGGTGGAATCTGCTCGTCGATGCGCCACGAGTTCAGCGTACGGTCTTCTTCCACGCACCGTTGTAGGCAACCGGAACGAAGCCGATGGCTTCGTTGATGTCGAGCATGGGGCGGTTCTCCTCGGCGTTGTAGGTGATCACGCGGGGTGACTGCGGGGCGAACGTGCGCCAGTCGTGCAGTGCGGCGCACTTGACCAGCATCCCGAGCCGGTGGCCGCGGTGCTCGGCGAGCACCAGGGTGTCTTCCTGATGGGTGGGCTCTGTGCGGTCCGCGCCGATCACGAGCTCATTGAAGGCCACCAGCTCGCCAGACGCGATGTGCCGCGCGGCGGTGACATGCAGGGTGCGCTCCGACTCCAGGTAGGGGCGCTCGTGGTCGGCCACCCGCGCGGCATCCCACACCTCCTCGTCGAACTCGATGCCCGCCGCAGGGGCGTCGGTCACCATGCGGGACTTCATCCAGGCATACGCGTCAATGACGTCAGCCGGCGTCGGCACGGTCCATTGCACGATGCGGTAACCCTCGGATGCCCGGCGCGCCTCAGCGATGAGCTCATCGACCCGCGCGTAGCTCGCATCGGTGAGAGGAAGGGCGCTCTTGCGCTCGATCTGTTCGAGGGAGTACCCGTGTGCCCGCAAGAATCGGGCGGTGTGGTCGAGCGCGATAGTTCCGAAGCCGGTCGGAGCGCCCAACCGCTCAGCGGTGGCGTCTTCGTCGTGCACCGCCCAGGCCTGCAGCACGGTGCGGCCCTCGTCGCGCGCCGTCTTCTCGAGAAGCTCTGCGGCGGCGGTCCCGATGCCGCGGCCCCACGCGCTGCGCACAAGCTCGACGTTCAGGAACGCCACGCGTGACCCGTCTTCGCGGGGGAGGGTCAGGATCGCGCGCCCGACGACCTCACCCTCGCGCAGGACGATCCACAGGAGATTGCGCTCGTAGATCTCGTCCTGATAGCGCGGCAGGATCTCTGCGGGGGTATTGCTCTCGTCGTCGTTGCCGTTGATCTCGCGGTAGATCTCATTGCGCGCCCGGACCATGGCGACGAAGTCGGCCGCGTCGGCGGCATCCAGCGATTGCGGGATGACCAGCCGACGCAGCTCGACTCCGTCGGGGAGCTCTGACGCGTACGGTGCAGTGATGTCGGTCGTGTCTGGCATTATGGTCCTTCTTCCTTCGGCGGAACGCGCGTCAGCGGTACTGCTGGGTGATTGCGGCGCGCACCAGAGCGGCTTCCCGCTCAGCGCGGGCCCGCGTCTGGACGGCAAGCTCGCGGCGGGCACGATCGTCACGCTGGGGCAGGGCCCGAGCGCGACGTTCGGCACGCAGCAGCAGCCACAGGCCGACGCGCAGCGATGCACGGTCGAACAACGAGACGCGGGTGTCGCGGGTGAGTTGGGTCAGATCGTCGAGACGGTCGCGGTCGTCGCGACGCGTCTGAGACAGCACGGTGTTCATGAGGGCTCTTTCAGAGTCGTCAGTCGATTCCGGCACGCTGTGCCGGAGTGGCCGCTGGAAGCGGCGGGGAGTGCCGACAGCTGGTCGGCGCGAGTCGCCCGGAGAGGGCGGTGGCCACCCGGGAAGGGCGGCGACAGGCGGCGGAGGCGGAACTCTCCTGACGGTGCTAGCAGGCAGTGCCAACAGGCGCGACGAAGGAGACTCCGGCCGGGCGTACGCAAGCGGACGCAGCACCGGTTGCATATGGCATGGTGATGATCATCGGCGGTCTCCTTTCAGAATCGAACGCGAATAGCGACACTAGCGCGGCCCTCGGGACGGCGTCAAGCACTTTGTCGGATTCGCGCGCCGACGGGCGTGTCGCAGGCGTGAATGCGGGCGACGGCGGCTCGTCGCACCAAGGTGAGGCGCGGCATCCGATAGCGTGTTGCGGTGATCGAACGGGGCAGAGGGGCCGGGACATGCACCTGAAGAGCGTGACGCTCAAGGGGTTCAAGTCGTTCGCCCAGCCCACCACGTTCCTTCTTGAACCCGGTGTGACCGCCATTGTCGGGCCGAACGGATCGGGCAAGTCGAACATCGTCGACGCGCTGGCGTGGGTGATGGGAGAGCAGGGCGCGAAGACCCTGCGCGGCGGCAAGATGGAAGATGTCATCTTTGCAGGCACCTCGACTCGCGGGCCGCTGGGTCGCGCCGAGGTGCAGTTGACCATCGACAACGGTGACGGCGCGCTTCCGATCGACTACGCCGAGGTCACAATCAGCCGCACGTTGTTCCGCAACGGCGCGAGCGAATACGCGATCAACGGGCAGAGCTGCCGTCTGCTCGATGTGCAAGAGCTGCTCAGCGACTCGGGGCTCGGCCGCGAGATGCATGTGATCGTCGGCCAAGGACGCCTCGACACCGTTCTGCAGGCGAGCCCCGAAGAGCGGCGTGGTTTCATCGAAGAGGCCGCCGGCATCCTCAAGCACCGGCGGCGCAAAGAGAAGACCGTGCGCAAGCTGCAGGCGATGGAGGCGAATCTCACGCGCCTGAACGACCTGGCCGGCGAGCTGCGCCGCCAACTCAAACCGCTCGGGCGCCAGGCAGAGATCGCCCGTGAGGCGGCGACCATCGCCGCCGTGGTGCGCGATGCCAAGGCCCGACTGTTCGCCGACGAGCTCGTCGGGTTGCGCACGGAGCTGGCCGCGGCCGCGGCCAGCGAGCAGGAGCGGCACGCGGAGCGGATGGTTCTGCAGGATCGTGCCGAGATGCTGCGGGCTCGTGTCGAGCAGCTCGAGGCCGACCAACGCTCTGAGGCCGTGGATCGCGCGCGCGCCGTCGTGTTCGCGCTCGAGCAGGTGCAGGAGCGGCTGCGCGGTCTGTACTCGCTGGCCGGCCAGCGGCTCTCGTTGCTGGCCGACGACGACGAGGCGCTGGCACCCACGCAGACGGTGAGCCAGGCATCCATCGACGAGGTGCGCGCGGGCATCGACGAGATCGTGGCAGGTCTTGGTTCGGCGCAGGATGCCGCCGCTGCGGCTGCCCGCGAGGTGGTGCGAGCGCGCGGCGAGCTCGATGCCCTCGACGCCGACATCGCCGCGCAGAGCGCGCTGGTCTCGGAGCACGATATGAAGATCACGGCGCTGCGGGGAACGGCAGAGGCCGCGGCATCCGCCCTCGCGGCCGTCGAGCAGGCCGTGGCGCGGCAGCAGACGGCCTTGGATGCTGCCCGGTCGCGACGCGCGCAGGCGCAGCAGGCGCTCGATGAGATCGACCCCGAAGAAGTCACCGATGCCGCGTCGGCCGAGCACGCGAGCGCGTATGAGCGCACCCAGCGGGAGGCCACCGAGGCAGAGACCGAAGTGGGCGGGCTGCGTGAGCGCCTGCACGCCGCTGAACGCGAGAAGGAGTCGCTGACGGCGCAGACGAAGGCGCTGTCCCGGGCCCTCGATGTGCGCGGCGGCGCGTCGGAGATCATCGCGCGGGGTGACGCGGGCGTCCGGGGGCTGGTCTCCGACGCCGTGCAGGTCACACCCGGATGGGAGGCAGCTCTCGCGGCCGTGCTCGGACCGCTCGCCGAAGGCGTGCTGGTGGACGACGCCGACAGTGCCGTGGCGGTGGCACGCAGCATCCGTGACTCGGATCTCGGCGTGGTCGACATCGCCATCGCTGAGGTCGCGACTTCAGGTTCGCATGAGGATGCCCCCGCCGGGCTGACGGCGGCTGTCGATGCCGTGACAGCACCGGGCGGTGTGCGCGGGCTTCTTGCCGGCGTGTACCTCGCCGAAGACATCGACGCGGCCCGCGCCGCGGTGTCGGCCGCGCCGCAGACCATCACGGTCGTGACGCGGGCGGGTGAGCTCGTCACGCCGTTCCGGCTGCGTGCCGGGTCGGGTCAGGGGCGCTCTCGCCTGGAGCTTGCCGCCGAAAGGGATGCCGCCGCGGAGCGGCTCGCCGAGGTGGCCGTCGTCGTGGACTCTCTGCGCGAGGCGCTGTCCGAGCAGCAGGCGGCACTGGACGACGCGCGCCGCCAGGCGAAGGCCGCACTGCAGGCGCTGCGGCAGCACGACGCCGAACTGGCCGCCCACGCCGAGAAAGCGAACCGCGCCACCGTTCGCCACGAGGCCGCGGTGGCCGAGTGTGAACGACTCGAAGCGAGTCTGCGTCAGGCAGAGGCATCCGTCGTCCAGGCGAAGGACTCTGCGCGCTCGGCCCAGGAACAGCTCGACGCGGCGCTGGAAGCGCCCCGGCCGATTCTCGACGCCTCGTCGCGGGAAGGAATGCTCGCCGAGCTGGAGACGGCGCGTGACACCGAGATGCGCGCGCGCCTTGAGGTCGAGACCCTCAAGGAGCGCATCCGTGCCGAAGAGGCGCGGGCGACGAGCCTGGAACACCAGCGGGAACGGGAGAAGACCGCCGCGGCCGAGGCCGCACGCCGTGCGGTTCTGCGGCGTGCGCAGCGCGATGTGGCGGCCGGGGTCGCCGACCGGCTGCCGCCCCTGCTCGACTCGGTCGACCGCTCGGTGAGCCAGGCACGCGTCGAGCTGGCCACCGCCGAGTCTGCGCGCACCGCGCTGACGGCCGAATTGACGCAGCTGCGCGCAGATGAGACGTCGGTGCGCGAGCGCCTCGCGGGACTGACCGAGAACGTACATGGACTCGAGCTGCAGATCCACGAGAAGCGACTGCATGTGACCAGTCTTCTCGAGCGCGTGCAGTCAGAACTTGGGCTCGAGGAAGATATTCTCATTTCGGAATATGGTCCGGATCAGGACGTTCCTGCTGAATCCGAAGACGGCGAGGCGTCGCCGTTCGATCGACGCGCCCAAGCGAAGCGCTTGCAGGACGCCGAACGCAAGCTCGCCCAGTTGGGGCGGGTGAACCCCCTCGCCCTCGAAGAGTTCGATGCCCTCGAGCAGCGGCACAAGTTCCTCACCGAGCAGCTCGCCGATCTCACCCAGACCCGCAAGGATCTGCTGACGATCATCGACGAGCTCGACGAGCGCATGCAATCGATCTTCCAGGCAGCCTTCGACGACACGAAGCAGGCGTTCACCGAAGTGTTCCCGATTCTGTTCCCGGGCGGAACCGGCAGCATCTCGCTGACGAACCCCGACGAGCCGCTCTCGGCCGGCATCGAGGTCGCGGTACGGCCGGTCGGAAAGAAGATCGAACGGCTCTCACTCCTCTCGGGCGGGGAACGGTCACTGGCCGCGGTGGCGCTGCTGACGGCGATCTTCAAGGCGCGGCCGAGCCCCTTCTACATTCTCGATGAGGTTGAGGCGGCGCTCGATGACGCGAACCTGGGCCGGCTTCTCGGCGTGTTCGAACAGCTGCGGGCCTCGAGCCAGCTCATCGTTATCACGCACCAGAAGCGCACGATGGAGATCGCCGACGCGCTGTACGGCGTCTCGATGCGCCAGGACGGGGTCTCGGCCGTTGTCGGGCAGCGCGTGGGCGACCGCAAGACGCGCGACGAACGGTCCTCCGAGCCCGTCCGGGTGTGAACGGGTACGGCGTCGCGCGCGCCGGAGACGCGCGCGGAGTGGGCGCGACCTCGTGACTGTCGCGTGGTGCGCGTGAATCTGCGACCACCAGACCCGCGTGTTCCGCTCGACGTGGACGCGGATCGATAAGAACGGCGCTAGCAGCGCAGATCTTCGGCCACTGTGCGAAGGAACGCGGCGACGACAGACCCGAATCCCGGCAGGTCCTGCGGCCGATGCTGCGCGCCGGCCACGACCTGGTGGCTCCCGCCGTTGTCGACGAGCACCGAGGCGATGGCCTCGTATTCGGCATTCCACCCGCCCGTGACGACGAGAGTCGGGATGCCGCGCAGCATCCCCGGGCGCACGCCGTGACCCCACGGCACCGTCACGCGCGCCCAATGCTCGGCCGCGGCGCGCTCGTCGGACCAGCGATCGACCTCGAGCGGACCGCCGAACATGAGCGGGCGCATGAGCGCCCAGAAGGCGCGAAGGTCGCCCGCGGCGGCCTGCGCCCGAGCCTCGGTGACGATCGCGATGTGCCGCTCGATCGCCGAATGGCCGCGGGCGACGTCGTACAGCGCCGGCTCGACGAGCACCAGCGCACGCACATCGAGGACGCCGCGGTGCGCGGCGAGAGCGGCAGGGACACCGCCGAGCGAATGGGCGAAGACGGTGAGGGGAGAGCCCGCATGCTCGGCCTCCAGAACCGCCACCCGCTCGGGGACAGCGGCATCCTTGTCGAACGCGACAAAAGTTCCCGACGAGGGATCGATCGTCGGCCAGGCCTGCGCCCCGGTGCGCCCGCTGCCGTGAACGTACACGTGTCTCATGGACGCAGACGCTACCAGCGCCGCGGTCGGCCCCGTCCGGGTTTGGCGCTTCGCCGCGCTCAAGCGACACGTCGGGACGGCGCCGCGGTGCGGCGGAGGGGTTGCCGTCCGGTTTGGCCGGTTCCTGCGTGTGGAAGCGGCAATTTGGGACGGCGTCGTGGCGCGCGCCCGGGGGTTGCCGTCCGGGTTGGTTGGTTCCTGCGTCTGGAGGCGGCAATTTGGGACGGCGTTGTGGCGCGCGGTCGGGTCCCGTCCGGTTTTGTCGCTTCGCCGCGCTCGAGCGACACGTCGGGACGGCGTTGTGGCGCGCGCCCGGGTGTTGCCGTCCGGTTTGGTCGGTTCCTGCGTGTGGAAGCGGCAATTTGGGACGGCGTCGTGGCGCGCGCTCGGGCCCCGTCCGGTTTTGTCGCTTCGCCGCGCTGAAGCGACACGTTGGGACGGCGTGTGGGGCGCGCCCGGGGGATGCCGTCCGGTTTGGTCGGTTCGCGGGTGCGGAAGCGACGCTTCGGGACGGCGCGGGCGCGGCGCCCCGCCGGCGTGCCACCTGAGCGCGCGAGGAACAGGGGAGCGACCCCCGTAGGCTGGAGTCATGGCGGAGAAGTGGTCACTGGGGCGCGCGCTGCGCGGCATGTTCGTCAGGCCGACGATCGACGAGACGACGTGGGAAGACCTCGAAACGGCGTTGCTGACGGCAGACTTCGGCCCCGACATCACCGAGCGCATCGTCGACGAGCTGCGCGAGAAGGTCGAGCGGTTCCACACCACCGATCCGCAGGATCTGCAGCGGATGCTCAAAGAGACGCTCGAGGAGCATTTTGCGAAATTCGACACGACGCTGAAGCTGACCGAGCGGCCCGCAGTGGTGCTGGTGGTCGGCGTGAACGGCGTCGGCAAGACGACGACGATCGGCAAGTTCGCGAAGTTCCTGCAGCGTTACAACCGATCGGTTGTGGTCGGCGCGGCCGACACTTTCCGTGCCGCCGCGGTCGATCAGCTCGCGACGTGGGCCGAACGAGCCGGCGCAGCCATCGTGCGGCCCCAGCAGGAGGGCCAGGACCCGGCATCCGTGGCGTTCCAGACGATCGAGTACGCGAAACGCAGCGGCACCGAGATCGTGATCGTCGACACCGCCGGCAGGCTGCACACCAAGGGCGGTCTGATGGATGAGCTGACCAAGATCCGCCGGGTCATCGAGAAGCAGGCCCCCATCAGTGAAGTGCTGTTGGTGCTGGATGCCACGACCGGGCAGAACGGGGTGATGCAGGCAGAGGCCTTCCTGGAGCACGCCGGTGTCACCGGGCTCGTGCTGACCAAGCTCGACGGCTCTGCCAAGGGCGGTTTCGTGCTGGCGGTACAAGAGCGCACCGGCATTCCCGTGAAGCTCCTCGGGCAGGGCGAGGGGATCGGCGACCTGACCGGCTTCACGCCGCACGTGTTCGCGGCATCCCTCGTGGAATGACCCCACGGGCTACCGCAAGAGGCGAGAGGCTGGTTTCATAAGGACATGGCGATCGAACACGACTACTTCGGACTTCTCGAATCCGGCCCGGACGGTTCGATCTTCTGGTCTGAGACGATCGAGCTGGGCGACCAAGCGGTGTCGGTGGATCTGACGGCCCCCGATGAAGACGACGTCGCGCCGGCGGCACTGGATGTCGCGGCCGCGATGATCACGTCACTGGAGTCGGTCGATCGCTCGGCACGCAGTGCCATGCTCTCCGAGCTCGACGACCGTACCAGCGAGGTGATCGAGTACATCCTGCAGCAGCAAGAGGAGCTGGGCGATGATCTCGAAGACCTGCTGGTGGACATCTCCGGCGACACGCACGTCGACATCATCCGCTCGCTACGGCTGATGAGCATGACGATCTTGGCCGACGAGCATGGCGGCACCGACCCCTTCGCGGTGCTCGAATACGCGCTGGATCCGGATGCGACCGACGACGTGCTGCTGGTGAATCTGAACACCGACGGCGATGTGCAGTCGGTGACCAGCGCCGACTGACTCAGACCGCCTGGGCGAATCCGAGCTCGGGATGCACGTCGGCGGCGATGTGCTGCAGATGCGCCGGGATCTCGCGCCGCTTCGAGATCATCGACTGCGCCCACAGACGTCCGGCACGATACGACGAGCGCACCAGGGGCCCTGCCAGCACACCGAGGAAGCCGATGCGCTCGGCCTCTTCTTTGAACGCGATGAACTGGTCGGGCTTGACCCAGCGCGCGACCGGCAGGTGCCGCGGGGAGGGGCGCAGATACTGCGTGATGGTGATGATGTCGCATCCCGCATCGTGCAAGTCGTGCAGCGCCTGAACCACTTCGTGGTCCTCCTCGCCCATTCCCAGGATCAGGTTCGATTTGGTGATGAGACCCGCATCGCGGGCCTGCGTGAGCACATTGAGCGAGCGTTCGTAGCGGAAGGCCGGGCGGATGCGCTTGAAGATACGCGGCACGGTCTCAAGATTGTGAGCGAACACCTCGGGGCGGGCGTCGAAGATCTGGCCCAGCAGTGCGGGGTCGCCGTTGTGCTCGTTGGCCAGCAGCTCGACCCCGGTACCGGGGTTCTTCTCGTGGATCTGCCGGACCGTCTCGGCGTTCAGCCACGCACCGGTGTCGGGCAGGTCGTCGCGGGCGACACTGGTCACGGTCGCATAGCGCAGCCCCATCCGCTGCACGCTCTCCGCGACCCGGCGGGGCTCATCGGTGTCATACGCGGCGGGCTTGCCGGTGTCGATCTGGCAGAAATCGCATCGCCGGGTGCACTGCGACCCGCCGATCAGGAACGTCGCCTCGCGGTCTTCCCAGCACTCGTAGATGTTGGGGCACCCCGCCTCCTGACACACGGTGTGCAGGCCCTCATCGCGCACCAGGTGTTGCAGCTCGGTGTACTGCGGGCCCATCTTGGCCTTGGTGCGGATCCATTCCGGCTTGCGCTCGATCGGCGTCTCGGCGTTGCGGATCTCCAGGCGCAGCAGGCGGCGCCCATCCGGGGCGGCGGTCATGCCGGCACCGCCGCGAATTCGGTCTGGAAGATGCGTGTCACCGTCTCGAGGATGTCGGCGGGGGAGACATCCCGCCCCACCACCTCGCTGACCGTCGTGACCCCGGCATCCGTGATGCCGCACGGGATGATGTTGCGGAACCCGGAGAGCGAATTGTCGCAGTTGACAGCGAAGCCGTGCATTGTCACGCCCTTTTCGACACGCACTCCGATCGCGGCGATCTTGTCTTCGGAGAGCGGCCGGCGCACCCACACGCCGCTGCGGCCGGGCACCTGGTAACCCTCGACGCCGTGCTCGGCCAGCGCCGCGATGAGCAGACGTTCGATGCGCCGCACATGCGCGACGACATCGATGGGCTCCACGAGCTGCACGATCGGGTAGCCCACCAGCTGGCCGGGGCCATGCCAGGTGATCTTGCCTCCGCGGTCGACGTCGATGACCTCGGTGCCGTCCTGGGGGCGTTCCTGCGGCTCAGTGCGTTTGCCCGCCGTGTACACCGCCTCGTGCTCCAGCACGATCAGGGTGTCGGCGCGGGTGCCGGCGACGACGTCGGCGTGGATGCTGCGCTGCAGCGTCCATCCGTCGCGGTAAGGGACGTAGTCGGGACCCAGCCCGGCATTGTGGATCTCCAGCACGGAATCTCCTCGTGGGTGATATTGGATGCGGTCCAACAATACGCCCGCCGCGTCGGGAACCCGTACTCTGGGGGCGTGTCCGATCCTGCTGTCTCGCGCCCCGGCCGGCCGAAGGTATCGTCGCGCGCGACATTGGCCGAGGCCGCCTGCGAGTTGTTCCTCGAACAGGGCTTCGCCGCGACCGCGATCGTCGACATCACCCGACGTGCCGGGGTGAGCCGCTCGAGCTTCTTCAACTACTTCGGGTCGAAGAGCGACATTCTGTGGGCGGTGTTCGATGAACGAATGGATGCCGCGCTGCGGCGGCTCTCGGCCGGTGACGAGGTGCGTCCCGCCCTGGCACAGATCGCCGGCGACTTCGCTCCCGACGCACTGGCACTGGCGCTCGTGAACGCCGAGGCGATGGGCATCGCAGACGAACTGGACCGCGAGGCCGCGGTGCGCCGCGCGCGGATCGCCGATGCCGCCGCCCATCGCTTGGAACAGGCCGGCCTCGAGTCGCTGCGCGCCGCGGTCATGGGGGCGGCCTTCGCCGGTGCCGTCTGGGCGGCCGTGCGCGCCTGGGCGCATGATGGCGCCGGACGCGCGCCCCTGCAGCCGACGCTTGAGCGGGCTCTCGCACTGGTGCCGGATCTGCTCCCGTAGAATCGGGGGATCATGGCTACATTCGGCACCCTCTCCGATCGGCTCACCGAGACCTTTCGCAATCTGCGCACCAAGGGCAAGCTCACGCCCGCTGATGTCGACGGCACCGTCCGCGAGATCCGGCGTGCGCTGCTCGATGCCGACGTCGCTCTCACGGTCGTCAAGGACTTCACGGCGAAGGTCCGCGAGCGTGCCCTTTCTGACGAGGTCAATCGTGCGCTGAACCCGGCGCAGCAGGTCGTGCAGATCGTCAACGAAGAACTCATCGCGATTCTCGGTGGCGAGCAGCGTCGGCTGCAGTTCGCGAAGAACCCGCCGACGATCATCATGCTCGCTGGGCTCCAGGGGTCGGGTAAGACGACCTTCGCGGGAAAGCTCGCCAAACAGCTGGAGAAGGACGGGCACACGCCGCTGCTGATCGCCGCCGACCTGCAGCGCCCGAATGCCGTGAACCAGCTGCAGGTGGTCGCCGAGCAGGCCGGTGCCGCGATCTATGCGCCCGAACCGGGCAACGGCGTGGGCGACCCGGTGCGGGTGGCCCGCGACGGCGTCGAGCACGCCCGGCGTGCCCTCCACGACATCGTGATCATCGACACCGCGGGCCGCTTGGGTGTGGATGCCGAGTTGATGAAGCAGGCCGCCGACATCCGTGCGGCCACCCAGCCCGACGAGGTGCTGTTCGTCATCGACGCGATGATCGGACAGGACGCGGTCAACACGGCCAAGGCCTTCCAAGAGGGCGTGGACTTCACCGGTGTCGTCCTCTCCAAGCTCGACGGCGACGCGCGCGGCGGTGCCGCCCTGTCGGTGGCCTCGGTCACCGGTCGCCCCATCATCTTCGCGTCCACCGGCGAAGGGCTCGATGATCTCGAGCCCTTCCACCCCGACCGCATGGCCAGCCGCATCCTGGATCTCGGCGACATCCTGACGCTGATCGAACAGGCACAGGAAGCGTTCGACGAAGAAGAGGCGCGCAAGGTCGCCGAGAAGCTGGCGACCGAGCAGTTCACGCTCGAGGACTTCCTCGAGCAGATGCAGCAGATGCGCAAGATGGGCTCGATGAAGAAGATGCTCGGGATGCTCCCGGGCATGGGCCAGATGAAGCAGCAGCTCGACGACTTCGACGAGCGTGAGGTCGACCGCACCGAGGCGATCATCCGCTCGATGACGCCGGCCGAGCGTCGCAACACGAAGCTGCTGAACGGCTCGCGGCGGCTGCGCATCGCCCGCGGTGCCGGCATGACCGTCACCGACGTGAACCAGCTGGTGCAGCGTTTCGAGCAGGCCGCCAAGATGATGAAGACCGTCGCACGCGGTGGCGTGCCGAACATTCCCGGCATGGGCGCGATGGGCAAGCCGGGGGCCTCGAGCAAGCGCGGAAAGCAGCAGAAGAAGAAGAAGGGCTCGCGTTCCGGGAACCCGGCCAAGCGCGCAGCCGAGAACGCCGGGCTGGGCGCGCAGACCGCCCCGTCGACGGGATCGGGGTTCGGCCTGAGCGGCAAGAAGGTGCCCACCGAAACCGATATCGCCGAGCTGCAGAAGATGCTCGGCAACGGCTGAGACCGCGTCAGCCGTCGAGGCGTGCGAGATGCTCGCGCAGGGTGGGCCCGGTGCGGAACTCGTGGATGAGGTGCTGGACGACGGTGCGCAGATCACCATCGGCGGCATCGGCGACGCGCACCTGTCGGGTCGAGCTGTTGCCGTTGTCGATGAGTGATCGCACGCCGGCAAGCTCGCGGACACACCCCAGTTCCTCGGCGACCGGAGCGAGCTGGTCGACGAGTTCGGCGACATGACCGGCGACCGGGCGCTGGGTGCCGGCACGATCGACGATGATGCGCGCGTCGAGCCCGTACCGCGCCGCGCGCCACTTGTTCTCTCGTAGGAACCACGGCTGCAAGCGGGGGAGAGGCCGCCCGGCGTCGAGTTCTCGTGAGAAATGCTCGACGAGCACCTGCACGAGCGCGGCGACCGCGGCGAGTTCGGGCAGCGTCGACATGCCGTCGCATGCCCGCACTTCGATCGTGCCCCACCGAGGAGCGGGGCGGATGTCCCACCGCACTTCGCTGGCGTCGGCCATGACGCCGGTGTCGACCATGTCGTGGAGGTACGACTCGAACTGTGCCCAGTCGCGCAGTGGCCAGGGAAGCCCGGCGGTAGGCAACTGTTGGAACACGAGTGACCGATTCGAGGCGTAGCCGGTTCGCTCACCGGCCCAGAACGGGCTGGACGCCGAAAGCGCCTGCAGGTGCGGGAGGTAGACCGAGAGCGCTCCGATGAGTGGGAACACCTTGTCGGCGTCTTCGACGCCGATGTGCACATGGATGCCCCAGATCATCATGTTGCGGCCCCACCACTGCGTGCGCTCGATCAGCGTGTGGTACCTGGTCTTGTCGCTGACCTGTTGGTCGTACCACTGCGCAAACGGATGGCTGCCGGCGCAGAGCAGCTCGACATCGAGAGGGTCGGTGATCGCGCGCAGCGCCGCGATGGCGTCGGCGACGTCATGCGCGGCCTCGGCGACGGTGCCGCTGACGCCGCTGGTGACCTCGACGGTGTTGGTGAGGAGTTCGCCCGTGACGGTGAAGCGCGCGTCAGCGCTGCGGTCGTGCAGCAGCGGCAGGATCTCGGGGGCGCGTGGGACGAGGTCGCCGGATTCGCGGTCGGCGAGCATGATCTCCCACTCGAGTCCGACGGTGGAACGGTCGGATGACGCGAAGTGCACCCCCATTCGCACAGTCTGCCACGCGCGCGCCGGTCGGCCGGTTCGCGGCATCCGTCGACATCTGGCAGAATTGACCGTCGGAGCAACGCCCGACCCTCTATCCGGCGTGTGCCTCCACCTTCGAGCTTCCGCCGGGTGTGCACCCCACGCTCCAGGCGACTGGTTCATCATTTCCACACACATTCAGGAGAATCGTGGCTGTCAAGATCCGTCTCAAGCGGCTCGGCAAGATCCGTGCCCCGTACTACCGCATCGTCGTCGCCGACTCGCGCACCAAGCGCGACGGTCGTGTGATCGAAGAGATCGGCAAGTACCACCCGACCGAGGAGCCCTCGTTCATCGAGGTCGACTCTGAGCGTGCGCAGTACTGGCTCGGCGTCGGCGCGCAGCCGACCGAGCAGGTGCGGGCCATCCTCAAGCTGACCGGTGACTGGGGCAAGTTCAAGGGCGACAAGAACGCCGTCTCGACCGTCAAGGTCAAGGAAGCCAAGCCCGCGTTCGAGGTGGACTCCTCGAAGAAGTCGGTCGTCAAGCCCAAGGCCGAGAAGAAGACTCCGGCCGCCGAGACCGCCGCCGACGAGGCCCCTGCGGCCGACGCCGAGTAGTCACCGTGCTGGCAGCCGCGCTCGAGCACGTCGTCAAGGGGATCGTGGATCACCCTGACGACGTGCGCATCGACGAGTCCACCTCTGTGCGAGGCGACGTGCTCGAAGTGCATGTTCACCCCGACGATCGGGGACGCGTCATCGGGCGCGGCGGCCGCACGGCCAAGGCCCTGCGCACGCTCATCACCGCGCTGGCCGACGGACGCCGCGTGCGCGTCGACGTCGCGGACGACTGAGATGGGCTCTGACACAGAACCCGTTGCAGCTCGCTCTGTCGACAAGCCTGCGGGCAAGAAGCGGTCGCCGAAGCCGGCCGGAACCCAGCTGCGCGTCGCACGTCTGCTCAAGGCGCACGGGCTCAAGGGAGCCCTCAAGCTCGAGTTGTACACCGACGACCCCGACGGGCGCTTCGTTCCGGGAGCCGTGTTCACCCTTCAGGTGCCCGAGTCGTCGCCCTGGCACGGCAAGTCGGTCACCATTCGCGAGTTCCGCTGGATGAACTCGCACCCTGTCGTCTTCCTTGACGGCGTGGAAGACCGCACGGCGGCCGAAGAGCTGGTCAAGGCCATCCTGTGGGTCGAGGCCGATGCGGCCGAACAGGTTGAGGATGACGCCTGGTACGACCACCAGCTCGTCGGTCTTCAGGTCGTGCGCGGCGGTGACATCGTCGGGCGTGTGGTGCGGGTCGACCACCTGCCCGCCCAAGACCTGCTCGCCGTGCTGCACGACGAGCGTGAAGTGCTGGTGCCGTTCGTGAAGGCGATAGTTCCCGAAGTGGATGTCGCCGCCGGCCGCGTCGTCGTGACGCCGCCCGCAGGCCTGTTCGAGGAGTTGCCGACGGATGCTGACGAGGGCGATGGGCCCGCAGCATCCACCGACGACGCCGGCTGATCCGCTGATCAGATGCGCTGGCGACCCAGCGCGGCGCGCGGAACCGCATAGGCCATGGCGGTGATCACCATCAGCAGCGCGTACACCGCGACGAAACCCCAGAACGCGCTCGTGTAGTCTCCGGTGGCCGACTTCGATGCGCTCAGCAGCTGTGGGATCACGAATCCGCCGTACGCGCCGATGGCCGAGATGATGCCCAGCGCAGCCGATGAGGTGCGTGCTGCCGCGGCATCCCGCACAGGATCCGTTCCGCGCACACGGACGCGCGCGGCGAAGACACTGGGGATCATGCGATAAGTCGATCCGTTGCCGATCCCCGTGGCTGCGAACAGCAACAGAAAACAGCACAGGAAAGCCCAGAAGCCGCCGGCGGGCGCCACGAGGATGAGCGCGAGGGCGCCGAGCGCCATCACGCCGAACGCGATCAGTGTGATGCGCGCTCCGCCGAACCGGTCGGCGAGACGCCCGCCGTACGGGCGGGCGAGCGAACCCACCAGGGCCCCCAAGAAGGCGAGCGAGAGCGCAGCCTGGCCGATGCGGAACGACGAGAACGCGGGGAACTCGTCGGCGATGAGTTTGGGGAACACCCCCGCGAATCCGATGAACGAGCCGAACGTGCCGATGTACAGCAGGGCGAGCAGCCAGAGGTGCGGCTCACGCAGCGCCGCCAGCGACGCGGGGAGGTCGGAGGTCGCGGTCGACAGATTGTCCATGTGCCGCCATGCGCCCCAGACGGCGACGAGGATGAGGGGGATCCATATCCACCCTGCGATGGAGATCCCCACTGCGGTCGCAGCGGTCAGCGACACGACGACTGGCACCAGGAGCTGCGCGACAGCTGTACCGATGTTGCCGCCTGCTGCGTTGAGTCCGAGCGCCCAACCCTTCTCTCGGTGCGGGAAGAAGTAGGTGATGTTGGCCATCGAACTCGCGAAGTTCCCACCGCCGAGTCCGGCGAGGCCGGCGACGGCCAGCAGCACGCCGAAGGGCGTCTCGGGGTGGGCGACGACAACGCTCAGCAGCACCGTGGGCACCAGCAGCAGACTGGCCGAGACGATCGTCCAGTTTCGGCCACCGAAGCGCGCGACCATGAACGTGTACGGAAAGCGCAGCGTGGCCCCCACCAGGCTCGGCAGTGAGATGAGCCAGAACGACTGCGCCGTGGTCAGGGTGAACCCTGCGGCCGGCAGCATCACCACCACGATGCTCCACAGCTGCCACACGACGAAGCCGAGGAACTCGGCGAAGATCGACCAGAAGAGGTTGCGGCGCGCTACCGCGCGGCCCGTGGTGTGCCAGAAGTCGGCGTTCTCGGGCCGCCAATCCTGGATCCAGCGGCTGCCGCGGTGAGGTCTTGGACGCGTGGATGCTGCGCCGGGTTCGGCTGTCGGAAGCGAGGTCAGTACGGGTTCGGTCGTCATGAGGGCGTCCCTTCGTCGATGATCCGACGCTATGAGACGCGTGTTTCCCGCCACTGACCCGGCCTATTGCCCCGACGTCAATCCTCGCTCACGACGATCGGGACGGTCGCGTGAGATCACGCGGCCAGGGTCGCGACGGCGTCGTGAAAGCGTTCGGCGATGATCGCGGCCACACGCGGGTCGGGGGCCAGCGGCTGTGTGACGGCATCGGCTCCGGCATCCCTCACCAGATCGGCGAAATGCCCGGGCGCCAGGACATAGCTGGCGGCCACCACGCGGCCGGCACGTGCCATGCGCGCCGTGGAGACGGCCTCTGCCAGCCGCGGGGCGCGGCCGGTGGCGAAGCCGACCCCGACCGGGCGGCGGATGCAGATGCTCAGGCGCTCCGCCATCGAAGACACGGCGCGCGCCGTGGCCGGATCGCGAGAGTCCGCCGCGGCGAGCACGACGCCGTCGTCGTCGCGCAGCCCGAGCTCGTCGAGCCGCGATTCGAGCACCAGAGCCAGAAGGTCGTGCGGACCGAGCGCGGGAGTCGAGATCGCGGTGGGGCGGCGGCGCACCGCATCTTCGATGTCGATCTTCGTGTGATGGTCGGTTGAGAGCAGGAGCGGAGCGACGACCACGGGAACACCGGGCGCAACGTCGGCGATCACGTGGTCGAGCGAGGGCTTCTGTCTGTCGACGAACCCCTCGCGCACCTCGACGTGGGGCAGCAGCACGCGCGCCTGGTCGAGCAGAGCGCGGATCGCCGCACGGTCCTGCGCCGACGCCGTGCCGTGTGAGCAGCCGATGAGCACGGGGGTCATGATGTGAGCGCGCCCTCGCGCACCTCGAGACGATAGCCGCGTTTGATCACCGTGCGAATGAGCCCCTGTACCCCGAGCGCCTCGCGCAGTCGGGCCACGGCCATGTCGACGGCGTGCGTGCTCTCTGCCGAGCGTGGCAGCGCGCGCTGCAGAGCGCGACGCGAGACGACGGCGCCGTCAGCGTCGAAGAGCAGCTCGAGCACCGCAGCGCACGTGCGTGACAACGGAAGGAACGACCCGTCGACGACGGCGCCCGTGCTGCGCAGCTGCAGGCGACCGGCCGGCGTCTCGACGGCGTGGGCTCCGCCCGTGCCGAAGTGGCCGATGACGGTGCGCACCAGCGCTCCCAGACGGCCACGATCGGCGACGGTCGTGGTCAGGCCCGCAGCCTGCAATGGAGCGGCAGTGACCGGGCCCACAGCCGCCAGGAGCAGCCGGCGCGATGCCGACCGTGCGGCGATCGGTGCGCGCAGTCCTTCCCGCACGGCGCAGGCGAGCCATTCCGCGGCACCGGGTGCCGACGTGAACAGAACGGCATCTGCGCCGCCGTCGGCGGCGTCGTGCACCGACCGCCGGACCGCGTCGGGGTCGGGCGGCGGCCCCCACCGGTAGACGGTCAGACTCACCACTTCTGCACCATGCGCGGTGCACAACTCGTCGAGACCGTCAGCACCCGCTCCGTGGTGCTGTACAGCGATTCTTCGACCGGTCAGCCCCTCGGCCACCAGATATGCGCCGAGCTCGGCGGCCGTCTCGGTCTCGGCGACCCATGCCGTGTCGAACCCTGCCTGCTGAATGGCGCCGCGCGCCTTCGGACCACGTGCGAGAAACCGAGCGCCGGCGAGAGCGCGGTGCACATCGTCGCCGAGCCCCTCCTCGTCGGCGGCCTCCATCCACCCGCGGAATCCCACGCCCGTGGTGACCACGACGACATCTGGCGGTGCGTCGAGCAGTTCTCGTGTGCGCAGCGCTAGGGCGGTGTCATCGGCGTGCGGCACGATCGTCAACGCCGGCGCGTGCTGCACGCGCGCGCCGTGTCGTTCGAGCGCTGCGGTCAACTCGGTGCTGCGGCGGTCAGCGGTGATGACGATCGTGCAGCCGGCGAGGGCCGCCGACAGATTCGCGCGCGCCGTCATGCCGCGACCGCGGCGACGTCGGCGGCCAGCAGCAGGCCGGCCTGTGTCACCTCTCCCACCACTATCACCGCCGGGTTGTGCACGTCGACCGCGCGCGCGTCGGCCACCACTTCGCCCACCGTGCTGCGGGTTATGCGCTGGTGAGCGGTGTGTCCGCGCTCGACGATCGCGACAGGGCGGTCCATCGGAACCCCGGCACGCACCGCGGCGTCGATCAGGCGTGGAAGGGCAGCGACGCCCATGAGGATCACTGTCGTGGTGCGTGCATCGGCGAGGGCAGCGAGCGTCGTCTCGGACAGATCCGCCTGGCCATTGACGATGTGCACGGCTGCGGCCACACCGCGATGGGTCACCGGGATGCCGGCGGCCTGGGGAACAGCGAGGGCACTGGAGACTCCCGGCACGACATCGACGGCGACGCCGGCCGCGAGGCAGGCGGCCACCTCTTCGCCGCCGCGACCGAAGACGAACGGGTCGCCGCCTTTCAGCCGCACGACATGTCGCCCCGCGCGAGCGTGCTCGACGAGAAGCGCGTTGATGGCCTGCTGCGGCACAGGATGGTGGCCGGGGCGTTTGCCGACGTCGACGATCTCGACGTCGGCGGGAAGTTCGTCGAGCACCTCGGTCGGGCCGAGGCGATCGGCGATGACGACATCGGCCTCGGCCAGCAGCATCCGTCCGCGAACCGTCATGAGGTCGGCGGCCCCGGGCCCGCCGCCCACCAGACTCACTCTGCCGGCACCCGTCGGCCGGTGCCGGCGCATCGACATCCGACCCGCGCGCAGTGCATCGGCGATCTGGTCGCGCACGTGCACCGAGCGCCCAGGATCCACCCCTGAGTCTGAGACGACCCCCACGACAGAATCGCCCGCGCGGGTCTCTGCGGCCAGGCGCACCGTGCCGTGCGAGCCGTCGGACGCGTTCACGCACAGGATGCGCCGCTGCTCGCACACACCGGCGACCCATGAGTCCACGCGCGGGTCGCCGGTGGCGGTGTGGACGAGCCACACATCATCGAGGTCGCCGGCACGCACAGCTCGCCGTGTGCAATCGAGGTCGTGCTGTGCGGCAAGTTCGGCCACGTCGGGATGCAGCACCGGTGCGATGATCCGTACGACGGCGTCTTCGGCGAGGAACCGGTGCAGGCGCCGAGCGGCGAGGGCGCCGCCGCCGACGAACAGCACGGTCCGCCCCGCGAGCGAGAGACCCAGAAGGGTGGTCACAGCGTCGACCCCCAGCGCACCAGCACCTCACCGCCGCGCACCGCCACCGGCCAGGTTGTCAGCGACTTCTCCTCTTTGCCCAGGGCGTCGAGACACCGGCCGGTGCGCAGGTCGAAGACCTGCTTGTACATCGGGGAGGCCACCGTGGGAGCGCCGTCTCGACTGCCGACGATGCCCCGCGCGATCACGTGCGCGCCGCTGTAAGGGTCACGGTTCGACACCGCGTGAATGCGACCTGAGTACAGCAGGAACAGCGCGATCTGGGTGTCGCCGACGAGGGCGGCGCGCCCGCGCTCGGACTCCAGGTCGTCGATCGCGCAGACCGGGGTCCATTGTGCGGCGTGGGTGGTGGCGGCGGGGGGAGCGAGCAGGGTCATGAGCGTACCTCCAAGGTGGTGCCGGCGATGAGGACGCGTCCGTTATCGCGTTCGTCGGCGGTGGCGGGCCGGGGCTGACCGCGCTCGATCGTGTAGGCCAGCGCGGGGTCGGGAAGGGTGGGGGCGTTCACGAATGAGGCGAACCGGCGCAGCTTGTCGGGGTCGTCGAGAGTGGCCTTCCACTCGTCCTCGTACGCGTCGACGTGGGTGGCCATCGCGGCGTCGAGGTCGGCGCAGATTCCGAGGCTGTCGTTGAAGATCACGGCCCGCAGCGCGTCGATGCCTCCATCGAGGTCTTCCAGCCACGCCGCGGTGCGCTGGAGGCGATCGGCGGTGCGGATGTAGTACATCACGAAGCGGTCGATAGCGGTGACGAGCATCTCGTCGTCGAGGTCTTCGGCCAGCAGTGTCGCGTGCCGGGGCGTGAAGCCGCCGTTGCCGCCCACGTACAGATTCCAGCCGGCCTCGGTGGCGATGACACCCACGTCCTTGCCGCGCGCTTCGGCACATTCCCGAGCGCAGCCCGAGACGCCCAACTTCAGCTTGTGCGGCGAGCGCAGGCCGCGGTAGCGCAGCTCCAGCCGCACGGCCATGCCGACGGAGTCCTGCACGCCGTACCGGCACCATGTCGAGCCCACGCACGACTTCACCGTGCGCATCGACTTGCCGTATGCGTGGCCCGACTCGAAACCGGCATCCACCAGTCGCCCCCAGATCTCCGGAAGCTGCTCGAGCCGGGCACCGAACATGTCGATGCGCTGGCCGCCGGTGATCTTCGTGTACAGGCCGAAGTCGCGGGCGACCTCACCGATCGCGAGCAGACCGTCGGGCGTGATCTCACCGCCGGGAATTCGCGGGACCACCGAATACGAGCCGTCCTTCTGCAGATTCGCCATGACGTGGTCGTTGGTGTCTTGGAGGGCGGCGTTCTCGCCGTCGAGCACGTGGGAGTGCAGGAGCGAGGCGAGGATGCTGGCGATGACCGGCTTGCAGATATCGCACCCGCGTCCCGTGCCGAAGCGCTCGACGATGGCGCTGAAGGTGTCGAGACCGGTGACCCGGATCGCGTCGAAAAGCTGCGGACGGGTCATCTCGAAGTGCTCGCACAGCCCGCTGCGCAGGGCGTGGCCGGTCTTTGCCAGCTCGGCGCCGACGATCTTCGTGACCATCGGGATGCACGATCCGCACGTGGCACCGGCCCGTGTGCACGCTTTCACGCCGGCGACATCGGTGCAGCCTTCTTCGGAAACCGCCAGGCGGATGCGCCCGGCCGTGATGCCGTTGCACGAGCACACCAGCGCATCGTCGGGAAGGTCGCCGGACGGCGCCGCAGCGACCGTGTCTGCGGGCATGAGATAGGCGACCGGGTCGCCGCCGAGCGGGCGGCCGACGAGGGGACGCAGCGTTCCATAGGCGGTCGCGTCTCCGACGAGCATGCCGCCGAGCAGGGTCTGTGCGTCGTCGGAGAGCACGAGCTTTTTGTAGAGGCCCGCAATCGGGTCGGAATAGACCACGTCGAGGGCGCCCGCGGTGGTGCCGAACGCGTCGCCGAAGGTCGCCACGTCAACGCCCGCGAGCTTGAGCTTGGTGGACTGGTCGTAGCCGGGGAAGGATGCCGCGCTGCCGAGCAGGTGCGTGGCGGCGACCTCTGCCATCGCGTAGCCGGGCGCGACCAGCCCGATGCACTGGCCCTCGAAGCTGGCGACTTCGCCGATGGCGAGGATCGCCGGGTCGCTGGTCGCGCACTGAGCGTCGATGACCACCCCGCCGCGCTCATCGATGGCCAGGTCGGCGTCGCGGGCGAGTTCGTCACGCGGTCGCACCCCGACGGTGAACACGACGACATCGGCTGCCAGCGTCGTGCCGTCACCGAACGCGACCCCGCAGATCATGCCCGTCCGGTCGGTGACGACGGCGGTGCTGCGTGCTTCGGTGACCACCGACATCCCGCGTTCCTGAATGAGGCGTCTCAGCGCGTCGCCCGCGGGGCGATCAAGCTGGGCGGACATCAGCCGGTCGGACGACTGCACGACGGTCGCCGCGACATCGAGCGTCTGCAGGGCACCGGCCGCTTCGAGTCCGAGCAGACCGCCGCCGATCACGACGCCGGTCATCGGGCGATCCAGCTCGGCCGTGCGCCGCTGTACGAACGAGCGCAGAGTGAGAACGTCGTCGAGCGTGCGGTAGACGAAACACGCAGCATGGTCGGCGCCGTCGACGGGCGGGCGCGTGGCGGAAGAGCCGGTCGCGAGAACCAACCGGTCGTACGGGTGCGTGGACCCGTCGTCGCAGTGCACGGTGCGGGCCGTGCGGTCGATCTGCGTGGCGCGTACGCCGGTGCGCAGCGTGACGCCCTCGGCGGCGAAGACGCTGGGATCGAGGGCGATCTCGGCGGGCTCGGTGCCTGTCAGACAGACGGTGAGTCCCACGCGATCGTAGGCGGCGACGTCTTCGTCACCGAGAACGGTGATCTGCCAGCTGCCGGGCTCGCGGGTGACGATGCTCTCGACCAGGCGGTGCGCGACCATTCCGGCACCGACGACGACCAGGCGGGGGAGTGCATCGTCCGGGTTCATGGCCTTCACGATACGAACGCGGGTTTTCGAGGGTGTGTGGTGCGTGTTTCGAGTTCGTGACGTCGTCGCGGCGCTGATTACCTCGACGCTACGACCGCGTCACAGGGGGCAGCTGCGCGGTGTGAGATCGCCGGCTGGCTAGGCTCGTTGCGTGCGTATCGACATCGTGACGATCTTTCCTGAATTCTTCGATGTTCTCGAGGTGTCGCTGTTGGGCAAGGCGCGCAGCAGTGGACTGCTGGACATTCGGGTGCACGACCTGCGCGACTGGACGCATGATCGGCATCGCACCGTCGACGACACTCCGTACGGCGGGGGAGCGGGCATGGTGATGAAGCCGGAGCCGTGGGGTGCGGCGCTGGATGCGATAGTGCGAGATGCCGCGACTCGGCCGACCATCGTCTTTCCCTCGCCGGCCGGCGAGGTGTTCGCGCAGGCCACCGCGCGCGAGTTCAGCGGACGGGATCATCTGGTGTTCGGATGCGGGCGCTACGAGGGCATCGACGAGCGTGTCTTCGACTATGCGGCCACGCTCGGCGACGTGCGCCTGGTCAGCCTCGGCGATTATGTGCTCAACGGGGGAGAAGTGGCGGTCATGGCGATGGTGGAGGCTGCCGGACGGCTCATCCCCGGTGTGGTGGGCAATCCCGACAGTCTGATCGAGGAGTCGCACGAAGACGGACTGCTCGAGTACCCCAGTTATACGAAGCCCGCGCTGTGGCGAGACCGTGAGGTGCCGCCGGTGCTGCTGAGCGGCAACCATGGCGCCGTCGACGCCTGGCGGCATGAGCAGCAGCTTGCGCGCACGCGTGAGCGCCGGCCCGACCTGCTCGAGCCGTAGAGCGGGCCGCGGGTCCGGACGCCGGTATCGTCGGGATATGCCCACTCCCGAATTCGTCCTCGATCTGCGCAAGCACATCGGTCACGCGCCGTTACCCCTCGTGGGCGTCACGGCGGTCGTGTTCCGTGGCGACCGGGTGCTTTTGGGGCGACGCGCTGACAACGGCGAACGTCAACCGGTGTCGGGGATCGTCGAGCCGGGTGAGGAGCCGGCCGATGCCGCGGTGCGGGAGGTGCGCGAAGAAGCAGGCATTGTCGCACGCGCAACCAGACTCGCCTGGGTGCACCAGATGGACCGCGTGACATACGCGAACGGCGACGCCGTCGACTACCTCACACTCACTTTCCGGTGCGAGTGGGTCTCTGGTGAGCCGCATCCTGTCGATGGCGAGCTCACCGAGGTGGGCTGGTATGCCCCGACCGAACTGGACGAGCTCGATGACGACCACAGGCGACGTGTCGAATTGGCGCGGAATGCCGACGAGCCGGCTCGGTATGAGGGCGGGCGTTGACGACGCCGACGCGTACGCTGAGACGATGAGCGAGACGCGTCGTCTGGCCCGCAGCTTCGAGCAGACGGGAGCGGCATACGACCGGTATCGGCCGTCGTTTCCGCCGGCAGCGGTTGACGTGCTCGTGCCGGATCATGTGCGCGCCATCCTCGACCTGGGGGCAGGCACCGGAAAGCTCACTGAGCTTGTGCACAACCGTGCCGACCATGTCTTCGCTGTCGATCCGTCAGCGCAGATGCTTGCTGTCTTGCGCGACAAGCTTCCTGCGGTGGACGCGCGGGATGGCACGGCTGAGTCGATTCCCTTGCCCGATGCCAGTGTCGACACGGTGGTGGTCGCTCAGGCCTTCCACTGGTTCGACAGGGATGCCGCAGTCACAGAGATCCGGCGCGTGTTGCGTCGCGACGGAACCCTGGGACTCGTCTGGAACGGTTCGCACCCGGATTGTGCCTGGGATCTCGCGTGCGCAGCTGTCGCGCACCCGCGCCCCGTGGAGGATGAGACCGCGGAGCACGAGACGACTCAGGACGAGGACGACGTGCCGGGCTTCCGGCTTCGCCGGGTCGAGCGCATCGAGTGGATCGAGCGCCTCGCTCGCGCGGACTACATTCGGCGCTGGCACACCGTCAGCACCTTCCTCGCGGCCGACGAGCCAACACACGCCAGAATGACCGGCGAGATCAACGCGATACTCGACGAACATCCGGCCACGGCCGGTCGGATGACCCTCGATCTGCGCCAGCGCACCGTGGTTTACGTGTACGACGCGCTGCCGGTCTGAATCGCACGCACCCGGTCACGGAATGAGTGCGAGCTTGCCCCCGGGATGCCCCTCGGCCAGCAGCCGCAACGCCTGCTTCGCCTCGCTCAGCTCAAAGGTGAGCGCGACGGGCACCGCCAAATCACCGGCGGCGGCGCGGGCGATGAGGCCAGCGCGCGCATTGTCGCGGAATGCCTTGCTCGCCGGCATCGCACCGCCGATCGCGGTGAAACCCGCGGCATCCGTCTTCGGTCCCTTCACGATGGTCACTGCTCGTGTGGCCACGCGCAGCAGCGCGACGGACACGTCCACGGCTTCGTCGGTGCCGACGGCATCCAGCACGGCGTCGACGCCGTCGGGTGCGAGTTCGCGCACGCGCGCTTCGAGCCCCGGACCATACGCGACCGCTTCCGCGCCGAAGGAGCGCACGCGGTCGAGGTTCGCCGCAGACGCCGTGCCGATGACTCGGGCGCCGCGCCAGAGCGCCTGCTGCACGGCGCTGACTCCGACGGCACCCGATGCCCCGTGCAGCAGGACCACGTCGCCGTCGCCCACTCGGGTCAGCTCCAGCATTTCGGCCGCGGTCGTTCCCGCCAGCAAGAGGTTGGCCGCCTGCGGGAAGGACAGATTGGCGGGCTTGGCGAATACATCGCTGGCAGGAACCGTCACCTCCGAGGCATAACCGCCGGCGACTCGAAAGGCGAGCACCTCATCACCTGTGGCGCCCCCACCCGAGGCGATGTGCGTGTCGGGCCCGAGACGCGTGAGAACTCCGGCCACCTCGTAGCCGATACCCAGGGGAAACCCCGATTGCTCCCGTGCGAGATGCTTGTAGTCGGCGGGATTCATTCCCGCCGCCCGCACCTGTATGGTCACTTCACCCGCACGCGGTGCGGCGACCTCGTCGTCGATGAATTCCAGAACGTCGATGCCGCCTGCCCGCGGCGCGATCCACTTCTTCGCCATCTCCCCAGTCAACACCCGCGTCGTAGCGGGTGGGCGCACTCAGGCGACGCCGAGGAAGGAGCGGTCGGTGAGCACTATCGGCCCGTCGGCGGTGATCGCCACGGTGTGCTCGGAGTGCGCGCCACGAGATCCGTCGGCGCTGCGCAGCGTCCAGCCGTCGTCGGGGTCGGTGATCAGCTCGTCGGTCGTGGCCAAGAACCACGGCTCGATCGCGATGACCAGCCCATCGCGCAGAGGGTAGCCGCGGCCGGGGCGACCATCGTTGGGAATGTGCGGGTCGCCATGCATGATCCGGCCGACGCCGTGGCCGCCGAAGTCGGTGTTGATGGAGTATCCGTCGCCGTGCGCGACTGCGGCGATGGCCGCTGAGATGTCGCCGATGCGATTGCCGACGGTGGCGGCGCCGATGGCGGCATCCAACGCCCGCTCGGTCGTGTCGATGAGGGCGAGATCCTGCGCTCGCGGCGTTCCCACCACGAACGAAACGGCAGAGTCGGCGACCCACCCGTCGACGGCGACGGCGAGGTCGAGCGAGACGAGGTCTCCGTCGCGCAGCACGTAGTCCCGCGGCATCCCATGCAGAACCGCATCGTTGACCGACGTGCAGATGACCTTGCCGAACGGCCCCGAGCCGAACGAGGGCGCGTAGTCGATGTAGCACGACTGGGCACCGGCCTTGTGGATCATCGCGTGCGCGCGTTCATCGATCTGCAGCAGGTTCGTGCCGACCTTCGTCTCATCTCGCAGCGTCGCCAGAACCTCCGCCACGAAGCGACCCGCCGGTCGCATCTGCTCGATCTCGGCCGGTGTGCGCAGTTCGATCATCGTCTTCCTCTCGTCACCATCCATTGTCGTGGATGCGACGGCTCGCGCGCTGGACGCGTGCACAGGTCGCGCTCGGCCGACGCGAGTAGCATCGCCGCATGTGGTTGCGACGCGGCTTCTTCCGGTGGCTCTACCCGGCGGCGATCGTGCTCCCTGCCTGGATGCTGATCGGTTGGGCGATCTTCAACGCCGGCGGGTGGACGTTCCTCGGCGTGCTTCTGATCGCAGCTCCCGCCGTGCTGGTCGGTGAGCTGATCATCACTCTTCTGATCCGCGCCCGTCCGACCGTGCGCGCCGAACGGGCCGTCTCGTGGTGGGATGTCTTGGGTGTCACTGTCTGGCATGGCCTGGTGATCGCATTCGGGTGCTTCATCGAGCCGGTGTTCCTCGCGATTCTGCTCGCCGCGGTCGTGGCTTTCCTCGTCATCTTCTGGTCGTCGCTTCGGCAGCTGTGGGGCGAGGCGCGCGGGTCGATTCGACGTGGGTGGGCGGGAACCGGTCCGGCCGACCTCCCGACCGACGCTCCCACCGATGCCGATGTGCGCGATCGGGCGCGCCAGCATGCCGAGGTCATCGTGGTGAACGAGGTCGGACGCCCCGGCGATGGACGCAACGTGCACTGACCCGTTTTGGTCGGGATGCCGCATCCATGGCAGAATGGAGCCTTGTGCCCGCGCACCGACTCTGCCTCAGGGGAGTCCGCGCGTCGTCCTGACTGCGCAGCGTGCACCGACTCACGTATCCCTTCCACTTCGCGACCGACCTGTGGCGGTCGCAGAGAGACACGATCATGCAGATCCTCGACGCCGTCGATGCGGCATCGCTCCGCTCCGACATCCCTGATTTCCACGCCGGTGACACCGTCAAGGTGCACGTGAACATCACCGAGGGCAACCGCAGCCGTATCCAGGTCTTCCAGGGTGTGGTCATCGGCCGCTCCGGCGACGGCGTGCGCGAGACCTTCACCGTCCGCAAGATCAGCTTCCAGGTGGGCGTCGAGCGCACCTTCCCGGTGCACTCCCCGGTGCTCGACCGCATCGAGGTCGTCACCCGCGGCGATGTCCGCCGGGCGAAGCTCTACTACCTGCGCAACCTCCGTGGCAAGAAGGCCAAGATCAAGGAGAAGCGCGACAACTGACACGTTGCGCACGACGCCCCGAGGCTTCCCGCCTCGGGGCGTCGTCGTCTGTTCCTGGGAGAATGTGCGACGCTGTAGTGTGCGATCGTCGAAGGGTGCGAATGACTGAGAACTCCGCGACAGCCGAGACCGACGGACGCACCTCGAAGCGTCGCGGAGCGCTGACCTTCCTCCGTGACGTCGTGGTGATCATCATCGTCGCGCTTCTCGTCTCGTTTCTCGTCAAGACGTTTCTGATCCGCTCGTTCTACATCCCTTCCGGATCGATGGAGAACACGCTGCAGATAAATGACCGGATCCTCGTCGACGAGATCACTCCGCGCTTCTCGGGCTACCAGCGCGGCGACGTCGTGGTGTTCCGCGACCCGGGCGGGTGGCTCACGCCCGAGGCGGCCAGCGCCCCGCGGCCGTGGATCGTCGAGGCTTTCGACTGGGTGCTCTCCCTGGTCGGGCTGTCGGCGCCCGACAGCGACGACCATCTCATCAAGCGTGTGATCGGTCTGCCCGGCGATCACGTGGCCTGCTGCAACGCCATCGGTCAGATCACCGTCAACGGCCAGCCCGTCGACGAGACCTCGTACCTGAAGCTGGCGGCCGGGGAAAGCGAGCCCGAGGTGGTTCCGTTCGATGTGACGGTGCCCGCCGACTCGCTGTGGGTGCTCGGCGACAATCGCGACAGATCCCGCGATTCGCGGTACAACCAGGAACAGCCGGGCAGGGGTTTCGTTCCGATCGACAACGTCGTCGGACGCGCGTTCGTGATCACCTGGCCGTTCGACCGGTTCGGGTTGATCGACACCCACCATGCCGTTTTCGCCGGTGTTCCGACTCCGACGGCGGCCGGGGCCTCGCCGTGACCGTCGTCGAACCCCGCCTCACTCTCGAGCGGCGGCTGCTGCGCGAGCGCACCGTGCTCATCGCGTGCGACGAAGTGGGCCGTGGCGCCCTCGCCGGTCCGGTGGCGGTGGGCGCCGTCGCCATCGACGCACCGGTGGCACGTCGCCGCATCCCGGTCGGACTTCGCGATTCCAAGCTCGTCCCAGAACCGCGGCGGGCGGATGTCGCCGCTCGGGCGTCGAGCTGGGTGAGCGCCCACGCCGTGGGCTGGGCAAGCGCCGCCGAGATCGACGCGCACGGCATCATGCGCGCGCTGGGCACCGCTGCTGCCCGGGCGATCGCGGCGCTACGCGACGATGGGGTCGCCGTCGATGAGGCGATAGTGCTGTTGGACGGCAACTACGACTACATCGCCCCCGTCGCCGGTGCCGGGCTTGATGTGCGGGTGCAGGTGAAGGCCGACCGCGACTGTGCGAGCGCGGCTGCGGCATCCGTCATCGCGAAGGTCGCCCGCGACGCGCACATGGTGGTGCTGCACGACGAGCACCCAGCCTACGAGTGGATGCACAACAAGGGATACGCGAGCCCCACGCATCGAGCGGCGATCCGCGAGAGAGGGCTGAGCCCGTATCACCGGTCATCGTGGGCGATCGCGGATGCCCCGACCCTCTTCTGACGGGTGGCGGCGTGACCGGCCGCCATGCCTAGGATGGAGACATCATGGATGACGACTTCGACGACTACGACCGCGAGCTCGAACTTGCCCTGTACAAGGAGTACCGGGATGTCGTGTCGCAGTTCGCCTATGTCATCGAGACCGAGCGCCGGTTCTACCTGGCCAACGAGGTCAACGTCGTGCGCCGCGACACCGAGCACGACTTCTATTTCGAGATCACGATGAACGACGTCTGGGTCTGGGACATCTACCGCGCCGACCGGTTCGTGAAGTCGGTGCGCGTGCTCACTTTCAAAGACGTCAACGTCGAGGAACTTCAACGCCGAGACCTGCACCTGCCCGAAGAGCTTTCGCTGGATTCCTGAATCACCGTTTCCTCCCCAAGACGGCGATTTCGCCGTCTTTCGTGGCCTGATCCACAGATGACCCGGGCGGCCCTCGCAGCGAAGGGGGATCGCGGGAGCATGCCTTTATGGCAGCGAAAGACGAACTCGGGCGCGCGGGAGAGAAGCGAGCCGTCGCCTATCTGACGGCGCGGGGCTTCGACATTCTCGATCGCAATTGGCGCGCGCCCAGCGGTGAGGTCGATGTCGTCGCATGTACGGGCGGGAATCTCGTCTTCGTCGAGGTCAAGACCCGCCGCACCGACCTGTTCGGTGATCCTCTGGCAGCGGTCGACGCGCGCAAACGTGCACGCATCTGGGGCCTCGCACATATGTGGTGCGCAGCACACCCCGCCGACGCGCGTGGTCGTCGCTGCCGCCTCGACGTCATCGGCATCACCGGTTCCGATCCGGCGACGGCTCGGCTTGAGCACATGGAAGACGTGCCATGGGTGTGACGCGCACGTGGGCCGTCGCCCTCTCGGGGCTCGAAGGCACGCTCGTCGAAGTCGAGGCAGACCAGAGCAACCAGATTCCCGAATTCCGTATCATCGGCCTGGCCGACAAAGCCCTCGGCGAAGCGGTGCAGCGGGTGCGCAACGCCAGCGAGAACAGCGGTCTGCCCTTGCCGAGGCGACGGCTCACCGTGAACCTCTCGCCCGCAAGCCTGCCCAAGCAGGGGTCGGGGTTCGACCTGGCCATCGCCGTAGCAGCGCTGGCCACCGACGGATGGATGGATGCCGCAGCCATTGAGCGCACGGCACACATCGGTGAACTGGGACTCGACGGCCGGCTGCGCCCGGTGCCGGGTGTGCTGCCCGCCGTCCGCGCGGCCGCGCGTGCGGGCGTCGCGCGCGTGGTGGTGCCGTGGGCGAATCGTGCGGAGGCGGCGCTGGTGGGTGGGGTGGAAGTGATCGGGGCGGTGACCCTCGCCGAGGTGGCGCGGTTGCACGGAGCCGATGTCTGCGCAACGCCCGAAGTCGAACCCGTGCGCGCAGCCGACGAGGTGTCGACCGCGCCCCCGCCGGCAGATCTGGCCGATGTGATCGGACAAGACGAAGCGGTGGAGGCGCTGGTGGTCGCCGCCGCCGGAGGGCATCACGTTCTCATGGTGGGGCCGCCCGGGGCCGGCAAGACCATGCTGGCACGCCGTCTGCCCGGGATCCTGCCCGAACTCGACGATGAAGCCGCGCTGATCGCGGCATCCATCCGCTCCCTGTCCGGCGCTGCCGTGACGACTCTCGAGCGCACGCCGCCGTTCGAGGCGCCCCACCACAGCGCGAGCATCGCCGCGCTCGTCGGGGGCGGGTCGCGCAGCGTGCGGCCGGGTGCGATAGCACGTGCGAGCGAGGGTGTGCTTTTCCTCGATGAAGCCGGAGAACATTCGTCGGGTGTGCTCGACGCGCTGCGGCAGCCGCTGGAGACCGGGCGGATAGAGATTCACCGTGCGGGCTTCACCGCGTCGTTTCCGGCGCGCTTCCAACTCGTGCTGGCCACGAACCCGTGTCCGTGCGGCAACTACGGCGTGCGTGGTGCGTCGTGCACCTGCCCGCCGGCGGCCATCCGCCGGTACATGGCCCGGTTGTCCGGCCCGCTGCTGGACCGGATCGACATCGAGTTGCAGCTGGCGCGGGTGCTGGTCGCCGAGCGCACCCGGAACGCGGTGGGCATGACGACCGCCGTGGCAAAGGAGCGGGTTGCTGCCGCCCGCGAGCGGGCTGCCTTCCGGCTGCGCGACACCCCGTGGCAGGTGAACTCCCAGGCCTCGGGCGAGTGGCTGCGGCAGGGCCCACTGGCGCCGCCGCCCATCATCCGGCGCGCGCTGGATGCCGCGCTCAACCGCGGATCGCTGACCTTGCGGGGATACGACCGCATCCTTCGGGTCGCCTGGACCCTGTGCGACCTGACTGCGCGCGACCGGCTCAACGCCGATGACATCGGCCGTGCGCTGTTTCTGAAGAAGGGAATCCGTTCATGACCGCTTATCGATGGTCCGACGACGCCATCCGCACCGCGGCACCTCTGACACCGTCGCACGCAGGCGATCCCGATCTGCTGTCGCGGGCGTACGCCGCCGCGGTGTGGAGCTGTCTGGTCGAGCCGGGTGACGGCATCGCGGGTGCGTTCGTCGGTGCGCTGGGGCCCGACGTCGCCCTGCGCGAACTACTCAGCGGAGTGCGCGGGTCTGCGGCGGCGGATGCGGCGGGGCTGACGACAGCACAGCTGCGCGAGGCGGTCTCACGGTGGCGGCCGAGGCTGGATGCCGACGCGATAGCGTTCGCGATCCGGCAGGCGGCCACTCTCGGCGTGCGGCTGATGACACCCGACGACGAGGGCTGGCCCGCGGCACTGTACGACTTGGGTCCGCACGCTCCGCTCTGCCTATGGGTGCGGGGTGATCCATCTCACCTGTCCCGGCTCGACCCCGCCGTCGCCATCGTCGGGGCGCGGGCGGCCACGGGGTATGGAGAGCACATCGCCGCGGAGTTCGCGGCCGAGTTGGCGGGACGCGGCATCGCCGTGGTTTCGGGAGCGGCATACGGCATAGATGGCGCGGCGCATCGCGGTGCCCTCGCCGCCGGCGGGCTGACGGTCGCGCTCGTCGCCGGTGGGCTGGACCGCCCCTACCCCGCCGGACACACCGATCTGCTGCGGCGCATCGCCGCGGCAGGATGCGTGGTCAGCGAGGTGCCGTGTGGCACGGTTCCCTCCAAATGGCGCTTTCTTCAGCGAAACCGGCTCATCGCTGCCCTCGGCGGGGCCACGATCGTGGTCGAAGCCGGCATTCGGAGCGGGTCGCTCAACACGGCCTCGCACGCGGCCGATCTCGGCCGCCCGCTCGGGGCGGTCCCGGGCTCGGTCACCAGCGGCTCCTCCGCGGGATGTCATCGGATTCTGCGCGAGTTCGATTCCCGTTGCGTGACCACCGCAGACGAGGTGTGCGAGTTGCTGGGAATGACCACGCAGCTCACCACCGCTTCGTTTGACGACCGCACCGATGATCGCACACGCGTCGTCGACGCGCTGAGCAGTCGGTCGTGGCGCGCCGTCGATGATGTCGCCCGCCGCAGCGGGATGGCGCCGGCCGATGTGCGGTCGCAGTTGGGCCTTCTCGCGCTGGAGGGCGGGGCGGAGTCCCGGGGAGCAAGCTGGCGGCGCGTCGCGTCGCGTGGTGAACGGTGACCGGCATTCTGGGAGGGTGAGAGTCTCCGCCGCCGTCGATGCGTACGTCCGCCACGTGGCGGATGTGCGGCGGCTCTCGCCCGCCACAGTCCGCGCGTATCGCTCAGATTTGTCCGACCTGGCTGAGACCCTCGGCGATCCGCAGATGGGCGAGGTGGAACTTGAGCACCTGCGCGAGTGGCTGTGGGCTGCGACGCAGCGAGGAAATTCGCGCGCGACGCTGTCGCGACGTACAGCCTCGACGCGGGGTTTCTTCGCCTGGGCCTGCGAAGCCGGCATCGTTCCGCTCGACCCGAGCCTGCGCCTGGTCGCTCCGAAGAAGGGGCGAAGCCTTCCCAAGGTCGCCGCCGCCGACGCGCTGTCACATGTCCTCGACGACACTGCTGCGGCGGCAGCATCGGGAGATGCCATCGCGCTGCGCGACCACGCGATCCTCGAGCTGCTCTACGCCGCGGCGTTGCGGGTCTCTGAGCTGTGCGGGTTGGCCATCGATGACCTCGAGCCCGAGCGCCGCACCGTGCGCGTGCTGGGGAAGGGAGCCAAAGAACGCGTGGTGCCCTATGGGCTGCCTGCTGCACAGGCTCTCGACGCATATCTGGTGCGCGGCCGGCCCGCCCTGGCGGCGCGGGGCGCGCAGCCCGGTGCCTTTCTGTTCCTCGGCGCCCGCGGAGGGCCGCTCGGCCCCCGTACCGTGCACCGCCTCGTCTCGCGCACCCTGGGCCCCGCCATGGGCAGCGAGTCGGTGGGCCCCCACGCCCTGCGACATTCCGCCGCCACCCACCTTCTCGACGGCGGAGCCGACCTGCGCACGGTTCAGGAGATGCTCGGCCACGCGAGTCTGGGAACCACCCAGATCTATACGCATGTCTCCAGTGAGCGTCTGCTTGCCACCTACAAGCTGGCGCATCCTCGCGCCGAGCGCTGACCGCGGCCGCTACCTGTCGGAGCGAAGACCCCGCCGGGGGAGTGCGCTAACTGCAACAGGGCAGAAGCACCGCCCGCGGCACATCGCCGAACAACAGCATCGGATTGATGTATTCGCCGTTCAGCCGCACACCGAAGTGCACGGTGCCGGGCGCCGCATGACCACCGTGCGCGATCGTGCCTATGACCTCACCCTGCTCCACGCGATCACCGGCGGTGAACGCAGAATCGATGGGCTCGAGGGTCGTGACGTATCCGTCCTGGTGATCGATGGTGAGGATGCCGCGGTCGGCGATGCGCCCTGCGAACGCGATGACGCCCGCACGCGGTGCGTGCACCTCGCCCGCACCGGTCGGCTCGAGATCGATACCACGATGCCCAGGCCCGTATTCGTGCGCCGGGGCACGGTAGGGCGCGGCGATGCGGAACCCCTGCAGGGGCCATTCCCAGGCGCTTCGGACGAGCTGCGGGAGTGCCGTGTCGGCGGCATGGGCGTGGGCCGCGGCCGGGGCCCCGCCCAGCACCACAGCGAGAGCGAGCAGGATCACCGCCGAGGCGACGATCGTGATCCGGCGAAGTGCGACCGGGAACTGCGCTGCGCGAGTTGACATGTCGTTCATCCTTCTCGTCATCGCATCCTGACGTGGCGGGACGGGGGCGCCTGTGGACAACTGTCCCGAACCGGTGCGCCGGCGACACCTGGGGAGGAGTCGCGTCCTGGTACACTGGACGTGCATCCCGCATCGCGGGGTGACTACGCGTGCCCAGAGCCTTCGAGCCATCGCGGGCGGCATCCACTCCCATCGGTCCCCGAAACAACGGGGCGGGACGTGTGCCGGGCACCAGGATCATCGGGCATCCGCCCGACTGTGAGAAACCGAAAGCGGCGCGCACAGCGCCGAGAACAGGAGAACGGCCGTGGCCGTCGTCACCATCCGCCAGCTGCTCGACGCCGGTGTCCACTTCGGACACCAGACCCGTCGGTGGAACCCGAAGGTGAAGCGATTCATCCTCACCGAGCGCAGCGGCATCCACATCATCGACCTGCAGCAGTCGCTGGCCTACATCGACCGGGCGTACGAATTCGTCAAGGAGACCGTCGCGCACGGCGGCACCATCCTCTTCGTCGGCACGAAGAAGCAGGCGCAGGAAGTGCTCGCCGAGCAGGCGACCCGCGTGGGCCAGCCCTTCGTCAACCAGCGTTGGCTCGGTGGGCTGCTGACCAACTTCAGCACCGTCAGCAAGCGACTGCAGCGCATGAAGGAGCTTGAGGAGCTCGACTACGAGAACCCCTCAGAGAGCGGCTTCACCAAGAAGGAGCTGCTGCTGAAGAAGCGCGAGCTCGACAAGCTGCACAAGTCGCTGGGCGGCATCAGAAACCTGCAGAAGACCCCGTCGGCACTGTGGGTCGTCGACGCCAAGCGCGAGCACCTCGCCATCGACGAGGCCCGCAAGCTCGGCATTCCGGTGATCGGCATTCTCGACACCAACGCCGACCCCGACGAGATCCAGTACCCGATCCCGGGCAACGACGACGCCATCCGCTCGGTGTCGCTGCTCACCCGCATCATCGCCGACGCCGCTGCTGAGGGCCTCATCCAGCGTCACCAGCCCGCCGACACCACCGAGCCGGCCGAGCCGCTGGCCGAGTGGGAGCGCGAGCTGCTCGAGCAGGGCACGCCGGAACAGTCGTCTGCGCAGACCGAGAAGGTCGCCGACGCCGAGGTCGCCTCCGACGCCGCTGCCGCCGAGCCCGAGGCTGAGGTTGCCGCCGAGGTTGAGACTGCACCAGAGGCCGCCGAGCCCGAGGTCGAGGCTGAGGCCGCACCCGAAGCTGCCGAGGAGAAGGCCGCCGAGGGCGAGACCCCGGTCGCTGCGGCCGAGTAGTCATTTTGCGCCTCGGCCGGTCCGTCAGCGACGGGCCGGCCGAGGCATCCACAAGAACTCACCAAGCAAGGAGCCGCCACCCATGGCAAACTTCACCATCGCCGACATCAAGGCGCTGCGCGAGCAGCTGGGCACGGGCATGGTCGACACGAAGAAGGCACTCGAAGAGGCCGACGGCGACCGTGAGAAGGCCGTTGAGATCCTGCGCCTGAAGGGCGCGAAGGGCAACGCCAAACGCGCCGATCGCTCCACGAGCGAGGGCCTGGTCGTCGCCCGCGAGGGCGAGGGCAAGGTCACCCTCGTCGAGCTGGCCTGCGAGACCGACTTCGTCGCGAAGAACGACAAGTTCATCACCCTGGCCGACAAGGTCGCCGATGCTGCGGCCGCTGTCGCCGCCGACTCGGTCGAGGCAGCCCTGGCCGCCCCCGCCGGCGGCCAGACCGTCGAGCAGCTAATCTCTGACGAGGCTGCGGTCATCGGTGAGAAGATCGTGCTGCGCCGCGTGCGCACCGTCTCGGGCGATGCGTTCGAGGTCTACCTGCACAAGACCAGCAAGGACCTGCCCCCGCAGATCGGCGTGGTGGTCGCCTACACCGGTGACGACGCCGCGACCGCGCGCAGCATCGCCCAGCACATCTCGTTCGCCAACCCGAGCTACCTCGCGCGCGAGGACGTTCCCGAGGCCGAGGTCGCCAAGGAGCGCGAGATCGTCACCGAGATCTCCCGCAACGAGGGCAAGCCCGAGGCCGCGCTGCCCAAGATCGTCGAGGGCCGCGTGAACGCGTTCTTCAAGCAGGTCGCCCTGCTCGAGCAGGACTACGCGAAGGACAACAAGCTCTCGGTCGCGCAGGTCGCGAAGGACGCCGGCATCACCGTCACCGACTTCGCTCGGTTCAAGGTCGGCGCGTAAGACGCCACAAGGGCCCGCATCGCACACCGATGCGGGCCCTTGCCATGCCCGTTCGCTACAGTGTGATCGCGACGAAAGGAACACCCGTGATCAATGAGGCCACCACGCGCCGCCGCGTTCTGTTGAAGCTTTCGGGGGAGGCGTTCGGTGGCGGTTCGCTCGGCGTGAATCCCGACGTCGTCAGCCAGATCGCGCGCGAGATCGCCGCTACAGTCGACAGTGTCGAGATCGCCATCGTCGTCGGCGGAGGAAACTTCTTCCGCGGCGCCGAACTCAGCCAGCGGGGCATGGACCGCGGGCGCGCGGACTACATGGGCATGCTCGGGACAGTCATGAACGCTCTGGCCCTGCAGGACTTTCTCGAGCAGGCGGGTGCGGCTACCCGCGTCCAGTCGGCCATCCAGATGACCCAGGTCGCCGAGCCCTACATTCCGCTGCGCGCCGAGCGCCACATGCAGAAGGGCCGCGTCGTGATCTTCGGCGCCGGCGCCGGTCTGCCGTACTTCTCCACCGATACCGTGGCCGCGCAGCGGGCGCTGGAGATCCGCGCCGATGAAGTGTTGGTCGCCAAGAACGGCGTCGACGGTGTGTACACCGCCGATCCGAAGCGGGATGCCTCAGCCACGCGAATCGACCGCATCACGTACCTGGAGGCCCTGCAGAAGGGACTGAAGGTGGTTGACTCGACTGCTTTCAGCCTGTGCATGGACAACCGCATGGACATGCGTGTGTTCGGCATGGAACCGACCGGCAACGTCACCAGGGCGCTGCTGGGCGATCAGATCGGCACGCTGGTCACAGCATGACCGTTGCGCCGCGGTTGCGCGGCGCGCCACGACTAGACTGGGCGGGAACGCCTGACCGAATGGAGAGACCGTGATCGCGGACGTGTTGACCGATACCGGAACCCGGATGGACAAGGCCGTCGAGACGGCGAAGGACGACTTCGCCAGCGTGCGGACCGGGCGCGCCAACCCGCAGTTGTTCCAGAAGGTGCTGGTCGACTACTACGGCACACCCACCCCGCTGGCGCAGCTCGCGTCGCTGAACGCCCCCGAGGCGCGCTCCCTTATCGTCACCCCCTACGACAAGTCGGCGCTGAAGGCCATCGAACAGGCCATCCGCGACATCCCGAACCTCGGGGTCAATCCCACCAACGACGGCAACATCGTGCGGATCACCATGCCCGAGCTGACCGAAGAGCGCCGCAAGGAGTACGTGAAGCTCGTGCGCTCCAAGGGTGAGGATGCGAAGGTGCACGTGCGTGGCATCCGTCGTAAGGCGAAAGACGACCTCGACGCGCTGAAGAGCGATGTCGGCGAAGACGAGCTGTCTCGTGCCGAGAAAGAGCTCGACGCCATCACCCGTGCGCATGTGGACGCCATCGACGAGGCTCTCAAGCGCAAAGAGGCTGAACTGCTCGAAGTCTGAGGTTTCGCATGACCGACGCGTCCTCACAGCCGCCCGACGGCGCGGGTCGCCGCCGAGCGCGCCGTGAGCGCGCCCGGGCCGACTTCGACCAGGCCAACGAGCGCATCAAACAGCGCACCGGCCGCGACCTGCTCGGGGCCATTCTCATCGGCCTCGTCCTGGGGGCCGCGTTTCTGTTGTCGCTGATCATCTGGAAGCCGGTCTTCTTGATCTTCGTCCTGGCTGCCGGCGGGACGGGCGTGTTCGAGATCGCCCGCGCCCTGCAGGGCGGCGGGCGCCGTGTCGACCTGATCCCACAGCTGGTGGGACTTGTCGCGATGCTGGCATCGGCGTGGCTCCTGGCCCCGTGGCAGCACTGGATCGTGGTGTGCGCCGCGGTCGCGCTCGTGATCGTCTGGCGACTGGTCGGACATCTGGTCTCACCCGCAACTCGCACCCGCCGTGAGCTCGGCGACGATCTGCTGGCCGGGTCGCTCGTGCCGCTGTACGTCTCGTTCACCGCGAGCCTGGCCATCGTGCTGCTGCGCCAAGAGCGCGGTGAATGGTGGGTGCTCTCCTTCATCGTCATCGCCGTCGTGGCCGACACGGCCGCTTACGCGTCGGGGCTGAGCTTCGGCAAGCATCCGATGGCACCGCGCATCAGCCCCAAGAAGACCTGGGAGGGTTTTGCCGGTGCCGTCGTGGGTGCCGTGGTCGCCGGCATCCTGCTCGCCTGGTTCCTGCTCGAACTGCCCTGGGCGACCGGAATCGTCATCGGGCTGGTCATTCTGGTGACGGCGACGCTGGGCGACCTGGGCGAGTCGATGATCAAGCGCGATCTGGGCATCAAAGACATGAGTTCGTGGCTGCCCGGCCACGGTGGCGTGCTCGACCGACTCGACTCGATCCTTCCGTCCGCCGGGGCTGCCCTGGCACTGTATTACTTGCTGACCCCCCTGGTGACACAATGACGACATCATCCGCCGATGCCCGTGCGAGCGCGAAAGCGTCGTTCCCGCGCGCGACCGGCCGTGCGAAGGGATACGACCCCGCGAAGGTCGACGCGTTCCTGGAAAAGGCGCGCGCTGCGTTCGAGACGCAATCCGCCGTGACGGTTCGCGCCGTCGACGTGCGGTCTGTCGCCTTCCCCCTCGTCCGACACGGCTATCAGCCCGACGCCGTGGATGCCGCGCTGTCGCGGGTGGAAGACGCCTTCGCCGTACGTGAGCGGGAGCGCGCCGTGTCGACCGCCGGCGCCGGGGCCTGGATCGACCAGACGCGTGCACAGGCGCAGGAGATCCTCGACCGTCTCACCCGCGAGAAGCGGCGACGCTTCGCGCGGGCGCGCGGTCTCGGGTACGGGTATCGCATCGACGAAGTCGATCTTGTCGCCGACAAGATCGCGGCCTACCTCTCCGAGGGTCGCACCGTCACCGTCGAGCAGGTACGCACCGTGGCATTCCGGATGCAGCGCCGCGGCTATCGCGAAGAGCAGGTCGATGCCCTCCTCGATGCCGTCGTCGATGTCATGCTTGCGGTGGGCTGAGCATGGCGGAATGTCGCCGTGGCATTTCGGCGGATCGGTCTGTAGACTCGAGCGCACTGTGACTTCCGGCTCCGAGATGACCCCCGAGACATCCCCCGCACTCACATCCCGTGCACTGCTCCGACGCGATCTGAAGCACACGGCGGTGGGGACGCGGGCCCCACGCCACCCGCGACGACGCGTGAGAGCGGGCGGGTTCGTCAAGGGGAGCCTGGCGGGGTTTGCGGTGCTGGGTCTTGCCGTGGCATGCCTGAGCCCGTTGGGCGCGGCGCTGGCACCCGCGGCGAATGCGGCCGATGTGGCCCCCGTCACGCTGTACGCGAGTGCGATGGGCGATGCCCAGTCGGTCGAGGTCGCGTCAGAGACCACGACCGAGGCAGCCTCGCTCGAGCGGGACAGTTACGCCGCCGCGGTCAAGCCGAAGCCCAAGCCGACCCCGACGCGGCAGGTCACCGTCAAGGCTGCGTCGTTCAGCGCCCCCTTCGTCGCCCCCGACCCGGGCACCGCCCAGGCGATCGCCTACGACATGGTCACCGCGCGAGGGTGGGACGACAGCCAGTTCGCGTGCCTCGTCGCGCTCTGGAAGCGCGAATCCGGCTGGCGGGTGAACGCCTCGAACCCGAGCGGCGCCTACGGCATTCCGCAGGCTCTCCCCGGCAGCAAGATGGCCTCTGCGGGCGCAGACTGGGCGACGAATCCCGCCACGCAGATCACCTGGGGTCTGGGCTACGTCTCGTCGCGATATGGCACTCCCTGCGGCGCATGGAGCCATTCGCAGTCCACCGGCTGGTATTGAGCGGATGCCGCGGTCTTCACGACGCCGCCCCGATCCACGTCACGACGACTCGTTCGAGCGGTTCTTGTCCGGTTTCGCGCGCACCGAGGTGCGGCGCGGGTCGGAGTGGACTGTACAGCCTGTCGCGCCCTCACGTTCGGTGAAGACGTATTCGTGTCCCGGCTGCGGCGGCAGCATCGAGCCGGGTGCCGCACACGTTGTGGTGTGGCGGGCCGACGGAGTGCTCGGCGACGCGGCCGACCTGGCGGCGCGCCGACACTGGCACACGCACTGCTGGAAGGTGTTCTGAGTGGAGATTCGCGGCTCCGTCCTTCTGCCCGCACGGCGTGAGGACATTCAGTTGTACACCTCCGATGGGCTCACTCTCGTCGGCGAGCTCGCCCAGCCGCTCGAGCGCGAGCCGGTGGCAACCCTCGTGACGCTGCATCCGCTGCCCACGGCGGGCGGATTCATGGACTCGCACATTCTGCGCAAGGCCGCGGGACGGCTGCCGGCGCTGGCCGATCTCGCCGTGCTGCGCTTCAACACGCGGGGCACGACCTCGCCGCGGGGCACGAGCGAGGGTGCGTTCGGCGAGGGAGATGCCGAACGACACGACGTGGCCGCAGCGCTCGATTTCGTGAGCGAGCGGGGTCTGCCGCACCCCTGGTTGGTGGGGTGGTCGTTCGGCACCGAAGTGGCGCTCAAGCATGGTCGCGAGCTGCCGGTGGACGGGCTCATCCTGCTCTCGCCGCCATTGCACCGCACCAGTGACGCCGAATTGGCGGCATGGGCGGGTGACGCGCGCCCGATCGTGGCGGTGGTGCCCGAGCTGGACGACTACCTGCGGCCGGCTGAAGCCGCGCAGCGGTTCGCGCCGGTGCCGCACGTGAAGGTGATCGCCGTCGATGGCGGTCGTCACCTCTGGGTCGGCGAGAACCAGACGCGTCGGGTGCTCTCTGAGATCGTCGCCGCCGTCAACCCGTCGGCGCTGCCCCTTCCGATTCAGTGGGACGGCGCCCTCGAGCGCTGAACGTCATCTCGCGTTCTGCCGGGGGATGACCACCTGCCGGTAGATGATGAGGATGCTGGCGGCCACCGGGATCGCGATGAGAGCGCCGAGCAGACCGAGCAGCGATCCACCGGCCAGCGCCGCCACGACGACCACGGCACCGGGCACCGCGACCGCGCGGCTCATGATGCGCGGCGAGACGACATAAGCCTCGAGCTGCATGTAGATGAGGTAGTAGATGGCGGCGATCAGTGCCGTCGTCGGAGACCCGATGCCGGGGATCAGACAGGTCAGAACGATGACCACCGAACCGGTCAGCGTGCCCACCAGAGGAATCAGCGAGAAGAAGAAGGCGACCACCGCCAGCACCGCCGGGAACGGCGCGTGGATGATGGCGAGGAAGATCGAACTGAGGATTCCGTTGATCACGCCGAGAGTGACCTGCCCCATCACGTAGTGCCCGACGGAGTCACCGATCTGCTCAGACAGGTCGATGAACCGTGGCCGGCGAGACGCCGGAACCAGTTGGTAGACGGCTGATTTGAGGGATGGGATGGATGCTGTGAAGTAGATCGTCAGGATCAGCACGATGAAGGCGCCGGTCAGCCCGGTCAGAAAGGCGATGCCCACCTTGAGCACGCCCTGCCCGATCGATCCGCTGATCGCCCCCAGGTTCTTCAGTACCCAGTCCTGCACGGTTTCGAAGACATCGTCGACGCGGAGGCCCGGAAAAGTGTTCTCCACCCAGGTGGTGAAATTCCCCAGGGTGTTCGGATCCTGAACGAGCTGGGTGATGGTGGCCACCAGCTGTGAGATCTGGTCGACGATGGTCGGCACCACCAGAAGCACGACCCCGGCGAACAGCGCCAGCACGGCCAGAATCGTGAGCAGAACCGCCGCCCAGCGGGGGAGCCGCCTCCGCACGAGGAAAGCGACGACAGGCTCCAAGCCGAGGGCGAGGAACAGCGCCGTGCCGATGTACAGCAGAATCGTGGAGAGGGTCTGGATGCTGCCGATCAGCAAGAGTCCGAGACCGACGCCGAGCGTGGCGATGAACGCCACGCGGAAGGGATTCTGGATCTTCACGGTGCTCCTCTCGGATGCGGTGTCTGCCAGGATACTTTCCCCGGCCGCGGCATCCCGCCAGCGACCCTCCCGGGACGCACACAGGTCTCGTTCGCTAGTCTGGAACGTCGAGTCATCGGCTCTGCGTGTCGTCGGGCCGGGGAGGATCTATTCGTGCGTTTCGTGTGGGCTGTGGCCGCCTTCGTGCTCGCCGCTGTGATGATCGCGAGTGGGGTGGCCCAACGGACCCTTTTCCAGGGGCCGAAGATCGAGACCACCGCGATCGAGTCGGCCGGCTCCGCGTCGTACACCCTGATCGACGGCGCCGTGCTCAACCGGTTGCCGGGCGCGCAGACGCTGCGCGCTGCCGCCGACGGCACGGTCTTCGCCGCTTATGGACGCACCGCCGATCTGAAGGCCTGGCTCAGTGACACCGAGTACAACGCCGTCACGCTGGACAAGGACTCGCAGGTGCAGACCGAGCTCGTCGGTCCCGCAGATGCCGCCGAGGGCGACGACCCGCAGCACCGTGACCCAGCGGGTGCCGATCTGTGGCTCGACGAGTTTCAGCAGGACGACATCCTCATCGAACCGCTCCAGCTGCCCGACACGATGAGCGTGCTGGTCGCCACGAACGGAACCGACCCGGCTCCGGCCGACCTGTCAGTGACCTGGCCGGTGCACCGGTCGACCCCCTGGGCGGGGCCGCTCATCGTCGGCGGCAGCATCCTCATGCTCGTGGGCGTCTTCCTGTACATCCTCGGAATCCGCAGGATGCGCAGGTCGCGCGGGCCCCGCCGAAAGGCCCTGCCGCCGCTGCCCGATGCTCAGACCGAAGACCAGACCGCAGACTTGTCGGTCGAGCAGGCAGACAAGGGCGTGATCAGCGCGGGGGAGCCCGCCAAGGCCCCCGCGCGACGACGACGTCGCGCCTTCGTGGCGATCCCCGTCGTTCTGGTGGGCACATTGGCCTTCAGCGGCTGCACCGCCGACGCGTGGCCGCAGTTCGGAGGGTCGCCGACACCGACGCCGACCGAGACCGTCGTCGACACCGGCGACACGCAGCCACCCGCCGTCACCACGTCGCAAGCCGACCGGATTCTCGCCCGTATCTCGAAGACGGTCGCTCAGGCCGACGAGAAGAAGGATGCGAAACTGGCGGCGACCCGCCTTGCCGGGGCGCCCCTGGCCGAGCGCAAGACCAACTACACCCTGCGCAAGGAGATCTCGAAAGAGGCCGCGCTGAGCGCCCTTCCGGCGAGCGGTCTGAAGGTCGTCCTGCCGCAGGCATATGAGGGCTGGCCGCGCACGGTGCTGATGGTCGCTGACGAGAAGAAAGACGACGACACCGTCGAATCGACGCTGATGATGATCTCGCAGGCCGATCCGTGGTCGCCCTACAAGCTCACGTACACCGGTCGGCTCGAGGCATCGTCGCTGCCCGACGTGGCCCCTGCCTATCTCGGTGCCACCGCCGTGCAGCCGGACTCTTCATTTCTGGTCATGCCGCCCGCCGACATCGCCGCCGCGTACGCCGACGTGATCGACAAGGGCGACAAGAGTGCGTCGGCGGCACAGTTCGACACCGACGAAGATCCGTTCTTGAAGGGCGTCGCGACCAAGCGCAAAGAACAGCTGGCCGAGTTCAACAAGACCGCCAAGAAGAAGACCGGCAGCCTGAAGTTCGCCGCCGCGGCCGGCTCTGAGCCGCCTCTGGCGCTGGCGACGCTGGAAAGCGGTGCCATCGTCGCGGTGTCGGTGCACGAGACCGAGACGGCCAAGCCCACAAACGACGATGCGGTCATCAAGCTCGACAACAACCCGCGGGCAGAAGCACTCACCGGAGTCAAAGAGTCGCAGACGGGTTTCACCACGACCTACAGTGATCAACTCTTCTTCTACGTGCCGGGCGTCGGATCCACCGACGCGCAGATCCGCCTGCTCGGTTATTCATCCAACATCCTCGGAGTGAAGGTGGTCAGCAAGTGAGCCAGTCCGATCCGGGCACCGTGCTGCGTGGTGCCGTCGATCTGTCGTCGTTGCGCAACCGGCCGGCAACGAGCGCGGCACCTGCGGTGGCCCCCGCAGACGGCGCCGCGCCGGCATCCGCCCCGGGTGTCATCATCGATGTCACCGACGCGACCTTCCCGCAGGCTGCGGAGCTGTCGCGAACCGTGCCCGTGGTCTTCGACCTCTGGGCCGAATGGTGTGGACCGTGCAAGCAGCTCAGCCCGATCCTCGAGAAGGTGGTCACCGAACTCGGCGGCCGTGTCGTGCTCGCCAAGGTCGACGTCGACGCCAACCCGCAGCTCGCGCAGGCCTTTCGCGCGCAGTCGATTCCGATGGTGGTCGCGGTTCTTGCCGGGCAGGCGATGCCGCTGTTCACCGGCGCTGTTCCCGAAGAGCAGGTGCGGGAGGTGCTCGCACAGCTGCTGCAGGTGGCGGCGCAGAACGGCATCACCGGTACGGTGCCGATGGGGGAGGATGCTGCCGCCGAGACGCCCGCAGAGCCCGCAGTGCCGCCGCTGCACGCCGAAGCCTTCGACGCCATCGAGGCGGGCGATTACGCGCGCGCGGTGACCGCGTATGAGCAGGCGCTGGCAGAGAACCCCGCAGATGCCGAGGCGAAGGCGGGACTTGCGCAGGTGCGTCTGCTGCAGCGTGTGCGCTCCATCGATGCGACCGCCGTGCGCCAAGCGGCGGCCGCGAACCCGATCGACGTCGAGGCGCAGTTCGCTGTCGCCGATCTCGACATCGCCGGTGGACACGTCGACGACGCGTTCGCGCGACTCCTCGACCTCTTCGCACAGCTGCCCTCAGATGCCCGCACACCCGTGCGCGAGCGCCTGCTCGATCTGTTCGAGCTCGTCGGAGACGCCGACCCCCGCGTGGGTACGGCCCGCCGTCGGCTGACGTCGTTGTTGTTCTGAGGCGCCGCGGCTAGTCGGGGACCAGCCAGAGCACCCCGAGCGGGGGCAGCACGAGGCGGGCACGCCCGTTCGCATCGGCCGTGACTGCGCCGAGGTTGCCCACGCCGGAGCCGCCGTAGGCGGAGGCGTCTGAGTTCAGCACCTCATGCCACAGACCGGGGCGCGGAAAGTCGAGTTCCACGCCGTCGAGCACCGTACCGGCGAAGTTGCACACCGCCACCAGCATCCCGCCGTCGCCGTCTTCGCGCGAGAACGCCAGGACATTCGGATCCCACACGGGGGCGCCCAGTCGGGTGAAGGCCGCAGCATCGTGATCCCGCGCCCACAGCGGGGGGTGCTCGAGGTAGCGGGCATTCAGTGCTGCGACGAATTGCTGCAGCTGCCGATGACTGGGCTGATCCAGCAGCCACCAGTCCAGGCTGCGGTCTTCGGACCACTCGGAGAGCTGGCCGAATTCCTGCCCCATGAACAGCAGCTGCTTTCCGGGGTGCGCCCACATGTACGCCAGGAACGCCCGCATGTTCGCGAGCTTCTGCCAGTGATCGCCGGGCATCTTCGCCAACAGGCTTCCTTTGCCGTGCACTACTTCGTCGTGGCTGATGGGCAGGATGAAGTTCTCGCTGAACGCGTACACGAACGAGAACGAAAGGTCGCCGGCGTGGTGTGAGCGGTACAGCGGATCGCGCTCGATGTAGACGAGTGAGTCGTTCATCCAGCCCATGTTCCATTTGAAGCCGAAGCCGAGTCCCCCCGCAGAGGTCGGCGCGGTCACGCCCGGATAGCTGGTCGACTCCTCGGCGATCATCGCGATGCCCGGATGCAGCCGGTACGCGGTGGCGTTCGTCTCCTGCAGAAACCGGATGGCTTCCAGGTTCTCGCGCCCGCCGTGGATATTGGGCTCCCACTCGCCGTCGTTGCGCGAGTAGTCGAGGTAGAGCATCGAGGCGACCGCATCCACCCGCAGACCATCGACGTGGAACTCATCGAGCCAGTACAGGGCGTTGGCCACGAGGAAGTTGCGCACCTCGTTGCGACCGTAGTCGAAGATGAAGGTGCCCCAGTCCTTGTGTTCGCCGCGGCGAGGGTCGGGGTGCTCGTAGAGCGGCCGCCCGTCGAAGCGCCCCAGGGCGAAGTCGTCTTTCGGAAAGTGCCCGGGCACCCAGTCCATGATCACGCCGATACCGGCCTGGTGCAGCCGGTCGATGAGGTACCGCAGGTCGTCGGGGGAGCCGAAGCGACTGGTCGGGGCGTAATAACCGCTGACCTGGTACCCCCAGGACCCGCCGAAGGGGTGCTCGGACAGCGGAAGGAACTCGACGTGTGTGAATCCCAGCTCGCGCACATGTGCGATGAGCGGGTCGACGAGATCGCGGTATCCGAGACCCGGCCGCCACGACCCGACATGGAGCTCGTAGGCCGACATCGGCCGCGAAACCGGTGGGGCGCTCGCGCGGGCGGCCATCCAGTCGTCATCGTTCCAGCGGTACGCCGATGCGGTGACCACTGAGCCGGTCGCCGGGGGAGTCTCGGCCCGGCGTGCCATCGGATCGGCCTTGAGAATCCATCTGCTCTCGGGCGTGAGGATCTCGTACTTGTACACGGTCCCCACGCCGATGTCGGGGATGAACAGCTCCCACACCCCACTGGAACCCAGTGAGCGCATGGCGTGCCCTGCCCCGTCCCACGAATTGAAGTCACCGACCACGCGCACCGCCTGGGCGTCGGGGGCCCACACCGCGAACGAGGTGCCGTCCGTTCCCCCGTGTTCTCGCACGTGGGCGCCCAGAACATCCCAGAGCCGTTCGTGCCGGCCTTCGCCGATCAGGTGCAGGTCGAGCTCGCCGAGCGTGGGCAGGTGGCGGTAAGGGTCGTCAGAGGCGAAGCCCGGCCCGTCGGGGTACGTGGTCTGCAGGACATAGGGCCCCGGTCGCCCGTCGCGGCGCCCTTCCCACACGCCGGAACGCACGTGCGTGAGGGGCACCCGATCACCGTCGGTGAAGACGGCGGTCACGGTCTCGGCCAGAGGACGCCGCGCCCGCACCGCCCAGAACGTCCGGTCCGCGGCATCCCGTTCCTCATGCAGACCGAGCACATCGTGCGGCGCGTGGTACGCGCCGTGCGCGACCCGGTCGAGCACCTCGTCGGAGATCATGACCGTCCCTTCACGTGCACGATGTGCACCGGCTCTGTGAATGCGTCCAGCCGCACATAGTTGTGGTCGGCCCAGGTCCACTCGGCGCCGGTGATCAGATCTTGCACAGGGTATTCGTCGCCCGGCGGAACGCCGAACAGCGAGGTGTCGAGGTGGATCGTGGTCTGTCGCACGGAATGCGGGTCGACGTTGGCGACCACGACGATGGTGTCGGACGCCCCCGACGAAGAAAGCGCCGCCGGAAGGTGTTTGACGTACACGAGCACGGCGTCGTCGTCGCTGTGCTGCACGGTGAGATTGCGCAGCTGCCGCAGGGCGGGATGGGCGGCGCGGATCTCGTTCAGTCTGCGCAGATACGGGGCCAGCGAGTCGCCGGATGCCTCAGCGGCGGCCCAATCGCGGAACTTGTACTCGTACTTCTCGTTGTCGATGTTCTCTTCCGACCCGGATCGTGCGACATTCTCATACAACTCGTAGCCGGCATAGACGCCATACAGCGGCGCGGCCGTTGCCGCCAGCGCGGCGCGGATGCGGTAAGCGGCGCGCCCACCGAATTGCAGATACTCGGTGAGGATGTCGGGAGTGTTCACGAACAGGTTCGGTCGCAGGAAATCGGCGGTCTCGTGCGCGATCGACGTGAAGAACTCCTCGAGCTCGGCTTTCGTGTTGCGCCAGGTGAAATAGGAGTAGCTCTGCTGGAACCCGGCGCGCGCGAGCGCTTGCAGGGGAGCGGGACGCGTGAAGGCCTCGGCGAGGAAGACGACGTCGGGATCGTCGACGGTGACGGTGCGGATGAGCCACTCCCAGAACCACAGCGGCTTGGTGTGCGGATTGTCGACGCGGAAGATGCGCACGCCCTGTGCTATCCAGTGGCGCACGATGCGCAGCACCTCGGCGCACAGGCCCTCGGGATCATTGTCGAAGTTGATCGGGTAGATGTCCTGGTACTTCTTCGGCGGGTTCTCAGCGAAGGCGATGCTGCCGTCGGGGAGTGTCGTGAACCACTCGGGATGGGCGGTGACCCACGGATGGTCGGGCGAAGCCTGCAGCGCGAGGTCGAGGGCGATCTCCAGCCCGTTCTGGCGTGCGGTCTTCACGAAGGCGCGAAAGTCGGCCGGTGAGCCGAGGTCGGGGTGGATGGCGTCGTGACCGCCGGCCGCACCGCCGATGGCCCACGGCGATCCCGGGTCGCCGGGCGAGGCTGTGAGAGTGTTGTTCGGCCCCTTCCGGTTGGTCAGGCCGATCGGGTGGATGGGCGGCAGATAGACGACCTGAAACCCCATGTCGGCCACCGCCGGCAACCTTCGAGAGGCGGTACGGAACGTGCCGCTGCGCACCGAGCCGTCGGCGCTGCGACGTGCGCCCTCGGAACGCGGGAAGAACTCGTACCACGCGCCGACACCGGCACGCTCGCGCTCGACCCGCAACGCCAGCTCTTCTCCCGCCGTGGCCAGCGACATCAGAGGGCGTTCTCGAAAGACCGACGCGAGCTCATCGTCGTGCACGATGCGCAGCGCGGCCTGCGCATCGTCGGTTGCGGTGCGCAGCGCGGTGGACCAACTGCGCAGCGCCGTGCGCTGACGTGCTGGCCGGTCGGGCTCGGCGGCGGCACGCGCGCACAGTTCGGCTCCCTGCAGGGCCATGACTGCGACATCCACGTCCGCCTCGATCTTGACCTCGGCGGCGTGTCGCCAGGTCGCAAAGTCGTCGGCGTACGCCTCGAAACGAAACGTCCAGTCGCCTTCCGCGGTCAGTGCCACCTCGGTGAGCCAGTGGTCGAAACCGTCCAGTAGGGGGTGCAGCCGATGCAATGACGGGTCACCGGAAGGTGAGAAGAGCCGCAGCTGCACGCCGATGCTGTCGTGCCCCTCACGGAATGCCGTCACCCGGAAGGGCACGACCTCACCCGAGAACGCCTTGGGGCGCAGCATCCCCGATCCCGGCAGTGCGGGAGCGGGATCGACCAGAGGGATGCGACCGCTTGCCGTGCCGCAATCGTGCGGCCAAGGTGCGAGGGCACGCACCGGTATCGACGACAGGCTGCGCCACGCTGGTGCGGGCTTGGTACGAGTGCGGGATGCCACGCCTTGAACCTATCGCGCGCGATACCGTGGCGTCACCGACGATGAGGAGAAACGGTGGGTGTGACGCAGGAACGGTTCGACGCCATACGACGCGTGTGGGGCGACGTCGGAAGCTGGGCGGTCTGGGATGAGGCGCGTCCCGGGCGCAGTCGCTGCGGTCGATCGACGAGTACCTCGTGACGTCGTAGCCGCAGGGGATGCCCTCATACACGAGAAAAGGGCCCCTGTCGGGACCCTTTTCACTCTGTGCGCGAGGGGGGACTTGAACCCCCACGCCCTAATACGGGCACTAGCACCTCAAGCTAGCGCGTCTACCTATTCCGCCACCCGCGCAGGTGGATTTCGGTTTCGCAACCGAGGAACGACATTATCACGTTCTGTGTCGCCGATCGAACCCTGCGGGCCCCCGGGCGCGCCGCCACCCGCGTCCTACCCGGTAGCCTGGTCGTCATGCCCGAGACCTCCGATGCGCCGCAGTTGAATGAAGTCGCCCGCATCGCACGGGACCTCATCCGCATCGACACGACCAATCACGGTGGCGGGCGTGCGGTCGGCGAGCGCGAAGCGGCCGAGTACGTCGGCGCGTACCTCGAGACACTCGGTCTGGAGCCTGAGTTCTACGAGCCGATCGAGCGGCGCACGAACCTGATGGTGCGCATTCCGGGAGTCGATCGTGACCGCCCCGCTCTCGTGCTGCACGGGCACCTCGACGTCGTCCCCGCCATCGCCGACGACTGGAGCATCGACCCGTTCGCCGGCGAGGTCCGAGACGGCTTGCTGTGGGGTCGCGGTGCGGTGGACATGAAGAACATGGACGCGATGATGCTCACCGCTCTCGCCGACGTCCTTCGGGCAGGACAGCAGCCGGCGCGAGACATCGTGTTGACCTTCTTCGCCGACGAGGAGGACGGCGGGGTACGCGGTTCCGCGCTCGTCGTGCGCGATCGCCCGGAGTGGTTCGCGGGTGCCAGTGAAGCCATCAGTGAAGTCGGCGGGTACTCGATCTCCGTCGCCGGAAAGCGCGCCTATCTCCTGCAGGTGGGGGAGAAGGGGCTTCTCTGGCTGCGGCTGCGTGCACGGGGTCGCGCCGGCCACGGCAGCGGATTCCATCCCGACAACGCCGTGACGCGTCTTGCCGAGGCCGTGGCCGCCCTCGGGCGCACCCAGTGGCCGATCCGCCTGACACAGACCACGCGCGCCCTGGTCCAACAGCTGGCTGCACTGTCGGGTGCGTCGACGGAAGATCCCGACGCCCTCGCCGACCTGACCGGCCCTGCGGCGGGCTTCCTGCGATCGACGCTGCGAACCACGTCGAACCCCACCGGCGCAACCGCCGGCTACAAGCACAACGTGATCCCCGACAACGCCACGGCCACCATCGACGTGCGGGTGCTTCCCGGCACCGAAGACGATGTGCTCGCCGACATCCGCCGCATCGTCGGCGACGACATCGAGATCGAGCTCGTGACCCGTGACATCGGGTTGGAGACGCCGTACGAAGGCCCCCTGGTCGACGCGATGGTGGCGGCACTGCACTGTCATGACCCCCAGGCGCCGATCATCCCGTATCTGATGGGCGGGGGCACTGACAATAAAGCGCTGTCGCGTTTGGGGATCGCCGGATACGGCTTCGCGCCGCTGCGGCTGCCCGACGGATTCGACTTCACCGGCATGTTCCACGGCGTCGACGAGCGCGTGCCGCTGAACGCGCTCGACTTCGGTCGTGCCGTGCTGGCCGATCTGCTGCGCACCTGCTGAGAACCCGCCTGCCCCGTCACCCCGTTTTAGCGAAAGGCGCCCATGCACCTGATCGAGGCGATCTTCTTGGGCTTCGTCCAAGGACTCACGGAATTCCTGCCGATCTCATCCAGCGCGCATCTGCGCATCGTCGGGGCGTTCCTGCCCGATGCGGGTGATCCCGGCGCCGCTTTCACCGCGATCACCCAGATCGGCACTGAGTCGGCCGTGGTGGTGTTCTTCTGGCGTGACATCGTGCGCATCATCGGCCACTGGTTCCGCTCGCTGTTCGGCAAGCTGCCGCGCAACGATCCTGACGCGAAGATGGGCTGGTTGATCATCGTGGGCACGATCCCCATCGTCGTGCTCGGTCTTCTCTTTCAAGACGCCATCGAGACCACTCTCCGATCACTGTGGATCGTCGCCGCGACGCTCATCGTGTTCGGCGTCATTCTCGGCATCGCCGACATGCTGGCCACGCAGCGCCGCACGCTGGCCGATCTGACGGTTGGACACGGCATCATCTACGGGCTCGCCCAGTCGCTGGCCCTGATCCCCGGCGTGTCACGATCGGGCGGCACCATCACGGCCGGACTGCTGCTCGGGTACACGCGCGCTGCCGCGGCCCGCTATGCATTCCTGCTCGCCATTCCCGCGGTGTTCGGCAGCGGGCTTTACGAGTTGTACAAGACCGTGAAAGAGCCCGCCCACGAGGTCTTCGGCATAGGCGAGACCGCCGCAGCAACCCTCGTCGCGTTCATCGTGGGTCTGGCTGTGATCGCCTTCTTCATGAAGTGGATCTCCAAGCACAGCTTCTTGCCGTTCGTGGTCTACCGCGTTGCGATCGGGGCGACTCTCATCGTGTTGCTGAGCACGGGTGTGATCCAACCCTGAATCATCCAGCTCTGAACGAGTCTCAGCGGCGCGGGTCGTCGCGGCCCGGCTTGCCGTCTCCACCGCGGCGCAGGTAGCGCTCGAACTCGCGCGCGATGGCGTCTCCGGATGCCTCCGGGGAGTCCCAGGTGTCGCGGGCGGCCTCGAGCTGGTGGATGTAGTCGCTCATCTCGTCGTCCTGGGCCGCGGCGGCATCGATGGTCGCCTCCCAGGTCACCGCCTGCCCGGCCAGGTCTCCGTGCGGCACCGATGTCCCGGTGATCTCTTCAAGCTTCTCCAGCAGGGCCAGCGTCGCCTTCGGCGACGGGGTGTGCCCGGCGACGTAGTGCGGCACGCTCGCCCACAAGCCGATGGTCGGGATTCCGGCATCCTCTGCCGCCATGGCGAGTGAGCTGAGAATGCCCACGGGACCCTCGTAGGTGGGCTTCTCCAGGTCGAGGGTCTGGCGCAGCTGTTCGTTGTCACTGCCGGCGAACACCGAGATGGGACGGGTGTGCGGCACATCAGACATCATCGAGCCGAGCGCGACGAGTCCGGTGATGTCTTCGCGCAGCATGACGTCGACGAGTTCGCCCGCGAACGCCTGCCATGCGCGGGCCGGCTCGACGCCCGTGAGCAGCCACAGCTGAGTGCCGCGCGGGCGGCCCGCCGGCCGATACACCGTGGCATCGGGCCAGTGCAGCGTGCGGCCCCCATCGGGATCTGCTCGCATCTCTGGGCGCGTGTACTGATAGTCGAAGTACAGCTCAGGGTCCACTGTGAACACCGGCTCGTACGCACCGGTCTCTTTCAGCAGCGCCGTGGCCGAAGTCGCCGCCTCGCCGGCATCGTTCCAGCCGTCGAAGGCGACGACGAGTACGCGTCGGCCCAATCCGTCCACTCGGTCCCCCTCCTGCTGCGCTCCTTCCAGGATAGGCGCCTCGGTAGCATGGGACGATGACCCCTCGCCTTCCCACCGCCGTCCTGTGGGACATGGACGGGACCCTCGTCGACACCGAGCCGTACTGGATGGCGGCCGAGACGCCGCTGGTGGAATCGTTCGGCGGCACGTGGTCGCACGAACAGGCACTGCAGATGGTGGGGCTCGGTCTGGAAGACGCCGCACGCATTCTGCAGGCCCAGGGAGTGCGCCTCGGGGTCGGCGCCATCGTCGCCCATCTCACCGACGAGGTGCTCGGCTCACTGGCGCGTGAGGGCGTGCCCTTCCGTCCGGGGGCCAGGGAGTTGCTGCACGGACTGAAGGATGCCGGGGTCAAGACGGCTCTGGTGACCATGTCGATGCGCCGGATGGCCGAGACGGTCGTCGACCTCATCGACTTCGATGCGTTCGACGTCGTGGTCGCCGGCGACGACGTGACCCGCCCCAAGCCCTACCCCGACCCGTACCTGCAGGCCTGTGCGGCACTGGGCGTCGACGCGCGCTCGACCGTCGCGATCGAGGACTCGCCGAATGGCCTGCGCTCCGCGGTCGCTTCGGGAGCGGTGTCGCTGGGGGTGCCATTGATGGTCTCGCTCACCGGCACCGGAGCCCACGCGCTGTGGCCGACGCTTCAGGACCGAACGACAACCGACATCGCAGACCTCTACACCGCGCACCGTCCCGAGGGAGCCGCATGACCGCCACCCCCCGACCCAGTGGCCCGTTCGGGTTCGGAGACCGCGTGCAGCTCACCGGCCCGAAGGGCAAGCTGCACACGATCACACTGCGCGAGGGCGGCGAACTGCACACCCACCGCGGTGTGCTTCGACACGACGCCCTGGTCGGGCTTCCCGACGGGTCGGTGGTGCGCAACAGTTCCGACACCGAATATCTTGCGCTGCGGCCGCTGCTGCGCGACTTCGTGATGTCGATGCCACGCGGAGCCGCGATCGTCTATCCGAAGGATGCCGCGCAGATCGTCGCGCAGGCAGACATCTTCCCCGGAGCGGTCGTGGTCGAGGCCGGAGTCGGCTCGGGTGCGCTGTCGCTGTGGCTGCTGCGCGCCATCGGGCCGCAGGGACGCCTGGTGTCTTTCGAGCGCCGCGAAGAGTTCGCCGAGGTCGCGCGAGCAAACGCCGCGACCTATCTCGGCGCCCCTCCGGCGAATTGGCAGATCGTGCTCGGTGACCTCACACAGGCGCTCCCCGACACATTCCGGCCTGGTTCGGTCGATCGTGTCGTGCTCGACATGCTCGCGCCGTGGGAGTGCATCGACGCCGTCGCCGACGCGCTGGTGCCCGGGGGAGTCGTGCTGTGCTACGTCGCCACGGTGACCCAGCTCAGCCGTGTGGCGGAGTTCATCCGCGGCACCGGCCTGTACACCGAGCCCGAGTCGAGCGAGACGATGATCCGCGGATGGCATGTCGATGGACTGGCGGTGCGTCCGGACCACCGCATGGTGGCCCATACCGGTTTTCTGCTCACTGCCCGTCGCCTCGCTCCCGGCGCGGTGCCCCCGGATGTGCGCAGACGTACGGTACGCAAGACGGCGTACGGTGACGACGATGTCGAAGTGTGGACGCCGGGTGCGGTCGGCGACCGGCAGATCACTGACAAGAACCTGCGCAAGCGTCTGCGTGATGCCCAGCGAGCAGCCGATGGCGCCCGGCAAGCGGCCGATGCGCGGCGCGAGGCGAACGGCACGTCCGGCGAGAGCGCCTAGACTGTTCCGGTGCGCAAGATCCCCGCTGCCCTCGCCCTTCTGAGCCTGACAGCCGTCGCCCTCGTCGGGTGCGCGTCGGGTGACGGTCCCGCTGCATCCTGCTCCCGGACCACCGACACCGGCTCGTCGACCATGGATCTCATCTCGGTCACCGGCTCTGCCACGTCGGCGCCGAAGGTCGAGGTGAACACGCCGCTGCATGCCACGACGACGCAGTTCAGTGACGTGATCCGTGGGGATGGCGAGGTCCCGATCACCAGCGACGCTCAGATGATCGTGCTCGACGTCGCTCTGGTCAGCGCCAGCACGGGCAAGACTCTGGTGACCACTCCGTACGACGGCGACGAAAGCCGGGTGTATCCGGTGTCGCAGTGGGTGCAGTCCTTCCCCGGTTTCGACGATGCTCTGCACTGTGCGACCGCGGGCACACGTGTTGCCGTCGCCATCGCTCCCGGTGGCGTACCTGAGGCGTCGCTGTCGAGCCTCGGCATGAGCGCCGGCGACTCGCTGGTGGCGGTGCTTGACGTGCGCAAGGTGTTCCTGGCCGCCGCAGACGGCTCACCCGTCTACAACGACGGCTTCGGAATGCCGGCGGTGGTGCGGGCACCCGACGGGCGGCCCGGCGTCATCGTGCCCGACAGTGTGGCGCCCAAGACGTTCAAGGCTCAGGTACTCAAGCGCGGCGACGGCGCAAAGGTGAGCGCCGATCATCCGGTGCTGCTTCACTACACGATCGTCAACTGGACGGACAAGTCTGTCGTTGAAACGACCTGGGACTCGCAGGCCGAGTTCGTCACGCTCTCGACGAAGTCCAAGGGCTTCCAGAAAGCGGTCGAAGGGCAGAGGGTGGGCTCCCAGGTGCTGGCCGTGATTCCGCCCGCCGACGGCGTGTCTGGTGCCACCGACACGCAGATCGCCGTCATCGACATCCTCGGCGTCGGTCCCGATGCCGCGACCACCACGCAGTAGGCCGCACCGCCGTCGTCGGCGGCTGTCCGCCCCTAGGATGGGTGGGTGCCCGCCGATGACGTCTCCGTGAGCTCCACCGAGCGCAACGCGCCCGAGGAGCGCCTGCTCAACCTCGTGGTCGCACTGATGGCGACCGACCAGGGGCTGACGAAAGACACGATCCTCGGCTCGGTGTCGGGATATCGAGAGCAACTGGAAACCGGCGCGTCCAAAGACGCCCTCGAGAAGATGTTCGAGCGTGACAAAGAGAACCTGCGGGGTCTCGGTGTTCCGATCGAGACCATCGGCGATCGGCTCGAGCCCGACGACCTGCGCCAGGCGCGCTACCGGGTTCCCACAGCCGAATACGCGCTCCCCGACGAGATCACCTTCACGCCGGCCGAGATCGCGGTCCTCAATCTGGCCGGAAGTGTGTGGGGGCAGGAGTCGCTGTCGGCGCACGCGCGCAGCGGTCTGCGGAAGATCCGCTCGCTGGGCATCAACGTCGATGAGCCGATCATCGGCTACGCGCCGCGCATCAGTCTGCACGAGGCGTCGTTCGCCCCCTTGCAGCGCGCCATCGAGCAGTCTCGCGTGGTGACTTTTCCCTATCTGAAACCGGGGGAGGAGCACCCGCGCACCCGTCGGCTGCGGCCGCTTGCGCTTGTCGAGTACGAGGGGCGCTGGCACGTCTACGGTATCGACGTGGATGCCGCGGCAGAGCGCACATTCCTGCTGTCGCGGATTGTCGGCGACGTCAAGATCACGCGGGAGCGATTCGATCCTGGCCAACGTCAGGGTGCCGGTGGCAAAGCACTGGGCGGACTGGAGGAGCTTGCCCGGCGGCAGAGCGCACTGCTGGAGGTGCATCCGGGAACCGAGGCGGCGCTGCGGTTGCATCGCCGGGGAACGCCTGAGGTGCAGGGCATTCGCGTCCCCTTTGTCGACGTGCACATCTTCGCCGACGAGCTGGCCTCATACGGACCTGAGGTACGTGTGGTCGAGCCGGCAGCCCTCCGAGAACAAGTGCTGCGGCGCCTGCGAGCCGCGCTCGATGTGAACGGAGCCGATCGATGAGCCCGTCGTCGCGGCCTGCGTTGGCCACGGAGCGCGCCGCCCTCATGCTGCAACTCGTGCCCTACCTGATGAACAAGGGCGAGGTGTCGGTGCAGGAGGCCGCCGCCGATTTCGACGTGTCACCAGCGCAGATGCGCGAGATGGTCGAGAAGCTGACGGTCATCGGCCGCCCCGGTGATGGGGGCTACTGGCAGATGGCCAACGATCTGTTCGACATCGACTGGGACCTTCTCGATGAACAGGACCGCATCTCGCTGACAAACGCGGTGGGTCTTGAGCACGCGCCGCGACTGACCGCTCGTGAGGCCGCCGCCCTGCTGGCCGGGCTGCAGCTCGCGCGTTCCCTGCCGGGTGTGGAGAAGAGCGGCGTGATCGCGGGCCTGTTGGCCAAGCTGGCTCGGGGCGCGTCTTCGGTGCCCGCCGACGTCATCGTTGCGCCCGAGCCGGTCGACGATGTGCGTGAGACGGTCGACGATGCGCTGCGACGCGGAGTCGCCGTCTCGTTCTCCTATAAGGCTCCGGATGCCGCGGTCACGACGCGCACCGTCGACCCGGTGAAGGTGCACATCGCCGATGGCCAGTGGTATCTGCGCGGCTGGTGTCACCTGCGCGAGGCCATGCGAACCTTTCATCTCGACCGGGTCTCTGACCTGAGGCTCACCGACATCGCCATCACACACGGCGAGGAGCAGACGCCGGCATTGTTCGACATCGGCGGCGGCGACATGGTGGCCCACATCCGCTTTCCGTCGGCGGTGGCACCGCTGATACGGGGGTACCTCGATCGTGCGCAGGAGGTCACGACGGCCGGCGATCAGGCCGATGCGACGCTGCGCGTGGCAGACGTGCACAGCCTCAAGCGGCTTGCCACCGGCCGGGGCGGAGATGTTGAGATCGTCGCGCCGGAAGCGGCGCGCCGGGCCGCTGCCGAGTGGGCTCGGGCAGGCCTCGAGCAGTACACCGAGGCGAGCTGACCGGGCGCGTCCCCGGCGACGCGCGGGTGCGGGCGGGTTAGACTGGTTCGACGGCGCACGACAAGGAGAAACCATGGGCGCATTCGGGTGGCCGCACCTGCTGATCATCCTCGCGGTGATCCTGCTGCTGTTCGGCGCTGCGAAGCTGCCGGCGCTGGCGAAGAGTCTCGGACAGTCGGCTCGCGTGTTCAAGGGCGAGATGAAGGCGATGAAGGACGACGACAGCACGTCGACGTCTGCGAGCGAGCCGAAGGCGGATGCCCCGGCCGACGCTCCCGCATCGCACTCTCCGGGTGATACCAAGCCGTAGCCGGACGTGACGCAGACCGGTTCGTCGCAGCTGGAGGACCCCGCGACCCCGCCCCGTGACAAGCGGATGTCGTTCGCGCAGCATCTGCGCGAACTTCGCAAGCGACTGTTCATCGCCGCCGCCGGGCTCATCGTCGGCATGGTCATCGCATTCATCATCAGCGGTCCGGTCATCGACCTGCTTTCGCAGCCGATCGCACGGATCGCCGCTGCGAACGGCGACACCTACACGGCGCTCAATTTCAACACCGTGACCAGCGGGTTCGACATGCGCATGCGCATAGCGTTCTCGATCGGCCTGATCATTTCGGCTCCGGTCTGGCTGTGGCAGCTGTGGGCGTTCGTCATGCCGGGACTGACCCGCAAAGAGATCCGCTACACGATCGGCTTCATGGCCGCGGCGATTCCCTTGTTCGCCGGTGGCCTCTATGTCGGCTGGCTGATCATGCCGCACATGGTCGAGATCATGGCGATGTTCGTTCCGAACAATGAGGGCGTCGCACGCTTCTACGACTACTCGACGTACTACGACTTCGTCTTCAAGCTCCTCTTGGTCGTGGGCGTGTCGTTCATCACCCCCGTCTTCCTGGTCGCTCTGAATCTCGCAGGTGTGATGTCGGGACGCACGATCTTGAGAGGGTGGCGGGTCGCCATCATCGTGATCGTCGTGTTCGCGGCTGCGGCCACCCCGGCAGCCGACGTCACCTCCATGCTTCTGCTGGCGGGCATTCTGTGCGTGCTGTACTTCGCCGCCGCGCTGCTGTCGCTTGTTTTCGACCGTCGCAAGGCGAAGCGGGCTCCCGTGGGGCCGGCCGCGTGAGCGAACCCGGCCCCGCAGAGCGCTTCGCACGCGCACGCGCCGACCGGCGGCATCCCCTCACCTCCCACTTCGCCGACGGCCAGCGATTCGAGCTCGACGCGTTCCAGGTCGCCGCCTGCCACGCCCTCGAAGAGGGGAGCGGGGTGCTCGTTGCCGCGCCGACCGGGGCGGGAAAGACGCTCGTCGGCGAGTTCGCCGTGCACCTGGCGATGCGTGAGCCGGGCGAGAAGGCGTTCTACACGACGCCGATCAAGGCGCTGTCGAACCAGAAGTTCCGTGAGCTCGTCGACGTGTACGGACCCGACGAGGTCGGTCTGCTCACCGGCGATGTGAGCATCAACGGCGATGCGCGCATCGTCGTGATGACCACCGAGGTGCTGCGCAACATGCTGTACGCCGACTCGGGTGCGCTGCGCGGCCTGCGCTTCGTCGTAATGGACGAGGTGCACTACCTCGCCGATCGGTTCCGCGGACCGGTATGGGAAGAGGTGATCATCCACCTGCCGCGCACGGTCAAGCTGGTGTGCCTGTCGGCGACGGTCTCCAACGCCGAGGAGTTCGGCGATTGGCTCGACACTGTTCGAGGCGACACCGAGGTGATCGTCTCTGAGACCCGCCCCGTGCCGCTCGAGCAGCACGTGTTGGTGCGCGGCGACCTGCTGCCGCTGTTCGATGACCGAGCCGGCGCGGCGACGGCGCGAGTGAACCAAGAGCTCATGCGCATCCGCTCGTTCAAGGGCGCGAGTTTCGAGAGCAACCGGCGCGCGCAGCAGTTCCGCAGCGCGGGAGGATACGAAGCCGCCCACCGGCGACCGTCGCGCGGCTCGCGCCGCCCGGTGCGCAGCGCCAACGTGCGCCGGATCGAACGCATGGACCGGCCCGATGTCGTGCGACTGCTCGACCGCGACAGATTGCTGCCGGCGATCTTCTTCATCTTCAGCCGGGTCGGCTGCGAAGCCGCGGTGACGCAGGTGCGTCGCGCGGGGGTTCGCCTCACCTCGCACGAGGAGCGCGATGAGATTCGTCGGATCGTCGACGAGCGCACCCGCACGCTCGCCGACGAAGACCTGGGCGTGCTCGGGTTCTGGGAGTGGAAAGACAACCTCGAACGCGGGGTCGCCGCACACCACGCCGGCCTGTTGCCGGTGTTCAAAGAGGTCGTCGAGGATCTCTTCCAGCGCAAACTGGTCAAGGTCGTCTTCGCCACCGAGACGCTGGCGCTCGGCATCAACATGCCGGCGCGCACCGTGGTGTTGGAGAAGCTGGAGAAGTTCAACGGCGAGGCGCGGGTGGCCATCACGTCGGGGGAGTACACGCAGCTGACCGGGCGTGCCGGGCGCCGTGGCATCGATGTCGAGGGCCACGCCGTCATCCAATGGACCGAGGCGATGGATCCGCAGTCGGTCGCCTCGCTTGCCTCGCGCCGCACCTATCCGCTCAACTCCAGCTTTCGCCCCACCTACAACATGGCGGTCAACCTCATCGACCAGTTCGGGCGACAGCGCGCGCGCGAAATCCTGGAGAGTTCGTTCGCCCAGTTCCAGGCCGACCGCGCCGTGGTCGGGCTTGCCCGCCAGGTGCGCGAGCACGAGGAATCCCTGGCCGGCTATGCCACGGCGATGACCTGCGACCGGGGCGACTTCGTCGCGTACTCCGGCATTCGACGCGAGCTGAGCGACCTGGAACGGCAGAACCGCAAAGACGGCTCGGCCTCCCATGCGGCGCGCCAGCAGCGCCAGCACGAGATTCAGGCCCTGCGGCGGCGGATGCAGCGGCATCCCTGCCACTCCTGTCCCGACCGCGAGAGTCACGCGCGCTGGGCCGAGCGGTACTGGAAGCTCAAGCGCGCGACCGACAAGATCCGGCGACAGATCACGACCCGCACCGGCAGCATTGCACGCCAGTTCGATCGCGTCGTCGACGTTCTCGCCACGCTCGACTACGTCGCCGTCGATGACGAGGGGGCCACAAGCCTGACCGAGGCAGGTCACACGATGCGTCGGATCTATGGCGAGCGCGATCTTCTTGTCGCCGAAGCGCTGCGCACCGGAATCTGGCGGGAACTGGATGCCGCGGGCATGGCCGCGCTGGTCTGTTGCCTGGTCTACGAGCCGCGCCGCGATGAGGCCACCGCAGGCGAACACGCCCTGCCGCGGGGAACGTTCCGTACCGCGTTGACGGCCACGCAGCGGCTCTGGGCAGAGCTCGACGAGGTCGAGCACGACCATCACCTCACGGGAACCGCAGAGGTCGCCACGGGGCTTGCGCAGGCGATGCATGCCTGGGCCCGCGGTGCGGCGCTGGACCGGGTGCTTTCAGATGCCGACATGGCGGCCGGCGACTTTGTGCGATGGGCGAAGCAGACGATCGATCTGCTTGACCAGCTCACTCTTGTCGCAGATCGCCGCGTGGCCGCTGTTGCCCGCACGGCGCTCGACGCCGTGCGACGGGGGATCGTCGCGTACTCGTCGGTCTGAGAGGTGACCTACCCTGGAAGGGTGCCCGATCGTCGCGCCTTGCCGCGCCCTGTGCTGCCGCTCGGCGTCGCGACATTCCTTGCGGCGGTCGCCGGAGCGCTGCTGACGACCGCGTTCCCCGCACTGAGCTGGTGGCCCGTGGTCTTCGCCGCGGTTCCGCTCACGCTGCTCACCCTGATCGGCCGCCGGCTCTGGGGAGCGGTGCTGGTGGGCTTCGTCTTCGGCGCCGCGTTCTTCCTCATCAACGTGTCGTTCACCAGTCGATACCTGGGTCCGGTGCCGTGGCTGGCACTCTCGTTGTTCGAGGCCGTGCTCACCGCCGCTGCCGCGGTGCCGATCAGCCTCGCCTATCGATGGATGCCGCGGCTGCTGCCGGCGCGGTGGGCACGCGTCACGCTTCTGCCGGGGCTCGTGGCGGGCCTGTGGACCACGCGTGAGTTGATCCTGGGGACTTTCCCGTACGGCGGGTTCCCGTGGGGGCGGCTCGGTGTCACGCAGGTGAACTCCCCGTTGGCGCCGGCAGCATCGTGGGTCGGGATCAACGGCCTGACGTTCTTGATCGTGTTCGTGTGCGCGGCGGTCGTCGAATACGTGCGGGTGCGGCGGCTTCGCGATCTGCGACTGCTCCTGCCGTCTGCCCTCGTCGCGCTGGTGGTGGTGTTGATACCGCAGTTCCCGACCGCCGACGCCGGAACGTTGCGGGTGGGTGCGGTACAGGGCAACGGCCCGACCGGCTATTTCGACCACCGCGGTCCGAATGATGTTCTGCAGACGCAGCTCGACGCCACGGCGCCGCTGTTCGGCGAACACCTCGACGTGCTGCTGTGGCCTGAGGGCGGCATGGACACCGATCCGACACAGGATGCCGCCACGGCGGCCGTTCTCGACGGTCTGAGTGAACGGTTCGACGCGCCGCTGATCGTCGCCGCGGTCACGGGGCGCGGCGACGACTACTTCAACTCGTCACTGCTGTGGAAGGCGGGTGCCGACAACCCGGTCCAGACGTATGACAAGCGGCATCCCGTGCCCTTCGGCGAATACGTCCCCGACCGCTGGCTGTATCACTTCTTCGCGCCCGACCTCATCGATCTCATCCAGCGCGAGTACACGCCTGGGACGGCCGCGCCCATCTTCGATCTGGGTCACGTGAAGGTAGGACTGGCGATCTGCTTCGACGTGATCTATGACGACGTCATCACCGATGGCGCACGCGGAGGCGCCGAGGTTTTCATGTTCCAGACCAATAACGCCGACTTCCGGGGAACCGACGAGAATCTTCAGCAACTCGCGTTCGCGCGCATGCGCGCGATCGAGACCGGACGCTCGGTGGTGAACATCTCCACCGTCGGTACCAGCCAGATGATCGCCCCCGACGGATCGGAGATCGCAGGGCTGGATGTGGACACCGCCGGTGCCATGCTCGAAGACGTCCCCCTGCGCACGGGGCTGACGCCGGCCACGCTCATCGGACCGGCACTGGCTCTTCTGCTCGGCTGGGGAAGCCCGCTCGCCCTCGCCCTCGTCGGGTGCCTGCCTCGGCTGCGGGCCGGCCGGAGAACGGCGAATGCCGGCCCCGAGGGGACCGGCATCCGCACAGAAAAGTGATCAGGCGCTGAGCTTGGAGGTGTCGCCGCCGCGACGGGCGCGCACGAATGCGAGGCGCTCTTCGAGAAGTTCTTCGAGTTCGGGAATGGTGCGGCGCTCCAGCAGCATGTCCCAGTGGGTGCGCGCGACCTTGTCGGCGCTGTGGTCCACGGTGACCGTGCTCTCGCCCACGCGCAACACGGCCTCTTCGCCACAGGTGCGGCACTCCCACGTGTCGGGGAATTCGGCATCGGCCGCGAACGTCAGCGTCGTCTCGCGCTCGCACGCCGTGCAAACATAGGTCTTCTGTACGCGTTCATGGAACACGACGCCCTCTTCGCTCTGTAAGCTCTGGGCGCCGAGTCGGATGCCGCGCAAGCTGCGGTCTGCCATTGTGTGGTCCTCTCGTCGCTACTCAGGTATAACGTGGCGACCTGTGCGCATCATCCGAACGCAGGCGGTTGCGCAGGCTTTCACAGGCGATGCTCAGCGCGTCAGCGACCAGCAATGTCGAGCCCCACATCGGCACGGTCGGTCACCAGGCCGTCGACTCCCAGATCGAGAAGACGGCGCATGTCGACGGGGTCGTTGACCGTCCACACGTGCACCTCGACGCCGTTGCGGTGTGCGGCTTCGACGAGGCGGCGGGTGAGCACCGGCACCGCCCCCTGACGCTCGGGGATCTGCAGAGCATCCACCCCTGAGAAGACTCGGCGCACCAGCGGTGCGGCTCCCGCCGCCACCGCCGCGAGCGCCCTGATCATGGTGCCGCGCCCGGGCGAGGTCGCCGGCACTCCGCCGCTGCGTGCCGATGCCGACAGCGCAGTCCGACGACGCGCGTCTGAGAAGCTCGTGAGCAGCACCCGATCGGCGTAGGGGCCGATGATCTCGCCGGCCGGCCGGGCTGCGGCATCCGCCTTCACATCGATGTTGAAGCGCAGCGTGGGAAACGCGTCGAGCGCCTGGGCGAGCGTGATGAGCCCGCCGCGGTCGCCCATGAGATCTTCGAGCTCACTCTCGGTGACCGCCGAGAGCGGACGCGGGTCGCCGGTCACCCGTGACAGATCGCTGTCGTGGAAGAGGACCACCGTGCCGTCGGCGGTGAGATGGCAGTCCGATTCCACATACACGGCACCGGCGGCGTGCGCGGCCGCCACGGCGGCGAACGAGTTCTCCACCATCCCGTCGGCCGCCGATTCCGGCGTCACGAGTCCTCGGTGCGCGAGGATGCGCGGCGTCGTTCCGGCGGCGAACCAGGGATGGGTCACGGGGTCGGGGGAGTGAGCGGCGTCTCGTGCGCAGCGCTCTGCGCGCTGCGTGCGGCCGCGGCCGCATCGGCGACCTTTCCGCCGAAGGCCCCGGTGAGGCCCTTCAGCGCGTCGGTGAACTCGCTCGGGATGATCCACAGCTTGCTCGAGGCGCTGTCGGCGATCTTCGGCAGCGTCAGCAGATACTGATACGCCAGCAGCTTGTCGTCGGGATTTCCCTCGTGGATGGAGTCGAAGACCTTCTGGATGGCCTGCGCCTCACCTTCGGCGCGCAGCACCTGCGCCTGCTTGTCGCCCTCCGCCTCAAGGATCTGCGCCTGTCGGCGGCCCTCGGCCTCGAGGATCTGCGACTGTTTCGAGCCCTCGGCAGTCAGGATGACCGCGCGGCGGTCACGCTCGGCGCGCATCTGCTTCTCCATCGAGTCCTGGATCGACAGGGGCGGGTCGATGGCCTTGAGCTCGACGCGGGAGACCCGGATGCCCCATTTACCGGTGGCTTCGTCGAGCACGACCCGCAGCTTGCTGTTGATCTCATCGCGACTGGTGAGGGCCTGCTCGAGATTCAGACCGCCGACCACGTTGCGCAACGTGGTGGTGGTCAGCTGCTCGACCGCACCGAGGTAATTGGCGATCTCGTATGTGGCGGCGCGCGCATCGGTGACCTGGAAGTAGACGACGGTGTCGATCGAGACGACGAGGTTGTCTTCGGTGATCACCGGCTGCGGCGGGAACGAGACCACCTGCTCACGCAGGTCGATCAGGGGCCGCAACCGGTCGATGAAGGGAACCAGAAGGTTCAGTCCCGGGAGCAAGGTCTTGTGATAGCGCCCGAGCCGTTCGACCACGCCGGCGGTGGCCTGCGGAATGATGCGGATCGCACGGACTATCGCCACCAAGACGAAGATGATGATCGCGATCGCGACGATCCAGCCGATCACCGTCGGAATGTACTGATCGGGCGTCATGCCGGGCCCTCCTCAGAGGTCTCAGGGTCGGAACGGATGAACGCGGTCGCGCCCTCGATGCGGGCGACCCGCACGTGCAGGTCGGGTGCGAACGATGCCTCATCATCGACAGGACGGGCGGTCCAGGTCTCGCCGTTGTCGAGCTTGACGAGCCCGCCCAGTCGAGTCACGGTCGACAGGACCACGGCCGGCATGCCGATGAGCGCAGCCACGTTCGACGGGGTGGGGTCTTCACCGCGCCGCAGTCGATGCAGCAGAGGCGGTCGAAGCACGAAGATCAGCAGAAGAGCAACGAGCGCCGCGATGACGAGCTGAAGCCAAAGGGGAGCGCCGAACAGGTCGGCGATGAGGCCGGCGAGGCCGCCGATGCCGAGCATGAGGAACGTGAAGTCGAGGGACAGCATCTCGATGACGAGAAAGATCGCGATCAGCGCGATCCAGATGATCCACGCGAACTGCTCGATCCCGGTGATGATGTCCACGCAGCCTCCCCTTCGTGCTCCGAACCTAGCATGGGCCGGAGCCGCGATGGTGGCATTGGTAAGGTCGAATGGCCCTGTCGTCGCGTGATTTGCACGGCCGCGGCATCCCTCATACCCCAGGAGTTCTCGTGACCCAGATTCTTCCGCCCGACGCGCTCAAGGGAAAGACCGCTCTGGTGACCGGCTCATCGCGCGGCATCGGTGCCGACACCGTGCGATACCTCGCCGAGGCCGGTGCGAACGTCGTCATCAACTATCGCAACAAGGCACCGCGTGCCGAGCGGCTGGCCGCGCAGTTGCGCGAGCTGGGCGTCGAGGTGCTCACCGTTGCGGCCGATCTGACCGACCAGACCTCGGTCGAGGGCATGTTCGCCCAGGTGCGGGAGGCATTCGGTTCGCTCGACGTGCTGGTTCTCAATGCCTCGGGTGGCATGGAGTCGGGCATGGCCGAAGACTATGCACTGCAGCTGAACCGCGACGCGCAGGTGCGTGTGCTCGAGGCGGCGGTTCCGCTCATGTCGGCCGGTTCGCGAGTCGTGTTCGTGACGAGCCACCAGGCGCACTTCATCCGCACGACGGCGACGATGCCCGAGTACGAGGCTGTGGCGTTGTCGAAGCGTGCGGGAGAGGACGCGCTGCGCGAGCGAATCCCGGCACTTGCTGAGCGGGGCATCGATTTCGTGGTGGTCTCGGGCGACATGATCGAGGGAACCATCACGGCGACGCTGCTCGAGCGCGCCAACCCCGGTGCCATAGCGTCGCGCCGTGAAGACGCCGGCAAGCTGTACAACGTGGCGGAGTTCGCCGCGGAGGTGGCGCAGGCGGTCATCGACCCGGTTCCCGCCGACAACATCCGCCTGGTCGGTGACATCAGTTCGTTCCACGCCGAGTGAGCGGCAGAGCGAAGGGCCCCGGGAACGCTCCCGGGGCCCTTCGTCGTGAGGAGCTCAGATCGAGGTCGCGCGGAATGTGAACGCGCGGACGATCTGGATGATGCCGAGCACGACAAGGGAGATGCCCAGCAGCCACCACAGCACGAGCGCGCCCCACAGCGGCGAGAAGAGCAGCACGATGCCCGCGATGATGCTGAGGATGGCGAAGATGACGGTGAGCCCCTTCGAGCGGGCAGCGCCGACGGTCGTCAGCGCCACGACACCCTCGACGATCCACATGATGCCGACCAGGATGCCCAGGAACACTGCGAGCCAGACAGCGGTGTGTGCGAGGTTCGTGAATGCGATGATGCCCGCGATGACGTAGATGAGGCCGAGCACGATGTGACCGACGCGCGCCCAGACTCCCATCGTCTTGGAGAAGATCCCGAGGCCGAGGTAGACGAGCCCGCCGACGATCGCGTAGATGGCGATGATCGCCGTGACGACCACCGCCGTCTTTCCCGGCCAGACCAGGATCAGAATGCCGACGATCAGTGCGACAAGGCCCGAGAGCCCGAGAAAAGTGCGGATGCCGTTGACCGCTGACCTGGCGGCCGGCGAGGTATCTGTGGACATGGGGGAGTGCCTTTCTGAGATTTACCTGTGAGGCCCTTCGTTGCCCACATTAGACCCGTCGGGCGGTGGCCCACTCTCGACACGCTGCCGTAACCTATGGCCCATGCATGCCGCCGACGCACACGATGTCATCCGGGTACGGGGCGCCCGCGAGCACAACCTGAAGAACATCGACCTCGACATTCCCAAGCGCCGCCTCACCGCCTTCACGGGCGTGTCCGGGTCGGGCAAGAGCTCTCTCGTTTTCGGCACGATCGCCGCAGAATCGCAGCGGATGATCAACGAGACGTACAGCGCGTTCGTGCAAGGATTCATGCCGGCGCTGGCCCGACCAGACGTCGACGTGCTGGAGGGGCTGACCACGGCGATCGTCGTCGACCAGGAGCGACTCGGCTCGAACCCGCGGTCGACGGTGGGTACTGTCACCGACGCCAACGCCATGCTCCGCATCCTCTTCTCGAAGCTGGGTGAGCCGTATATCGGCGGTCCGACCGCCTTCTCATTCAACATCCCGACGCAGAAGGCCAGCGGCATCATGACCTCGGCGAAGGGCGAGAAGAAGATCGTCCGCAACGAGGTGTATCTGGGCGGGATGTGCCCCCGGTGTGAGGGACGCGGTCAGGTTTCCGACATCGATCTCTCCCAGGTGATCGACGAATCACGATCGCTGCAGGAGGGCGCCATCCTGGTTCCCGGATACACGGCGGACGGTTGGATGGTGCGCGGATTCGCCGAATCGGGCTTCTATCCGGCAGATACGCCCATCTCCACGTTCACCGAGAAGCAACGCCACGCATTCCTGTACAGCGAGCCGACGAAGGTCAAGATCCAGAACATCAACGTGACCTACGAGGGACTGATCCCCAAGATCACGAAGTCGATTCTCTCGAAGGATCTCGACGCCCTGCAGCCGCACATTCGGCGATTCGTCGAGCGGGTGGCGACGTTCGCGGTGTGCCCGGAGTGTGGCGGGACCCGGCTGACCGCAGGGGCGCGCTCGTCGAAGATCGACGGCATCAGCATCGCGGATGCCTGCGCCATGCAGGTGACCGATCTGGCTCAGTGGCTGCGCGAGCTGCACCGTGCCGAGGCGGGCCCGCTGCTGGCCGGGTTGAGTGCGAACCTCGATGCGTTCGTCACACTGGGGCTCGGGTATCTGAGCCTTGACCGTCCGTCGGGCACACTGAGCGGGGGAGAGGCGCAGCGGATCAAGATGCTGCGCCATCTCGGCTCATCGCTGACCGATGTCACCTATGTCTTCGACGAACCCACAATCGGTCTGCACCCGCACGACATCCAGCGCATGAACGAACTGCTGCTGCGTCTGCGTGACAAGGGCAACACCGTGCTCGTCGTCGAGCACAAACCCGAGATGATCGCCATCGCCGATCGGGTCGTCGACCTGGGCCCTGGCGCGGGCACGGCGGGCGGCGAGATCTGCTTCGAGGGCACCGACGATGACCTGCGGGTCAGCGACACGCTCACCGGCCGCCACCTTGATGACCGTGCGCGTGTGAAAGACACCGTGCGCGCGGCATCCGGCGCCCTTCAGGTGCGAGGTGCGACCAGCCACAATCTGCAGGATGTCGACGTCGACATTCCGCTCGGCGTGCTCGCCGTCGTGACGGGGGTGGCCGGTTCGGGCAAGAGTTCGCTGATCCAGGGGTCGGTCGTGGGGCGCGACGGCGTCGTCGCTGTCGATCAGGGGGCGATCAAGGGATCGCGCCGCAGCAACCCGGCGACCTACACGGGCATGCTCGAGCCGATTCGCAAGGCGTTCGCGAAAGCCAACGGCGTCAAACCGGCGCTGTTCAGCGCGAACTCTGAGGGTGCCTGCCCCACATGCAAGGGCTCGGGTGTGATCATCACACAGCTCGGCTTTATGGACACCGTGGAGACCCCCTGCGAAGACTGCGGCGGCAAACGCTTTCAGCCCGCTGTGCTGGAGTACACGCTCGCCGGCAAAGACATCACGGAGGTGCTCGGGATGCCGGTGGTCGAGGCGCGAGCGTTCTTCGCCGGGGGAGAGGCGACGATCCCCGCCGTGGCGAAGATCCTCGACCGACTCGCGGATGTCGGGCTGGGGTACCTGACGCTCGGCCAGCCGCTGTCGACCCTGTCGGGCGGAGAGCGACAGCGCATCAAACTCGCCACCCAGATGGCCGACGGGGGAGCGATTTACGTGCTCGACGAGCCGACCAGCGGCCTGCACCTGGCCGATGTCGAGAACCTCCTCGGTCTGCTCGATCGCCTCGTCGATTCGGGCAAGAGCGTCATCGTGATCGAACATCACCAGGCGGTGATGGCCCATGCCGACTGGATCATCGACCTCGGACCGGGTGCCGGCCATGATGGCGGTCGCATTGTCTTCGAGGGGACGCCGGCAGACCTTGTCGCTGATCGGTCGACGCTGACCGGTGAGCACCTCGCGGCGTACGTCGCCGTCGGGGCGTGACCGTTGTATATACGGGTGCGGATCGGCAGCGCCGTCTTCGCCGGCACGACGAGCGCGGATGCAGCAGATCATCGAAGATGCGCGGCGCCAGCCGGTTCTCGATGAGAGGACATCGGAAGAGATTCTCAGCTATGACGATTCGGGCCTTCCGACGTGAGCGAAACGCCGGTGGTCGCGGATACGTCAGCGATTGCGGCCGTCATCCTCGGTGAGAACGACGCCGACGTCTTCGCCGACGCGCTGAATCTTCATGCCGGCAACCTGCTGCTCTCCGAAGTGACCCGGTTCGAATTGTCAGTGGTGGTCGAGGCGAAGCACGGTGCCCAAGGCCTCGCAAGACTTGCATCGCTGCTGGACGATCTTGATGTCTCGTGGATGCCCGTGGACGCTGTCATGACGCGGGGCGCGATCGCAGCCTGGCAACGATTCAGTAAGGGACATCATGCGGCCCGCCTCAACATGGGTGATTGCTTCTCATACGCGTTGGCCCACGAGCTCGATACTGCGCTGCTCTACAAGGGCGACGGCTTCGGTCAGACAGACATCCGCTCTGCGATGGAGCGACGGACCGCAAACAGGGGGTGTCCGATAATGCGCATTATGTCAGTACGAAACCACTCTATGTGCGGTTCTCGCAATCGTGAAGAAGCGGGTAACACTCTCCCGTTGGTAGGAAAATCAGATGTGACCTGGAGTTAACGGACGGTCAATCTGGTGAGCCGATTAGTGCTTGGGTGGTGCGAGTCGCACGGCGGCGGCATGTGCGATCGCGTCTGACCAGGGATTTCATAAATGTGATTGCGTTACTCGCAATCTGTGTGCGAACCTTGCAATGAGCTGGCGCGCGGTGGGAAGCGAACACTCCGCGTCGACGTATCGGGCTGGGAGCGCGTATGACGGACGACGACAACGTGCTTTTTGCGCCGTTCGGTGCCCGTACCCCTGATCCTGAAGCGTTCATCACAGCAGTGTTGACGGGGTGGGAGAAGCAGCAGCGTTCGAAGGACTTCTCCCCCGCGACGATTCGCACCCGCCGAAAGCTCGTGATGGCGTTCATTGACTTCACCGGGCACTATCCATGGCAATGGACGATGGGAGACTCTGACGAATTCTTCTCGCACGCCCGTGCGGTGCGCAACCTATCTCACGCCACCGTGCGCTCTTATCAGAGCGCGATCAAACTGTTCTGCGATTACGTGTGCGACCCACGCTACGACTGGAATGACCAGGCGGCGAAGATGTTTGGCCAGGTGTTCGTTCAGGTCGTTACGGAGCTCAACCGAGTCACCCATTCTCAGACGAATACGGCTCGCCCCGAGAAGCGCGCATTTACCCAACGTGAGTTGCAGGAGTTGTTTGACCTCGCCGATTTGGAGGTGCACCGTATCCTCGATTCGGGTCGCCGTGGCGCGTTGGCCGCCTGGCGCGATTCTGTGGCATTCAAGACGGCATACGGCTGGGGACTGCGCACGAACGAGATGCGTCACCTCCAGACTGTCGACTTCTCTCGCAATGGCCGCGCCCCCTATATGGGCGACTTCGGGGTCGCCCGGGTTCGGTGGGGAAAGCCGCACCGCGGCTCCGCGAAGAAAGTCCGCTCGGTACTCACTGTGTGGCAATGGGCTGCAGACGTGATCGAGGACTGGATTGAGTTCGGCCTCCCCCGCTACGGCGAACCGGTCAACGACTTGTTCCCCACCAGCACAGGCGGGCTCGTGGGCGAGTCGCACCTGCTGGATAAGCTTCGCGGGCTGGTCGACGAACTCGGTTTCCCGCCAGGGCTCGACCTGCACTCGTTTCGCCGCACCTACGCAACCCAGCTCATTACCGGTGAGGGCTTCGATGTCACCTTCGTGCAGCTTCAGCTCGGGCATGAGCATGCAGCGACGACTTCGATTTACACGCTCCCCTCCCCCGACTATCAACGGCGCGCGCTGGAACGCGCTCACTCAAACACGCTCGACGCGGCTCGCGCACCGCGCCCCGATAACAGGAGGACTCCATGAGCCGACGTGAACTGACTTACACGTGGCGCGTGCGGGAGATCATGGCTCGCCGCCGCATCTTCACAGCCAAGGAACTCGCTCCCCTGCTGCACGAACGCGGCATCACGCTGACCCCCAATGGGATCTGGCGGATCGTATCTGGTGAGCCCGAACGGATCTCGCTCAAGATGCTCGTTGCGCTGTGCGACGCCCTCGATGTGGAGATGAACGACCTGATCACATTCACCGCCACTGATGTGAAGACCGTTCGGCATCGCAAAGCATCCGGCGACAGCGGCGTCGCAGATCTGCGCGACTACCGCCCCGTGCGCGCTCGCATCATCGACGAAGACGATGACTGAATCACAGCCGGGCCGGCCTGCAACCGGAGGAAACGGAACCACACGCCCACCCTCGCTGCGTGGACTGGTCCCACCCGCGCGTCGTGGCCGTCCACGTTCAATCGGCACTCTCACCTGCGCGCGCTGCAAACGCACCGACGTGGCGAAGATCCGTGTGCGGTGGCCCGAAGGGAACATCTGTGGGATCTGCTTCACCGACGCTACCCACACGTACGGCACCTGCCGCGGATGCGGCGAGGAAGACCGCATGCTCCCCGGGCGCGACGAGATGGCATGGGCGATCTGTCGCACCTGCGCCGGGATCGAAACCAACCTCGAATGCGACGCATGCGGCCGGGAGGCCGAGCGATTTCGCGGCGGGGTGTGCATCCGATGCGTCGTCCGCACGGACCTCAACGACCTGGTCTCCCCCGGCGCCGATTTGCGTCTGCGCCGCCTCGTCGACCTGCTTGCTGATGTTGCGCGACCCGAGAGCATTTACTCGTACATGCGCGGAAAACGAGCGCACGCACTGCTCGCCGCGATCGGCACCCGGGAACTCCCACTCACTCAAGAAGCGTTCGACGGCCTGGAGCCCGGGCACGCAGTCGAGCACCTACGTGCCCTCCTCGTGCACCATCACATGCTCCCCGAGCGTGGCACGGATGAACGATTGCACCGCTTCGAGCAGTGGATCAAGGCACGCCTCGCAACGCTCCCCGACGATGGGACACGTGATCGCATCGAACGCTTCGCCACTTGGCACCATCTCAGACGCGTCCGCGACCGTGCTGTCGAGGAAAGAGCGAACCTCGAAACAGTCACGCATGCTGCGAAGCAGGAGATCACCGAAGCCGGCAAGTTTCTTCTCTGGCTACGTGCCGAACACCATATCGGCACCGAGGACCTCCGCCAGCACCATGTCGATGAGTATCTTGCGAGTGGGACGAGCACCCGAAAACACATACGCAACTTCGCTCGATGGATCAATCGAGACGAAGGCCGGCACCGCAAGGCGGATCGGATCGACGCACCCTTTCGTACCGCACGATCTGAGCCCATGCTGAGACAGAGCGAACGCATTGAGCTGGTTCGGAACTGTCTCGAATGGCATCAAGTCACCCTCTCCACTCGCATCGCGGGCCTTATCTTGCTGCTGTGGGCACAACCGCTCAACAAGATCGTCATGCTTCGCCGGGAGCATGCTGTGTTCGGTGTCGACGGAATGACTCTGCAACTTGGCGTTCGGCCCACCGCTGTCCCGGAGGCCGTCGTCGACTTGTTCTGTGGACACCTCGACTCGCCAGGCAATCCGCAGACCGTCAATACCGGCACACCGTGGCTATTCCCCGGCACCCGCGCCGGGCATCATCTGCATCCCGGAACGCTCACCGAAAGGCTCAAGGTGCTCGGGATAGATGCGCAACGCGCCCGAAACGCGACGCTGCGGGACCTCGCGCACGATGTCGACGCCCGAACGCTGATCGATCTGCTCGGCTATAGCAAGCCCGTCATCGCCCGATACGCAGCGCATGCTGGCGCCCCCATGTCAGACTATGTCGACCTCAAGACCCCCACACCGCGCGGAGCAGCAACGCGCCTATCGTGAGCTGGCGTAAAGTGTCTCTCTTATGCCACGCGCGAATCGAGCCCGTCCGTACCTTGTCACCGTCCACCCGGACGGACGATGGTGGCACATCAGGGTTCCAGAACTCGACACGGTCTCGCAGGCGCTGACGTTGCAAGAAGTACCCAGTCAGGCGCGCGATTTGATCAGCGTCTGGCTCGACACTCGCCCGGAAACGGTGCGCTTCATCGTGAAGCGCCGAAGCGGCCTCCGTCCGGGCTGGAAGTCCCCTGCGACCACCAAGTGACTTCAGTTAGGAACGTAACAGCCCTCCGTCTTCGTTAAATTCTCTGCGTAAGTCCTTGCCGATAACGATCGTTTGCGGCAGCTTGAGCAGATAGCGACGCTCGGCCGCCGATAACGCAGACCGCAACACCTTGGGTCGTGCGGGTGCGCCCCCTAGGTGTCGAGCGAAGAGCGAACCCAATCGTTGGCCCCGGCGGGATATAGAGGCACCGTGAGGCCCGCGTCGTCGAATGGGCGCCACACCACAGGCACTACTGAACCGTCTGACTCGGTGAGCGTCCCTCCCTCTTCGGCAGGCACCGGATCGAGCGTGCCGGAGTACAAAGCGACGATTTCGTGGCCGACCTCGCCGTTGAAGCGAAAGATGTTCTCGACCATGCCGAGGTGCTTGAGACCAACAATGCGCGCTCCAAGCTCCTCGTTCACTTCGCGGACTATCGCCTCCCGATGCGTCTCGCCTAGGGCGTGTTGCTAAACCCTTCTGACCGGCTGTTCGGCGAGTCTTGAACGCGTGTCGCGTGATGTGATCTCGGATGAGGCCTGGGCTGCGATCGGCCCGTTGTTCCCGAAGGTGAAGTCGACGGGCCGGCCACCGGTGGATCGTCGCACGGTGGTGGAGGCGACGGCGTGGCGGTTCCGGACGGGTGCTCCGTGGCGGGACATGCCGGAGCGGTTCGGGAACTGGAACACGATCTACAAGAACTTCAACCGGTGGGCCGAGCAGGGCGTCTGGGCGCGACTGCTGGAGCAGGTGCAGTCCCTCGCGCAGCAGGCTGGGGACTTGGACTGGGTCGCCTCCATCGACTCCACGATCGTGCGCGTGCATCAGCACGGCGCGACTCTTCCGCGCGCCACAGGGGGCTCTGTCGAACTACAAGAAGTTCGGGAAGGAACCGTCTGATCACGCGATCGGCCGCTCCCGTGGCGGGTTGACGACGAAGAACCACCTGGTCTGCGACGGGAAGGGCCGCGCCCTCGCGTTTATCCTCACGCCCGGGCAGGCAGGGGACACCAGCATGCTGATCGCGACGTTGAGTGAGATCCGCGTCCAGGGCGCGAGAGGCAGGCCACGGTCAAGGCCGGACAGGGTGCTCGCGGACAAGGGCTACCCGTCGAAGGCGAACCGAGCCTGGCTGCGAGAGCGCGGGATCGCTGCGACGATCCCCGAGCGTGACGACCAGATCGCCCACCGTCGCAAGCGCCGAGGACGACCGATCGACTTCGGTCAGGACCAGCGGGCCCGGTACCGAGTCCGCAACGTCGTCGAGCGGTGCTTCAACAAGCTCAAGCAGTGGCGCGGGATCGCGATGCGCTCAGACAAGACGGCTCGCAACTATCACGCGGGAGTGTGCCTCGCTGCGACGCTCCAATGGCTGTAGTTCGGCCAGGAGAGCCTCTTACGGGGTGGCGGATACGCGGGTCAGGACGGCTCGTTGAGCTTCATGTGGAGCAACGGGTACGGCCGACCAGCCTCGTCCGTCTCGCTGCGACCAACGACCTCGAATCCTCGGTGAGCGTAGAAGTCTGCAGCCGACACATTCTGTTCGTTGACATCCACCTTGGCGACGCCGCGCTCCGTGATTGCATGGTTGAGAAGCGCCGTGCCGATTCCAGCTCCGCGTCGCGTCGCGTCAACGAACAGCATCTCCAGATTACTGTCGAGAACACCGGAGAATCCCACCGGCTCACCATCAAGCTCTGCGACCGAGAGGGTCACGGCCGGGAAGTAGTCAGACTGCAGGCGGCTTTCGATCTCGTCGCGATGAGCATCCGCGAGGAAGTCGTGCGTCGCATCCACCGCGCTGCGCCAGATCTCAACGAGCGCCGGGTACTCCGCAGCCCCGGTTGACGGCCGAATACACAGAGCAGGCACGGTGGGTTCCCCTCGCGAAGACATCATCAGCCCATCATCCCAGAGCGATGGCAGACGCATACGCAGCGGTCACCTGATTAGCAACACGTCCTAGCTCGACACTCCCTCCGACCAGCCGGTGATATCCAGCCGGATTCTCAACGGTCGGGGCGTTGACGCTAACGAGATGACGAGAGCCATCGGCGTTAGGGATAACCAGCATGGCCTTGACGCGAATGTAGGAACGATCAACTGACATGTCTCCATCTTCCAGCGTGGTCCCCGCCGCGCCGGAAACGATCGATTTCGGCAGGGCTCAGATCGCCATGCCTGCGTCCGCCAGAATCCGGGCCACGTATGGCTGTGTCTCGAGTTGTGATAGATCTTCGGGCGTGAACCAGGCGACTTCACGCAGCTCATCCTCTTCAATAGTGAACGCCTCAGACACGAGCCGACATGCGTACGCGGTCGTGACATACGCACAGCGATCTCCGTTCGGGTAGGTGATGAACATGCTTTCGCCTCCGTACGCCCCGACGATTCGCAAGACTCGCGCCTCGACGCCCAGCTCTTCGCGGATCTCTCGGAGGATTGCAGAGGCTGGCTCTTCGCCGGGCTCCAAGCCTCCTCCGATGAGAGCCCACTCATCGTTACCGTGCGATCGTGCGAGAAGGACCTCCCCGACGTCATTGCGGATCACCGCCGACACCGCGGGGAGAAGAAGTAAGTCGTTACCGACACGCTCGCGCAGCGACGTGAGGTAGGGCGAGATTGGCATGTGCTCCAGGGTACGGGCTTGCGGGGCGGTGTCCGCAGGTTCGTCTCGTCCGGCTCGCTTGGCTGGCGTTTGCGGCCGGCTCAGCAGTCTCGCTGCACCAGCCCGCCGGTAACGATCGTTTACGGCGCGGACAAGAGGTCGGCGTCACAAACGCCTGTCGTAATTGCTGCGCAGCAGAGAGTCGACGTCGAACTACCTCAGAGCGAATCTTCGTATTCCGCGTCGATGTCTGCGGCTTTCGTCGCCTTCTCGGAATCCGATTTGCGGGCGTGCCGTGCGGCGTGCCACCAGCCGAGTACAACGGCAGGGCAGGCGGAGACCGCTGTTAGCGAGGCGAACAGAAACCACCCATACTGCGTGCTTTCACCTGACAGCCACGTAGCGAGAGCTGTGGTGAGTACGCCGATGATGAGCCCGAAGAATGCGAACGCGACGATGTGCACCCATGATCGGCGTTGACGCCGCAACGCCTGACCGAGTGAGAACGCTAGCGGCGAACCGATCACGAGCGCGCCGAATGACCACGGAAGAGTGAGGTACAACGCGACGAATCCGTAGCCACCCGTGGGCACGAGCAAGAGCGCCTGGTGGATCACAAGGAACCATAGCCACGCGGCGAGAGCACCTTTAAGAAACTCAGAGCGCGAGAAGCTCATCGGCTCCTCTTCGGTTCTGCGTGTCACGCCTGGCCGTGTCCTCATCCCTCGAACGTACTTCGTAGTGGCACTCAGTCGGCGGCGATCACTTGTCCTCGACGGACTCAGCGTTGTGCGCGATGAGCCAGGAAAGGTCGATCGGTTGTGTGGGAGGGAGTATGACGTCGTCGGGTCGCGGTTCATACATGGCGTTCTCCTGCCGGTGCGTTGGCTTGCTCGAGGACCGTGCGGATCGTGGCTCTCGCCTTCGACAGGCGCGAGCGAGCGGTTGAGGCGTTGATGCCAACAATCTGTGCCGCTTCGTGCGAGTTCAGCCCGTCCCAGTAGACGAGGCGCAACAGCTCTGCATCTTCGGCTGGCAGTGTCGCGATGGCTTCCCATACTTCTCCATGGGGCGGTTCTACTTCGTAAGCGGCGGCGGTGAAGTCTTCTTTGAGCTTTTCCACGGCAGCTGAGCGACGCGCGAGTGTGCGGTGTGCGTTCCGAAGCACGTTACGGGCGATTCCGTAGAGCCACATGCGCGTTTCGGTCTCACCCTCCGGCATCCGTCGTCGTGCCCTCCAAGCCGTAAGAAGCAGTTCACCAAACGCTTCGGCGGCGTCAGCCGGGTTCGACAACCGCCGTTGAAAGTACGCCAACAACGCATCCCGGTTAGTGGTAACCGCGTCGTCGAACGAGCTGGCCCGGTCATCCCTGGCCGTCATTCGTTGCAACCCGCGGAACGCGTGTAGAAGCTGACCGGGCTCGGGTCGGTGGGGTATCCCTTCGCCTCAAGGTATTCCCACATCATTCTCGAGACCGTCTGCGAGAGAGCCTGTTGCTTGATCATCGCCTCGCTCATCGTGACCGGTGACGGGTTCCCATCTTCGTCGAGGGCGGCGCCGTTTCCATCTCGCAACTCGGCCTCGGCCAGGCTAGTGTCGAGCGATTCTAGGTCGAGTGAACTCACGAAGTCTCGGGCGTCCAGAACGATGTCGGAGTCTGCGCTAACGCCCTCAAAATGCACCTGCATACCGGCGAAGCACATGTCCGCGCCGTTGGAGAAAGAGAAGACATTGTCCGCGACCCACCCCCAGGGGGTCTCCATTCCAGCACCGGCCATCGCCGCAGAACCACCGCCGACCAGGAGTGCTGACACACCCAGACTTGCTGCCCACACCCGCAGCCGCCGACCGTGGCGAACACGTGCCTCGCGCAGAATCCGATCCTGGTGTGGAGCGAGATTCGTTGAAGTCCCCACCTGCGGGGATGACTCGCGGAGCACGCGCTCGAAGTCCGTGTCATTCATCATGAGCTCTCTTCGTTGCAGGACAGTCTTTACCTAGTTCATGTCCGCAGCTCCGGAGATTGTCCATCGGTCGGCAGTTTCCATTCAAAGACGTGTGATCGGCCAGCCGAAAACGATCGTTTCTGGCGCGATCGGGCGCCGACGCCGTTATGCCGACCGCAAACGTTCGCAGCAACCTCGATCTGATAGCCCCGCAGATGAAAACAGACGCCCTATCGCGAATTGCCGGAGTGAGCAACTAGGCAAATCCGACCCAGCGGGGCACCAAAGCGGCGATGAGCATCACTGTCGCGGCGACGGTGATGGCTAGCGCGACGGCGCGCACACGCCATTGCCTAGGTTCGAAGTCGTTGCGTAGCAGGATGATTCCGGCCGCGAGCGGGAGTGCGAAGGGGAGGATGCTGACGGCGGTGGCGCCTAAGACGGAATAGGTGACCCAGTCCTCCTCGGCGAAGGCGGCACCGAAGAGCATCAGCCAGCCCTTGGCTAATGCCAAGAGCGTTCCGATGCCTCCGATCGTGCTGGATAGGACGATGATCGTGCGCGGTCTCAGTGCGTCCTCGGACAGCGCCGAACGCGCGATCAGCGCGACCGACATCAACCCCATCAACATCAGATAGCTATAGTCCGGAAATCCCCACTCGCCCGCATTGAAGGGGACTAAACCGCTGCCGAGAAGGAAGAGATGCCCGATCGCGCACAGTGTGAGCAGGGCGACCGTCATCGTCGTCGCAATCGCGAAGATACGCTCCGTTCGAGTGGCAGGTTCAGGCTCCGACCAGTGTGCGGTCGCTGCTATCGCACAGGACGTGTCGTGGCCGCCTTCAAAGGTGGATGGTCGATGAGGGTATGCGATGGGATCGCTCGGCGCCGAGATCCTCCCGACGTTCAAGCCTTCGCTTCGCGTCTCATGTTCCGACATGGAACGACAATAGATCAACCGCCTGTGGGAGCCGTGGCTTTAGCGCATCCTGAGATCTTCCACGACGGCTGGGGGCACGCCGGAATCGATCGTTTCCCGCAGCCCTTTCGACGTCGACGACCAGGTGCGCGACACGCCGAAGCGCGACCGGCCGAAACCCCCTGCCGAAACCGAAACGCGCCGAAACGCGTGTGGTAGGTATTCGGCGGAGCCGCCGAAGGCGGCGCAACTGCCCCGAATAGTGAAGAAACGGGTAACGGGATTACCCATCACGTGGGACTGATCAGCGTGATCTGCCAACAACCCTCCCCGACGTTCACGGGCCACCAGTCGTAAGATCACGATTGGCATGATCTGCTGGCTGACAGGATGTAGGTGTGACTTCCGTCGGCAGCGAGTCCACTCATCTTGTGATCCTTCGAGGAGATTCCGCCTCGGGAAAGACGACGACGGCGTTGGCGCTACGCGCAAAACTCGGCCCGAAGGTTGCCCTCATCCATCAGGACTACTTCCGCCGCGAGATCTTGAGCAACGATGACAGGCCACAACGATCCCGCGACGCAAGCATCCTGATCGTCAGCGCTGCGCGCGACGCTCTGAACCTCGGATACGACGTCATCTTGGACGGAATCTTCAACCTCCGCGACTACTCGGCGCTGTTCGAGCGTCTGCATAACGACCACCGCGGACAGACCCGGATCTACCAGTTCGACATCGGACTCGACGAGACGATCCGACGCCACGCAGGACGGCCACTGTCGAAGGAGTTCGGTGCGGACAAGATTCGCGACTGGTACGACGGGTGGCAACCACTCCCCTGGCACGACGAGACACGCATCGGTAGCGACATCTCGACAGAGGACCTGGTGTCGTCGATCCTGCAGGACCTCTGTCTTGAGCAGCCACCACGGCTGGCGACTAAGAGCGAATAGTCCGTCTTCAAAGCGATAAGCCGGTATCCAATCGGAGGCTCCAGCCTGGCCCCCGACCTGGCATAGGCTCGCGAACATGACCGAGGACATCGACATCGCGATCGTTGAGACACTGACGGACGACGATCTTCGACAGGTGAGTGTTCTACTTTCCCAGCTGTCATCTACCGCATCCTTCGACCCCGACCGCGTGCACGCGTTGATCGCCGCGTCAGGCGTAGATCTCTTCGTCGCGCGGAACGCGGGACACATCGTCGGAATGGCGACTCTTGTGACCTTCCCGCTGGTGACCGGCTGGCGCGGGATCGTGGAAGATGTCGTTGTCAACCGCAGTGCGCGCGGGCGAGGCATCGCTCGCTTACTCCTTGATGCAATCACTGACGAATCAACCCGTCGGCATCTTCGCACGCTGGAACTCACCTCTCGGCCGTCGCGTGAGTCGGCTTTGAGACTCTACGAGTCGGCAGGATTTCGGCGTCGAGAAACGAACGTTCTGAGGTACCTACCGCCGGAGGAATGAGTGGCGGAGTTCAGGGCCCGAGGATTTGACTGGCGAGAAAGCGACGACGGGAGTAGCGGTAAAAGGACTCAACCCCCGGCTTCATGGTGCGACGCAGGGATCGACGACGCGGAAGCCCATGATCTCGGCGACGTCGAGCATCCTCGCGTCGTGCGTCGCCACGACCAGGTCCTCGATTCCTGCGCGCAACGCGGATGCCAGATGGATCGCATCCAGAGTCCGTACGTGCGGAACGATAGCCTCAGCCTCCATCAAAACGGGATGATCCAGCGGGATGGTCGCGACGTAGTCCAAGATCTCGTCCCGGTCGCGCATCCGCAAACCTTCGCGGCGAACCAGTCGGGTCATCTCGGTTCTCAGCAAGCGCGAGGAGACGAGTGCGCCCTGCTCCGCGGCATCCTCAAACCACGACAGAGCCGGCGGAGAGTGGCGCAGCAGGACCCGCCCGAGAACGGAGGTGTCCACGTAGAAAGTGGTCACCAATCGCCTTTCAGGTCATCGAGCAGCTCATCCACGGACGCGGCGGTCCGCACGGTGTGCGGTGACCGCTCGGCCAGTTGTGGCCTCCCCTCGCGCTTCGCAGGGATCACCTGAGTGGAAGCGACGATGGGCTCAATGCGCGCGATCTGCCGATTCCGCGACGTGATCGCGTAGGTCTCCCCCGCCTCGACATCGCGCAGCATTCCCGCGGGGTTCTGGCGCAGTTCCCGCACAGACACACTCTTCATGGTCCTATGATGACACGATGATCTACAGTGATCTACATTCCTGCGCGGTTGTCTCTAGACTTGCAGGGTGACTGAAGAAGACCGCGGCCACCATGAGGTCGCCGATGTGAGCACCGATTTCGCCCTCGCCGCACGCCTCGACGACCTCCGCCGCGAGTATGACGATCTCAAGGCCCGCGGGCTGACGCTCGATCTGACGCGCGGCAAGCCGTCCGCCGAGCAGCTTGATCTCTCTGAGCCGCTGCTGGCGCTGCCCGGCGAGGGCCAGCACACGGCCGAAGACGGCACCGATACCCGCAACTACGGCGGATTGTCGGGTCTGCTCGAGCTGCGGCGCATCTTCGCCGAGCTGCTGGATGTGCCCGTCGGACAGCTGTTGGCGCAGGGCAACGCCTCACTCACGCTGATGTACGACACGATCGTGCAGGCTCTGCTGTTCGGCGTGCCCGGCTCCGACCGTCCGTGGTCGCGCGAAGAGCAGGTGACGTTCCTCTGCCCCGTTCCCGGATACGACCGCCACTTCGCGATCTGCGAGGAACTCGGCATCCGAATGGTCACCGTGCCGATGACGCCGGACGGGCCGGATGCCGAGGCCGTGGCGGCTCTCGTCGCCGAGGACGCGAGCATCAGGGGGTTGTGGGTGGTTCCGACGTATGCCAATCCCGATGGCGCAGTCGTCTCCGAAACCGTCGCCCGACGACTCGTGTCGATGCCCACGGCCGCGCCCGACTTCCGCATCTTCTGGGACAACGCATACGTCGTGCACCACCTCACCGACGTCGAGACCCCGTCGGTCAACGCCGTCGCCCTGGCCTCCGACGCCGGCAACCCCGACCGTGTGTTCCTCTACGCCTCGACCTCGAAGATCACCTTCGCCGGAGCGGGAGTCGCCTTCTTCGCAGCATCCCCCGCCAATATCGACTGGTACCAGGCGCACCTCGGCATCCGCTCGATCGGTCCCGACAAGGTCAACCAGTTGCGGCATGCGATGTTCTTTCGCAATGCCGATGGGGTGCGCGCACACATGCGGCGCCACCGTGAGATCCTCGCGCCGAAGTTCTCCGCGGTCGGCGAGATCCTCACGCGGCGGCTTTCAGAGGCGGGCGTAGCGAGCTGGACCGAGCCGCTCGGTGGATATTTCGTCTCCGTCGACGTGGTGCCGGGCACCGCGTCGCGTGTGGTGCAGCTGGCGAAGGATGCCGGAATCGCGCTGACGCCGGCGGGATCCACGTTCCCCTACCACCGCGATCCGCAGGACCGGAACATCCGTCTCGCACCGTCGATGCCGCCGCTGGACGAGGTGCGCGCCGCCATGGATGGTGTTGCTACGTGCATCCTCCTGGCTGCTGCCGAAGCCGCCGCGGCGATCACGCCGAGCCCGGCAGCGGACGAAGCGTGACGGCTCACGTCGCGATACTCTCCTGTCGCTGCGAACGATGACCGGACGAATGGCATCCGCAGAGTCGACGACCCGCAGCACAGCTCTGCGCGGCACGGAATGCCTGGCGCGTAGACTCCCCCACGTGCATCTTTTCGTTCACCGTCCCTTGGGACGTCGGGAGGTCGTCGGCGCGCCCAGCGCCGGCACGAGATGACCGCGCCCCACAGCGCTCTCCCGGTTCGTCGGGCGAGCGCTGTCCGGTGTATCCCTCGAACAGATCTACGACAGAAAGCACGTCATCATGCACGCCCTCACCGAGAAGGACCTCCGCGCGTCCTTCGTGAACGCTTCGCAGCGTGAACGGAATTCACTGACCCTCCCCCACGACTTCGACGAGACCGACTGGGCCACGATCGACTTTCTCGGCTGGCGCGACGCCAAATTCGCGCTGCAGGGATACATCGTCGTGCCGGTGGATGGCCAGCCCGTCGGCATCCTGATGCGCGAATCAGACCAGCGATCGCGCACCCGCCCGCAATGCTCATGGTGCGAAGACGTCACGCTCCCCAACGACGTGGTCTTCTTCAGCGCCAAGCGCAGTGGGCGCGCCGGTCGCAACGGCGACACCGTCGGCACGCTTGTGTGCGCGCACTTCGAATGCCCGCGCAACGTGCGCAAACTCCCGCCGCTGGCGTATCCGGGATACGACCGCGAGGCAGCACGCGAGCGACGGATTGTCGCGCTGCGCGAGAACGTGGCGAACTTCGCCCGCGATATTCGCGACAGTCGCTGACGGCACCCCGTCGGCAGAACCCACGGGTGCCATGCTGGGGACATGCCCGATAACGTGGTGCGCCCACAGACCCGCCTGGGCGGCCTCCTCGTCTCAGAAGAGGCCGTCTATGGCCTCATCCTCGTTGCGGGAATGGTGCTCATCGGATCGGAACGGGCAGATGAGGCGTGGGAGACCATGGTCACGGTCCTCGTCACAGTGCTCGTCTTCTTCGCCGCCCACGTGTATGCCGGAACACTCTCCCGCATGGCCGGTGGCAAGGGCTCCTCGATTCCGACAGCGCTGGGTGGAGCGGTGCGTCACTCGATCGGCCTGCTCGTGGTAGCGGTTCCCCCGCTGGCGGTGCTCGTCGTCGGTGCCTCAGGGGTCATCACACCGGATGCCGCGGTGTGGCTGGCTCTGATCATCACCGCTGTGCTGCTGATCGTCGATGGCTGGCTCATGGCCGCTGCTCGGACATCCTCGTTCTGGGTACGTCTTCTGGGGGCTGCTATCAGCGGCGCGTTCGGTGCCGTGCTGATAGTGCTGAAAGTGCTCATTCACCACTGAGAGGAATTGTGCCGGCCGACGGCTACTCTGGAAAAGCTCGCTCGTTCGATCGGAATGTCTGTGACCACTCCCCTGCACCCCGCCCCGATGTGGCGGGCGTGGATCATCTGGGGCGTTGCCGTGGCCGCCTATGTTCTCTCGGTCATGAACCGCACGTCGCTGGGAGCGGTGGGCGTCGACGCGGCGCACCGGTTTCACGCGGATGCCTCGACCCTGTCGATGTTCGCGGTGGTGCAGCTTGCGGTCTATGGTGCGATGCAACTGCCGATCGGACTTCTGCTCGATCGCTGGGGCACACGCCCGATCATCGTGCTCGGCATGGCGCTGATGGCCGTCGGCCAGTTGGTGATGGCCTTCTCACCCAACGTCGGCATCGCCATCGGCGCGCGGATGATCATCGGCGCCGGCGACGCAGCGGTCTTCCCCAGCGTGTTGCGCGTGGTCGCCACCTGGTTCCCCGCGCAGCGTGGTTCGCTCATGGTGCAGTTGACCGGCATCGTGGGCCTGACCGGACAGCTTCTGTCGATCGCTCCGCTGGCGTCCCTCTTGCACGCCACCTCGTGGGAGATCACCTTCGCGTCGATCGCCGGGCTGTGCGTGCTGTTCGCCATCCTGCTGCAGCTCATCGTGCGCAACCATCCGCCCACGGTGTCATCCGACGTCACGGTCAACACCGACACCGGTGCGATTAGGGTGGTGACCTCTGCCGCCGACACCCGGGTCGGTGTGCGCGCGGCGTTGGCTCATCCCGGCACCCGGCTGGCGTTCTGGTCGCATTTCACCACACCGTTCGCCGGCACGGCGTTCATCATGCTGTGGGGCATTCCCTTCCTCACCGCCGGTGAGGGGCGCACGACCGCCGAGGCCGCAGCTATCACGACGGTCTACATCGTGGTGGGGATGGTGCTCGGACCGCTCATGGGTGCACTGTCGGGGCGCCTGCCCAATCACCGCTCGCGTGCGCTCGTGCTGCCCACCGTCGCTTTTCAGATGATCGCGTGGCTTGCGGTGATCGCATGGCCCGGCCCTGCTCCGTTGTGGCTGCTGCTTGTGCTCGCCGTCGCGATGGGCACCGGTGGGCCGGCATCCATGATCGCGTTCGACCACGCGCGTACCCACAACCCCAGCCACCGGCTCAGTACCGCGACCGGCATCACCAACACCGGCGGCTTCGTCGCAGGGCTCGTCGCGATCTTCCTCATCGGCGTGGCCCTGGACCTACAGGGTGCGGGGACACCGGCGACCTACAGCCTCGACGCCTTCCGCATCGCGTTCCTCACGCAGGTGCCGTTGTGGCTGCTCGGTGCGTTCTTCATCGTGTACGAGCGCAAGCGCACCCGCATTCTGCTGGGCATGGACGAGCCGCGCCGCGCGAGCGGCCGGCGGGGATAGTCTGGCGCCATGTACCGCGCGCGGCCGCTCGGCGACTATGGCATCGACGCTCCCTGGGTTCCCTGGCTGATCGCCGGCATCGGCGTCGTCTACCTGGTGCTCGCGGGGTGCGCTGTGTGGCTGTGGGATGCCGCGCCGACGGGCATCGTCGTCGGAGTGATCGGGCTCCTTGTGCTCGTATCCGCGGGACTGTTCTGGCACGCGAGCCTGCGCGGAAAGTTCGCAGTCTGGCGGGAAGTGCTCAACAAGGTGCCGTCCGCGCAACACGTCCTCGACATGGGGTGTGGTCGCGGGGCCGTGGCGATCATGACGGCGCAGCGGTTTCCCGACGCGCAGATCACGGGCGTCGACCTCTGGCGGTCGATCGATCAGTCTGGCAACGGACCCGACGCCGCAGCATCCAATGCCGCTCGCAACGGGGTCGACGACAGGATCGTCTTCCTGACCGCCGACATGACGGCGCTCCCGGCGCCCGACGATGCGTTCGACCTCGTGACGGCGAGCCTGTCGATCCACAACATTTCACGCTCCGCCGGTCGTGGTCAGGCCATCGACGAGGCCTGGAGGGTGCTCGCGCCGGGCGGTCGACTGGTCATCGCCGACATCTCCAAGGTCCGCGAGTACGAGCGGCGCCTGCGCGCACACGGGGCGGCCGATGTCGCCAAGCGCGCCGCGGGATGGCGGATGTGGTGGAGCGGTCCGTGGATGGCCACCGGCATCCTCGAGGCGACCAAGCCGGTAGCCTGATCTCGATGAGTGAGAAGTGGCGCGGCGTTGTGGCGGCGCTGCTGAATCCAGATCTGCGTGCTGCGCTCGGCGAGTTGAGCGCGGGTGTACAGCTGACCGACGCTCGACGGACGCGCGCGTTGCGGCGCCTGGCCGAGCTGGGGCTGGTCGAGGTCGACGAGACCGGCCAGGCGACGTTCTCGGATGCCGCGTTGACGGCGATGCTCGCCGAGAACACCCCTCCTCGCCCGACGGGGCCGGAGCGCTTCCTCGATTCCGACGGCCGCATCGATCGCTACCCCATGCGCATGTCCGAGCGGCGTGCGCTGCTCGTCTGGATCGTGGAGCACACGCTGCAACCTGGCGAGGTGCTCGACGAGCGGGCGCTCAACGAGCGGCTCGCGCAGTTCACGGCTGACGTCGCAGTTCTGCGGCGCTACCTCGTCGACCACGACCTCGTCGAGCGCACCCCGTCTGGTTCGCAGTACGCGCGCGTCACACCCGCTGCGGAGTGACCTCGACCCAGTCGGCGTATTTGGCAGCGCGGCCGTCGCCCGACGAGGTGCCCTTCAGCCGGCGCTGTACCCACGGCAGTACATGCGCGCGGTAGTAGGCGGCGCCCCGGAGTCCGGCGTCCTCGAGCTCTGGCAGCGACCACCAGTCAGTCGGAGGCTTCTGCCCCACAGACGTGAGCACCCGAGCGGCAACACGATGATGACCTCGTGGGTTCATGTGCAGCCGATCTGCTGACCAATAGCCCGGAGTGCTCAACTCGCGATCGGGCCAGTTCCACGCGGTGATCACGTCGGGGCGATCCGCGAGACGCTCGGCCACCGCGGCAGACAGCACGTCTCCGCGACGTTGGATGAGCCGGCGTAGGGGAAGCTGGGCAGAAGGGTTCGCGCCCGAGAGTGCGATGAGCTTCACACCCTCTTCGTCGCATCGCCGCAGGACGTGCATGAAGAGGTCGGCGACATGCTCGATCGACGTGCGAGGGCGGAGCATGTCGTTACCACCGCCGTTGAACGAAAGATGTGTGGGATGCAGCGCCAGCGCGGGTTCGAGCTGCTGCTCGACGATGGGTTCGATGAGCTTGCCGCGGATCGCAAGATTGGCGTATTCGACGGGCTTGCCCACCGCGTTCGCCCAGCCCTGCGCGACGAGGTCGGCCCAGCCGCGCACGAGGCCGTCGGGCAGTTCGTCGCCCACTCCTTCGGTGAATGAGTCCCCAATGGCTACGAAACGCACGTCTGACACCTGCTCAGCCTAGCGAGGGCATTTCGGGAGAGTGCGACTGAGGACGAGCAGGGATCCGCTGGCGTGGAGCCGGGCGTGCGCGCACAGCGAGAGCGGACTATGACACTCGGGTGGCGCGGTGCCGGGGGCGCCGTGCAAGCTCGGATGTCTCGCATATGCTCGAGGGATGACCAACCCTCGCTCCCGACGCTCCAACGTCGCCGTCGCACCGTCGACGTCGGTGACGACCGGCTCCGCGCCGCAGATCGAGGATGTGCACCGATGACACGTACAGTGCACCGATGATACGTACAGTGCACCGACATCTGGTGGCCGCGAGCGTTGCACTCGCCCTGGCCTCCGCTCTGCTTCTGACAGCGTGCACGTCGCCGTCTACAGAAACATCTGCTCCCAAGATGGATCGCGATTCGGTCATTGCGGCGATCGAGGGCCTTCCCGGGGTCGACGCTGCGGACATCGGCTCGTACAACACTGGCACACCCGGCGACCACGGCGTGCTGGTGTCCGTCACCGTCGACGATGCAGGGTATGAATCGCTTGGAGATGTGGTCGGCGGCTCGGTGCGCGCGGTCGCAGACTCCCCCGGCGACTACAGCGCCTACAGCGTCGAAGTGACCGCACCCGACCCTGAAGGTTCCGACGAGCTCGTGATCCTCACGCTGAGCCGCTACCAGGACAAGATCGGGCTCCCCGTCGGCACGTACGTCGGGTCTGGGCTGATCTTCACCCCTGAAGAGCTGCGGCAGATCGGCAGAGGCGACTAAGAGCGTGGCGCGGAGAAGAGACAGATCCCGCCACCGCAACCCACGACCCCGGCGGCAAGCCGCGACGTCGAAACGGCCGGCGAAGACGGTCGATCGTGCGCCCAGCAAACTGCAGATCGTGGGGATCATTGTGGGCCTGATCATCACCATCGGCGGTGCCGCGCTGACGTTCCCCTCCCGGACCGGTGACGCGTTCATCATGGACGTCGACCTCGCCGCGCCCTGGGCCGGCATCCTGACACCGATCGGCGCGCTGATCATGCTGATCTCGTGCTGGTGGGTGCCCAGCCGCTACATCGGCGGTCCCGCCATCACAATCATCGTCGGCGGATTCACGATCGTGGCGATCGTCCTCATCATCGTGCGAACGAACTGGGATGACGTGCCGCCGGACACGGTTCCCGGACTCTTCGGTCTCGTACTCGCCGCCGTGGTGCTCTCCGTGTCAGGTGTGCGGGCGTGGCGGAGGCGTGTGCGCCGGCAGGCGTGACCCGGCTCAGAGAGGGGATGTCGCTGGCACCGAGCACTCGATCAGGTGTCGACGGGCAGTTGATGGGCCACCGTTTGCTCGGCATCTTCGGCCTCGACGTACTGGCCGAGCGGATGCAACCGCCCGTCCTGGTATGCCTTGCGTTTGACCGACGTAGGGTGAGCCTATGGCACTGTTCGCCGACCGCGCCGACGCGGGTCGCGATCTGGCAGTCCATCTGGACGGCTGGCGCGACACCGATGCCGTGGTCGTGGGAATCGCTCGAGGCGGTGTGATCGTCGCGGCGGCAGTGGCGGCGGAGTTGGAGCTGCCCCTGACCGCGGTGGCGGTGCGCAAGCTCGGCATGCCGGGCCATGAAGAGGTCGCGCTCGGAGCTATCGCCGAAGGCGTACGGATCGTCGACGAGAGGATTCTGCGACGCGCGGGCGTCGACAACGCAGAACTGGCCCAGATCGAGAAACGCGAGCGAGCCGTTCTCGCCCGCCGCCAGGCGCTGATCCCGGCTGCTACTCCCGCGCTGCAGGGACGTTCGGTGCTGCTCATCGACGACGGTATCGCCACAGGCGCGACTGCCCGCGCCGCTGCGCGAGGCATACGAGTGAGCAAGCCGGCCACCGTCATCCTCGCCGTTCCCGTTGCGCCCGCAGACTGGCATCCGGACGAGACTGCGGCTGTCGACCAATACATCTGCGCCCACCCCGTCGACCAGCTCTGGGCGGTGGGCGCCTCCTACGACGACTTCACCCAGACCACGGACGACGACATCGCACGACTTCTCGGCACGACCGGCTCCTGAACGGCTGCGGGGACGGTTCGTCTGCTCAGCGACCGCCGGTGGGAAGCAACGCCATCCGCAAGGTGTCCAGACCCACACCGCCCAAGTCGAGGGCGCGCTTGTGGAACTGCTTGATGTCGAAAGTGTCGCCCTGTGCAGCCTTGTAGTCATCACGTAGCTGTTCCCAGATGCGCTGACCCACCTTGTACGACGGAGCCTGCCCGGGCCAGCCGAGGTACCGGTTGACCTCGAACTGAACGAAGGCGTCGGACATGTTGACGTTGTGACGCATGAACTCGAGCGCGAAGTCGGCGTCCCACTTCTCGCCGCCGTCGCCCAGGTGCGCCCACCCGGCCGGACGCGGCTTTCCCAGGTGCACACCGATGTCGAGCACAACGCGCGCCGCGCGCATGCGCTGGCCGTCCAGCATCCCGAGTCGGTCCGCCGGGTCGTCGAGATAGCCGAGCTGCTCCATGAGCCGCTCCGCGTACAGTGCCCAGCCTTCGGCGTGGCCCGACGTGCCGGCCAGCAGACGGCGCCACGCGTTGAGCTCGCCGCGGTTGTACACCGCCTGCGCGATCTGCAGGTGATGCCCGGGCACGCCCTCGTGGTAGACGGTGGTCAGCTCACGCCAGGTGTCGAAGTCTTCGACGCCCTCGGGCACCGACCACCACATGCGGCCGGGCCGGGAGAAATCGTCGGTCGGGCCGGTGTAGTAGATGCCGCCTTCCTGGGTGGGAGCGATCATGCACTCGATGCGACGCACCGGCTCCGGAATGTCGAAGTGGGTCGCCCCCAAGTCGGCGATCGCGCGATCGGCGGTGGACTGCATCCACTCCTGCAGCGCTGCCGTGCCGTGCAGTCGGCGTGCGGGATCGGCCTCGAGGAACGCTATCGCCTCTTCCACCGAGGCGCCGGGCTTGATCTCGTTCGCGACGGCCTGCTGCTCGGCGATCATGCGGTCGAGTTCTTCCAGACCCCATTCGTAGGTCTCGTCGAGGTCGATCGTGGCGCCGAGGAACTGCCGCGAGAAAAGGCTGTACAGCTCGCGTCCGACGCCGTCGTGCTCTGACGCAACAGGTGCAAGCTCGCTGCGCAGAAACTCGGCGAGCTTGTCATAGGCGGTGCGCGCACCGTCGGCCGCGTCTGACAGGTGACCGGCGAGGGATGCCGGCAGCTGACCCTCGGCGGGTGATGATTCTCCGACGAAGGTGGCGAAGAAACCGTCATCGGCACTGTAGCGGGCGATCTGCGTGATGACCTCGGTCACTTGCCGGCGGGCCGGCACGACGCCCGATGCGATGCCCGCGCGCAGCGTCTGAATGTAGCCGTCGAGCGCACCGGGCAGCGCAGCAAGACGCTTCGCAATGACCTCCCAGTCATCGGAGGTCGCGGTCGGCATCAGATCAAAGGCACTGCGCACATCTTGCGCGGGCGAGGCTATGACATTCAGATCGCGCAGGTGCGCGCCCGCCTCGTAGGTCTCCAGCTCGAGCTCGAGCTGGCCGGCAAGATCGAGCTTGGTGACCTCGTCAATGGCATCGACGGGCGTCGCAGCACGCAACTCGTCGAGACGCGCCCGCGCGCGGGCGGCCGCCGCGTCGGCGCCCGCGGGCGACAGGTCACCGTAACGGTCGTTGTACTCGTCGCGCCCGATGTAGGTCGCTATCGTCGGGAACAGCTCGGCGACGTCATCGACCCAGGCCTCGGCGATCTTGTCGACCGGCGTCGGGGTGCGTTCGGATTCCGTCATTGGTGTCATCCTCCCTGTGCGGCCCGGGTAAGGGCCCTCTGTGCTGTTTGAGCTGCGATGGTCAGTGCCCTGCTTCGTCCCAGTTCGGCCCGCGCCCGATCTGCACATCGAGCGGAACCGTCAATTCCGCGGCATCCCCCATTCCCTCGCGCACGATGCGCTCAGCGGCATCCCACTCCCCCGGCGCGACTTCGACGACGAGTTCGTCGTGGATCTGCAGCAGCACGCGCGATGAGAGATGCTCGTCGCGCAGCCGGCGATGGATGCGCAGCAGGGCGATTTTCATGATGTCGGCGGCGCTCCCCTGGATGGGGGCGTTCAGCGCCGCGCGCTCGGCGTTCTCACGCAGCACCCGGTTGGGGCTGGACAGATCGGGAAAGGGCCGCCTGCGACCGAAAATAGTCTCGGTATACCCGTCGATCCGCGCCTTCTCGACCGATGCGCGCAGATAATCTCGCACAGCTCCGAAGCGGGCGAAGTACTCGGTCATCAGCTGCTTGGCCTCGGACTGCTCGATGCGCAGCTGCTTGGACAGCCCGAATGCGCTCAGCCCATACACCAAGCCGTAGGACATCGCCTTGACCTTCGTGCGCATGAAGGGGGTGACCTCGGCCGGCTCGACACCGAAGACGCGCGCGCCGACGTATCGATGCAGGTCTTCACCACTGCGGAACGCCTCGATCAGCCCCGGATCTTCGGACAGGTGGGCCATGATGCGCATCTCGATCTGCGAATAGTCGGCGGTCAGCAGCGTCTCGTAGCCCTCGCCGACCTCGAACGCTGCCCGGATGCGATGGCTCTCATCGGTGCGGATCGGGATGTTCTGCAGGTTCGGGTCGGTGCTCGAAAGACGTCCGGTCTGGCTGCCGGTCTGCAGATAGGTGGTGTGGACACGATGATCGGCCCCGATCGCGACGTCGAGCGATTCGATGATCTGGCGCAGTTTCGTGGCCTCGCGGTGCTGCAACAGCAGGTCGAGGAACGGATGCGGGCTGGTCTCTTGCAGGGCCACCAAGGCGCCGGCATCCGTGGAGTATCCGGTCTTGGTCTTGCGTGTTTTCGGCAGCCCCAACTCGTCGAAGAGCACCTCTTGCAGCTGCTTTGGCGAACCGAGGTTCACCTCTCGGCCGATGGCCGCATATGCTCCTTGCGCGATGCCGTCGGCGCGCGCGCCGAGTTCGCTCGAGAACGAACTGAGCTTGTCGTGCGAGACGGCCACACCGGCGAGCTCCATGTCGGCCAGGGCGACCAGTGTCGGCATCTCGATGTCGGTGAGCACATCGGTGACCCGTGGGGGCAGCGACGCGCGCTGAGCGGCGGCGACGCGCAGCGTGTACCAAGACAACTGCCCCGGCGTGGCGCCCTCATGCTCGGGGACCAGCTGACTCGGGTCGGCCTCGGGCAGCTTCTCATCGAGGTAGCGTTCAACGAGATTCCCGAGCGTCTTGTCGGGAAAGCTCGGTCGCGCCAGCCAGCCGGCGATCATCACGTCGAAAGTGATTCCGCCCAGATCGGCGCCGGCCCGGCGCAGGGCCTTCAGCTGAGGTTTGGCGTCGCTGAGCACCTTCGGGGCGTCGGAGGCAAGCCATGGGGTGAGGGATGCCGCAACCTCGGGTGACCACGAGGTCTCGGCTGCGGCATCCGCCGTCGCCAACCCCACTCGATGCGGAAGACCTCCCTCGGTGGTCACCGTGACGCCGATGTCACCCTCGGCCGCACTGAGCCAGGCTGCAACGTCGCCGGCCGAAAGCTGAGCGGGCTCGGGAGCTGTCGCGGCGACGGGCAGATCGGCCTCATCTTCGACGGTGCCGGTGGCCTCATACAGCCGGCTGGTGAGGGTGCGGAACTCGAGACGAGAGAAGATGTCACGCACAGCCTGCGTGTCGATGGGCTTGACCACGAGCTCGGCGGGGGTCAGCGGAAGGGGCACATCGCGCACGAGCCGGTTCAACCGCCGGTTGCGGCGCACGTCGTCGAGGTGCTCGCGGAGGTTTCCGCCGACAACCCCCTTGATCTGATCGGCGCCGTCGAGAACCGCATCGAGAGAGCCGAACTGGTTCAGCCACTTGACCGCCGTCTTCTCGCCCACCTTGGGCACTCCGGGCAGGTTGTCGCTGGTCTCGCCGACCAGGGCGGCGACGTCGGGGTACTGCTCGGGCGGCACGCCGTAGCGTTCGCGGACGGTGGTCGGGTCGTAGCGCTTGAGCTGGGAGACGCCCTGCACGCTCGGGTAGAGCAGCGTCACGTCGTCGGTCACCAGCTGGATGCTGTCGCGATCTCCCGAGCAGACGAGCACGTTGTAGCCCTCGGCAGCGCCCTGCGTGGCCAGGGTGGCCAGGATGTCGTCGGCCTCGACGTCTTCGGCGGTCAGAACCGGGATGCTCATTGCTGCCAGACACTCCTGCAGCAGCGGGATTTGACCGCGGAACTCGGCCGGAGTCTCGGAGCGGGTGGCCTTGTACTCGGCATATTCCCGAGTGCGAAACGATACCCGCGAGGTGTCGAACGCCACAGCCATGTGCGTCGGCTTTTCTGCCTTGATCAGGTTGATTAGCATGGACAGGAACCCGTAGATGCCGTTGGTGTGCTGCCCGTCTTTCGTCGAGAAGTTCTCGATGGGCAGAGCGTAGAACGCGCGATATGCGAGCGAATGGCCGTCGACGATCAGGAGGGTAGGCTTTGCGGAGTCCGTCACCCTGCAAGCCTAGTCAGGGGTGCAGACGTCCGCCCACGTCGTCAGAGGAGAACCATGTCCGTCGACCCGCCCGCCGTGCCCGCAGCGACGTGGGATGACCGCTCGGTCGACCCGCTGGTGTGGGCGAAGTCGCGCGGGTTGGGTGCTCTGGCCGAGAAGATGGGTTTTCAGTGGCGGGAGTTCACGGCAGAGAAATGCGTGGCCACCATGCCGGTGGAGGGGAACACGCAACCTGTGGGGCTGTTCCACGGCGGCGCGTACGTCGTGCTGGGTGAGTCGCTCGGCTCGATGCATGCGAACTGGCATGCCGGTCCAGGCCGTCTCGCCGTCGGAGTCGACATCAACGCGACCCACACACGGTCGGCGACGTCTGGACTCATCACCGGCGTGTGCACGCCCATTCACCTGGGTCGCACTGTCATGGTGCACGAGATAGTGCTCAGCGATGATCAGGGGCGGCGGTGCTCCACCGTGCGCATCACCAACATGGTCAAGGACCTGCCGCGGCGCTGATCGCCCTCAGCCGTTCGACAGCGCGTCGAGCACGCGGTCGAGTTTGGTGTCCACAGAGGCGAGACCGGTGTCCATGGAATCGAGACGGGTGTCCATGGAATCGAGACGGGTGTCCATCGAGTCGAGACGGGTGTCCATCGAGTCGAGACGGGTGTCCATCGAGTCGAGCCGCGTGTCCATCGAGTCGAGACGGGTCGAGATCTCCTGAAACCGGACGTCGTGCGCACTCAGCTGTGCACTGATCTCCTTGAACCGGTTGTCTTGACGGTTCAATCTGCCGTCGACCGAGGTGAGCAGGTCGTAGATGGCCTGCACGTCGTTGTCGAGCTGACTTATCTTGTGCTCCATGGCGGCGGAGGTCATCGGCATGCCACGACCATACTCGCGCACGGGGCGATGCGAGAGGCCCAAGGCGATCTGTGGATAACTGAGTTCGACCTCGCGTAGAGAGAAGCGCTACTTCTTCTTCGGCGCCAGCTGCTCGATGATCGCCTTGGCGACATCCTGCATCGTCAGTCGGCGATCCATCGACGCCTTCTGAATCCAACGGAACGCCTCGGGCTCGGAAAGGCCCATCTTCTCGTTGAGCAGACCCTTTGCGCGATCGACGAGCTTGCGGGTCTCGAAGCGCTCGACCATGTCGGCGACCTCGGCCTCGAGCGTGATGATCTGCTCGTGACGGGCCAGGGCGATCTCGATCGCGGGCAGCAGGTCGTTCGGAGTGAACGGCTTGACGACATACGCCAACGCACCGGCCTCACTCGCGCGCTCGACGAGCTCCTTTTGGCTGAACGCCGTCAGCAGCACAACCGGGGCGATGTTGCCCTTGCTCAGCTTCTCGGCGGCCGAGATGCCGTCAAGCTGCGGCATCTTCACGTCCATGATCACCAGATCGGGGCGCAGCTCGGTTGCCAGCTGCACCGCCGTCTCGCCGTCGCCGGCCTCACCGACGACGTCGAAGCCGTTGTCACGCAGGATTTCAACGATGTCCAGACGGATCAGCGATTCATCCTCTGCCACCACGACGCGACGCGGTGCGGATGCGGACCCGGAGTTCTGTTCCTGCTCAGTCACCCTAAGATCCTACGGTATCGTCGTAGTTCGGCGTGCAACGTGCACGTGTGCGCCGATGTGGCGGAATGGCAGACGCGACCGACTCAAACTCGGTTGCCCGCAAGGGCGTGTGGGTTCGACTCCCACCATCGGCACATATTTTGAAACTCTCCGCTCCCTCGAAAGCGCTGGATCGCGAGCCATCCCACCCGTTCCCGCGTTGGGTGACGTCTTTGCTGAACGCCGTCCGATGTGGTCGCTTCGGTCTGGTGAAGCGGCCATTCGGGGCGGCGACCGCGGCGGCGCCCGATAGCGCCGGCCGATGTGGTCGCTTCGACCTGGGGAAGCGGCTACTCGGGACGGCGAACGGGAGGCGTCCGAGCAACGCCGTCCGATGTGGTCGCTTCGATCTGGTGACGCGGCTGTTCGGGGCGGCGACCGCGGGGGCGCCCGATAGCGCCGTCCGATGTGGTCGCTTCGATCTGGGGAAGCGGCTGCTCGGGACGGCGAATGGGAGGCGCCCGATAACGCCGTCCGATGTGGTCGCTTCGATCTGGGGAAGCGGCTGTTCGGGACGGCGACCGCGGGGCCTCCGATAGCGCCGGCCGATGTGGTCGCTTCGATGCGGTGAAGCGACCATTCGGGACGGCGACCGCGGGGCGTCGGGCAACGCCGTCCGATGTTGTCGCTTCGGTCTGGTGAAGCGGCTGTTCGGGACGGCGAATGGGAGGCGCCCGATAACGCCGTCCGATGTTGTCGCTTCGATCTGGGGAAGCGGCTATTCGGGACGGCGAATGGGAAGCGAGGCGCCGAAGAGACCCAGTCGGACCCGAGCCCTGGCTCTCGAGCCGCACGCCCTCACGCAACAGCCGCGCGCCCTCACGCTACAGCCGCACGCCCTCACGCAACAGCCGCGCGCCCTCACGCAACAGCCGCGCGCCCTCACGCGACAGCCGCGCCTGCGCGGGAGACACGACGGGCGTTGACCGCGTTCAGCGCTCCCAGCACGGCGACCACCCCTACTGCCGCGGCGAGCACTCCTGTGGCATTCCACGCCGCGGCGGCGGGTACCAGCAGCCATGGCACGACGATGCCGGCAGGCCCCCACATCACGACGTCACGCCAGGGCGCGCCGTAGCGCAGCGACTCGGCGGTGCTGGAGAGGAAATACAGGCTGACACCGCCAGCGAGGCACACCGCCGCTGCGAACGGCAGTCTGCCCGCGGCATCCGCGACAGCCGTGCCGACTCCGGAAGCGAACAGCACCACACCTGCGATCAGCAGGAACGGCAGATACATCACCGTGTCACGCAGACCCTCGACGCTTCCCCGTCCTTGCAGCCGATGCAATCCGAGTTCAACCGCGCCTGTGGCAAAGCTGAAGAACACCCATGCCAAGATGGCGACGGCAACGAATCCGAGCAGCGCTGCGAGCCAGGTCGCCGGTGCCCAGTGCTCGTCAAGCTCGGTGATGATCGAGAGCACCGATTCGCCGAACACGATGACCACGAGCAGGCTGACCCGCTCGACGAGATGGTCGACATCGAGGGTGCGCCGCAGCCAGGAAGCGCCACTGCCCAACCGTGTCAGCAGGGTGATCTCGATCACCAGGGCGAGCGCCCACAGCAAGTAGCGCCAGGCGCCGCCAGCCCAGATCGACGCCGTCCACAGCGCGGCCGGCACCAGACAGTACAGCCATGGGCGCCACCAGACCACGCCGATCGATCGCCGCTTCATCAGCCAGGGCAGCATCCACACCACGCGGATCACAGCGTTGCCGAGCGCGAACGCGGCGTTGCGCGCGGTGAGGGCTTCGGGAACGGCGGCGGCCATGAAGCCGATCGCCATCAGGGCGATGATCACCGATATCCAGATGACGGGGGTGACCCGCGCGCCGAAGAGGTTCATCGTCACGCTCGCGTTGATCCACGCCCACCATGCAGCGGCCAGTAGCACCGCGAACACGACGCCGTCGACCAGGGTGGGGTCGCCGTGCATGGTGTGCGCGATCTGGCCGATGTAGGCGACCATCGCCAAGTCGAAAAGCAGCTCAAGCCAATGCACGCGGCGCCCCGCCGGCGGATGCTTCTGTGCGCTCACGCGCCCAGCCTAGGGACGACGCGAGCGGGATGCCTCGTGGTGAGGCATCCCGCTCGTTCGCATTCCGTGCGACTACGCCTGGTGGTCGCGGTAGATGGGTGCGTTGCCGTGCACGGCGTCGCCCACCTTGTGGATGCGGATGTCGTTGGTCGAGCCGATGATTCCGGGAGGGGATCCGGAGATCACGACGACCTTGTCACCCACCTCGCACAGCTTGTTGCCGAGCAGGTACTCGTCGACCTGGATGAACATACGGTCGGTGTGGGGAACGTGCTCCACGAGGGACGACTGGATGCCCCAGGTGATGGCCATGCGACGGCGAATCGCCGGGTCGGGCGTGAAGGCCAGCATCGGGATGCGGGGCCGCAGCCGTGACATGCGCCGAGCCGTATCGCCCGACTCGGTGAAGATGCACAGGTACTTCGCCTCGACGAACTCGGCGACCTCGAGTGCGGCGGCCGTGATGGCGCCGCCCTGTGTGCGGGGCGTGGTGCCCAGCGGCAGGATGCGTTCCAGGCCGTGGTCTTCGGTGGAGGCGATGATGCGCGCCATGGTCTGCACCACGATCACGGGGTAGTCCCCCACGCTGGTCTCGCCCGAGAGCATGACAGCATCGGCACCGTCGAGCACCGCGTTGGCGACGTCGCTGGTCTCGGCGCGGGTGGGCACCGGGTTGTTGATCATCGTCTCGAGCATCTGCGTGGCCACGATCACCGGCTTGGCCATGCGCCGGCACAGCTCGACCGCGCGCTTCTGCACGATCGGCACGGCCTCGAGGGGCAGCTCGACGCCGAGGTCGCCGCGAGCGACCATGATGCCGTCGAACGCGTCGATGATCTCTTCGAGGTGATCGACCGCCTGCGGCTTCTCGATCTTGGCGATCACGGGAACACGGCGGCCCTCTTCGGCCATGATCTCGTGCACGCGCTCGACGTCGGCCGCGTCGCGCACGAACGACAGAGCGATGATGTCGGCGCCGGTGCGCAGGCCCCAGCGCAGGTCGGCTTCGTCCTTGTCGCTGAGCGCAGGAACGTTGACGGCCACACCGGGCAGGTTGATGCCCTTGTTATTGGAGACCGGGCCCCCGACGATGACCTTCGTGGTCACCACGGTTCCGTCGGTCTCGACGACCTGCACCCGGACCTTGCCATCGTCGATCAGCAGGAAGTCACCGGGCTTGACGTCTTGCGGCAGTCCCTTGAAGGTCGTGGAGACGAGCTCCTTGGTGCCCGGGACGTCGTCGACCGTGATCTTGAAAGTGTCGCCCTCGGCGAGGTCGTGCGGGCCGTCGGCGAACTTGCCCAGCCGGATCTTCGGGCCCTGCAGGTCAACAAGCACCGCGACGGGACGCTGGGCGTCTTCGGCCGCCTTGCGCACGTTGGCGAAGTTGTTGTCGTGCACGGTGTAGTCACCATGACTGAGGTTGAAGCGGGCGACGTCCACACCGGCGTCGATGATGGCACGAACCATCTCATACGACGATGTGGCGGGGCCCAGGGTGGCGACGATCTTCGCGCGTCTCATACCGAGGAGTACTCCGGGTTTCTGTTATCTTTTGCGAATTTTTCGCAGGGAAAGGGGTTGCGCCCAGCCTACGCGGGCTGTACGCCGATCGCGACATCGTTCGCGGCGACCGGGGTCGGCAGCGCGGTCTCGCCCACGAGGTATCGGTCGGCGGCTGCGGCAGCCGCCCGGCCTTCGGCGATCGCCCAGACGATCAGCGACTGGCCACGGCCGGCATCCCCGGCCACGAAGACACCGGGAAGGTCGGTCTCGAACCGCGGGGTGCGCTTGAGGCTGCCGAGCCTGGTGAAGGGGAGGTCGAGCTGCGCGTCGATGGCCTCGCGCTCCGGGCCGCGAAAGCCCATGGCGATGAGCACGAGATCGGCGGGGATCTCGCGCTCGGTGCCGGCCTTGGGCACGCGCCCGCCGTCCACGTACTCGGTCTCGGCGACGCGCAGCGCGGTGACGGCCCCGTTCTCGTCAGAGAGGAACTCGACTGTCGAGGCGAGGTATGAGCGATCCCCACCCTCTTCATGTGAGGACTGCACTTCGAACACGGTCGGGAACATCGGCCAGGGCTGGTGCTCGGGACGATCCGCCGACGGCTGTCGGCCGATCGCGAGGTTGGTCACGCTCAGCGCGCCCTGCCGGTGCGCGGTGCCGATGCAGTCCGAACCGGTGTCGCCGCCGCCGATCACGACGACGTGCTTGCCGTCGGCGCTGATCTGGTCACCGACCACATCGCCGGCGGCGACATGGTTGGCCTGCACCAGATAATCCATGGCGTAGTGGATGCCGGTGGCATCGCGACCGGGGATCGGAAGATCGCGCGGCACAGTCGCACCGGTCGCGATCACCACGGCGTCGTAGCGGGCCCGCAGCTGGTCCCACGTGATGTCGCGGCCGATCTCCACGCCCGGACGGAACTTCGTCCCCTCCGCCTCGAGCTGGGCAAGGCGCGCATCGACGACCGCCTTCTCGAGCTTGAAGTCGGGGATGCCGTACCGCAGCAGCCCGCCGATGCGGTCGTCTCGCTCGAAGACGGCCACGGTGTGTCCGGCGCGGGTGAGCTGCTGAGCGGCGGCGAGCCCCGCCGGTCCGGAGCCGACCACGGCGACGGTCTTGCCGGTGAGGCGCGCGGGAGGCTCGGGCTCGACCCAGCCCCGCGCGAACGCCTCGTCGGCGATCGTCTGCTCGATGCGCTTGATGGTCACGGGCGGCTGGTTGATTCCCAGCACACATGCGCTCTCGCACGGCGCGGGGCACAGCCGTCCGGTCAGCTCGGGGAAGTTGTTGGTCGCGTGCAGACGCTCGCTCGCCTCGTGCATGTCATCACGGCGGGTGAGGTCGTTCCACTCCGGAATCAGGTTGCCCAGCGGGCAGCCCCGATGGCAGAACGGCACACCGCAGTCCATGCAACGACTCGCCTGCCGTTGCACCATGGTCAGGTCGGTGGGTTCGTAGACCTCTTTCCAGTCCATGATGCGCACCGGGACCGGGCGACGCGGCGGAAGTTCCCGCTCGGTCACCTTGAGGAAGCCCTTCGGGTCAGCCATGGGTCACCTCCAGAATCCTGTTCCAGACGACATCGCCGTCGGGGTCCAGCCCCTCGTCGAGTGCGTTCTGTCGGGTCTGCAGAACCGCGGCGTAATCGCGCGGCAGCACGCGGACGAAGGCCGCGATCTCGGCGTCGAAGTCGTCGAGGATCGCAGCGGCATGGGTCGATCCGGTCTCTGCCACGTGGCGCTCCAGCAGATCGCGGACGATGGCCGCGTCGGCACTGCCCAGCGGTGTGAGCTGAAGCTCGCCGCTGGCCAGGGCCTCGGCGTTCACGTTCGATTCCTCGAGGCGACGGACGTAGGCCGTGCCCCCCGACATCCCGGCACCCAGGTTGCGGCCGGTGCGCCCGATGATGACGGCAAGACCACCCGTCATGTACTCCAGTGCATGGTCGCCGACACCTTCGACGACCGCTGTCGCGCCGGAGTTGCGCACGAAGAACCGCTCCCCCACCACGCCCCGCAGGAACATGCTGCCGCTGGTGGCGCCGTAGCCGATCACGTTGCCGGCGATGACATTCTCGGATGCCTCGAAGCGGGCGGCACGCGGAGGTCTGATCACTATCTGACCGCCCGACAGGCCCTTTCCGACGTAGTCGTTCGAGTCGCCCTCCAGCCGCAGGGTGATGCCGGCGGGAAGGAAAGCACCGAAGGACTGTCCCGCGGAGCCGGTGAGATTCAGCTCGATCGAGTCGGTCGTCAGACCGTGTTCGCCATGCGCCTTGGTGACGTGGTGGCCCAGCATGGTGCCGATGGCACGATCGGTGTTGCGCACCGGCAGATCCAGGCTGATGTGACCGCCGCCGGCGATGACGTCCTTGGCCTGCTCGATGACGGCCACATCGAAGTGCTCGTCGATGTGGTGCTCCTGGTCACGCAGGTGCCGGCGCGGCTCGTCGGGCGCGAAGGTGGCCCCGTGCAGGATCGGGCTGAGGTCCAGTCCCTCGGTCTTGAAGTGCCGCACCGCGTCGTCGATGTCGATGAGTTCGGCGTGGCCCACGGCCTCGTCGATGGAGCGGAAACCCAGAGCGGCCAGATGCTCGCGCACCTCTTCTGCGATGAACTCCATGAAGTTCACGACGTGCTCTGCCTGCCCGGTGAACCGGTCGCGCAACAGCGGGTTCTGGGTGGCCACACCGACCGGACACGTGTCGAGATGACACTTGCGCATCATGATGCAACCGGCCACCACCAGCGCGGTGGTCGCAAACCCGAACTCCTCAGCGCCCAGGAGTGCCGCGATGATCACATCGCGGCCGGTCTTGAGCTGTCCATCGGCCTGCACCACGACCCGATCGCGCATTCCGTTGAGCATCAGGGTCTGCTGGGTCTCGGCCAGCCCGAGTTCCCACGGCGTGCCCGCGTGCTTGAGGGAGTTCAACGGGCTCGCACCGGTGCCGCCATCGTGTCCGGAGACCAGGATGACATCGGCCAGCGCCTTGGCTGTTCCGGCGGCCACGGCGCCGATTCCCGACTGGCTGACCAGTTTCACCTGGACGCGGGCGCGCGGGTTCGCACGCTTGAGATCGAAGATGAGCTGCTTGAGGTCTTCGATCGAGTAGATGTCATGGTGCGGCGGCGGCGAAATCAGCCCCACGCCGGCGGTCGCGTGACGCGTCCGCGCGATCCACGGGTACACCTTCGCCGGCGGCAGTTGCCCGCCCTCGCCGGGCTTGGCGCCCTGGGCAAGCTTTATCTGGATGTCATCGGCCGAGGTCAGGTAGAGACTCGTGACGCCGAAGCGTCCGGATGCGACCTGCTTGATGGCGCTGCGCCGCCGAGGGTCGAGCAGCCGGTCGACGTCTTCGCCGCCCTCACCGGTGTTCGACTTGCCGCCGATCGAGTTCATGGCGATGGCGAGCGTCTCGTGCGCTTCGCGAGAGATCGATCCGTAACTCATCGCACCGGTGGAGAACCGCTTGACGATCGCCGAGACCGGCTCGACCTCTTCCAGCGGCACGGCAGGACGCTGGCCGGTGCGCAGCCGGAACATGCCGCGCAGCGTCTTCAGCTCGGCCGACTGGTCGTCGACCAGCTTGGTGTACTCGCGGAAGATGTCGAAACGGCGAGTGCGGGTCGAATGCTGCAGCCGGAAGATCGTCTCGGGGTTGAACAAGTGCGGGGGGCCGTCGCGGCGCCACTCGTACTCACCGCCGGTCCACAGGCGTTCGTGGGCGCGCGCGGCGTCGTCTTTCGGGTACGCGAAGTCGTGCCGCACCTGGTTCTCAGCCTCGATGTCCTCGAGACAGATCCCGCCGATCTTCGATTCGGTTCCGGTGAAGAAGTCATCGATGAGCTCTCGGCCGAGTCCGACCGCCTCGAACACCTGTGCGCCGGTGTACGACGAGACCGTGGAGATGCCCATCTTCGACATGATCTTCAGCACGCCCTTGCCCAGCGCATAGATCACGTTGGCGACGGCCTTCTCGGGGGTGAGCCCGGTGATCTCGCCGGAGCGGACCAGATATTCGACCGTCTCCATCGCCAAGTACGGGTTCACCGCTGAGGCGCCGTACCCGAGCAAGGTCGCCACGTGGTGCACCTCGCGCACGTCGCCGGCCTCAACGACCAGCGCGACCTTCATGCGATCCTGCTGCCGGATCAGGTGGTGATGCACTGTCGAGACCAGCAGCAGCGACGGGATCGGCACGAGGTCTTTGTCGGAGTCACGGTCGGAGAGGATCAGGAACTCCGCGCCATCTGCAATGGCGGCATCCGCTTCAGCACAGATCTCGGCGAGGCGCTTGCGCATTGTGCCGGGGCCGGCGTCGAAGTGGTACAAGCCGCGGATCGTGACCGCGCGGCGCCCCGGCATGGTGCGCTCGATGTTCTGGATCTTCGCCAGTTCATCGTTGTCGATGACCGGAAAGTCGATGGTGATTTGGCGAGCGTGGTCCGGTCCCCACTCCAACAGGTTCCGTTCGGGCCCGATGCCGGTGCGCAGGCTCGTGACCACCGCCTCGCGAATCGAGTCCAGGGGCGGGTTGGTCACCTGGGCGAACTGCTGGGTGAAGTAGTCGAACAGCAGTCGCGGTCGCTCGCTGAGCACGGCCACCGGCGTGTCGGTGCCCATCGCGCCGATCGGCTCGGCAGCGTTCTGCCCCATCGGGGTCAGCAGAATCCGCACTTCTTCCTCGGTGTAGCCGAAGGTGCGCTGTCGACGGGTGATCGAGGCGATCGGGTGCACGACGTGCTCGCGCTCGGGCAACTCGCTCAGAGCGAGCTTCTGGCGCAGCCAGAGGTCCCACGGGTGCAGCGCGGCCAGGTCCGCCTTGATTTCCTCATCGTCGACGATGCGGTGCTGCGCGGTGTCGACAAGGAACATGCGACCCGGCTGCAGACGGCCACGGCGCGCGATGCGCTCCGGTTCGAACTCCAACACGCCCGTCTCGCTGCCGATCACGACGAGCCCGTCGGTGGTCTGCGTCCAACGGCCGGGACGCAGACCGTTGCGGTCGAGAGTGGCACCCACCAGCGTTCCGTCGGTGAAGATCATCGCCGCGGGGCCGTCCCACGGCTCCATCTGCAGAGCGTGGTACTCGTAGAACGCCCGCAGATCGGGGGCCAGATCGGTGCGTCCCTCGTACGCTTCGGGAACCATCATCAGCATCGCGTGCGGCAGGCTGCGTCCGGTGAGCGTCAGCAGCTCGAGCACCTCGTCGAACGATGCCGAGTCGCTGGCACCCGGCGTGCAGATCGGCAGCAGCGGCGTGATGTCGCCGACGAGGTCGGAGGCCAGTTGCGACTGCCGGGCGCGCATCCAGTTGCGGTTGCCGCCGACGGTGTTGATCTCGCCGTTGTGCGCGAGCATGCGCAGCGGCTGCGCGAGCGGCCAGGACGGGAAGGTGTTGGTCGAATAGCGCGAGTGCACGACCGCCAGCTCGGACGCGAAGCGTTCGTCCTGCAGATCGGGATAGAACGGCTCGAGCTGCAGGGTCGTGACCATCCCCTTGTAGCCGAGCGTGCGCGCCGACAGGGAAACAAAATACGCGCCCAGTTCATGCTGGGCGCGCTTGCGCAGACGATAGACCCGACGGTCGAGTTCGAGCCCGGACATCGCCGGCGCACCGCCGATGGCGGGGCGGGACAGGAACAGCTGCTCGAACACCGGGCGCGCGTCGTAGGCGAGCTTGCCCAGGTGCGCGTCGTCGGTGGGCACCGAGCGCCAGCCGAGCACGACGAGGTTCTCGCTCTGCGCGAGCTGCTCGATGCCGTCCTTCTGCGCCTGACGCTCGGCGTCGTCGGTGGGCAGGAAGACCATGCCGGCGGCGTATTCGCCCACCGGTGGGAGCGCGAAGTCGGTGACCGCGCGCAGGAATGCGTCGGGCATCTGAGTGAGGATGCCCGCGCCGTCGCCGGTTCCGGCGTCGGAGCCGATGGCACCTCGATGCTCGAGGTTGCGCAATGCCGTCAGGGCCAACTCGATGATGTCGTGACCGGGCTTGCCGCGCAGGGTGGCGACCATGGCCAGGCCACAGGCATCCTTCTCGAAAGCGGGGTTGTACAGGCCCTGCCGGGGCGGGAACGAACCGGTGGACCGGGACGCACGAGGGGTCGCTGTCATTGAGCTGCCGTCCTCACTGAACTCGGGATGGGACGACGTCGGCCCAGGGACTGGAAGCGGTGCTGGCTGCCCGGGCTGAGGTGTCAGTCTCGGGCGCTGCCTGCGACTGCTTCGCTCGTGACGGCAGCCGCGGGATCGAGATCATCGACAGGATCACTCACGTCGACGAATTCGGGGGTGACTCCCGATTGTACAGCCCCCGGACCGCTCCATTCGCGGCCGGGACGATATGGCGAGGGTTCGAGCCCGAGGTGACGCTTCTTCTGCGCGATCATGATGACAAGACCGAGGATGACGCCGATGATGGCCGCCCACACGTTCGTACGCAGGCCGAGGAAGACGTCACTGGGGTCGATCCGGATCGACTCCCACACGATGCGACCGGCGCTGTACCAGATCAAGTACAGACCGAACAGACGGCCCCACTGCAGACGCAGTCGGTGTCCGGCCCACAGCAGCACGGCCGCGCCGAGCAGGTTCCAGATCATCTCGTAGAGAAACGTCGGGTGGAACAGGGTTCCGGGGGCCAACCCTGCCGGGAACGCCGGGTTGGTCGCTTCGATTTCCAGACCCCACGGCAGTGAGGTGGGGAGGCCGAAGAGCTCGTGATTGAAGTAGTTGCCCAGGCGGCCCATCGCCTGCGCGACGATCAGGCCCGGAGCCAGCGCATCGGCGAACGACCAGAAGCGGATTCCCGTCCACCGGCAGCCGAGCCAGGCGCCGATCGCGCCACCGATGAGGGCGCCGTAGATGGCGATGCCGCCCTCCCAGATGAACAGCGCCGACCAGGGGTTGCGGCCCGCTCCGAAGTAGAACGAGAAGTGCGTGAGCACGTGGTAGATGCGTGCGCAGATGATGGCCAGCGGCACCGCGATCAGGGCGATGTCGATGACCACCCAGGGTTCGGCGCCGCGCTTGCTGAGGCGGTGGTTCGTCATCAGGGTGGCCACGATGATGCCCGCGATGATGCACAGCGCGTAGAAGTGGATGCGCAGCGGCCCGATGTCGAAGTAGCTGACAGAGGGGCTCGGGATGCTGGCGAGCACGCCGTTGATCGCGCTGGCGGGGGCAAACGTCATGGGTACGAGTCTAAGCGTTTGCGGCACGTGCCCCGTGCGCGGTGCCCGCGGCCAGGGCACGCGCGGTCTGTGCCAGCCCGTCCAGTCCCCCGTCACGCAGGGCGCGTACGAGCGCTGTGCCGACGATCGCACCGTCGGCGTAGTCGAGGGTCTGGGCGATCTGCTCGGGCGTCGAGATCCCGATGCCGACGCAGCTGCGCGCCGCGCCGTGCTCGCGCAACCGCGCGACCAGCGACCGGGCCGCAGCATCCAGCTCCGCCCGCTCGCCGGTGATCCCCATCGTCGAGACCGTGTACACGAATCCGGTCGTGTTGCCGACGATGAGATCAAGCCGCTCGTCGGTGGAGGTGGGAGCGGCCAGGAACACACGGTCCAGACCGGTTCGCTCGCTGGCCGCGATCCACTCGCCGGCTGCATCCGGGGTGATGTCGGGGGTGATCAGCCCCGCTCCCCCCGCCGCGAGCAGGTCGTCGGCGAACCTGTCGATGCCGTACTGCACGACCGGGTTCCAATACGTCATCACCGCGACCGGAACCCCGCCGCGCTCACTTATCTCACGCACCGCCGGAAAGAGATCGCGCAGCGTGAAGCCTGCTGCCAGAGCCGCCTGAGTGGCCTCTTGGATGACCGGGCCGTCCATCACCGGGTCGGAGTACGGTGGGCCGAGTTCGATGATGTCGGCGCCGCTCTGCGCGAGGGTCACGGCCGCCTCGATGCTCGTGCGCAGATCGGGATAGCCCAGCGGCAGGTAGCCGATGAAGGCGCCCCGTCGGGTGGCACGGGCAGCATCGATGGCATCGGCAAGCGGCGAGCTCATGCGCTGCCCTCTTCGTCGTAGAGCCCGAAGTACCGGGCCGCGGTGTCCATGTCTTTGTCGCCGCGACCCGACAGACTCACCGCTATCAGGCCGTCGGGTCCCAGCTCGCGCCCGATCCGCAGAGCGCCGGCCAGCGCGTGCGCCGACTCGATGGCCGGGATGATGCCTTCGGTCTCGCTCAGCAGGCGCAGCGCGTGCATGGCCTCGTCGTCGGTTGCCGGAATGTACTGGGCGCGGCCGATCTCAGACAGCCAGGCGTGCTCGGGGCCGACGCCCGGGTAGTCCAGGCCGGCCGAGATCGAGTGTGACTCGATGGTCTGACCATCATCGTCCTGCAGCACGAAGGTCTTCGCCCCGTGCAGGATGCCCGGACGGCCCCGCTCGATGGATGCCGCATGCTCATCGGTGTCGACGCCGGCACCGGCTGCCTCCACGCCGTAGAGCTTCACGTCAGCGTCATCCAGGAAGGCGTCGAACATCCCGATGGCGTTCGAGCCGCCGCCCACACATGCGATGACGGCGTCGGGCAACCGCCCCACCTCATCGAGCAGCTGAGCGCGCGCCTCATCGCCGATGATCTTCTGGAAATCACGGACCATGGCCGGGAACGGGTGCGGGCCTGCGGCTGTGCCAAAGATGTAGTTGGTCGTCTCGACGCTTGCCACCCAGTCGCGGTAGGCCTCGTTGATGGCGTCTTTGAGGGTGCGCGAGCCGTTGGCGACCGGCACCACCTCGGCGCCCAACAATCGCATGCGTGCGACGTTCAAGGCCTGGCGCTGCGTGTCGACCTCACCCATGTAGATCGTGCAGTCGAACCCGAACAGGGCGGCAGCTGTCGCGGTGGCCACGCCGTGCTGCCCGGCGCCGGTCTCGGCGATGACTCTGGTCTTTCCCAGCCGCTGGGTCAGCAGTGCTTGCCCGATGACGTTGTTGATCTTGTGCGAGCCGGTGTGGTTCAGGTCTTCGCGCTTGAGGAAGATCCGCGCTCCGCCGGCGTGCTCGGCGAACCGCGCCACCTCGGTGACCGGCGAGGGGCGGCCGGCGTACGACTGGAGCAGCCGGTGGTACTCGGCCTGGAACCCCGGATCGACGATCGCGGCTTCGTACACCGCCGTCAGCTCGTCGATCGCAGCGATGAGCGACTCGGGCATATAGCGCCCGCCGAAGTCGCCGAAGAAGGGTCCGTGTGCATCGCGCAGACTCATGCGCCCACCTCCGTCTCGGTCAGGAAAGAGCGCAGCGTCGCCACCGGATCGCCGGTGACCAGCGCCTCGCCGATCAGCACCACATCCGCCCCGGCGGCGCGGTAGTGGGCGACATCGTCGGGCGTCTTCACGGCCGATTCGGCCACCTTGATGACACCGGCCGGGATGCCGCCGGCCAGCCGGCCGAACAGGTCGCGATCCAGCTCGAAGGTCGTCAGATCCCGGGCATTGACACCGATCAGCCGGGCTCCGATCTCGACCGCCCGGGCCACTTCGTCGGCGCTGTGGGCCTCGACCAAGGGCGTCATGCCCAGCTGTCGAACCAGGTCATGCAGGGTGCGCAACCTCGCCTGGTCGAGCGCTGCCACGATCAGCAGAACGATGTCGGCGCCCGCCGCGCGCGCCTCGAACACCTGGTACGGGGTGGCGATGAAGTCCTTGCGCAGCACCGGCAGCGACACCGCCGCCTTCACCGCCTCGAGATCGGCCAGGCTTCCTTTGAAGCGTCGGCCCTCGGTGAGCACCGAGATGGTGCTCGCGCCACCCTGCTCGTACGAGCGTGCCTGCAGCGCTGGATCGGGGATGGCTGCCAGGTCGCCCCGCGAGGGGCTGGCACGTTTGACCTCGGCGATCACCTTGACCTGCCCCGCCGGAGCGAGCGCACGCAACCCATCGCGCGCGGGTGACTGGTCGGCCGCTCGTCGCTCGATCTCAGCCAGCGGGTGCTGCGCTTCGCGCGCGCGGGCATCCTCAACGGCGCCGGCCGTGAGGTCGGCGAGCATACTCAATGCTCTTTGGCGGTGTACTTGGGACCGTTGACGCCGTACCCGACCTTGGCGAGCACGAAGCCGACGATCAGTCCGATCACGACCACCACGACACAGGACCACACGAGCCACGGCACGTTGAGGAAGAACGCCGTGGTTCCGACCGCGATCCCGACCAGCATGATGATCACGGCCGTCCAGGCGGCCGGCGAGTGTCCGTGGCCGGGATCGGCGATGGGGTTGCTCATGGGTCTCCTTCGTCAGCGGGCGCGGCGGCGATCCGCGCGGTGTCAAGTCTAGCGGCGGTCTTCGCCGGCAGTGGGATCCGCGCCCCGTGACAGGTCGTCCCACGAGTCGACGGCGTCGAGAGTGCCGGCTGCGGGTGCGTGCGCGGCGTTGTCGGTGCGGTACTTGCGGCCGCTGGTCGACCAGCGGTGCGCAGTGGCGATGACGAACACACCCACCGCCAGCAGCACCACCCACAAGATCACCGTGATCATCGGCCACGCCGTGGCGGTGATGCCCGAGACCAGGTGCGACACGGGTTCGTCGCCGGTGATGCCGGTCGCGTCTGTGACAGTGCGTGCCACTGCCGAGATGGGAAGCCCGAAGGCGACTCTGACCGTGACGATGCCGAGGATGACGGCGGCGGCCACGGCGATGGCTCCGAAGATGTAGCGCAGCACACGCCCGACGATCGACAGCGCCAGTCCCAGGGCCAGCACGGCGAGGCTCAGCGGCGCCAAGACCGGCACGGCCGCGGCCCCGGTGACCGTCAGGGCGTCGGACGCGGCACCGGTCAGGCTCACGTGCAGCCAGGTCTGGGTCGAAGAGAGCACGCCCCCGGCGCCGCACAGCATGATCACGACGACGGCGATCGTTCGAGCGCGCGCCATCATGGGCGGCCGCCGACGGCCGGGTCGAGGTCGTCGGCGTCGAAACAGGTGCGGTCACCGGTATGGCACGCCGCCCCGATCTGCTGCACCGAGACCAGCACGGTGTCGCCGTCGCAGTCCAGCCGCGCCCCGCGCACAAGCTGAATGTGGCCCGATGTGTCGCCCTTACGCCAGTACTCTTGGCGCGAGCGAGACCAGAACGTGACCCGGCCTTCGCTGAGGGTGCGTCGCAGCGCCTCGGCGTCCATCCATCCGAGCATGAGCACCTCGCGGGTGTCCCACTCCTGGATGATCGCGGGCACCAGACCCTGCTCGTTGAACGCCACGCGGGCGATGCGGTCCTCGATGGTGTCGGTCATGCGCTCTCCCCCGTTCTGCGGGTCGGGATGCCATCGGCCTCAAGCGCCGCCTTGACATCGGCGATCGACAGCTGCCGGGAATGGAAGACGGATGCCGCCAGCAGAGCATCGGCGCCCGCGTGCACAGCGGGCGGAAAGTCGGCGGCGACCCCGGCCCCGCCGGAGGCTATCACCGGCACCGAAGACAACTCACGCATGAGGCCGATCAGCTCGAGGTCGAATCCCTTCTTGGTACCGTCGGCATCGATCGAGTTGACAAGCAGCTCACCGGCGCCGCGGTCGATGGTCTCACGCGCCCACGCGAGTGCGTCGAGCTCTGTGGCCACCCGGCCACCGTGCGTGGTCACGACGAATCCTGAGGGCGCGGCATCCGACCGCTTCACATCCAACGAGAGCACCAGCACCTGCGCGCCGAACCGGTCGGCGATCTCATCGATCAGGGCCGGGCGGGCGATCGCTGCGGAGTTGACCCCCACCTTGTCGGCCCCCACCGACAGCAGGCGCGCGACGTCGTCGGCCGAGCGCACCCCTCCGCCGACCGTCAGCGGGATGAAGACCTGCTCGGCCGTGCGCCGTACGACCTCGTAGGTCGTGGCGCGTTCGTCGACGGTGGCCGTCACGTCGAGGAAGGTGAGTTCGTCGGCGCCCTGGTCGAAGTACAGCCGGGCCAGTTCGACAGGGTCGCCCATGTCGCGCAGATTCCGGAAGTTGACGCCCTTGACGACCCGGCCGGCGGCAACGTCGAGACACGGGATGACCCGCGTGGCCAGGGTCATCACAGCCTCGCGGCGTGGATCGGGGTCACCAGGATCGCGCGTGCCCCGAGTCCGTACAGCGCATCCATCACGCGGTTGACGCTGCGACGCGGGCTCATCACGCGCACGGCCACCCATTCCGGATCGCGCAGGGGCGAGATCGTCGGCGACTCGATGCCCGGCGCCAGCGCGACGGCCTGGTCGACCAGGTTCGCGGGCAGGTCATAATCGATGAGCACGTAGCGCCGGGCGACCATGACGCCCCGCAGGCGACGCAGCAGCGTCTCGGTACCGTCGACATCGTTCGGGCCGGCCACGAGAACCGCCTCGGAAGTCAGGATCTCGGGACCGAACACCTCGAGACCCGCCTGCCGAAGCGTGGTGCCGGTCTCGACCACGTCGGCGATCGCGTCGGCCACGCCGAGTTCGACGGCCGACTCCACCGCCCCGTCCAGCGGAACGAGATCGACGGCGATATCGCGTTCGTCGAGGAACGCATCGACCAGCCCCGGATACGAGGTCGCCACACGAACACCGTCGAGATCGGCGACGTCGGCGAACCGACCGGGGGGCGCGGCGAAGCGGAACGTCGAGTGCGCAAAGCCGAGCGCCGCAATCTCGCGCGCGCCGGGCATCCGCGCATCGCGCAGCAGGTCGCGCCCGGTGATGCCGACGTGCAGCGCTCCCGAGCCCACGTAGGTGGCGATGTCTTTCGGACGCAGATAGAAGAACTCGACCTCGTTCTCGGGGTCGATCAGGTGCAGTTCCTTGCTGTCGCGGCGACCGGCGTAGCCAGCCTCGGCGAGCATCTCGGCGGCCGTGTCCGCCAGCGAGCCCTTGTTGGGAACAGCTATTCGCAGCATGGGGGTCTTTCGGTCAGGGAGGTGTAAGGGTGTGAGGTGACATCACAGATGTCGGTACACGTCCTCAAGCGTCAGCCCCTTGGCGATCATCATCACCTGAAGGTGGTAGAGCAGCTGCGAGATCTCTTCGGCTGCGGCATCCGTCGTCTCGTACTCGGCGGCCATCCAGACCTCGGCCGCTTCTTCGACGATCTTCTTTCCGATGGCATGCACTCCGGCGTCGAGCTCTGCGACGGTGCCGGAGCCCGTGGGTCGGGCGGTCGCCTTCGCGGTCAGTTCCGCGAACAGGGAGTCGAACGTCTTCACCATGCCAGGGTACCGGTCCGCGCGCCCGCCGCGGACCGCGTGACCGTCAGTGGTGGTGTGAGGCCACCGTCGATCGCAGCGCGCGGATAGCCTGTTCCGGGTCGTCGGCCCCGAACACCGCAGAGCCGGCGACGAAGGTGTCGGCACCCGCCTCGGCCGCCTGGGCAATGGTCGACGGTGCGATTCCACCGTCGACCTGCAGCCACACCTGCGCGCCGCGGCGCTGGGCCTCGTCGCGCAACCGCCGCAGCTTGGGCATGGTCTCGGGCATGAACGACTGGCCGCCGAACCCGGGCTCGACCGTCATGATGAGGATTTGGTCGAAGTCGTCGAGCATGTCGAAGAGCCCCTCGACGGCAGTGGCGGGCTTGACCGCGACGCCGGCGCGTGCCCCGATCGCGCGCAGCCGGCGCGCCAGCGCCACCGGTTCGGCAGCGGCCTCAAGGTGGAAGGTGACCGACGCCGCCCCCAGTTCGGCGTACCCGGGTGCCCACCGGTCAGGGTCGTCGATCATCAGATGCACGTCCAGCGGCACGGGGCTGGTCGCCTGGATGCGCTCGACCATCTGCGGCCCGAACGTGAGGTTGGGCACGAAGTGGTTGTCCATGACATCGACATGCACGAAGTCGGCCGCCGCGATGCGGGCGAGCTCTGCCTGCATGTTCACGAAGTCGGCGGCGAGGATGCTGGGGTTGATACGCGCGTCGAAGGCCACGCCCCCCATTATGTCGGCCCGATCAGTTGCGTCGGCGCAGCAGGCTGATGAACATCGCGTCGGTGCCGTGCCGGTGCGGCCACAGTTGCGCGCGCCCTGATCCGTCGCCGGGGGCCGGCAGATCCAGTGGTGCACGGCTGAGCCCCTGCAGCACCGCCCGAGCATCCAACTGCTCGATGCGCTCACCGTGGGTGCGCTCGATCTCGGCGAGCACGCCGGTGGTCTCGGCCAGATGTGGCGAACAGGTGACGTAGGCGACGATGCCAGCCGGTCGCAGCGCGCCCAGCGCCGCAGTGAGAAGTTCGACCTGGAGCGCGGTCAGCTCCGGCACATCGGACGGCGATTTGCGCCAGCGCGCCTCGGGCCGACGACGCAGGGCTCCCAGGCCCGTACACGGTGCATCGACGAGGATGCGGTCGTAGGAGTCGGGGGTGGATGCCGCGAGTCGGCGCCCATCTTGCTCGGTCACCGTCACGTCGCCGGGCACGCCGGCCAACGCAGCGCGCACCAGACCCGCGCGCGCCGGCACGAGTTCGTTCGCCTCGAGCACGGCGCCGTGCGAGAGCGCCTCGGCCGCCAGGATCGCCGTCTTGCCCCCGGGGCCGGCGCACAGATCGAGCCAGCGCTCACCGTGTCGGACCGGTTCGGCACGGGTGAGGGCGAGGGCAGCCAGCTGCGAGCCCTCGTCTTGCACGCGCAAGCGGCCGCCCGAGCCGCTCACGAGCGGCTCGGGGTCACCGCTGCCGGCGCGGAAGCCGAGCGGGGAATACGCTGTGCGAGCGTGCCCGCTCGGAATGCCGGCCAGACCGGGAAGGGCCGCCATCGTCACGCGTGGGGCCTCGTTGTCGGCGTGCAGCAGCGCGTCGAGCTCGGCGACCCGGCCCTCGGCCGCGAGGGCCCGGCGCAGAGCCCGGATGATCCACACCGGGTGGGCGGTGCGCAGGGCAAGACGCTCGTCGTCTGAGCGGGCGGACTGCTCGATGCGTGCCATCCACTCGCCGGGTGTGTCGCGCGAGATGCGACGCAGCACGGCGTTCGCGAATCCCGACGCGGGGCGCCCCGCGGTGCGGCGCACAAGGTCGACGGTCTCGTTGACGGCGGCATGCGATGCGATGCGGGTGGACATGATCTGATGCACGCCCAGACGGAGCGCATCCAACACCGCGGGGTCGATCCTGTCGGCCGGGCGGTCTGCCGCCGCAGCGATCACGGCGTCGTAGGTCGCCTGGCGGCGCAGCGTGCCGTAGGTCAGTTCGGTGGCCAACCGCGCGTCGGTCGACGAAAGCGCGGCGCGGGTGATCACCCGCGGCAACAGCAGGTTGGCATAGGCGTCATCGGCGGCGACCGCGCGCAGCACCTCGAACGCGACGCCGCGGGCATCGGCGCTCATGAACCGGCCACCGGGTCATCGACTCGCAGGCCCCGCCACCAGTCGGCCGCGGCCATCGCCGGCTTGCCGGCCGGCTGCACGCGATCCACGGCGATCGGCTCGCTGGCGGTTCCGACGAGGATGTCGGTGCCCTCGGCGGCGATGCGTCCCGGCGCCAGGCCATCGCCGTGGCTGCCCGGCCGCGCTGCGAGGATCTTCACCCGGGCGCCGCCCACGGTGGTGAAAGCACCCGGCTCTGGAGTCACGCCCCGCCAGCGGGCCAGCACCCGATCAGCGGGTTCCTTCCAGTCGAGCCGGCCGTCGTCGACCGTCAGCTTGGCGGCCGTGGAGGCTTCGCCCTCCTGCGGCACAGGCTCTGCCCGGTCATGCGCGATGGCATCGACGACCTCGTCGACGAGGTATGCCCCGCGGTGCGCGAGGGCGTCGAGCACATCGCCGGCTGTCGCCATCGCCGGCGGCTCGTAGCGCAGTCGGGCGTAGACGTCGCCGGCGTCGAGCTCGGGCACGAGAGCGAACACACAAGCCCCGAGTGTCTCGTCGCCGGCGATGAGTGCCCGCTGCACGGGTGCGGCGCCCCGCCAGCGTGGAAGCAGCGAGAAGTGCAGGTTGATCCAGCCGTGCGTCGGAGCCGACAGCAGTGGTTCGTGCACCAGCCCGCCGTAGGCGACGATCACGCCGAGGTCGGGCTGCGCTGCCTGCACCGCTGTCGTGGCGGCGTCATCCAAGCGCGCCGTCTTGATCAGCGGCAGACCGAGCTGCCTGGCGGCCTCTGCGACCGGTGAGGGCGTGAGCACCCGTTTGCGCCCGAGCGGGGCATCGGGGCGAGTGAGAACGGCGACGATCTCGTGCGGCCCTTCGGCCAGGCGGTGCAGAGTCGGCACCGCAGCGGTAGGGGTGCCGGCGAACACGACGCGCATAATCTCCTCGCTTCCTGTCACAGCTCGGGATCGAGCACATCGACGCGCACCTTGAGTGTATTGCGCGGTCCCGGCGCACGCCCCTTCGCCGGGCGTCGTGTGCGCAACGCGGCGGTCACGACGGCTCCGCGCAGCGCTGCCGTGACGGCGCGTCCCTGCGCGTACGAGAAGCGCACCAGCGCCCGCATCGTCGGGGTGCCCTCCACCGCCACCGGGCCGAGAACCGCTTCGCCGGCCAGCTCGGGAACGGCCCCGCGCACTGCCGCCAACGCGGCGTCGAGTTCGACCGCGGTGCCCTCGACCACAGCCACACGCACTGTCGGCGGCATCTTCAGCGGGGCGCGCTCGGCGAGCTCTCCGCGTGCATATGCCGGCTGCGACCACGTCGCCAGCGCACGCGCGACAGCTCCGGTGACGCCGACCAGATGCACCGGCGCCCCGCGCGCGGCCAGGGCTGCGGCATTCGACCACCAGCGCAGGCACGACTCGCCGATGCGCAGTTCGCCGGCCTGCAGCATCCGGTCGCCGTCGAGGAGAAGCACCGCACGGTATCCCCCGGCGGCGATCGGTTCGGCCCCGCGGGTGGCCACGACCAGTCCCGGCTTGTCATCGACGCGGGTGCGGGGGTGCTCGCCGTCGGAGACGATGATGCGCACCCCGGGAAACGCGCGTCCGAGCTCATCGGCCGTGCGCTCACTGCCCGACGAGGCCATTCGCACCCGATCGGACGAGCAGGCGGCGCACGTCCACCCGTGGGCGGCGCGTCCGCACCAGGTGCACTCGGGAACCGCGCCGCGCCGGTGGGCGCGCAGCGGGCCGCCGCAGTGCCGGCAGCGCGCCGGCGTGCGGCACTGCGCACACACCAGCGAGGGAGCGAAGCCCGGTCGCGCGACCTGCACCAGCACGGGCCCGGTGGCAAGAGCTTCGCGCGCGGCGGCGAAGGCGGTGGAGGGCACCCGTGAACCGCGTGCCTCGCCCTCGCGTGTGGCGGAGAGGATGACGCGCGGTGACGAGCGGCGGCCGGCCGGAACCTCGCGCAGCCAGCCGGCATCCACGAGACGCTGCACGTCGGTGGTACGGGTGTGTCCGGCGAACAGCAGCGCCCCACCGTCAAGCTCCTGACGCACGAGTGCCGCATCGCGCGCATGTACCCCGGGGCTCAGCGGTTCGGACAGCAAGGGGTCACCGTCGTCCCAGCACGCCACCAGACCCATCTCGTGCACGGGCGCGTACACGGCCGAGCGGCTGCCGACCACGACGCACGGCACCGGGGCCAGAATGCGCAGGTACCCGGCATAGCGGCCGGGGCCGGACTGTCGCGCGTCGACGCGCACCACGGCCTCGGCAGGCACGAAAGACGCCAGCGCCGCCAGCACCTGCTCCTGATCGCGGTAGTCGGGCACGACCAACACCGCACTGCGCCCCTGCTCGAGACAGCTGGTCGCAGCGGCAGCCAGCAGCACCGCCCACGCTCCCACGTCGGTTCCGTCGGGCAGCGCCTCAGGCCAGGGCGGGGCATCCAGTGCGATGCGGGCACCGCCCCGAATCGCCTGCTCCAGGCCCGGATAGGCGGCGAGTTTCGCGGCAGCCTGCGCCGCGGCATCCGGAGCCACCGCGGGGCGGGTGGGCGCCGGGGCGGCCTGCCAGGCCTTCTCGGCCCGCACCATGCGCTTGGGCACGACGAGCCGCAGAATGTCGCCCGCTCCCCCGGCTGCTCGGTCGGCGACCGCACGGGCGAGCCGGTAGAGGCGTGCCGGCAGTACTTCGGTCGGCGAGACGACCGCTTCGAGGTCGGAGAGCGGTCGGTCAGCGGGGTCGTCGACCCCGTACTCGACGAGATAGCCTTCGACCACGCGCCCGGCACTGCGCAGCGGAACCTTCACCCGCACACCCGGCGTGGCCTGGACGGTCAACTCGTCGGGGATGACGTAGTCGAAAAGGCGATCCAACTGCGGCAACGGCGAGTCCACGAGCACGCGTGCCACGCGGCGCGCGGCCATGTCAGACCCCGGCGGCGCGGCGCAGCTCGTCGACCCGGGAGGTCTGCTCCCAGGTGAAATCGGGCAGCTCGCGCCCGAAGTGCCCATAGGCTGCGGTGCGCGCGTAGATCGGGCGCAGCAGGTCAAGCTGCTCGATGATGGCGCGCGGGCGCAGGTCGAACACCTCACGGATGGCGGCGGTGATCTTCTCGTCCGAGATCGTTCCGGTGCCGAACGTCTCGACATACAGGCCGACCGGACTGGCCTTGCCGATCGCGTACGCCACCTGCAGCTCGAGGCGCTCGGCGAAACCGGCGGCCACCGCGTTCTTGGCGACCCATCGCATTGCGTAGGCGCCCGAGCGGTCGACCTTCGACGGGTCTTTGCCGCTGAAGGCTCCCCCGCCGTGGCGTGCCGCCCCGCCGTACGTGTCGATGATGATCTTTCGGCCGGTCAGCCCGGCATCGCCCTTCGGCCCGCCCGTCACGAAGGGGCCGGCGGGGTTGATGTAGAACGCTGTGTTCGAGGCATCCAGCCCGGTGGTGGCCAGAATGGGATCGATCACCTCTGCGCGCACGGCGGCGCGCAGCGCCGGCATGGAGATATCGGGGTGGTGCTGTGTGGAGAGCACCACGGTCTCGATCGTGCGCGGCACCGCCCCCTCGAACCCGACGGTGACCTGCGTCTTGCCGTCGGGGCGCAGGAACGGCAGCGCGCCCGAGCGGCGCGCCTGCGCGAGCCGTTCGGCAAGACGGTGGGCCGTCCATGCCGTGATCGGCATGAGCTGCGGCGTCTCGGTCGTGGCGTAGCCGAACATGATGCCCTGGTCGCCGGCGCCGAGTTCGTCGATCGGGTCGGTCGACCCGTTGTCGCGGTGTTCGAGGGCGCGATCGACGCCGTGCGCGATGTCGCTGGACTGCTCGCCGATCGACACGCTCACCCCGCACGAATCGCCGTCGAAGCCCGTCTCGCTGGAGGTGTAGCCGATTCTGTTCACGACGTCGCGCACCGTGCCGGGCACATCGACCCAGGCCTCGGTGCGCACTTCACCGGCCACATGCACGAGGCCGGTGGTGACCATCGTCTCGACCGCCACTCGGCTGCTCGGGTCTTTGGCGAGCAGTTGATCGAGGATGCTGTCGGAGATCTGATCACAGATCTTGTCGGGATGCCCCTCGGTGACGGACTCGGACGTGAACAGGCGAAGCTGCGTCATCATGCTCCCAGGGTGCGAAGGCGGACGGGCACCAGTATGCCCCCGGCATCCGACACGGCGGGCGCCGGGGGCTCTGAATGACGGTGGATGACTACTCGACCGGACGCAGGCGGAGCTTGTCCTCGTTGATCTCGTGCAAGGCGATGGTCAACGGCTTGTCTTCAACGGTGGAGTCCACGAGCGGTCCGACGTTGTCGAAGAGGTTGCCTTCGTGCAGATCGGAGTAGTAGTCGTTGATCTGACGGGCACGCTTGGATGCGTAGATGACGAGCTGGTACTTCGAATCGACCTTCTCGAGAAGGCTGTCGATCGGGGGCTCGATGATGCCCTGGTTGCTTCCGGCCATGGGAAAACCTCCTGGTTGAGGGCGGATGCCGCACCGGTGGGTGCGGAAATCGTGGCGCGGACGACGCGCGATGACCCATTCTACCGGGTGCGCGTCACCGCCGGCTCAGCGTGCGAGGGCGGCGACCTCGGCGGCGGCGCGGGTGACGTCGTCGTTGACGACGCGATAGTCGAATTCGCCCTGTGCGGCCAGCTCGACCTTGGCTGTGCGCAGACGCCGCGAACGCTCTTCGGCGTCTTCGGTGCCACGCCCGATCAGCCGTTGCACGAGTTCGTCCCAACTCGGCGGCAGCAGGAACACGAGGGTGGCCGACGGGTCGGCCGCGCGCACCTGTCGGGCTCCCTGCAGGTCGATCTCCAGCAGCACCGAGCGGCCCGCAGCCAGCGCACGCTCGATAGGCATGCGCGGCGTGCCGTAACGGTACTTGTTGTGCACGGTGGCGTGTTCGAGCAGCTCCCCGCCGGCGATCATGCGGTCGAAGGCCGCGTCATCGACGAAGTAGTAGTGCTCGCCGTCGACTTCTCCGGGCCGGGGCGGCCGGGTGGTCGCCGACACCGAGAGCAGGATGTCGGGGTGGTTCTGCTTGACGCAGGCCGCCACGGTTCCCTTGCCCACGGCGGTCGGGCCGGCCAGCACGAGCAGCCGGCTGCGGGCCGCGCGCGGCGCCGGCTCGGGGAACCTGCCGTCCAGCCACGATCCCAGCGCCCGCCGCTGCCGCACGCCCAGGCCGCCCAGCCGCTTGACCGGCGATATCTCGAGCCGTGCGAGGATCCGGTCGCGCTTGCCCTCGCCGATCGCCGGAAGTGCGGTGAGAAAATCGGTGATCCGCAGCGTTCCGGCCGCCGAGGCGGCGTCGGCCACCGCGCGCCGCATCGCGTCTTGTGGGGTGACCACGCGCGTCGTCAGATCGCGTTTGAGGCTCGCCCGCGCGCGTCGCGCGGCGATCGCCTTCTGCGATGCTGCGATCCTGTCGACCTCGGGGGGATGCTTGGCGTCAGCCACGGACGTACTCCTCTGCGCGCCTGGATATGTGTGCGGCCAACCGGTCGGGCCCGGCGGCCAGGATACTGCGGCTCTCGCTGGCGATGACCGTCGGGGCCGCGGCCCCGAATCGCTCGGTGAGCTGGGTGGGTTCGGCGCCCTGATGCCCGAAGCCCGGTGCGAGGATCGGGGTCGGCGGGGCGGGCACCCGAAGACCGGCCGCCTGCCACTCCACGGTCGCACCGACCACGAACCCGAGGTCTGCCCACTGCCCGGCAGTGGTGCGCTGGGCGTTGCGCTCCGAAACCTCGGCGATGACGTGCGCCGAGACGGTGTCCCCGCTCTGAAGCAGGGCGCGCTGCTGGCCGAACGCATCGGCGTTGCTCGTCGCGGCGAGCACCAGCACACCCTTGTCGGATCTCTCCGCCAGGGCGAAGGCGCCCGAAAGCGCCTCCACGCCCAGGAAGGGGCTGGCGGTCAGAGCGTCTGCCTCCAGTGGCGATCCGGGGGTGAGCCAGGCCTGCGCGTAGGCATCCATCGTCGATCCGATGTCGCCGCGCTTCGCGTCGGCGATCACCACCAGGCCCGCGTCGCGTCCAGCGCGCAGCACGTCTTCGAGTGCCGCGAATCCCGCGGCTCCGTACCGTTCGAAAAACGATACCTGCGGCTTGACGATGCCTACGTGGCCGGCGGCGGCCTCGACCACCCGCAGGCCGAACTCGCGGGCCCCCGCAGCCGTGGCATCCATCCCCCACGAGCTCAGCAGGGCCGCGTGCGGGTCGATGCCCACGCACAGATGACCGTACTGCGCGATGGCTGCGCGCACGCGTTCGCCGAAGCCGGTCACGCACTCACCGCCGCACGATCGGCGGCGTACTCCTGCAGGCTGCGCACGTCGAACCCGTCACCGGTGGCATCCAGCGCGCTGACGGCAGCCCCCAGGGTGGCGATGGTGGTGAACAGCGCCTTGTCGCCCGCGACGGCTGCCGCACGGATCTCGTATCCGTCGGCACGCGCCGACATACCGCTGGGCGTGTTCACGACGATGTCGATTTCGCCGTTGTTGATCAGGTCGACGACGTTGCGCTCCCCCGACTCCTGGGTCTGGCTGTACTTGTTCACCACCGTGACCTCGATGCCGTTGCGCGCGAGGATCTCGCCGGTGCCCTCGGTCGCCGTCAGCGTGTACCCGAGCTGCTGCAACCGGTGCGCAGGCAGGATCACAGCGCGCTTGTCGGAGTCTGCCACCGAGATGAACACCGTGCCCGAGCGCGGGATGCCCCCGTATGCGGCGGCCTGGCTCTTGGCGAACGCCGTCGGGAAGTCGCGGTCGATGCCCATCACCTCACCGGTGGAGCGCATCTCGGGGCCCAGCACCGAGTCGACGGTCTTGCCATCGGCGGTGCGGAACCGTTTGAAGGGCAGCACCGCCTCTTTGACTGCGACCGGCGCCGACATGGGTACCGACGAGCCGTCGCCGGATGCCGGCAGCAGACCCTCGGCGCGCAGTTCGGCGATCGACGAGCCGGCCATGATGCGGGCTGCCGCCTTGGCCAACGGCGTGCCCAGGGCCTTGGACACGAACGGCACGGTGCGGCTCGCACGCGGGTTGGCCTCGATGACGTAGAGCACCCCGGCGCTGACGGCGAACTGCACGTTCAGAAGTCCGCGCACGCCCACCCCGGCGGCGATTCCGAGGGTGGCCTCGCGGACGCGTTCGATCTCGGAGCGCCCCAGGCTCATCGGGGGCAGTGCACAACTCGAGTCGCCGGAGTGGATGCCGGCCTCTTCGAGGTGCTCCATGATGCCGCCCAGGAAAAGTTCCGCACCGTCGTAGAGGGCATCGACGTCGATCTCGACGGCATCATCGAGGAAGCGGTCGACCAGCAGGGGTTTGCCCTCGCCGATGATGGCAGCCTCGCCGATGCGCACGAAGTAGTCGCGCAGGCTGGGGGTGTCGTAGACGATCTCCATGCCGCGCCCACCGAGCACGAAGCTCGGTCGCACCAGCACGGGGTACCCGATCTCTTCGGCGACCGATACCGCCCCGTCGACGTCGATGGCGGTGCCGTGCCGAGGGGCGACGAGGCCGGCGGCGTCGAGGATGCCGCTGAACAGACCGCGTTCTTCGGCCAGGTCGATAGCCTCGGGCTGCGTGCCCAGGATCGTGTATCCGGCGTCCTGGATGCCCTTGGCAAGACCCAGCGGCGTCTGGCCGCCCAGCTGGCAGATGACGCCGAGGATCGTGCCGGACCGTGACTCGGCGTGCAGCACCTCGAGCACGTCTTCGAGGGTCAACGGCTCGAAGTACAGCCGGTCGCTGGTGTCGTAGTCGGTCGAGACGGTCTCGGGGTTGCAGTTGACCATGATGGTCTCGAACCCGGCGTCGGACAGAGCGAATGAGGCGTGCACGCACGAGTAGTCGAACTCGACGCCCTGCCCGATGCGGTTCGGACCCGACCCGATGATGACCACCTTCGTGCGGTCGGAGGGCGCGACCTCTGTCTCGGCGTCATAGCTGGAGTAGTGGTACGGCGTCAGGGCGGGAAACTCCCCCGCGCACGTGTCGACGGTCTTGTACACCGGGCGCACGTCCAGACCGTGGCGGATGCCGCGGACCTCGGCCTCGCTCAGCCCCCGCAGCTGTGCCAGCTGAGCGTCGCTGAACCCGTGCTCCTTGGCCAGGCGCAGGGTGTCGGCATCCAGCTCTGCGGCGTCGTGCACGGCCTGGGCGACCTCGTTGATGAGCACTATCTGGTCGAGGAACCACGGGTCCATGGCCGTCGCGTCGAAGAGCTGCTCGACCGTGGCACCCCGGCGCAACGCCTGCTGGATGAGCACGATGCGACCGTCGGTCGGTGTCTTGGACTGTTCGATGAGCTCGTCGACAGAGCGCGCCTCGTCGCCCCAGTGAAAGCTCGACCCGCGCTTTTCGAGCGATCGCAGCGCCTTCTGCAGAGCCGTCGTGTAGTTGCGCCCGATGGCCATGGCTTCGCCCACCGACTTCATGGTGGTGGTCAGTGTCGTGTCGGCGGCCGGGAACTTCTCGAAATTGAACCGCGGCACCTTCACGACCACGTAGTCCAGCGTGGGCTCGAAGCTGGCCGGGGTGACCCGGGTGATGTCGTTGGGGATCTCGTCGAGCCGGTACCCGATGGCCAGCTTGGCGGCGATCTTGGCGATCGGGAACCCGGTGGCCTTCGACGCCAGCGCCGACGACCGCGACACGCGCGGATTCATCTCGATGACGATGATGCGCCCGCTGGCCGGGTCGACGGCGAACTGGATGTTGCATCCGCCGGTGTCCACACCCACCGCGCGGATGATGTCGATGCCGATGTCGCGCAGCTTCTGGAATTCGCGGTCGGTGAGGGTCAGTGCCGGCGCGACGGTGATCGAATCGCCGGTGTGCACGCCGACCGGGTCGACGTTCTCGATGGAACAGACCACGACGGTGTTGTCGGCACCGTCGCGCATGAGCTCGAGCTCATACTCTTTCCATCCGAGGATCGATTCCTCCAGGAGCACCTCTCCCGTCGGCGAGTCGTGCAGGCCTGCGCCGCCGATGCGCCGCAGGTCTTCTTCGTCATAGGCGAAGCCCGACCCCAGCCCGCCCATCGTGAAGCTTGGGCGCACCACCAACGGGTAGCCGAGCTTATCGGCACCGGCGAGCAACTCGTCCATCGTGTGGCAGATCACGCTGGCAGCGACATCCGCCCCCGCTGCGATGACGAGCTCCTTGAAGATCTGGCGGTTCTCGCCCTTCTCGATGGCGTCGGGCTTGGCGCCGATGAGTTCGACGTCGTAGGTGTCGAGGATGCCGCGTTCGTGCAGGGCCATCGCCGCGTTCAACGCCGTCTGCCCGCCCAGGGTGGGGAGGATGGCGTCGGGGCGCTCCTTGGCGATGATCGTCTCGATCACCTCGGGGGTGATCGGCTCGATGTAGGTCGCGTCGGCGAAATCAGGGTCGGTCATGATCGTCGCCGGGTTCGAGTTGACCAGGATCACGCGCACACCCTCCGCACGCAGCACGCGGCACGCCTGGGTGCCCGAGTAGTCGAATTCGCAGGCCTGACCGATGACGATCGGGCCCGAGCCGATGACCAGGACGGAGTGGATGTCGTCGCGCTTGGGCATCAGTTTCCTGCCTTCTGAGAGTCGAGGTGCGCGATGACCATGTCGCGGAAGCGGTCGAAGAGGTAGTTGGCATCGTGCGGTCCCCCGGCGGCCTCGGGGTGGTACTGCACGCTGAAGGCGGGGATGTCGAGGGCCCGCAGGCCCTCGACGACATCGTCGTTGAGGTCGACGTGGCTCACCTCCACGCGCCCGTACCCGTGCGGGCTCTCGACGGCCCCGGTGCGGGGCACGTCGACGGCGAAGCCGTGGTTGTGGGCGGTGATCTCCACTCGACCGGTCTGTTTGTCCAACACCGGCTGGTTGATGCCGCGGTGGCCGAACGGCAGCTTGTAGGTGCCGAAGCCGAGGGCGCGCCCCAACAGCTGGTTGCCGAAGCAGATGCCGAAGAACGGAAGTCCATCGTCGAGCACGTTGCGCAGCACCTCGACGTGGCGGTCGGATGCCGCGGGGTCGCCGGGCCCGTTGGAGTAGAACACCGCCACCGGGTCGATGGCCGAGATCGCTTCGAACGTGGCATCCTGCGGCAGCAGGTGCACCTCGAAGCCGCGACGGGCCAGGTTGTCGACGGTGGCCTGTTTGATGCCGAGGTCGAGCACGGCGAGGTTGCCGATCTTCTCGCCCTGTGCGCTGGTGACCGCGCTGGCGGTGATCGAAACGGCCGCCGACAGGTTCTGCCCAGCCATCTCGGGGGCCTCGCGCACGACACGCAGCTGCTCATCGGGGTCGAGATCGGCGGCCTCACCCGAGAAGATGCCGCCGCGCATGCTGCCGGCCGACCGGATGTGCCGGGTGACCGCGCGCGTGTCGATGCCGCTGATGCCGACGATGCCGTCCTGCTCCAGTGCGGCATCCAGCGAGGTGGTCGCCCGCCAGTTCGACACGACCCGCGAGGGGTCGCGCACGATATAGCCGGCCACCCAGATGCGGCGGGACTCGGGGTCTTCGTCGTTCATGCCGGTGTTGCCGATGTGCGGCGCCGTCTGCAGCACTATCTGCCCCGCGTACGAGGGATCGGTGAGGGTCTCCTGGTACCCGGTCATCCCGGTGGAGAAGACCACTTCGCCCAGGGTGGTGCCGCGGGCGCCGTAGGCGCGGCCACGGTGGCGGGTGCCGTCCTCCAGAATGAGCACGGCGGGGTCGGTGGTGAGGGTCATGCGGCGGATCCTGTCCGGGAGTCGTGGATGAGCGGGCGGATGCTGTCGGCCAGCGCTGTGGCTGAGGCATCCCGAGCCCGAAGATAGGTGTCGACACGCGTGCCGAGGTCGGTGCGCCAGGTGACGCGCACCAGGCCGTCCTTCTCGACGACACGGTCGATGGCCACGGTGGCCTGGGCGACATCGGCGATGCGCTCGGCCGGGATCACCAGGCGCTGCTGCCCGGGGATATCGAGGGCGATGCCGGTGTCGGCCACGATGATGTCGGCCCGCGAGCGGTAGCCGAGACCGGGAGCAGCGATGCGCTCCAGGGGCTCGTCCTGGCGGGTGGTGGCCACGTAGAGGCCGTCATAACGCCCTGACACCGTCGCCTCAGCGGGTAGATCGTGCACCGAGGTCAGCGGCGCGGCGTCGCGGCGGGTTCGTCGATACCAGCCCCACGCCATGAGGGCGAGCAGCACGAGGGCTATCGCGACCATCAACAGCAGAGCGCCTTCGCGGGTCATGCCGATACCTCCTCAGTCAGTACGCCGTCGGCGACCGTGACGCGCCCGGCATGCACCGTATAGCGCACGCTGCCGGGCAGCTCGCGGCCGAGGTATGGCGAGTTCACGCTGCGCCCGCGCAGATCGGCGCGATCGAACGTGCCGCCGGCGGCGGGATCGTAGAACGTCAGCTCGGCGGGTTCGCCCGCAGCGACGGGGCGGCCATGACCGGCCAGTCGCCCGATCGCGGCCGGGGTGTGCGACATGACGCGCGCGACATCGGCCCAGCGCAGCATCCCGGTCTCGACCATGGCCGCGTGCACGACGCGCAGTGCCGATTCCAGGCCGACCATGCCGTTGGCGGCGGCCTGCCACTCGCACGACTTCGACTCGGCGGGATGCGGCGCGTGGTCGGTCGCGACGATGTCGATCGTCCCGTCGGCCAGGCCCTCGCGCACGGCCTGCACGTCTTCGTCGCGTCGCAGCGGCGGGTTCACCTTGAACCGCGCGTCATAGCCGCGCACGAGCTCTTCGGTCAGCAGCAGGTGGTGCGGTGTGACCTCGGCCGTGACGTTGACGCCGCGCTTCTTCGCCCACCGGATGAGGTCGACCGAGCCCGCCGTGGACAGATGGCACACGTGCAGCCGCGAGCCGACGTGCTCGGCCAGCAGCACGTCGCGGGCGATGATCGATTCTTCGGCCACCGCCGGCCATCCAGCAAGTCCCAGTTCGGCCGAGACGGTGCCCTCGTTCATCTGGGCGCCTTCGGTCAGCCGCGGGTCCTGTGCGTGCTGGGCCACCACGCCATCGAACGCCTTCACGTACTCGAGCGCCCGGCGCATGATCAGCGGGTCCCACACGCAGAAGCCGTCATCGCTGAACACCCGCACGCGGGCCCGGGATGCCGCCATCGCGCCGATCTCGGCCAGTCGCTGGCCCTTTTGCCCGACGGTGACCGCGCCGATCGGCTGCACGGTGACCAGGCCCGCGGCCTCGCCCAGCGCGAGCTCCTGCTCGACGACGCCGGCGGTGTCTGCAACCGGTGAGGTGTTCGGCATCGCGAACACGGCGGTGTAACCACCGGCGGCGGCCGCGCGTGAGCCGGTGAGCACCGTCTCGGATGCCTCGTACCCGGGCTCGCGCAGGTGTGTGTGCAGATCGACCAGGCCGGGCAGGGCGATGAGCCCGTCGGCGTCGACGACGCGGGCACCCGCGTGGTGCAGCCCCGTGCCGATCTCGGTGATGCGGCCGTCTTGGATGAGAATGTCGGCGGACTCGCCGCCTTCGAGGGATGCTCCGTGGAACAGGAGGCTCTCGGTCATCGTGCGTCCTCCTTGTTCGTGTCGGTCTCATCCGCCGGCGCGGGCCGCTCCCCCGCCAGCAGCAGGTAGAGCGCCGCCATGCGCACAGACACCCCGTTGGTCACCTGATCGAGAACGGTCGACCGGGGCGAGTCCGCGGCTTCTGCGCAGATCTCCAAGCCCCGGTTCATCGGACCGGGATGCATCACCATCGTACCCTGTGGAAGCGCCGCGAAGCGCTCGGGATCCAGCCCCCAGCAACGTGAATACTCCCGTTCGGTGGGGAAATACGCGGCGTTCATGCGCTCCAGTTGGATGCGCAGCATCATCAGCGCGTCGGGCCCGTCGGCGATGGCTTCGTCGAGGTCGTAGCCGACCTGCGCCGGCCAGGCCGTGACATCCTGCGGCACCAGCGTGGGCGGGGCCACGAGGGTGACCTCGGCGCCGAGGGTGTGCAGCAGCCACACGTTTGAGCGCGCGACGCGCGAGTGCAGGATGTCGCCGACGATCGTCACGCGAAAGCCTTCGAGGTCGCGTCCTCGGCTGTCGGCACCGTAGCGGCGCTTGCGCATCGTGAAGGCGTCCAGCAGCGCCTGCGTGGGGTGTTCGTGCGTGCCGTCGCCGGCGTTGAGCACGCCCGCGCTGATCCAGCCGCTGGTGGCCAGCGTCCGGGGCGCGCCGGAGGCGCCGTGACGGATGACCACGGCGTCGGCGGCCATGGCTTGCAGCGTCTGGGCGGTGTCTTGCAGCGACTCGCCCTTGGAGACCGAAGAGCCTTTGGCCGAGAAGTTGATGACATCGGCCGACAGCCGCTTGGCGGCGGCCTCGAACGAGATGCGGGTGCGTGTGGAGTCTTCGAAGAAGAGGTTCACGACGGTCTTGCCGCGCAGCGTGGGCAGCTTCTTGACCTCGCGTTGCTGGGTGTCGGCCATGTCTTCGGCGACGTCGAGAATCCGCAGGGCGTCCTCTCGCGAGAGCGTCTTGGTGTCGAGCAGATGCCTCATGATTCGATCGTCACCTCATCGGCGCCGTCAACTTCGGTGAGGCGCACGTTGACGCGCTCGTCGCTGGCGCTCGGCAGGTTCTTGCCGACGAAGTCGGGCCGGATCGGCAGTTCGCGATGCCCCCGGTCGACGAGGATCGCCAGCCGCACCGCTGCGGGGCGCCCGATGTCTTGCAGAGCGTCGAGGGCGGCGCGGATGCTGCGGCCCGAGAAGAGCACATCGTCGACGAGCACCACCGTCTTGCCGTCGATACCGCCGGGCGGAATCTGGGTGGGTTGCGGCGTGCGAGTGGGATGCCGGTGCAGATCGTCGCGGTACATCGTGACATCGAGCGAGCCGACGGGAATCTCGGCGCCGCTCACCTCTGCGACCAGCTGCGCGACACGGTGCGCCAGATTCACGCCGCGGGTCGGGATTCCGAGGATGACCAGATCGTCTGCGCCCTTGTTGGATTCGAGGATCTCGTGCGAGATCCGTCGCAGTGCACGTTGTATGTCAGCGTCGTGCAGCACGGTGCGCGTGCTCATCGCCGCTCCCTTCTCCGCCTCACGGGACGGTGTTAAAGGTTGCTTGCTCGTTCGAGTCTACCGGGTCGCCGTTCTGGCGCGGGGGACGGCAACGCAGGGGGCATCGGGCCGGCTCACAGTCTGAGCGCGTCGCTCGGCCGGATGCGGGCGGCGCGACGGGTCGCGACGATACTGCCCAGTACCCCGACGAGCACACCGCAGGCGATCGCCCCGGGCGCGAGCCGGAGATCGAAGATCGGCGACCAGCCTTGGACGATGGTCATCGTCAGCACGGCGCCGAGGCCAGCCAGCAGCCCGACGAGTCCGCCGATAAATCCCACGATCGCCGCTTCACAGCTCACGAGGGAAGCGATATGGACTGACCTGGCGCCCAGCGCACGACGAAGTCCGATCTCCTGCTTCCTCTCCCCGATGGACAGACTCATCGCGTTGGTGAGGCTGGCGATGGCAACCAGAAGCGAGACCCCCGTGAGGATGAAGAGCGTCGTCTGCACACTCGCTTCGACTTCGCTGCGGACCGTTGTCGGGTCCACAGGCGCTCGGACCGTCACGGACGACGGGCGGAACGGATTCACCGCCAACGGCGCCTGGTGCGCGATCTGCTGGGCTGCGCCCGTGTGCGAGAGGATCAGGGCGCTTCGATGCTGGGGATCGGCCAGACGGAGAGTCTTCACGCCATCGGGTCCAACAAGCACCGCTCCTGTCTGCGCTGGGGAACGAGGCGCCGAGGTGATGACCCCCACGACGCTGAAGACCAGCCCAGAGATCTCGATGGTGGGGCGCATCGTCACTGCGGGCAACCCCAGTTGTGCGGCCAGCGACTTCCCCACCAGCGCTTCGTTCCCCGATAGCTGCACCAGCGGTCTTCTGGACCACTCGACCTCCAGGCGCGCGGCACCCGGATAATCGGACGACACGCCGCTTACCGGGACGTTCAGCGCCGGGCGCATGGCCGTGGCCGCCACCGGCAGCGCGTCGTAGTCGTCGAGTGTCGCGACCGCACCGACCCCACGAAGGCCAGACAGCGCTACGCGGATGGCGTCCGGATCAGGTGCTCCGGCGGGGAAGTCATCCGCGCTCCAGCCCACCGTGACGTCCCGGCTTTCGTGCGCGTCGAACTGGCTGGACACCTGGGCGCGAGCGGAACCCATGATGCCCAGGGTCGCCACGACCAGCCCCACCGCGAGTGCAACCGAACCGACCAGACCCGCCATTCGCCCCGTGCGAGAGAGCAATGACTCGAAAGCATCCCGGAGCACGTCGAACGGGCGCAACGTCGACGGACGCTCATGGTGCGCCGAGACACTCGCGCTCATCGCGAGAGCCGGCGACGCTGCCTGCCGCTGCGAACCTCCGGCGATCCGTCCGTCCTTGATCGTGACGACTCGATCCGCCCGCTCGGCGAGCTCATGGGAATGCGTCACCATGACCACCGTGGCGCCCGCGTCTGCGAGGGCGCGCAGCTGCTGGAATACCGCATCTCCGTTCTCGCTGTCGAGGTTGCCCGTGGGTTCATCAGCGAGAACCAGCGGTGCACCCGACGCGAGAACCCGGGCGATCGCCACCCGCTGCCGCTGACCGCCACTGAGCGTATTTGCCGATTGCCAGATCTGGTCACCCAGGCCCACTGCTTCCAGCGCCTCGACAGCGCGGGCCCGGCGCTCCGAGCGCCGCACACCCCGGTAGAGCAGCCCCAGTTCCACACTGTCGATCACTGCGCGACGGTCAAGGAGATGAAACGCCTGGAAGACGAATCCCAGAGTCGTGCTACGCAGCCGCGCCGATTCACGCCGACTCAGCGACGCGGTGTCCACGCCGTCCAGAAGGTAGACGCCCGAGTCCGGAGAATCGAGGAGCCCGAGAATGTTGAGCAAAGTGGACTTGCCGCCACCCGATGGCCCCTCGATCGCGACGAACTCCCCCTCGCCGATCTGCAGGCTCACGTCGTCCAGCGCACGGGTCACACCGAAGGCCCGGCACAGGTCGTCAACGCGAATCCGCATCGCGCTCACCCCACGCGCACGCGGTCGCCGACGACGAGGTCGCCATCGGTAGCGACTATGGCGCTCGTGCCATCCAACTCGCCGACCTCCGTCACTGCGACTGCCAAGAAGCTCCCGTCGGTCTGTTGCTTGAGGACGCGGGCACTCGTCGCGCCTGCACCGATCACCGCCGTGCTCGGTACCGTCAGCCCTTTCGGCGCGACCTCCCTCAAGACGATCACCGCTACTATCGCCCTGCCGTCCTGAGCTGTCGCGAACGGCTTCACTGGCACCATCGCGACTTTGGCATCGTCGCCGTCGCGGTCGACCGCGGTCACGGTGCCGTCGACCGTCTGGCCGGTCGTCGTCAGCTGGACCTTCATCCCGGTCTCGATCCCTTCGGCGATGCTGGAAGACACGCCCACCCGTGCGACGAGATTGCCGGAGGAGAACGAGGCGGACGCATCCGCTGACAGCACATCGCCGATCGTCGGAGCCGATGTCAACCGCATCGCCTTCGGGATCACGATCAGCGCAGAGGCCGGGACCACATCGGGCGCGCTCGCGTGGGCGCGCGCGTACATCGATGACACGGCCGCCGCAGTCGCCCCGTCATAAACACCCGTCACGGAGATGCGCAACGCGCGCTGGAGCTGTTCGACATCGGGGCCGGAGCTCCCATGTTCGAGATCCCTGTAGAACGGGAACTTCCCCACGAGAGCAAAGACGGGACGACCGTTCAACGTGATGAACGACTCTCCGGACGACACGACCTGCCCGCGCGCCACCGGGCGGCCGGTCACCACCGTCGTCGCATCCGGCGCCGGCAGAACGCGCGTCACGACCGTGCTGTCCTGAATCGTCCCACGAGCGCTGATTGTTTTCGCGAGCACGCCCTCCGACACGTCTGCGAGGACGGGGCCTGGGGGCGGAGCAGTCGCAACTGCGGCCCTCTGCGCCGGCGATTCGAAGGCGAGTGCGAGCCACCAGCCGGCGCCGAACACGAGGGTGAGCACGACCAATGCCGCGATCGCCCACCATGCGCGCCTCCCTCGTGGGCGGCGATGGTCAAGCTGCCGGAGCATGCTCCGCGATCACTTCATCGATCTTCTTGTCGATGGCCGCCACGCGCTTTCCCATCCGGACAATATCGTCGCCGTACTTATCTAATTGAGCGACTTGAGCATTCCACTCCGCATCGTAATATGCTTTCCGCCAGCCGCTGCTCTCCCGACAATCGAAATCGAAGGTGGCCGTCTTGACCTCGTCATCAGATATACTCCACGATCCGTCATCGAGCCCATAAAGGACGTTCATGCTCTGGCTCGGCATCTTCAACGGATTGTCAGGCAGGTCTGCGATTCCCAGTGGCAGCATGCAAGTCCGCCATTGAGACTCCGAACTTGTCACGCTCGGGTCTGATGCTGCCGCCTCCTCCGCAGAGCTGGCCACGGTCATGATGTAATTCACCGGATCATCAGAGGACGGCACTGCTTTCCGCGCCTCCGACTGACACGCTCGCAGGGTATCGAACTCCGCATCAGAGATCGATTGCGTCATCTTCTGGAACCCTTCCCAATCGGCCGCGTTCTCCATGGGCGGGTTCATCGAGTAGTGATAGCCGTAGGTACTGGCGACACTCCGATTGAAGTTCCACAGTCCCAGTGCCGTGAGCATCGGGCTCTTCGCCTTCGCGTCGCGGTAGGGCACTTTCCACTCGTATCCGGCGTCCTCCATACACGGCTCGACTAGCAGGTTCTCGGCGTAGGTGTCGAGTGTGAGATCCCTCGTCTGGAACTGATCAAGCGGAAGAACCCACTGGTCGATGTTCTTCTCAGGGAGTTCGATCCCATCGGGTGCTGGAGCAAACGACGAGCAGGCCGGCAAGCCGGCAGACGCGCTCAAGAGAAGCGCCCCCACGAGTAGCGCGCTTTTCCACTTCACGACACGATCCCGCGGTGGTCATCAAGCACCGACTTCTCAACCACCGATCGGGACAAAAAGCGTCGCGAAGTACACGGAGTCGAGCGAGTCGTTGAAGCTCCCAGGCGGGGACCCATTGGTGAAGTCACTGTCGCCATCATTGGTGCTCTTCTTGAACCACGCACCACCGTGGTTCTCATTCTTGAAGAAGTAGGCAGTGTCCGTTGAACCGTTGTTGAAGACGGACGACGCACTATCATGGCCGGTCCTCGAAGTACCGTAGTAGCTGAACGGCCTAAGCGCCGGAATATACTGCTTCAGTTTGATCACCGATGCGGTCGCCCCGCCCGTCTTGAACGCGGTGTCTCCCCAGAGACACGCGTACGTCGGCGGACAGTCGGTGGGCGCGGCGGCTTGTGCCGGTGCGGCGAACAAGAGCCCCCCGCCCATGACTCCGGCGATGGACCACAAACCCATTGCAACTCGCCCAGGCTTTTTCCGTCGAGGTCCTCTACCCTTGTATTCCCTCATGGCAATTCCCCTTCAGCTCACCGTTGCGCCGTCTTCAATTCTCTTGAAACCCCATTGAAGCTGAAATGAGGTTATCAGTAGGCTCTCGAAAGGCTGAGACCGGATCGTAACGAATTGGTAACGTTGGACGTTCACGGCCGCTCATGGATAGGAATGGGTTACTCACGCTCGCCCGCGTATCCGCGGACTCAGGCTCCGACAACGGCGACATGGTGATCCCGGGCCGCCCCCGCCAGGCGGCGGTCGAATGTCGCGAGAGTCGCTCCGTGCTCGATGGCGGTGGCCAGCACATACACGTCGGGGAGCCTCAACGTGGTCGCGGCCCGCAGACTCGCCACACGCAACGGCTCATCGAACAATGGCGCATACCGCTCGATCCCCAGCCGTGCCACATCATCGACGGCAGCTCGCTCTCGCCGTTCCCGGACCGGCCACACCAGCGTCTCGGCCAGCGTCACGGGATGCAGGAGCAGATCTTCTTCCGTGTCGAGAATCGAGAAGGCGTCGTCGGCATGGGCATCGTCCGTCGTCCAGTACGCGATCAGGATGCTGGCATCGAGGACGATCACTCGGGCCAGTCCTTGCGGAGCTCCTCCAGATAGTTCGGCGGATAGTCGTACTTTCCGCGCGTCTCTTCCAGCACCTTCCGGCGATCGGCGCGCCGGGCAGCGCGCTTCGCTGTCAGGGATTCTGTTCCTGCTGCCGCGAGTCGTGCAACGAGCTCCGAACGCGACGCTCCCGGCCACTCCTTCGCCGCCAGCTCGAGTCCGGCCGCGAGCTCGGGTGTCTGGGTGACCTGGATACGCGGCAATGTCGTTGCCATGCCGACAGTGTACCACTAGAGATTCGGGTGGTACAGACCACCCGCGCTCAGCCGGCGGGGCGCAGCGCTTCCTGCGTCACCGGGCACGCTTCGGCGCGGATGGGATGGCCCTGGGTGGTCAGGCACCGGCCGGTGGCCAGGTCCCACTTCCAGTCGTGCATGCTGCAGGTGAGCACGCCGTCTTCGATCTTGCCGGTCTTCGACAGGTCGGCACGCAGGTGGGGGCAGCGTCGCTGCACCATCCAGTCGTCCAGCTGCACGTCTTCACTGGTGTCGGCCTGCTCCGAATACCAGTTCTCCACGTACTCGATGCGGTCGGCCGACAAACACTTGAAGAACGTGTAGATGAACTCGTTGAACTTGCCCTTGCGCCCGGCGCTGAACTGCAGCGACAGGAAGATCGAGTTCGACCAGTCGATCTCGTGGTCGCGGATGTTCGTCGAGACGAGGTCGGCGGGAATCGTGTACCAGAACTCGCAGTCCTCCCCCGCGTACTCGCGCACCTTCGCCTTCGGGAAGTCGACGACCAGATCCAGCTCGCCGATGCTCATGCGCACCGGCCCGCCGACGCCAAGACGGATGGTGCGCGACTTGCGCAGCATGGGCTCCCACCACGCCTTCAGCTCGGCGAGCATCCCATCGGGCGGCAGCACCGCGGCACGGGATGCCTCTTCGTCGCGCAACTCCTGCTGGCGCGAGGCCCGCTGCTGCTCGAGGTAGTTCCACTTGTCGCCGAAGACCCGATCGATCTCCTCGTCGGTGTAGAGCGTCTGTGAGATCTCGATCTCACCGTGATTCAGATCGACCTGGGTGCCGGGAACGAACAGGTACCCTTTCTGTTCCGGGCGCATCTGGGCCATGTGATCGAGGAACTGCGCCTGATCGGTGAAGATCGCATCGTCGTCCTTGCCCCACCCGTTGAACCGGAACAGGTCGTCGCGCAGGAACATCGGCGGACCCGCCATCGGAAACACGTGCTCGGCGTCGACCTTCTCGATGTAGTACATCGCACGCTTGTTCTGTGCGTCGCGCTTCAATCGCGCGAAGTTCTGCTTCGCGTCCTGCGGCAGGTCGTAGACCATCGGCCACCAGATGGCGCCGGAGGTCTGCGTGAAATAGGCGTCGGGCTTGGAGAAGCTCAGCAGCTTCTCCAGATCCAGCGGATGCGAGTCGTTCTGATTCAGGATGCTGGCGGTGCCATCGTCGACCGACAGTGACGAATCGCCGATCGGCCCGTCGCTGGGAGCGCGCAGCGGAGTGACCATGAGCGTCAACTCACCGAATTGCATCGGGACGCCCGCCTGTGTGTAGACGATGTTGGTGTAGCCGAGTTTGCGGATGTCGTCTTCGAGGTCGTCGGTCGGGTAGTCGGGCAGCAGTACGCGGATGTCTTTGCGGATGTACCGTTCCATGAGCCGCGGGTCGAAATGGTCGCGGTGCCGGTGCGAGATGTACAGGAAGTCGGCCTTGCCGAAGCGCTCCCAGTCGAGGCCGCGGTTGTCGGGGAACGGGAACCACGCTCCGTAGAAGCTCGGACCGATGACCGGGTCGCAGATGATGCTGCCGCCGGCGGTCTCGATGAACATCCCGGCGTGGCCGAGCCCGGTGATCCGCATGGAACTCCTCCTGATCGATGGCTTCCCGATTCTACGCGGAGCCCGCTGTGCCCGACCGGGGCAACGCCGGGAGTATCAGTCGTCGAACAGCGCGCGGATGTCGTCGGCCGACAGCGCCTTCGCGAACATGTCGTCGTCGTCCATCACCGAACGGAACAGCCGTGCCTTGCGCTGCTGCAGCGCCAGCACCTTCTCTTCGATCGTTCCGGTGGCGATCATGCGGTAGACGAAGACGCTGCGGGTCTGTCCGATGCGGTGCGTGCGGTCCACTGCCTGTGCCTCGGCGGCCGGATTCCACCACGGGTCGAGCAGGAAGACGTAGTCGGCCTCGGTGAGAGTGAGCCCGAATCCGCCCGCCTTCAGGCTGATGAGGAACACAGGGGCTTCGCCGTCGCGGAATGCGTCGATGACGTCTTCGCGCCGCCGGGTGGACCCGTCGAGGTACTCGGTGGCAATCCCTGCGGCATCCAGCCTGCCGGCCGCCAGCTGCAGGAACGACGTGAACTGGCTGAAGACCAGGCAGCGGTGCCCTTCGGAGGCAAGCTCGGTGATCTGCTCGACGAGGTCGTCGAGCTTGGCCGACGGGATGCGCGCATGCGCGGGGTCGACCAGCACCGGCGCCAGACTCAGCATGCGCAGCAGCGTCAGCGAGCGGAACACGATGAACCGGTTGCGGTCGAGATCGTCGAGCAGGCCCAGAACCTTCTGCCGCTCGCGCTGCAGCACGGTGTCGTACAGCGCCCGGTGGGCCGGCGCGAGCTCGACCCACAGCTGCTGTTCTTGCTTGGGCGGCAGATCGGCGGCCACGAGCTCCTTCGTGCGACGCAGCATCAGCGGGCGGACGCGGTGCCGCAGCCGCTTGAGGCGCGCGGCGCGGAACGGCCCGCCCTCTTGATTCTCGGGGACCTTTCCCTTTTCGATGGGCCCGACGTACTCCTCACGAAAGCGTCGGGCCGAGGGAAACAGGCCGGGCGCCGTCAGCGACAGCAGCGCCCAGAGCTCGGTGAGCGTGTTCTCCATCGGCGTGCCGGTCAGGGCGAACACGGCATTCGCGCGCAGCGCCTTGACCGCCTTGTACAGCTTGGTCGCGGGGTTCTTCACGAACTGCGCCTCGTCGAGCACGACCAGCGACCAATCCACCCCGGCGAATTCGTCTTCGTCGAGTCGCAACAGGGTGTACGAGGTGATCACCAGGTCGACGTCGTCGGGCAGCGCGCCGCGCCGCGCATGCGTCGCGTCGACGACCGCGACCCGCAGCGCGGGTGCGAATCGGGATGCCTCGGCCCGCCACGTCGCCAGCACCGAGGTGGGCGCGACCACGAGCACGGGGCGATGCTCGCCCGCCTCACGAGTGTGCGCCATCAGCGCGAGGGTCTGCAGCGTCTTGCCCAGGCCCATGTCGTCGGCAAGGATGCCGCCGAGGCCGTGTTGCCACAGGAACGTGAGCCAGTCGAACCCCGCCTTCTGATACGGCCGCAGCTGTGCGCGCAGCCCGGCCGGCACCGGGGTCGGATCAACGTGCTCGATCTCGCGCAGCCCGTCGGCGATCGCCCGCCACGACACCGCCGGCTCCGACACGTCGGCGAGATCTTCGAAATCGGCCCAGAGCGCCGTCTGGTAGCGGTTGATGCGCGGCGCGGTCTCCCACTCGTTGAGTTCGTACGACTCTTCGATGAGCTCGCGCAGCCGGTCGAGCGCGGGATGCTTGAGCGAGAAGTAGCCGCCGTCGGCCAGCAGCAGCTTGCCCTGGCGCTTGGCCAGGGCGGTGAACAGCGGCTGGAATGGGATGCGCCGGCCGTCGATCGTGACGATGACACCCAAATCGAACCAGTCGGCGTCGGTGCTCTCCACGGTGGAAACGGTGATCTCGGGGTCGCCGGACAGCTCCTGGTAGGTGCGCTGCTTTCCCTTCGTCACAATCGACACCGCATCGAGTTCACGCAGCGCGGGCAGCGCGTTCGCGACGAACTCCGCCGCCTCGACATCCAAAAGAGTGCCCGATGCCGCGGCGTCTGGCCATGCCCCGGCCACGGCCTCGCAGATCTCGGCTTCTGTCTCGGCGTCGCGGTCGGGTGCGGCATCCCGCTCATACCCGTAGCGTGCGCCGCCCGGATACCGCCACTCCAGCGTGTACTCGATCGTGTCGCGCGGGCGGAACCGTACCGTGAGCTCCAGGCGAATCGGCTCGGGCTCGGGCAGCTGCAGCCCCTGGGCCACGACGGGCACCTGCCGAGCGAGCCGGGGATACCCCTCGCTCAGGAACTGGGCGCTCTCGGCAGCCGGGATGAGAACGCCGGCGGGATGCTGCAGCAGCGCCTTGATCGGTGCGCTCAGCGGGGCCGGTACCAGAGTGAGGTGGATCATCGACCGTTGGATGTCGTATGTGTAGAAGCCTGTGTCACCCACCGGCCGCACGCCGTGCGGTTCGACGGGAGTCGACTCGATCTCGGTCTGCGCAGACAGGCGCAGCGCCTCGCCTTCCTTCTGCACGCGGACGCTGACAGCTCCCGACTCGGCGAGCCGCACCGACTGCGCCTTCGACATCGTCACGATCTCCACGCCGCTGGCGGCTGCGGCCGCCACATGGTGCCAGAGAAGTCCCGATGACGCGCCATCGAGAGTGAGCCACTCGCCGGCGGTGCCGTACTCGTTCAGCGGCGAGTGCATGCGGATGATGCTGTACAGCTCCAGCATCCATTCGTGCTGCCGGTGGTCGATGCCCGCGCCGATGCGGCGCAGGGCCTCCCATGACGCCTGCCCCTTGATCCAGCGGCCTGTGCTGCGACTGCGCTCCAGTGGCCGCAGGCCCAACGACACCTCGCCTGCCCCGGTCTGCAGGCCGCGCGGCGTCGCGGTCTCCCAGCGCACCGGGGCCCAATACGCCATGCCCCGTTCCCCCCGCTGGCGCAGCTCGACGCCGAGCGCGAGCTCGCCGGTGCCGTGCACCCGTGGTTCCGGCATCAGGATGCTGCGCCAGCTCACCTCGGGCGCGCTCGAGCCTGCGCGGCCCGGCGGCATCGTCGGTTGCGGCACGCCCGGCGGGGGTGGCGGGGGAACGGCAGGCTGCACCTGCTCGTTGGATGCGAGCATCGTGGCGACCACATGCTTGCAGCCCGCTTGCATGGGGCACGAACACGACGACCCCACGATCGGACTGCCCCGTCGCATCGGATCCAGCCAGATCGTCGCACGATATGACATCGAGCGGCTGCCGTTCACAACCCCGGTGAGGGCCGAGACCTCGTCATCCCACGCGAGGCGACGCACGGCGCCCGAGCGGAAATACTCCACACCCCGTTCGTAGCCGTACCCCTCCGCGCTTCGACGGATGTCGTCGGGGTGCAGGAACGGTGCGGGCATGGCATCCATCCTCGCAGCGGCCGCGGACACCGCCGCTCGGGTCAGTTCGAGCGGCCGATCCGGGCCAGCACGCCGTGGATGAACGAGCCCGACTCATCGGTCGAGAATTCCTTGGCCAGCTCGACGGCCTCGTCGATGGCAACGGCGGTGGGGACCTCGTCGTTGTACAGGATCTCCCAGGCACCGATGCGCAGCAGTGCGCGATCGACTGCCGGCATCCGTTCCAGGGACCAGTCCTTCGCGAAGGTGGTGATCTGCTCGTCGATCTCGCCCTGGTTGTCGATCACGCCGTCGACGATCTCGCGCGCATACAGCCACGACGCCTCGCGGGCGGGTTCGGTGGCCGCGCGCTTGGCTTCGGCGGCGAGGATCGTCGGGATCTGCTCGCCGCGGATGTCGGATTGGAACAGAATGTCCATCGCGCGGCGGCGCGCCTTGGTGCGTGCGCTCATTGTGTGCGAAGACCCGAGGTCAATTCACGCGGCCGAGGTAGTCGCCCGTGCGGGTGTCGACCTTGACCTTCGTGCCGGTCTCGAGGAACAGCGGCACCTGGATCTCGTAGCCGGTCTCGACAGTGGCACCCTTCGTGCCCGCCGAGGAGCGGTCGCCCTGCAGGCCCGGTTCGGTGTAGGTGATCTCGAGCACGACCGAGGCCGGCAGTTCGACGTGCAGCGGGTTGCCGTCGTGCAGCGCGATGGTGACTGCCTGGTTCTCGAGCATGAAGTTCTTCGCGTCGCCGACGACGACGGCCGGCACCGTGATCTGGTCGTAGTCGGCGGTGTCCATGAACACGAACCCGTCGCCGTCGCTGTACAGGTAGGTGAAATCGCGACGGTCGACGTTCTCGATCTCGACCTTCGACCCGGCGTTGAAGGTCTTGTCGTTCGTCTTGCCGGTGACGACGTTCTTGAGCTTGGTGCGCACGAACGCGCCGCCCTTGCCGGGCTTGACGTGCTGGAACTCCACGACGCTCCAGAGCTGGCCGTCGAGGTTGAGGACGACGCCGTTGCGGATGTCTGCGGTGGATGCCATAGGACTCGTGTTCCGTTTCGTTCGGGGTTCGCGCGTTCGGTCGGCGCGCACACGTGTTGGGTCGCCGTGCGTGGCCGACAGTCGATTCTACGGGAAGACCAGCCCATCACGCGTTCAGGTGCGCACCAGCGGCAAGAAGACTTCGTCGACGATGGCCACGATTTCCTCATCCGGCAGGGGCGCTGCCGTCATCAGCAGGTCGTGACGGAACAGATCGGATGCCACCGACCGCACCCGCCGAGTCAGTCGCTGCGGATCGACCTCGCCGCGTGCGACGGCGCGATTCAAGATGGTCTCCATCGAGGTCCCGGCCCGTTCGCCGAAGGCGCGTCGGCGCACATCGGCGAAGGTGCGCCCGGACTCCGCGTAGTACGCCCCCATGAAGACGCTCAGCAGCGGGGCGATGGCGCTGCGTGCGAGGTTGGAGCTGCGCAGCATCGCCAGCAGATCGCCACGCAGACTGCCGGTATCGGGCGTCTCGACACGGCCCTGATTGAGCCCGAACGCGAGGGTGGCATCCATCAGCTCACCCCGATCGGGCCAGCGCCGATAGATCACCGAGCGGCTGGTCTGCGCGCGGTCGGCCACGGCATCGATCGTGAAGCCCGGATAGCCACCCTCGAGAAGCTGATCCCAAGCGGCCTGGAGAATCGCGCGCTCTAATTCTTCGCCACGTCTCCTCCGAGCCGGAGCATCCTCTTCAAGGGTCATTTGTGTATCTTATCGGATCGGCGTACACTCACTCCCGTAGATACAGCCGTGTATCTTAGAAGGAGTCCCGATGTCCTCATCCTCGCCCGCTCCGGCGATCCCCCGCGCTGCGATCGTCACCACGATCTGTCTTCTGGTCGGTGGCCTCGCCGTCATCTTCGACAGCACGATCGTCAGCATCGCGCTGAAGACCCTCGCTACCGATCTCGACGTGTCGGTGAGCGTCATCCAGTGGGTCAGTACTGCGTATCTGCTTGCGCTGGGCGTGACGATTCCGCTCGTGGGCTGGGCACAGGCCCGCTTGGGCGGCAAGCGGGTCTGGATGATCGCTCTGACGATCTTCTTGGTCGCATCGATCGCGTGCTCGCTGTCGTGGAGCGCGGGCAGCCTCATCGCCTTCCGCGTGTTGCAGGGCATCGGTGGCGGTCTCATGATGCCGCTGATGGCGACGCTGGCGATTCAGCAGGTGCCCCGTGGCGCCTCGCTCGGCCGCCTCATGGCGATGGTGAGCCTGCCGGCCGCTCTGGGACCCATCCTCGGGCCCACCATCGGCGGCATCATCCTCAACTCGCTCGACTGGCGCTGGATGTTCTGGGTCAACGTGCCGTTCTGCCTGGTCGGCCTGCTGCTGGCGTGGAAGTTCATCCCACGGGATGCCCCCTCGGGGCGCGCGCGTCTGGACCTCGTGGGGCTGCTGTTGGCATCGCCCGGAATCGTCGGGGTGCTGTATGGGATGTCGCGGGTCAGCGAAGACGGCGGATTCGCACGCCTCGACGTGTGGCTGCCCGCGCTCGTCGGCATCGGTCTTCTCGCGCTGTTCGCCTGGTGGGCGGCACGGCGCCCTTCGACGGCACTCATCGACGTGAGTCTGCTCAAGCGCCGCCCCGTTGCCTCTTCGTCGCTCGTGCTGTTCCTGTCGGGCGCATCACTGTACGGCGGCATGCTGCTGCTTCCGCTCTTCTTCCAGATTCTGCACGGGTCGGATGTCCTCACCGCAGGATTGCTGATGATTCCGCAGGGCGTCGGTGCGCTCCTCAGTCGATTCCTCGCCGGAAAGCTGACCGATGAGATCGGAGCCCGGACTGTCGCCATCGCGGGGTTCGTCGTCATGGGGATCGCGACGATCCCGTTCGCACTGGCAGACGCAACGACGAGCATCTGGTGGCTCATGGCAGTGCTGCTGGTGCGGGGTCTGGGCACCGGTGCCGTGATGATTCCGGTCATGACGGTCGCCTATGTCGGTCTTGAGCACGCCGAGATCCCGCACGCCAGTCTGCTCACCCGCCTGGCACAGCAAGTCGGTGGCGCGTTCGGTACGGCGCTGCTGGCCGTGATCCTGCAGACCGCCGTGGGTTCGAGCACGTCGCTGGCCGACCTGGCCCAGGGCTTCGACGTCGCCTTCTGGTGGGCCGTCGGCTTCACCGTGGTCGCCATCGGGGTCTGCTTCGCGCTCCCCTCGCGCCCGGTGGTTGCCGCACCGGCTCCGCAGCCGGCGCAGAAAGCAGCCTGATCGCCGCGGCCGCGCTTGTCTTCGATGGGGCGTGCTGGGGGCTCTCAGCCCTCGGCACGCCCCGCGATGATCTCGACGAGCAGGTCGACCGCTGTCGCGTAGCCGGCCACGCCCTCACCGATCACGTGCACCGCGGCGACATCGGCCACATACGAGAAGCGACGGAACTCTTCGCGCGCGTTCACGTCAGAAATATGCACTTCGGCAACGGGCAGCGCCACGCCCGAGAGCGCATCGCGCAGGATCACCGAGGTGTGCGTCAGGCCCCCGGGGTTGATGACGATGCCGGCGCACTCGGTGCGCGCCGCGTGAATGGCGTCGATCAGCACGCCTTCGTGGTTGCTCTGCACAGCGCGTACGTCGAAGCCGTGCTGGGCTGCGGCATCCGCCGTGATCCGCTCGACATCCCCCAGGGTCGCGGTGCCGTATATCTCGGGCTCGCGCACCCCCAACAGGTTGAGGTTCGGGCCGTTCACGAGCAGCAGGCGGCGCGGTGCGGTCATCCGTTCACCCTATCGCCGGGGTGCGAACCGTTGCGCGAGCGCACCGCTGGCGCACCTGCGTTGTACGGTCATCCGTTCGCCCTATCGCCGGGGTGCGAACCGTTGCGCGAGCGCGCCACTGGCGTACCTGCGTTGTGCGGTCATCCGTTCGCCCTATCGCCGGGGCGCGAACCGGTGCGCGAGCGCACCGCTGGCGCACCTGCGCGGTGCCGCGCGTGCGCGTGCAGCGCTCGTCGTCAGCTGCTCGTCGTGTGCTCCCCGACGCGAATCGCCGCGCAGTCGATCGCGCTCCGGCCGCTTGTGATACCAAGACCCGCTCGAGGGGATCGGATCGACACTGCGAAAAAGCATCTTCATCGTTGGGGTCTCGGGGCGCGCGTGCACATCGAGATGTGCGGGATGCCGGCGGCCGGCGCGATCACGGAACACGTCGACGGGCATCGGCGTGACCTCGTCGCCTGCCTCATCGACGATGACCAGTCGAAGCCCGGCGGCTTCGAGGATGCGCGAGAACGCGCGTACCCGAATGTCGCCTCCGTTCTCGACGCGCGTGATCGCCGCCTGGCTCACGCCGAGAGCCTTCGCCAGGTCTCGTTGGCTGAGATCGCCAAGTCGTCGTACGCGGCGCACATACCCGGAGATGTCGAGAGCTTCCGTCGTGGATGTCGGTGCCATGACGACATGTTGCCGTCGACCACCGACATCGCCTCGTAGGCCAGGCCACTCGGCGTGACCAGCAGTCGCTTGCGGCCTGACCAGCAGCCGCTTGCGCGTGACCAGCAGTCGCTTGCGCGTGACCAGCAGCCGCTTGCGCCTGACCAGCAACCGCTTGCGCGTGACCAGCAGCCGCTGGCGGCATGACCAACGGGCTTTGCGGGGCTCCGCGCGCCGCCGGGATCTTCGCGGCGCGTGTCTCCTGCTCGGGTCGGGTCTCCCGCGCCTCCCCCGCGAACGTTCACCATCTGAACCACTGGGCGGTTCAGATGGTGAGCGTTCAGGAAGGTGGACGCGGCGGCCGGATGAGGCGGCCGACAACCGGGGGAAGAGACTCAGGCACGTGCCCACTCGACACCGCACCGTGGGGACGGCCTCTTCGCCGTTCGCAGACGTGGCTGCTCGCGCCAGGCCAGAAGTCGTCTTCCCGGACGCGCTCCTGCTTCGGCGTGGACAGGAACGCTAGTGGACAGGAACGCTAGTGGACAGGAACGCTAGTGGACAGGAACCCTATGTGTGCGGCGGGATCTCGCTCACCGGCTGGATCCGCGAGTCACGCACCTGCTCCCGCTCCCGCTTCGGCCGCACGTATCCGCCGCACCGCGACCGCGGTCACTCCCCGATCTCCTGGAACGCCGCGAACAGCAGCGACTCGTCGGGCGCCTGCATGACGGTAGGGCGTGCGATGTCGTCGAGCACGACGAAGCGCAGCATGTCGCCGCGCGCCTTCTTGTCGCGGCGCATCGTCGACAACAGCGTCTTCCACGCGTTCGCACGGTAGGTCGTGGGCAGCCCCAGCGAGGTGAGGATGTCGCGGTGCCGGTCGACGACGTCGTCGGAGAGTCGCCCGGCCAGCCGGGAGAGCTCTGCGGCGTACATCATCCCCACACTCACGGCCGCTCCATGACGCCACTGATAGCGCTCGGCATACTCGATCGCGTGACCGAGGGTGTGCCCGTAGTTGAGCACCTCGCGCAAGCCCGATTCGCGCAGGTCTTTGCCCACGACGTCTGCCTTCATCCGGATCGCCAGTTCCACGCAGCGGCTGAACGCCTCCGACCGCGGATCCACGGCGGCTGCGGCATCCTTCTCCACGAGCTCGAGGATCTCGGGGTACCAGATGAACCCGGCCTTGACGACTTCGGCGAACCCGGCCACGCGTTCGTTTTCCGACAGCGAATCCAGCAGCTCGAAGTCACACACCACCGCGCGCGGCGGCCAGAACGCACCCACGAGGTTCTTACCCTCGTTCGTGTTGATCCCCGTCTTGCCGCCGATCCCGGCGTCGACCATCGCCAGCACCGACGTGGGCAGCTGCACGATGTCGACCCCGCGCAGCCACGTCGCCGCGACGAACCCCGCGAGGTCGGTGACCGCTCCCCCGCCGAATCCGATGACGGCATCGGTGCGCGTGAAGTCAGCCTGTCCCATGATCTGCCAGCAGAACGCCGCGACCTCAACGCGCTTGCCCGCCTCGGCGTCGGGGATCTCTGCCAACAGCACCTGCCGGTCGGGGCCCGACAACGCGTCGCGCAGCTGTGAGGCGGCGGTGGCCAGCGCGGGCTGATGCACCACGAGGATCTTGCGCGCCGCGGGCGGCAGCGCCCCTTCCACGGTGTCCAGAAGGATGCCGCGGCCTACCGTGATGTCGTAGGGCCGGCTTCCCTCGACGCTGATCGTGGTCGTCTCGCTCATTCCGTTCCCTTCTGTGCATTCTCTGCGTCAGCCCATTGCTCTTCGACCCAGCCGGCGACGCGATCGACGATGTCGCGGATGTGACCGACAGACGTGTCTATCGTGATGTCAGCCAGCTCGGCATACAGCCGGCCACGTTCCTCGGCGACGCGCTGCCACGACTGCAGGGCGTCTTCGCCCTGCAGCAGCGGCCGGGTGGTTCCGCGGATGCGACCGGCGACGGTCGCCGGGTCGACGGTCAGCAGCACGACCGGATGGTGGGTGAGATCGGCCTGAGTGTCCGGGTGGAGCACGGCACCGCCCCCGACCGCGACGATCCCGTCGGTGGCCAGCGCTTCGCGCACCGCCTCGCGTTCAAGCTCGCGAAAGTGCGGTTCGCCTTGGCTGGCGAAGATCTTCGGGATCGGCCCGTGTGCCCGCGCGATGGCGATGTCGGTATCGAAGAACGGCGCGTGCAGGGCCTTGGCCGCCTTGCGACCGATCGAGGTCTTGCCCGCCCCCATCGGCCCGATGAGAACGACGGCGGGCCGGGTCATAGCTCCTGCAGCGCCACGTCGCCCAGCGACCGGTCGCTGGATGACGCGGTGTGCAGCGCCTCGGGAATGCCCGCAAGGTAGCCGTCGAGGTTGCGTCGCACCTCGGCGACGCTGTCGCCGCCGAACTTCTCCAAGACCGACTCGGCCAGCACTATCGCGACCATGGCCTCAGCCACGACGCCGGCCGCCGGCACCGCGCAGACATCGGAACGCTGGTGATGCGCTCCCGCAGCCTCGCCGGTGGCGACGTCCACCGTGCGCAGCGAGTGCGGAACCGTGGCGATCGGCTTCATGCCCGCGCGCACTCGCAGAATCGTGCCCGTCGACATGCCGCCCTCGGTGCCGCCGGCGCGATCGCTGGCCCGGGCGATGCCGCCGTCGGTCGCGAACAACTCGTCGTGCGCTGCCGAGCCGCGACGGCGGGTGGTCTCGAATCCGTCACCGACTTCGACGCCCTTGATGGCCTGGATGCTCATCAGTGCCTGGGCGAGCCGGCCGTCCAAGCGGCGGTCCCACTGCACATGCGAGCCCAGCCCAGGCGGGAGTCCGTAGGCGAGCACTTCGACGATGCCGCCCAGCGTGTCGCCGTCCTTGCGTGCGGCATCCACCTCTGTCACCATGCGGGCGCTGGTAGCCGCGTCGAAGCAGCGCAGCGGATCAGCATCCAGTGCCGCGACGTCATCGGGCGTAGGCACCGGGGCATCGACGGGCGTGTGCACCGGGCCGATGGCAAGGGTGTGGCTGACCAGTCGAATGCCGAGCTCAGACAAAAACGCACGGGCGATGGCACCCAGGGCGACGCGAGCCGCGGTCTCGCGGGCGCTGGCCCGCTCGAGGATCGGCCGAGCCTCATCGAATCCGTACTTCTGCATGCCGACGAGATCGGCGTGACCGGGGCGCGGACGGGTCAGCGGCGCGCCGCGCCCGCGTGAGCGATCGGTGAGCTCGACGGGCTCGGCGCTCATCACCTCGGTCCACTTCGGCCACTCGGTGTTGCCGATGCGCAACGCGATCGGGCTGCCCAGGCTCAACCCGAACCGCACACCCGCCGAGATTGTCAGCTCGTCTTCTTCGAACTTCATCCTCGATCCGCGGCCATAACCGAGCTTGCGCCGGGCAAGATCTTGCTGGATCGCGGCGCGCGAGACGGGAACGCCGGCGGGCAGTCCCTCCATGAGGGCGACGAGTTCGGGGCCGTGCGATTCGCCGGCCGTAAGCACGCGGAGCATTGCTCCAGTCTCCCACGTCGCGCGCGAGGCTCAGGCCTCCGTGACGGCTGCGTGCATCGAGGCCAGCACGGTGGCCTCGGCGGGAAGAGGCTCTTCATCCGAACCGGTGAGGAACACCCGCACCTGCCTCAGCGCCTGCTGCACCAGCATCCCGATGCCTGGCACCGCGCGTGCACCTCGACACTGCCATGCCTGCGCGAGGGCCGTGGGCCAGTGCCCGTAGACGACGTCATAAAGCAGGCCGCCGTCGGCGGCCAGGGCGTCAGCCACCGATGGGGAAAGGTCGACCCCGCCGGGCAGCGTGGCGATCGTCAACGCAACGGGCCGGCCGTCGTGCCCGTCAAGGCCGACGGTGTGCACCCGCACGCCCAGGCGCCGGCCGAGCTCGACGAGCGCCTGTGCAGCCTCGGGGCGACGGGCTGCGACCTCGACCTCGTCCACGCCGAGGATCTCCAGTGCGAGCAGCGCCGAGGTCGCCGTCGCACCTGACCCCACGATGCGCGCCCGCTCTGCGTGGGGCACCCCCTGATCGGCGATGTCGGCGGCGATCCCGGCCACATCGGTGTTGAAGCCGTGCGGTCCCCCCTCGGTCAGCAGCAACGTGTTGACCGCACCCGACAGCTCACCGTGCCGGTTTCGGGTGACGGCCGCCTCGAACGCGAGGGCCTTGAGCGGCATCGTGAGCGACAGGCCGCGCAACGTGCCTCCGAGTGCGGCGAACTCACCGGAGAAGGATGCTTCGCTGACCCGGCGGCGCCCATACGACCAGTCCAGGCCGAGTTCTCGGTAGGCCGCCGCATGCAGCCGGGGAGACAGACTGTGATCGATGGGATCGCCCCAGACCTCCAGCTCGCGGCCGCCGCTCAGCATCCCGAGTCCGGGTGATCCGTGCACCACGCCTGCATCTTCTTGATGGCCGCCTGCTGCTGGGCATAGGTCGTGCTGAACACGGTCTCGCCGGTGTCCATGTTCACCGTGACGAAGTAGAGCCAGGGGCCGTCGGCGGGGTGCATCGCCGCGTCGATAGCGGTGTCTCCGGGATTTGCGATGGGCCCGGCGGGCAGCCCGGCGTGCACATATGTGTTCCATGGATTGTCGTCGTCCAGCGCCGCCTGCGACGAGCTGGCGGTGCCGTCGTGCATCTCGCCGTAGCCGTACTGCGCCGTCGAGTCCATCTGCAGCTTGCCGAATGTCTCTTGGTTGGACGGATCGAGTCGATTCTCGATCACGCGCGAGACCTTGTAGAAGTCGTCGACCTCGCGCGCCTCGCGTTGGATGATCGACGCGATGGTGAGAATGCGCTGCCGGTCGGCCTCGGGCACTCCGGCGTCGTCGAGCGACTGCACGGTGCGATCCACCATCGTCTTGATGATGTCTTTCGCCGTCGCGTCGGGCGCGAAGGTGTACATCGCCGGGAACAGCCAGCCCTCCAGGCTGTCGGCTTTCACGCCGTAGTCGCTGGGCTTCTTCACCGCCGCGTCGAAGTCGGCCCGCGGGATCTTCAGGGCGTCGGAGAGGCGGCCGAGAATGTCGTCTTCGGTGAGCCCCTCGGGCAGCAGCGCAGAGTTCTCCTGCTTGCTCGACGGGTCCAGCAGTGTCTTCAGCGCGGCGGAGGCGGTCATCTCCTGCTGCAGCTTGTACACGCCGGGGTAGAACGTGGGGTTCGCTCCCGACGAGATGAGCATGTCGTAGAACACCGACGGCGTCTTCGTGACCCCGGCCGCAGCCAGCGACCGGGAGATGACCGCGCCGCTGTCGCCGGACTGGATCGTCACGAGCGCCTCGCCGTGCGCGAGGCCTGCCTCGTAGTCCTTCGGCTCCTCCCAGCCCATGATGCTGCGGATCTGCGGCTCGTAAGTGTGCCAGACATACAGTCCGCCCGCGCCGATGCCGCCGAGCACCACCACCACGATCGCGAGGCCGATGAACCGGCCGCGGCGCTTCTGCCGCTTCGTCTTCTTCTGTGGCACCGCACCGAGCGCTTCGGTCGTGGTCTCTCCGGTGAACAGGTCTTCGAGCGCCGGAACGGCATGACCGCGCGGATGATGCGAACGATGATGGCCGGATGCCGCTGGTCGCGGCGCCTCGTGCGCCGGCACGGCCGGCTGCGCAGCCGGGGCGGGGGTCTGTGCCGAGGGTGCCGGGGTCTGCGCTACGGGCACTGCGGGTATGCCGGGCGCGGGCACCGCCTGTGTGACCGGCGCCGGCGCGTCACCGGCTGCCGCTGCTTCGCCGGATGCCGCAGCTTCGCGGGCCGCCGCTGCTTCGCGGGCCGCGAGTTCGCGGGCTTCCCGCCGCGTCAATGGCGTGGTCGGGGTGGATTCACCGTCGGGGGGACGGACTTCGGGCATGTCAGGCGGGCTCCTGCGCTGGGGGACGAGTTCGCCGGCGGGTTGCCCTGTCCGCTTCTCGATGTCGAGTGCGTGTTGCAGAAACACCACCGCGGCGACCTGATCCACCATGCTACGAGATGAACGCTGAGTTCTGCCCGATTCCCGCAGCGCGTGGTGTGCGCTGACCGTGCTGAGACGTTCGTCGACCAACCGGACGGGCACATCGGATGCCGCAGCCAGCCGACCCGCGAACGCGCGCGCATCGGCTGTGGAAGGCGTGTCGTCGCCGCGCAGATTCAGCGGCAGCCCGACGATGATCTCGATCGCCTCGTACTCGGCCGAAAGCGCCACGATCCGCTCGATCGGCGTGCCCGTGCGCGCGACGGTCTCCAGCGGAACGGCCAGCAGCCCGTCGGGGTCGCTGCGGGCGACCCCGACGCGGACCTTTCCGACGTCGACGGCCAATCGCACCCCGCGGAGGGCGTCGGTCACGCGGTCTCCAGAGCCGTTCGCACCCCGCGCAGCGCGTCGGGCAGTGCCGCGACATCCGTTCCGCCGCCCTGTGCGACGTCGTCGCGCCCGCCGCCACCGCCGCCGAGGATTCCCGCGGCGACCTTGGCGAGAGCACCGGCTCGGGCGCCGGCGGCGCGTGCCGCCTCGTTCGTGGCGACGACCACGACGGGGCGCCCCTTCACCTCGGCGCCCAGTGCGACCACGGCGGCCTCGGAGCCCAGCCGGTCGCGCACCTGCAGGGCCAGCGAGCGCGCGTCGTCGCCCGACGCCGCGACCCCGAGCGACTCGGCGACCACACGGAAGGCGCCGATGCGGGCAGCACCGTCGGCGAGTGTGGGAACGCGGTCGGCAAGTGCGCGCGCCTCGAACGCGGCGATCTTCTTCTCGGCGGCCTTCAGGTTCGCCGACAGCTCGGCCACCCGGGCGGCCAGCTGATCACGCGGAGTCTTCAGCGCGCTGGTCAGCTGCGATACGAGTGCGCGCTCCGCGGTCAGCTCGCGGAAGGCATCCTGCCCCACGAGCGCCTCGACACGACGGTTGGATGCCCCGACCGACGATTCGCCGATGAGGCTTATCACGCCCACTTCGGCGGAGGTGGCCACGTGCGTGCCTCCGCAGAGTTCGCGAGACCAGGGCCCACCGATGTCGACCATGCGGACGGTGTCGCCATACTTCTCGCCGAACAGCGCCATGGCGCCCAGTTGCTTGGCTTCGGCCAGCGGCAGCACACGCGTGGACACCTCGAGGTTGTCGCGCACGGCGTTGTTGGCGATCTCTTCGATCTCGCTCTTGGTGGCATCAGACAGCGCCTGCCCCCACGAGAAGTCGAAGCGCAGATACCCGGCGCGGTTCAACGAGCCCGCCTGCGTGGCCGTTCGGCCCAGCGTGTCGCGCAGCGCCGCGTGAACCAGGTGGGTCGCAGAGTGCGCCTGTGCCGCAGAACGCCGGTTCGCGGCATCCACGACCGTCGTCGCCGGCTGCCCCACGCCCACCTCGCCCTGGGTCACCTCGACGGTGTGGCTGACCAGCCCCGGCACCGGCCGCTGCACGTCGAGCACGTCGAGCTCGTAGCCCGGTCCGACGATCATGCCCTTGTCGGCGACCTGGCCGCCGCTCTCGGCGTACAGGGCCGTCTCAGCCAGGATCACTTCGGCGATCTGCCCCTGCACGGCCTGCTGCGCCGGCAGTCCGTCCACGAGAATGCCGAGCACCCGCGACGACGTCTCCAAGTCGGTATAGCCGGTGAAGACGGTCTCGCCCTGCGCGCGGAACTCGCGATACACGCTCTGGTCGGCGATCGCGCGCTTGCGCGATCGGGCGTCGGCCTTGGCCCGTGCCTTCTGCTCCTGCATGAGGGTGTCGAAGGCGGGGCGGTCGACGTCAAGCCCTGCCTCTTGGGCGACCTCGAAGGTGAGATCGATGGGAAAGCCGTAGGTGTCGTGCAGCAGGAAGGCCTCGGAGCCGCTCAGTGCGGGTTTGCCGGCCTTCTTCGTCTCGTCCAGGGCCAGATCGAGGATCGTCGAGCCTGCCGCCAGCGTGCGCAAGAAGGTCTGCTCCTCGGCGAAGGCGTACTGCGAGATGCGCGTCCAGTCGTCGGCGACCACCGGGTAGGCGGTCTTCATCGCGTCGCGCGAGGCGGTGAAAAGCTCCGGGAAGGTGGGCTCGTCCACGCCCAGCAGGCGCATCGCGCGCACCGTGCGACGCATCAGACGGCGCAGGATGTAGCCGCGGCCCTCATTGGACGGCGTGACGCCGTCGGAGAGCAGCATGAGCGACGAGCGCACGTGGTCGGCGACCACGCGGAAACGCACGTCGTCACCGTGCTCGGCGCCGTAACGGCGACCTGAGAGATCGACGGCACGGTCCAGCACCGGGCGAACCTGATCGATCTCGTACATGTTCTCAACGCCCTGCTTGATGAAGGCGACGCGCTCCAGGCCCATGCCCGTGTCGATGTTCTTCCGCGGCAGCGGTGCGACGACATCGAAGTCGGTCTTGGACCGCACGTTGGTGATCTGCTCCTGCATGAACACGAGGTTCCAGATCTCGGTGAACCGGCTGTCGTCGACTGCCGGCCCCCCGTCGCGGCCGTAGGCGGGACCGCGATCGAAGTAGATTTCCGAGCAGGGGCCACCGGGCCCGGGCTGGCCGGTGTGCCAGTAGTTGTCTTCCTTGCCCATGCGCTGGATGCGCTCTTCGGGCAGGCCGGCGATCTTCTTCCAGAGCGCCGCGGCCTCGTCGTCGTCCTCATAGACGGTGACCCACAGATCGCGCTCGGCAAAGCCCAGGCCGCCGTCGGCCTCGGCGGAGGTCAGCAGCTCCCACGCGTAGCCGATCGCTCCCTCTTTGAAATAGTCGCCGAACGACCAGTTGCCCAGCATCTGGAAGAAGGTGCCATGGCGGGCAGTGTGGCCGACCTCTTCGATGTCGAGCGTGCGGATGCACTTCTGCACGTCGGCGGCGCGTGCGTAGGGCGCCGGGACCAGGCCGTTCAGGTAGGGGATGAACGGCACCATTCCGGCAATCGTGAACAGGATCGAGGGATCGTTGCTGACCAACGATGCCGACGGGACGATGACGTGGTCGTTCTTCTCGAAGTAGTCGAGGTAGCGCTGGGCGATCTCAGCGGTCTTCATGCGCTTCTTTCTCAGGAGGATGAGCCGGCGGCGACGAGCGCGGCCGGCGGGGTCGGTGGGCCGAACTCAGGCGGACGGTTCGGATGCCCCAGCCGCGGGTGCCGCCGCGGCGACGGGTGCCGGGCCGGCCGATGCCAGCGGGCCGGCCGATGCCAGGCGAGCTTCTTGATCGCGGTAGGCGTCACCGATCCGGTCGGTGAATTCGGCGATGCGCGCATCGACGGCGGCGAGCACCTCGTGCCCGCGCGGGTCCTTGTTCATGAAGTGCGCGACCACGAATCCACCGGCGATGCCGAGCACGAACCACACCAGACTCTTCATGTCTCCACTCCTCGGCCGCGGGGCGCGGCATCCCCCTATCGTAATCGGCAGGGCGCGACACGAAAGGCCGCCGGATACGACAGAGGGCGCCGGGGATCCCCGGCGCCCTCCGCGATCACTTCTCGCGCGGCGCGATCAGCGGGCCGCGTAGTACTCGACGACCAGCTGGACCTCGCACGTGACGGGGACCTCGGCGCGCTTCGGGCGACGCACCAGGCGCGCCTGCAGCTTCTCGAGGTCGACCTCGAGGTAGCCGGGTACCGGGGGCAGCACCTCGGCGTTGCCGCCGGCGGCTGCCACCTGGAACGGCTCGGTGCCCTCGCTGCGCTCCTTGACGTGGATGACCTGGCCCGGCTTCACACGGAACGACGGGCGGTCGACGAGCTGGCCGTCGACCATGATGTGACGGTGCACGACGAACTGGCGGGCCTGCGCCGTGGTGCGGGCGAAGCCGGCGCGCAGCACGAGGGCGTCCAGACGCATCTCGAGCAGCTCGACGAGGTTCTCACCGGTCAGGCCGTCCTTGCGACGGGCCTCGTTGAACGCGATGCGCAGCTGCTTCTCGCGAATGCCGTACTGCTCACGCAGGCGCTGCTTCTCGCGCAGACGGACGGCGTAGTCGCTGTCGGCCTTGCGCTTGGTGCGCCCGTGCTCGCCGGGGCCATAGGGGCGCTTCTCGAGATAGCGCGCAGCTTTCGGGGTGAGCGCGACGCCGAGGGCGCGAGACAGACGCACCTTACGGCGATCCTGGGACTTCGTAACCACGAAGTTATCCTTCCGATGACGCGGCCGTGTCGTTCACGACTCGCGGACGTATCTCCCGCTCCTCGCCCTTCGGGACTGCACGCCGGGGCATGCCGGAAGGTCTTGGTCAGAGGAGGGGGATGCCCGAAAACTCGGTTTCGAGCCGCTCTAGCTTATCAGACGGCCCGGCATCGCCGCGGTGCCGACGCGGTGCGCCACGGGCCCCTCACGCGTGTCACACAAGATGCGGGTTCGGGATGCCGCATCCCGCACCTTCTGAGACCCCACGGCCCCGCGCGTCACAGAAGATGCGACCTCACGCCGCCACACCCACCACATCTGTGACACGCCGGCCGCTGGGCTCGGGGGCCTCGGGGTCTTCGGTGGGCTCAAGGCCGTCCGAGCACAGGTCACGGCGCGGCGGTCAAGTGCCGGCTCCGGCACGGGCCCCTCACGCGTGTCACACAAGATGCGGCTGCGGGATGCCGCATCCCGCACCCTCTGAGACCCCACGGCCCCGCGCGTCACAGAAGATGCGACCTCACGCCGCCACACCCACCACATCTGTGACACGCCGGCCGTTGGGCTCGGAGGCCTCGAGGTCTTCGGTGGGCTCGAGGCCCTCCGAGCACAGGTCCCGGCGCGGCGGTCAAGTGCCGGCTCCGGCACGGGCCCCTCACGCATGTCACACAAGATGCGGGTGCGGGATGCCGCATCCCGCACCCTCTAAGACACCACGGCCCCGCGCGTCACAGAAGATGCGACCTCACACCGCCACACCCGTCTCTTCTGTGACACGCCTGCCGTTGGGCTCGGTGGCCTCGGGGTCCGCAGTGGGCTCGAGGCCCTCCGAGCACAGGTCACGGCGCGGCGGTCAAGTGCCGGCTCCGGCACGGGCCCCTCACGCGTGTCACACAAGATGCGGGTGCGGGATGCCGCATCCCGCACCCTCTAAGACACCACGGCCCCGCGCGTCACACAAGATGCGGGTGCGGGATGCCGCATCCCGCACCTTCTGAGACACCACGGCCTCGCGCGTCACAGAAGATGCGGCTTCACGCCGCCACATCCACCACTTCTGTGACACCCCCACCGCCGGGCGCTCGCGCTGCAGTCTTCTGCACGCGCGCCACCGATCTGGACCACGCTCCGTGTGCGGTGCACCGATCTGCAGATGCGCCACCGGTTCAGACCCGCATATGCAAAAAGCTGCAGCGCTCGCGGCTGGCCGCGCAGCGGCACGACCCTTCGCTACGCTCGATCAATGTCCACCCCCGCGCTGCCGATCACCGACCGCCAGGGCGATGTCCTCGTCGCCCTCGAAGCGAACTCCGAGAGCGCACTCAATCTCGCAGCGGAGCCGCCGTGCCCCTTGGCTCTGGTCGTGCTTGACTCGGGCGAGCAGATCCTGATGGGCCGCAACCGGTGGCGGGGCGGTGGGAGCTGCCCGGTGGCATGATCGACCCGGGCGAGTCGGCTCGGCAGGCGGCGATCCGCGAGCTGGAGGAGGAAACCGCCGTCGTGCTCGCCCAGGAAGACCTTGCGTTCCTCGGCACGGCCACGTTCGATCTGCGCGGGCCCGATCGACGAGAGCGTGCGGCGGTGTTCGGCATGCTGTCGGAGCGACTGGCAGCGTCATCCACCTACGAGCTCACCGACGTCGCCTGGCTCGAACTCACGGCTCCGCTTTCCCCCGAAGTCAGCCCGCTCGACGCCGCGATAGCACTTTGGGCGATCGCGGCCATGACGCCTGGCCAATAGCCCCTACTCCCCCAGAATGCGGCGGATCTTCTCCAGCCGTGCCTGCACGTCGCGCTCGGCGCCGAGGGCCTTCGGCTCGTAGTAACGCCGCCCGCGCAGCTCGTCGGGCAGATACTGCTGCGTCGCGACACCCGCATCGATGTCGTGCGGATACACGTATCCCTTGCCGTGACTGAGCCGCTTGGCTCCGGCATAGTGCGCGTCGCGAAGATGCGCGGGCACCCGCCCGAAACCGCCCGCCTTCACGTCGGCGATCGCCTTGTCGATCGCCAGATACGCCGCATTCGACTTCGCCGTCGTCGCCAAGTAGGCGGTGGCCTCGGCGAGAGGGATGCGGCCCTCCGGCATCCCGATGAAGGCGACGGCGTCAGCTGCCGCCACCGCTATCTGCAACGCCGTCGGGTCGGCCAGCCCCACGTCTTCAGCAGCCGAGATCACCAGCCGCCGGGCGATGAACCGTGGGTCTTCCCCCGCCTCGATCATGCGTGCGAGGTAGTGCATGGCGGCATCGACATCGGACCCACGAATCGACTTGATGAACGCGCTGATCACGTCGTAGTGTTCGTCGCCCTGCCGGTCATAGCGCAGCAGCGCCTTGTCGACGGCCTGGGCGACGTGTTCGGCCGAGATGTGCGGCGGTGTCTCGCCCTCGTCGCCGCCGGGACCGGCGAGGGATGCCGCTGCCTCGAGCGAGGTCAGAGCCCGCCGTGCATCACCCGATGCCAGCCGGATCAGCGCGGCGCGTGCCGCGTCGTCGAGGGAGTAAGTGCCACCCAGCCCGCGGGCGTCGGACACGGCACGGTCGATGAGCATGCCCAGGTCGTCATCGTTGAGCGGCTGCAGCGTGAGCAGCAGTGAGCGGCTCAGCAGCGGTGAGATCACCGAGAACGAGGGGTTCTCGGTGGTCGCCGCGATGAGCACCACCCATCCGTTCTCGACGCCGGGCAGCAGCGCGTCTTGCTGGGCCTTGGTGAACCGGTGGATCTCATCGAGGAACAGGATCGTGGCCTGGCCGTATAGATCGCGTTGATTCAGCGCATCTTGCATGACCTCGCGCACGTCGCGCACGCCGGCTGTCACCGCCGACAATTCGACGAATCGTCGACCCGACGACCGCGCTATTGCCTGAGCAAGGGTTGTCTTGCCGGTTCCGGGCGGCCCCCACAGAATGACGGAAACGGATGCTGCGGTTGCGGCATCGCGATCGGCCAGAGCCACCAGCGGCGAACCGGGACGCAACAGGTGTCGTTGCCCGGCGACCTCGTCGAGTGAGGTGGGGCGCATCCGCACGGCCAGCGGCGTATGGCCGGTGAACAGTGCAGCGGGAGAGGTCACCCCTTCAGGCTAACCGTGGCCGCCGACACCGGGCTGTCTTTGTCCTCGCATGGCCGGGTTGCGTAGGATCGACCCGGCCCGGTCCGTCCGGGGAACTGCTGTGTGAGGAGGCCCCGTGGCGCCCCGTGCCAACGATAAGGACGCGCGCGTGCAGCGCGAGCGCGCACGTGTCTACCAGGCCCGTCTTGAGCTGAACCAGGCTCGAGGGCGCCGCCGCACGCGTGACAACGTCGTGGGCGGCATCGTCGGAGCGGTGCTGCTGCTCGGTCTGCTCGGCGCTCAGATCGCCTACTACACGGCCGGCCCGGGCAAGCCTGCGCCCGCACCCAGCCCGACGACGACCTCCACCGTGCTGCCGGCCCCGACGCTCACGCCCACACCGACGACGACTCCGTGAGTGGAGCCCGTGACGTACTAGGCTGGGAGACCCGTTCCAATCCCCGCCGACGGCGACAGCCGTGATGAGGTGCTTCCCGTGACTGCCGACGCAGAGAACACTCCCCCGACGCCGCCCGTTCCCTCGCCCCCCACCGTGGCGTTGCGCAAGGTTCAGACCGCTCCGGTTGAGCCCGCAAGCCCTTCGAACGGCGATTGGGGTCGTGTGGATGACGCGGGCGTCGTGTCCGTTCGCGAGGGTGACGACTGGCGCGTGGTCGGCGAATATCCCGACGGGACCCCAGCCGAAGCGCTTGCGTATTTCGAGCGCAAGTACGCCGATCTCGCCGGTGAGGTCGCACTGCTCGAAGCGCGTCACCGCGGCGGTGGAGCCTCGGCCAGTGACCTGCGCGCGACCGCGTCCACGGTTCGGGAGAAGACCGTCGGCGCTGCGGCGGTGGGAGATCTGCAGGGCCTGGTCGCACGCCTCGATGCACTGACCGGAGCCCTCGAGCAGGCCGCTGCTGCCGAGTCCGCCGCCGCACGCGAAGCCGTCGACGCCGCGATCGCCCAGCGCACCTCACTGGTCGAGCGCGTCGAGGAACTCGCCGCTCGCGACCCGAAGTCGGTGCAGTGGAAGCAGACCACCGCTGAGTTGAACGAGCTTTTCGCCCAATGGCAGGAGCAGCAGCAGAACGGCCCGCGGCTGCCCAAGTCGGTGGCCCAGAAGCTCTGGAAGCGCTTCCGCGATGCGCGTGCAGTGCTGGATCGTGCGCGTCGCGAGTTCTATTCGGAGCTCGACGAGGTGCACAAGGCGGCCCGTGCGCGCAAGACGGCGCTCATCGAGCGCGCCGAGGCCCTCGCTTCCCGCGGGGAGGACGGCATCGGCGCCTACCGTGACCTGCTTGACGCATGGAAGTCGGCCGGGCGTGCCGGAAAGAAAGCCGACGACGCGCTGTGGGCACGATTCAAGGCCGCCGGTGACGTGCTGTACGGGGCTCGTTCAGAGCGCGAGTCGGCCGAGGTCGAGGCATCCCGGGAGAAGATCGAAGCCCGTCGCACGTTGCTGGAAGAGGCGAAGCCGATCGTCGACGAGCCCGACCTGGCCAAGGCCCGGGCTGCGCTGACGGCCGTCCAACGCCGGTGGGACGAGATCGGCCGCATCTTTCCCCGCGACAAGGAACGCGCGCTGGATGACGAACTCCGCAAGATCGAGCAGAACGTGCGCGGCCGCGAAGACGTCGACTGGAAGCGGAACAATCCCGAGACCAAGGCGCGCGCGAACGACATGACGCGCCAGCTCACCGACGCCATCGCCAAGCTCGAGCAGGAACTCGCCGACGCACAGGCATCGGGAGATGCCCGCGCTGTCGCCGCGGCCACTGAGGCCCTCGACGCGCGCAAGACCTGGCTGAAGGCGCTCGGTGGCTGATCCGAGTTATCCACAGCTGCGGCATCCTCCGTTCCGGCAAGCGGACGGTTCAGGCACACTGCGGGTATGCCTTCGCCGTACTTGTACTTTCCCGATGAGCGGCTCTCGGTCGCCGAGTTGGCAGCGGCCTGTCTCGATGGACACCTCGTCGCACTGGGCGATGCATACATTCCCGCCGACGCCGTGGAGACGCCCGCGCTGCGCGGAGGTTCACTGCGCCCGCTCCTCGGCGACACCCTCGCGGCCACGACGCTGACCGCTGCCTGGATCCACGGCGCAGCCCCATCACCACCGGCGCGCTACCGAGTGCAGCGTGCGACGGATTATCGGCTGCACCACGTCATCGATCGCCGCCTCGATTATCACGACACCCCCGTACCCATGCGCGATCTCGTACGCATCGGCGGCGTCTGGGTCACCACCGCGGTGCGCACTCTCATCGACCTGGCCCGCGCCGGGTCGGAGGCCGACTGTGCCGCGGCGCAGACGCTGCTGCGCGGCGGGGAGGTGACAGTGGGCGAGAGCATGCGCTGGCTCGAGCAGGCAGGTCCCGTCCGTGGCAAACGCCAAGCGCGGGCACGACTGGCCGCCTGGGCTCGCGATCAGCTCGACGTCACCCGATAGACGTCGTACACGGCATCGATGCGCCGCACCGCGTTCAGCACCCGATCGAGGTGCACGGTATCGCCCATCTCGAAGACGAAGCGGCTGATCGCCAGCCTGTCGTCGCCAGTGCTCACCGTGGCCGACAGGATGTTCACGTGGTGTTCGCTGAGCACGCGCGTCACATCACTGAGGAGCCCCGAGCGATCCAGCGCCTCGACCTGGATCTGCACAAGGAACACGCTCTTGGAGGTCGGGGCCCACTCGACGTCGATGAGACGCTCGGGGCTGGCCATGAGCGCCTTGACGTTCGTGCAGTCGGCACGGTGCACAGAGACGCCGCTGCCCCGGGTGACAAAACCCACGATCTTGTCACCGGGCACCGGGGTGCAGCACTTCGCGAGCTTGACGAGAATGTCGTCGGCACCGCGCACCAGAATGCCCGAATCGCTGCCGCCGCGTTGGGAGCGGGGCTTGCCGCCGTGCGGCGGCAACTCGATCGGCCCCGTCGCCGTCTCGTTCGCGGTGACCAGCGCCGTCACCTTCTCCAGCACCGACTGCGTCGACACGTGTCCCTCGCCGACGGCGGCGTACAGGGCCGAGACGTCTTCGTACCGCAGCTGCTGAGCCACCTCGGCGAACGAGTCCTGACTCATCAGACGCTGCAGAGGCAGGTTCTGCCGCCGCATGGCGCGGGCGATGGCCTCTTTGCCCTGCTCGATGGCTTCTTCGCGTCGCTCCTTCGTGAACCAGCCGCGAATCTTGCTGCGTGCTCGGGTGCTCTTGACAAAGCTCAGCCAATCCTGGCTGGGTCCGGCATCCGGATTCTTCGACGTGAAGACCTCGACGACATCACCCGAGTGCAGTTCGGACTCGAGAGGCACCAGGCGTCCGTTGACCTTGGCGCCCATCGTGCGATGGCCCACTTCGGTGTGCACCGCGTAGGCGAAATCGACCGGTGTCGCCCCCGCCGGCAGGCCGATCACCCGCCCCTTCGGGGTGAAGACGTAGACCTCTTTGGCGCCGATCTCAAAGCGCAGCGAGTCGAGGAACTCCCCCGGATCGGCGGTCTCTGCCTGCCAGTCCGAGATGCGCGCCAGCCACGCCATGTCGGCGTCGACCGCGCGGGTATCGGCCTTGCCGCCGTTCATCCGCTCTTTGTACTTCCAGTGCGCCGCCACGCCGTACTCAGCCTGCTGGTGCATCTCATGGGTGCGGATCTGAATCTCCACGGTGCGCCCGCCCGGGCCGATCACGGTGGTGTGCAGCGACTGGTAGAGGTTGAACTTCGGCGTGGCGATGTAGTCCTTGAAACGCCCGGGCAGCGGCGTCCAGCGCGCATGGATGGCCCCCAGCACGGCGTAGCAGTCGCGCACCGTGTTCACCAGAACGCGAATACCGATGAGGTCGTAGATGTCGTCGAACTCGCGGCCGCGCACGATCATCTTCTGATAGACCGAATACAGCTGTTTGGGCCTGCCCACGACCTGACCGCGAATACGCAACTCGCGCAGATCCGCCTCGACATCGCTGATGACACTGTGCACGTACTGCTCACGTTGGGGCGTGCGCTGCTTGACCAGGCTGTCGATCTCGGCATAGAGCTTGGGCTGCAGCACGGCGAACGACAGGTCTTCGAGTTCGGCCTTGATCGTCTGGATGCCCAGGCGATGCGCGAGCGGCGCATAGATCTCGAGCGTCTCGGTCGCCTTGCGCTTCGCCTTCTCGGGCGGCACGAACCCCCAGGTGCGCGCGTTGTGCAGCCGGTCGGCGAGCTTGATGATGAGAACGCGGATGTCGCGTGACATCGCGACGATCATCTTGCGCACCGTCTCGGCTTGGGCGCTCTCGCCGTACTTCACCTTGTCGAGCTTCGTGACCCCATCGACGAGCATCGCGACCTCGTCGCCGAAATCACGCGTCAGTTCGGCGAGGCTGTAGTCGGTGTCTTCGACGGTGTCGTGCAACAACGCCGCAGCGACCGCGCGTGGCCCGAGTCCGAGATCGGCGAGAATCTGGGCGACCGCGAGAGGGTGCGTGATGTACGGCTCGCCGCTCTGCCGCGTCTGGCCCGCATGCGCCGCCTCGGCGGTGGCATATGCCCGCTCGAGAATAGACAGATCACCCTTGGGGTGGTGCGTGCGCACCGTGCGGATGAGCTGCTCGACGTCGTCACGCCGGGCGGCCCGCGAGAAGATCCGGGGAACCAGCCGTCGCAGGGAAGAACTCTGCGCGGAGGAGACGGTCTCGGCCATGGTCCACCCCCTCTGCGTCGATCCCGACAATCCTACGCCCGGCGCGCGCGCCGACCCTCGGCTCAGGCGGTGACGGCGGCCTGTGCGCGCGCCTTGCGCACCTTCGCGTCGTGCGCTTTCAGTGCCGGCTCGCCCTCCCGGAACAGGGAGTAGAGAGGGGCTGCCACGAACAGCGTCGAGTATGCGGCGACGATGATGCCCACGAAGATCGACAGCGAGATGTCGCTGAGCGTCTCGGCGCCGAGCCAGAACGCCCCGATGAACAGGATCGCACCCACCGGCAGAACCGCGACGACGGTGGTGTTGATCGAGCGCACCAGCGTCTGGTTCACGGCGAGGTTCACCGACTCGCCGAACGTGCGGTTGGCATGCTCGCCGTCTTCATGCGTGTTCTCGCGGATCTTGTCGAACACCACTGTCACGTCGTAAAGCGAGTACGCCAGGATCGTGAGGAATCCGATCACCGCGGCGGGCGAGATCTCGAATCCCGCCGCCGCGTAGATCCCGATGGTGATCACGAGAACGTCGACCAGGCCGATGATGGCGGCAACCGACATCTTCCAGGTGCGGAAGTACAGGGCCAGAATGAGGAACGTCAGGGCGAGGAAGATCGCCAGACCCCACAGAGACTGCCGCGTGACATCGGCACCCCAGCTGGGCCCGATGAACGATGCGGTGACGTGCTTGTCGACATCGACATTGAACGCCTGCGCAAGGGCCTTGGACACCGCCTGCGTCTCGTCTGGTGTCATCTGGTCGGTCTGCACGCGCACGCCGTCGCTGCCCACCGTGGTCACCTTCGTCGAGGCGTGCGGCACCACGGAAACAACGGCGTCGGTGGCAACAGTCTGGTCGGGATGCGCGACATCCGACACGGTGAACTGCGACCCGCCGGTGAACTCGATGGAGAACTCGACCGGACGGATGAACGGCACCAGTGCCGAGAGTACGACCAGCGCGCCAGCGATGATGAACCACAGTCGCCGCATGGGTACGAACGGGAAGGAGACCTTGCCCGAGTAGAGGTTGTTGCCGAAACGGCTCATGACGCCCATCAGCGATCAGCCCCCTTCTTCGTCGAGGCGGATGAACCGCTCTTGGCCGCGCGCTCTTCTGCCAGTTTGCGCTCGGCGATCGTCTGACGCCGCTCGGCCTCGCCACGCGAGCGCGCGGTGCGGCGCACTGCTGCTCCCTTGCCTTCCAGGGCGGGCGCTCGGAACTGCGCGCGACCCCGGTAGACGGCGCCCAACGCATCCGGATCCATTCCCGAGAGCTTGTGCCCTTCGCCGAAGAACCGCGTCCTGGCCACCAACTGCATGACCGGGTGGGTGAACAGGATGAAGATCAGGATGTCGATCGCTGTGGTCAGCCCCAGCGTGAAGGCAAAGCCCTTCACCGTGGCATCCGCGAGGATGTAGAGCACCACCGCGGCCAGGATGTTGACGGCCTTCGCAATGTAGATGGTGCGTTTAGCACTGGCCCAGCCGTCTTCGACGGCCCCGGTGATTGATTTGCCGTCGCGGAGTTCGTCGCGTATTCGCTCGAAATACACGATGAACGAGTCGGCGGTGAAGGCAATCGTCACGATCAGACCGGCAACGCCGGCCAGCGAGAGGCGGAAGCCCATGCGCCAGGCCAGGATGCACAGCATGAAGTACGTGATCACCCCCATGACGCCCAGCGAAGCGATGATCACGAAGCCGAGTGCGCGGTAGCTGATAAGTGAATACAGCGCCACCAACGCCAACCCGATGAGGCCCGCGATAAGACCGATCTGCAGCTGCTGCGAACCCAGAGTGGCCGAGATCGTGTCGGAGCTAACCACGGTGAAGCTCAGCGGCAGCGCGCCGTACTTGAGCTGGTCGGCCAGGGTCTTCGCGGTCGTCTCGGTGAACGAGCCCGAGATCGACGGGTTGCCGTCGGTGATGACCGCGTTCATCTGCGGGGCGGAGATGACCTGACCGTCGAGCACGAACGCGAACTGGTTCAGCGGCGACTCAAGGCCGTACAGGCGCGTGCTGACCGCGGTGAAGATCGAGGTGCCCTTGCTGTCGAACTTGAGGTTGACCTCCCACTGACCGTTCTGCGAGTTCATGCCATAGCTCGCGGTATTGATCAGCGAACCGTCGAGAAAGACGTCTTTGCCGTCGATGGTCTTCTGCTCGACGGGCCCCAGGATGTACTTGGCCGATCCATCTGCTTCGCAGGTGATGAGCGGCTGGTCCTTGGGTGCGTCGGCCGGATCGTTGTTCTTGGCGTCGCAGTCGTATGCCAGGAACTGGGCCTGCAGCTTCGGGGTGATCCAGCTGATATCGCTGGCATTCGACGGCGAGGCCGTGGGAGTGGCCTGCAGCGTGGCTGCCGGTGTCGGGTAGGGCGTCTGGTTGCCGTCTTCGCCGACGAAACTCGTCGCCGGATCGCCCGCATACAGCACCGCGCGCAGCTGCAGCTGCGCCGACGCCTCGATGCGCGCGCGGGTCTCGTCGTCGGCCGGACCGGGGATCTGCACGACGATCTGGTTGCCAGACTGCGTCTGGATGTCGGACTCCCCCACCCCCGAGGCATCCACCCGCTGGCGGATGATCGTGGCAGCCTGGGCCATCTGGTCTTTGGTCGGCGCGGAACCGTCGGCCGACTTCGCCTGCAGCACTATCTGCGTGCCGCCTTGAAGGTCGAGGGCGAGTTCTGGCACCCAGGAGGCCTCTTTGAGGAAGACGCCCAGGGCGTTGATGCCGGCCAGAACGGCGACGACGATGACGAGGCCCAAAAGGGCGCGCCAAGCGTGCTTGACGGGGGTGGATGCGGCCACGGAGGGTCAGCTTTCTCGCGGAGCGGCCCGATCAGGCCTCGGGCGTGTCCTTCTTGTCTGCCTCTGCCTGCAGCCGCCGGGCGGTCTCTTCGGCCGTCTCGACCTGAGGCGTGGCAGGGGTCTCGCCGATCGAGTCGACGGTGGACGGCTCATCGGTCGCGGTGACCACGCGCATGATGGCCTGGCTGTGCACCTTGATGTTCACACCGGGAGCGAGCTCGACGATGGCGGGCTGGTCGAGGTTGTCGGGGTCGTAGGAGACGATCGTGCCGTAGAGGCCACCCTGCAGAAGAACCTCGGCACCGGGAACGGTCTGGCGTGCCTTCGCCTCTTGCTCGGCCTTCTGCTTGGCCATGCGGCGACGCGAGCTCCAGAACATGAAGATCAGGAGCAGCACCAGCAGGATGATCAAGCCGTACTGGGAGAAGAACTCAGCCATGAAGAGATCGGCACCTTTCGATTGCGGCGCGCGCGGCGGCGCTGCCAGAGAGAAGACGGGGAGAAGTCTTCAGTGATTATAGGTCATGGAGATTCAGAGCCCCGTCGGAGTGCGGGATGCCGAGGTGCCGATAGGCCTCGGGCGTCGCCACTCGCCCCCTCGGGGTGCGCGACATGAATCCGATCCGCACGAGGTACGGCTCGACGACCGATTCGATCGTCTCGGCCTCTTCGCCGACCGTGACGGCCAGGGTGTTCAGCCCGACAGGTCCGCCGCGGAAGCGCCGGATGAGCCCGTCCAGCACCGCGCGGTCGAGACGGTCGAGGCCGATGGCATCGACGTCGTAGAGGTCGAGCGCGGCGTCGACGATGGCGGGATCCACCTCGTTCGCTGTGCCGGCCCCGTGCACGACGACGTAGTCGCGCACGCGCCGCAGCAGCCGGTTGGCGATGCGCGGCGTGCCGCGGGAGCGGAGGGCGATCTCGGCACGTGCCGGCTGCGGCAGTGCGATGTCGAGCATGGCAGCCGACCGCTTGACCACTTGTTCGAGCTCTTCGGACTCGTAGTACTCCAGGTGTGCGGTGAACCCGAACCGGTCGCGCAGCGGATTGGGTAGGAGCCCCGACCGGGTGGTCGCCCCGACCAGGGTGAAGGGAGCCAGATCGAGCGGGATGCTGGTGGCACCGGCCCCCTTGCCGACCATGATGTCGATTCGGAAGTCTTCCATGGCCAGGTACAGCATCTCTTCGGCAGATCGCGCCATGCGATGTACCTCGTCGATGAACAGCACCTCGCCGGGAGTGAGACTCGACAGCAGCGCGGCCAGGTCTCCCGCATGCTGGATCGCCGGGCCACTGGACATGCGCAGCGCGCGCCCGCTCTCATGCGCGACGATCATCGCCAGCGTCGTCTTTCCCAGCCCGGGCGGGCCGGCCAGAAGGATGTGGTCGGGGGGACGCTGCTGGATGCGCGCCGCATCCAGCAGCAACTGCAGCTGCCCGCGCACCTTCTGCTGGCCGATGAACTCGGCAAGTGACCCGGGACGCAGCGCACCCTCGATGGCCAGTTCCGAGTCGTCCTGGATCTCGGGGTCGAGCTCATCCACGGGCGGCCTCCCGTGCCGGGCCCAGGTATGCCAAGGCGAGCCGGAGCAGAGCCGGCACCTGTGCGCGGTCTGACTCGCTCGCTTCAGCCGCGATCGTCTGCACCGCGTCAACGGCGACCCGCTCGCTCCAGCCCAGACCGACCAGGGCTGTCACGACCTGACCTGCGATCGCCGTCGGTGCCGATGCCGTACTCGCCGGCGCTGATGCCGGCGGCGCCAGTTTGCCGGCCAGCTGAACGACGATCAGCTTCGCGGTCTTCGGACCGATCCCCGACACGCGCCGGAACGGCGCGTCGTCGTCGTCGGCGACGGCCTGCGCTATCTGGTCGACCGACATCGCAGCCAGTACGCCCAGCGCCGATTTCGGGCCGACACCTGTCACACCCAGCAGAATCTGGAAGAGAGCACACTCCGCCCGCTCGGCGAATCCGTACAGCGACAACGCGTCCTCGCGGACGATGAGGGTCGTGTGCAACTGCAGCTGCTCACCCACCCGCGCCGCCCGCGCGACATCGGGCGTGACCGCTACCGTGAAGCCCACCCCGCCGACGACCACCTGGACGCTGTCTGCGGCTGCGTGCAGCACGGTCCCGTGGAGTGAAGAGATCATGGCGCCAGTCTAGGCCAGGCATCGGACATTTGTTCGAGCGACACGCATCTCACCGCCGGGCGACCCGCTCGGCGTCGGCCCACGCGCGCTGCGCGGGCGTCAGCGGGCCGGTCGATGTCGTCGGAGTGCCCGCACTCCCCCGCCATGCGTGACACAGCGCGAGCGCCAGTGCGTCGGCGGCATCAGCGGGCTTCGGCAGCTCATCCATCTGCAGAATCCTGGCGACCATTGCCTGCACCTGACGCTTGTCGGCCCCGCCGTAACCGGTGATCGCCGCTTTCACCTCGGTCGGGGTGTGCAACGCGGCCGGGATGCCGTGCTCGGCCGCCAGCAACAACGCGATTCCACTGGCCTGGGCCGTGCCCATCACCGTGTTGCGGTTCTGCTGTGCAAAAACGCGCTCCACCGCCAGCACATCGGGCCGGTGCGCGGCCAGCACCTCTCGGATGCCGGCGGCGATCGTGGCCAGTCTGCTCTCGATGCGGGCGTCGGCAGCCGATCGCACGACGCCGACGTACACGAGCCGCGCCGAGCGGTCGGGGGCGACATCCACGACTCCCACACCACACCGGGTGAGCCCGGGATCGATCCCGAGCACGCGCACGCTTCGACCGCTCACGCCGTCCACCCTAAGGCGAGACAGCGCCGCGAACCGGGCGGCGCGCCCGCGGCGTCAGTCGTCGTCTTTCTCGAGTTCGGCCTGCACCTCGGCCGTCAGGTCGAAGTTGCTGAAGACGTTCTGCACGTCGTCGCTGTCTTCGAGCGCATCGATGATGCGGAAGATCTTGCGAGCCGTCTCAGCGTCGACCTCGACCTTCAGCGACGGCACGAATTCGACATCGGCCGACTCGTAGTCGAGCCCTGCCTCTTGGATCGCCGCGCGCACCGAGACAAGGTCAGACGCCTCGGTGATCACCTCGAAGCCCGCCGAGTGCGGCTCGATCTCCTCAGCCCCGGCCTCCAGCGCGGCCATCATCACGTCGTCTTCGGTGGTGCCCTCGCCCGACACGACGATCACGCCCTTGCGGGCGAAGTTGTACGCGACGCTGCCGGGGTCGGCCAGGGTCGCGCCGTTGCGGGTGAGGGCTGTGCGCACCTCGGCCGCCGCGCGGTTCTTGTTGTCGGTGAGGCACTCGATCAGCAGGGCCACGCCGTTGGGGCCGTAGCCCTCGTACATGATCGTCTGGTAGTCGACAGACTCGCCCGAGACACCCGCACCGCGCTTGATGGCGCGGTCGATGTTGTCGTTGGGCACCGAGGTCTTCTTCGCCTTCTGAACGGCGTCGTACAACGTCGGGTTGCCGTTCAGGTCGGCGCCGCCCATCTTGGCGGCGACTTCGATGTTCTTGATGAGCTTGGCGAACGACTTGGCACGACGCGCGTCGATGACGGCTTTCTTGTGCTTGGTCGTCGCCCACTTGGAGTGGCCGGACATGTCTTCCAGTGTACGGAATCTCAGCCCAGCATCTTTCGCACCGTCCGCAGATTCCGCGTCGTGGTGCTCGCCTTGTATGCCGAACGTGCCAGCACGCGCGCGAATGCCGTGTCCACCGAGCGCCCCTTTTCGGGGTTCCAGTACACGACGCCGGGGCCGATCGCGACCGGGTCGTCGGCTGCGTAAAGGGATGCCGCTGCCCGTGCCAGTTCGTCGCGCACATCATCGCTCGCGCAGAACACCAGATACGGCTGACGCTGGGCATCGGCGGCGTCGAAGGGGAATCCGTCGGCCGCCGCGGCCAGCTCCGTTGCCGTCACCAGGACGATCCACGCGTCATAGCCGAAGCGCTCCCGCAATGCCTGCTCGATGCGCGTCTTCAGCGTCGCGCGGTCTTCGGCTGCGGCATCCGCGTCGAATCTCACGTTTCCGCTGGCCAATACCGTCTTGACCGCTGAGAACCCCAGCGTGTGGAACAGCTCAGCCAGATCGGCGCTGTGGATGGTGATGCCGTTCACGTTCACCCCGCGCAGCAGCGCCGCCCACGTCGTCATGCCGTCACGATATCGAGAAGCCGGCGATGAAATCGATCCTCGCCGCTCATCTCAGGGTGGAATGATGTCGCCATCAGCCGGCCTTGTGCGACGGCGACCACGCGGCCGTCGGCGAGCGTCGCCAGGGCCTCGGCGCCCGGGCCGAGCTTCTCGACCACCGGCGCCCGAATGAACACGGCACGCACCGGCGGATCACCGAGCGCCGGCACGTCCAGGTCCGCCTCGAACGAGTCGACCTGACTGCCGAACGCGTTGCGCCGCACCGTGACATCCAGTCCGCCGAAGGTCTGTTGGCCGTCGATCCCGTCGACGATCCGGTCGGCGAGCAGGATCATGCCCGCGCATGTGCCATAGACCGGCAGGCCCCCCGCTATCGCCTCGCGGATGGGAACGCGCAGGCCGAATGCGCGCGCGAGCTTGTCGATGACACTCGACTCACCGCCGGGCAACACCAACCCCGCGACGGTGGCGAGCTCGGCAGGGCGACGCACAAGCACCGCCTCTGCCCCCAACGCCGTCAGGATGCGGACGTGCTCGCGCACATCGCCCTGCAGGGCGAGCACACCGACGCGGGGGTTACCAGCCACGGTCGGCGAGGCGGTGCGGGGCTGCCAGGTCGGTCACGTTTATCCCGACCATCGCCTCCCCCAGCCCCCGCGAGACCTCGGCCACCACCTTCGGGTCGTCGAAGAACGTGGTCGCCTTCACGATCGCGGCCGCGCGCGCCGCTGGGTCGCCCGACTTGAAGATCCCCGAGCCGACGAACACGCCGTCGGCGCCCAGCTGCATCATCATCGCGGCATCTGCCGGGGTGGCCACGCCGCCGGCGACGAACAGCACGACGGGCAACGTGCCGGTCGCCGCGACCTCGGCCACGAGCTCGTACGGGGCTTGCAGCTCCTTCGCCGCGACGTACAGCTCGTCCTTCGTCTTCGAGCGCAGCTCGTTGATCTCACCGCTGATCTTGCGGATGTGCTTCGTGGCCTCCGACACGTCGCCGGTGCCCGCCTCGCCCTTGGAACGGATCATGGCCGCCCCTTCGGTGATGCGCCGCAGCGCCTCGCCCAGATTGGTCGCGCCGCACACGAACGGCACGGTGAAGTTCCACTTGTCGATGTGGTTGACGTAGTCGGCGGGCGAGAGCACCTCGGACTCGTCGATGTAGTCGACGCCGAGTTCCTGGAGCACCTGCGCCTCGACGAAGTGGCCGATGCGGGCTTTGGCCATCACCGGAATCGAGACAGCCTCGATGATCTGGTCGATGAGGTCGGGATCGCTCATCCGTGCCACTCCACCTTGTGCGCGGATGTCGGCGGGCACCCGTTCGAGCGCCATGACGGCGACCGCACCGGCGTCTTCGGCGATCTTGGCCTGGTCAGCGGTGACGACGTCCATGATGACGCCGCCCTTGAGCATCTCGGCGAGGCCGCGCTTGACTCGTGCGCCTCCGGTGGTTGCGTCCGACACGATGACACCCTTCGCTCATGCCAATGCCGCTCATTGGCCTATGCCAAAACGTAGCACGTTCGCGTACAGTCGTCCGAAGGAGGTGCCATGGACCAGCGCATCAGCGGCTCGACCGCGATCGAGATCACCGAGAGCGTTCGCGATCTGCGCGACCGCGGGATGCTGGGTCCCGGCGACACCCTCCCCTCGGTGCGTGCGCTGGCCGAGCAGCTGAGCGTGAATCGCAACACGGTGGTCGCCGCCTACCGGCAGCTCGTGCAGGCCGGCATCGCCCAGACGCGTGGCCGCGGCGGCACCCGCATCGTCGACCACTACGCCGCACCCCAGGAGGGATTCGCGACCGACAACGTGCTGCGCGATGTCGGTACGGGAAATCCCGATCCGGCGCTCATCCCCGACCCCTCCGTGGCGTTGCAGGCCGTCGTCGGCCGCCCGGTGCTGTATGGCGAGCCGGTGATCGACGACGCGCTCGCGCACTGGGCGCACGGGTGGATGGCGGCCGACTTGCCTGATCGCGAGCTGCGGCTGACGGTCACCAGCGGGGCCGTCGACGCCGTCGAGAGACTGCTCGCCCAGGCACTGACCCGCGACGACGCCGTCGCGCTGGAGGACCCGTGCTGGCTCGCCGGCATTCAGACCGCACGCCTCGGCGGATATCGCACTGTTGCGGTGCCGATCGATGAACAGGGGATGACGGTGCAGGGCCTTCGGGCCGCCCTGCAGGCGGGCGTCCGTGCCGTGGTCTGCACCCCGCGAGCGCAGAACCCGACCGGTGCGAGCCTGTCGGCCGAACGCGCGGCCGCGCTGCGTGACGAGTTGTCGAGTCACCCCTATGTGCTCGTGATCGAGGACGACCACTTCTCGATGCTGTCGCAGCATCCCTTCCACAGCATCCTGCCGCCGGATCATCGCCGATTCGCCCTCGTGCGGTCGGTGTCGAAGTTCCTCGGCCCCGACATGTGTCTGGCCGTGGTCGCCTCGGATCCTACGACGGCCGAACGCCTCGCTCTGCGGCTGAGCCCGGGCACCACCTGGGTGAGCCATCTGCTGCAGCGACTGACTCATGCCCTGCTCGCCGACGCCGACGTGCGTACTGCGATCACCGCGGCCGGGAAACATTACGCCGAGCGCAACGCCGCGTTCGTCCGCCGGCTCGCGCACGACGTGCCGGGTCTGGATGCGGCATCCGGCGATGGACTCAACGTCTGGGTGACGCTGCCGGTGACCGCCCGCGCAGTCGGTGAGCAGCTGATGCGGCGCGGCTGGCTCGCCCGGCTCGGCGATGACTTCGTGCTCTCGGATGCCGCCTCCCGCCATCTGCGGTTGACGGTGCACGATCTCGACGACACCGCCGCCGCGCAGCTCGCGGACGACCTGGCCGCCGCGGTCGTGACCGCCGGCGCGAAGGTGGGATGATCGATCGGTGAAGATCCTCTCCATCCAGTCCGCCGTCGCCTATGGTCACGTCGGCAACTCGGCCGCCGTCTTCCCGCTGCAGCGGATCGGCGTCGAGGTGCTGCCGGTCTACACCGTGAACTTCTCCAACCACACCGGATACGGCGCATGGCGTGGTCCCATGATCAGCCCCGACGACGTGCGCGATGTGATCACCGGTATCGAGGAACGCGGAGTGCTCGGCCAGATCGACGTCGTTCTCAGCGGCTACCAGGGCGGCGAGGGAATCGCCGATGTGATCCTCGACGCCGTCGGTCGTGTGAAGGCGGCCAACCCCGACGCCGTCTACGCGTGCGACCCGGTGATGGGCAACGCCACGTCGGGGTGCTTCGTGGCTCCCGCGATTCCGCAGCTGCTCCGCGACCGTGTGGTGCCGGCGGCAGACATCATCACGCCGAATCAGTTCGAGCTCGGTTACCTGACCGCAACCGAGCCGCACACGCTGGAGTCGACCCTCGCCTCGGTCGACGCCGCGCGCGCCCTGGGCCCGCGCACCGTGCTGGTCACCAGCGTGCAACGCCCCGACCGGCCCGCCGACACCATCGAGATGCTCGCCGTCGACGACGCTGGAGCGTGGATCGTGCAGACGCCCATGCTGCCGCTGAAGGCCAACGGCTCGGGTGATGTCACGGCGGCCCTGTTCACCGCCCACTATCGTGCAACCGGCAGCGCGTCCGAGGCGCTCGCGCGCTCGACCTCGAGCGTGTACGACCTGCTCGAGCGCACCCATCAATCGGGCGAGCGCGAGCTGCAGCTCGTCGAGGCGCAGGAGTCGTACGCCCATCCGCGCATGCAGTTCGAGGTCACGCAGGTGCGCTGAGGGTTATTCCCCCTGCAGCACGTTCAGCTCGCAGGAAGGTCGGGCCGTGTCGGCCCGCCGCAAGGTCGGGCACGTTCAGCTCGCAGGAAGGTCGGGCCATGTCGGCCCGACACGCCGGTCGACACGCCCGGGATCCCAATTCCATCCTGTGAGCCGAACGCACCGATCTCCGCGACGCAGGCTCGCGGAAAGCAGACTCGCGCGAAGCGGACCCGCGCGACGCGGGCTCGCCCGCGAGGACTCTTACCAGGCGTCGGCGATGGCCTGGCGCACCTCACCGAGCAGCTGCGGCAGCGCCTTGGTGCGGGCGATGATCGGGAAGAAGTTGGCGTCGGTCTCCCACCGCGGCACGATGTGCTGGTGCAGATGCTCGTCGACACCCGCCCCGGCGACGCGCCCCTGATTCATGCCGATGTTGAACCCGTCGCACTGCGAGACGCCGCGCAGCACCTGCATCGCGTGCTGCGTGATCGCGCCGATCTCGGCGACCTCGTCGTCGGTGGCCTGGTCGTAGGTGGCGACGTGGCGGTACGGGCACACCAACAGATGCCCCGAGTTGTACGGAAAGAGGTTCAGCAGCGCATACACGGTGCGTCCGCGGTGCACGATGAGGCCGTCTTCGTCGGACTTCTCCGGCGCGGCACAGAAAGGGCACGCCGCCCGCATCGCGTCGGCACCGGCCTGGATGTACGCCATGCGGTGCGGCGTCCACAGCCTCTGGAATTCGTCGGGCACGCCCGGCAGGTCGCTGGCGGCGACGAGACCCGGGATGTCGGGGCCCGCGGCATCCGCGTGCGTCATGCCACGTCCTCGGCGGTGTTCACCAGCGCCTTCGCGTCGATGGCCTCGCGGATCACGCGCACGGCCTCATCCACCGGCACGCCGTTGCGCTGTGATCCGTCGCGGAAGCGGAAGGAAACGGCCCCCGCGGCACGATCCTGCTCTCCGGCGATGAGCTGGAACGGGATCTTCTGCGTCGTGTGCGTGCGGATCTTCTTCTGCATGCGGTCATCACCGTGGTCGAGTTCGGCGCGCACACCGTCGGCTTTCAGACGCGCTATCACCTCGCCGAGGTAGTCGGCGTACTCATCGGCGACGGGAATGCCGACCACCTGCACCGGTGAGAGCCACACCGGGAAGGCCCCGGCATAGTGCTCGAGCAGAATCGCGAAGAACCGCTCGATCGAGCCGAACAGCGCACGGTGGATCATCACCGGGCGGTGCTTCTCGCCGTCGGGGCCGGTGTACTCCAGGCCGAACCGCTCAGGCAGGTTAAAGTCGAGCTGTACGGTGGCCAGCTGCCAGGTGCGCCCGAGCGCATCCTTCGTCTTCAGATCGATCTTGGGACCGTAGAAGGCAGCCTCGCCGGCAACCTCGGTCAGTTTCAATCCGGATGCCTGAGCCACCCGCCGCAGGGCGTCGGTGGCCGTCGCCCAGTGCTCTTCGTCGCCGATCCACTTCGACTTCTCGTCGTCGCGCATCGACAGCTCGAGTTCGAACTCGGTCAGTCCGAAGTCGCGCAGCATCGACAGCACGAAGGCCAGCACATTCGTGGCCTCGGCCTCGAGCTGGTCGGGCGTGACGAACAGGTGCGAGTCGTCTTGAGTGAACCCGCGCACGCGGGTGAGGCCGTGAAGGGCGCCGGAGAGCTCGTAGCGGTAGACGGTGCCGTTCTCGTACAGCCGCATCGGCAGATCGCGGTAGCTGCGCGCACGCTCCCGGTAGATCAGGATGTGCATCGGGCAGTTCATCGGCTTCAGGTAGTAGTCGATGCCCGCCTTCGTGATCTCACCGTTCTCGTCGCGCTCTTCGTCGAGCCGGATGGGCGGGAACATGCCCTCTTTGTAGGTGACGAGGTGGTTCGACTCGAGGAAGAGGTCCTTCTTGGTGATGTGCGGTGTGTACACGTAGGTGTAGCCGGCCTCGCGGTGTCGGCCCAGCGCATGCTGCTCCATCTCCTGCCGGATCACGCCGCCCTTGGGATGCCACACCGACAGGCCCGAGCCGATCTCGTCGGGGAACGAGAAGAGGTCCAATTCCCTGCCGAGCCGACGGTGGTCGCGCTTGGCAGCCTCTTCGAGACGCTGCTGGTACGCGCGCAATTCGTCTTTGGTCGGCCACGCGGTGCCGTAGATGCGCTGCAACTGCGGATTCTTCTCACTGCCGCGCCAGTATGCACCGGCGATGCGCTGCAGTGCCCACCCGTTGCCGATCAGGCGGGTGTTGGGTAGGTGCGGTCCGCGGCAGAGATCCTTCCACACCGTCTCGCCGTCGCGGTTGACGTTGTCATAGATCGTCAGCTCACCCGCACCGACCTCGACGCTGGCCCCCTCGGTCTTCTCGGCACCGCCGCCCTTCAGGCCGATCAGCTCGAGCTTGAACGGCTCGTGCGCGAGCTCGGCACGGGCATCGTCGTCGGTGACGACGCGGCGCACGAAGCGCTGTCCCTCGCGGATGATGCGCGCCATCTCTTTGTCGATGGCCTTGAGGTCTTCGGGGGTGAACGGTTCAGAGGTGCCGAAGTCGTAGTAGAAGCCGTCGGTGATCGGCGGCCCGATGCCGAGGTTCGTCTGCGGCTTGATCCGCTGCACCGCCTGCGCGAGCACGTGGGCGGCCGAGTGGCGCAGGATGTTCAGCCCGTCGGGACTGTCGATGGTGACCGGCTCGACCACCTCGGCGTCGGTGACCTGCGTGGCGAGGTCCTTCAGGTCGCCATTGACACGCATGGCGACGACGGAGCGGTCGGGGAACAGAGCGAAGCCGTCGGAGGGAGTGGTCACCCCTCGAGTCTATCGGCGCCCATCGTGCCGCCCAGCGTGAGGTCGACTTGGATCTCGCCGGCGAGTTGCTCCAGCTCGGCCACCGCATCTGTGACGGCATCGCCCGCGCGGGCTCGGGCGCTCACGGTCGCCTCGAACAGCTCGCCGCCCGACATGGGCGCTGCCACCGTGCGACTGGTGAAACGATCGATGGTCAGCCCACCCCCGACCAGCACCTGTGTGATGTCGCGTACGATCCCCGGTCGATCATTGCCCAGCACGGTGAAGGTCACCTGCTCCCCCGCCGCGGGTGCGACCGGCGCCGCCCCGGCGTAGGGCGTGATGTGCAGCAGGCCGTCGAGCGCCTGAAGACCGGCGACGAGTGCCTCTCGGCGGTCTTCGGGAACCTCGACCAGCACAATCCCGGCGAAGGCTCCGGCGAGTTCGGCCAGCTCGCTGCGTTCCCAGTTGCCGTCGTGCGCCGCGACGACGTCGGCGAGCTTTTGCACAAGACCAGCGCGATCGTCGCCGACCACGGTGAGCACGAGGTGGGCCATGGCCAGAGCCTACTGCCGCAGCCGTCTGCGGTCACGCATGGATCGGCGTGCGGTCCTGCTCGCTGCGAGCAGCTTCTTCTGCCGCCGAGTCGGACGCAGCCTGTGCGGGCGCCGCCGCCTTCCAGGTGGCCCGCGCGCGCACGGTGCGCGACAGATGGTGTGCGGGGCGCTCAACGACCAGCCAGAAGACCCAGGCCACGATCAGCGCCAGCGGAACCGCGGTCAGCACGGTCCACCGTGCCGCGTGGGAGGCACCGGCCATCATGAGCACCAATGGCTCATGAATGAGATAGAGGCTGAACGAGATCCCACCCAACCACGCGATCGGCCGCCACGTGAGCAGCCGCTGCAGCGGCCCAAAATGCGTCGCCATGATCACCAGGAGTGCCGCGCCCACCACGATGGGCCCTTGCGAGAGCGCGACCGCAGCCGCATGTCCGAGCGGCGCCAGCAGAAGCCAGTGCATGCTCAGCATGGTCACGGCGAGCACGAGGATGCCTGTCCAGACGAAGCCGCCGGCGCGGCGCGTCATCCTGTCCACTGTCCGCGAGATGCGATCCCACTCGCCCTCGAGCGCCACCCCCACACCGAAGATCGGCAGGTACTGCATCGCCGCGACATCCTGCGCGGCGCCCAGTGTCGACAGACCGACGCACAGCACACCGAGCAGCCAGGCCGGAATCACGCGCACCGCATACGCCGCCACCGGCAGCAACAGCGAGAAGATGACCTCCCAGCGCAGCGTCCACAAAGGCGAGACGACGCCGCTCGTGCCGCCGACCAGGGTCAGATCCTGCAGCACCGTGCCCAGATCGTAGTCCGAGCTGTCGCGCTGCAGCCACGGGCTGCTGGTCGCGTTCACGTGCGGCATCATCAGGACGACGAAGCCGAACACGATAGCGCCGACCACCGGCACATAGAGGCGCAGCACGCGTGACGGAAAGTACGAGAACCAGTCGAACGAGCGCGACCGGATAGCGCGCGAGAGCACAAACCCCGACAACACGAAGAACACCACGACAGCTTCGGCGCCACCCCACACAAGGTGCAGCGGCGTATACATCAGCGCGAGGCGCACGGGGTTGTCGCCGACATCGCCCCCGTAGTAGCCCGCCGCCATGAGCGGTGAGACGAGCAGGCAGTGGTGAACCACCACGACAAGTGCGGCGACGCCGCGCAACCCATCGAGGGCGGAGAATCTTGACGATGCAACTGCCATTGACGTCACGTTAGGCGGACCAGGTCAAAGCCCCCTGAGGATTCGTGCGTTCTGAGAACTCTCTCATGCGATCCATCGACGGCACATAACGCGAATGCCAGCGATGCGCCCCGTTCGTCACATCCTGGTGCGGCATCGCACTCGACGCCGCCGATCGGCTGACCGGACCTGCCGCCGCCCATCCCGAGCCTGAGCATTTCTGCGGTGCATGCCTCGAGGTCATCCACGCCGGTGGCCGCTGCCCCGGGTGCGGTGCGACCGTCGACGAGCTGATCGCCCGCGACGCATCCTGAGGGCCCACCGCGCACAAGGCTGTGGACCGGGCCGGCATCCCGCGAGTAGGGCGCGGGCACACTCGCATGCGCCGGAGCATACGGTCGAGAGCCTTGTCGCCCAGAGAGGTACCACCGTGGAGCGCATTCCGAGTGGTCGCTTGGTCGTTGCGCGGGTGACAACGGTCAAGTTGGGCACGACAAAATCTGATTCCGGAAAGCAGAAAACCCGCGGTATTCCGCGGGTTTTCGGTGTGCGCGATACTGGGATCGAACCAGTTCCCCCGCATGATTCCGCGGAACACGTTTGTCGCTGTCTGACCACCAAACGGCCGGTTTTGGTTGCGCCGCTCATGAGCGGGGTAGTCGGAGATCAGGGATAAGGGTTGCAATCAGTGGGCGACGCGGAATCCGCAGTTCGTACCCGTGGCCGAGGCGCTGTTGCTCAGAGCGAGCGCGAGCACACCCGCGGACGACACGGTGCTCCAGGCGCCGCCCCGCCGAAAGGCGCGAGCGCCCGCATCTGCGTAGCTGGCGTATAGATTGTCAATACCCTTGGATGAGTTCCACGGCGATAGTCATCCACTCGGCTTCGGTGAGAACGTGGCCGCCAATCTCTGTCGCTTCGGTGATCGCATCGATCTGGCTGATGTTCGCCCATGGCGTGCCGCCGGCGAGAGACTCGGCGACCATACTCGAGGCGTAACTCACGTTGCCGTTGTCGTTCCCCTGGAGTTTCGCCTCGTGCTTCATGACGCAGAAGGCATCGGTGCCGAGGTCAGCGTTGCCGTAGACGAAGACTTAGTTCACTGGATCTCATGCTCGATCTTGTAGAGGGAGGCTTGCTTCTTCCACCGCGCAATCATCGGGGCGCAGGGCCGCCGCAGCCGCATCCAGGGCGTCCGTGACAGCCTGCTGGCCGCCCCCGTACGAGTACACCTCATGCAGCACGCTGCAGAACACGACGTTGTCCAGGGGCGCGAGGGCGGACAGCTGCTCGACCGAGCCTGCCACCGGGGTCACACCCGGCAGCTGGTCCAGGCGTCTGAGCGCGTCGGGGGCGTCGTCGATCGCGTACACACCGGTCACGCCCTCGGTGGCGGCGAACAGTGCGGACAGCTCTCCCCCGCCCACACCGATGTCGGCGACCGTGCCGGAAACGAGCCAGTCGGCCAGGCGTGCCTTGTCCCCCAGGGCTGCGGCCATCCGCGTGAAGTAGCGGTCCTCAAGCGCGGACCGGGCGGCGGGCTGTGGCATTCCATGGCTCCTGAAGGGTGAGTGGCGTCTGTCACCCCTATGCGTGTGCGTTCGGGAGCCGGTGAAGCTGTCAGGCCGTGGCGTCCTGGAAGGCGTCCAGGACGGCCTGGCCGAGCTGGGTGGGGTTCTCGTACGTGATAGTCACGGCGTGCTCTTTGATGTCGGTGAAGCCGTCGCGTCCGCCGTTGCGGTTGGGTATCACCTGAATGGTCTCCGGCGTCTCGTCAAACTCGGAGCGAAGGCTGACCTCTTTCACGCCCTTCATGTACTTCGCATAAGAAGCGACGCCCAGCCAGGCAAGGAACTCCCGGTCTGGAGGGTCGGCGCGTAGATCCCGTGCAGGCAGGACCCTGCTGCAGGACAGGTGCAGCGCCCGCAGGGCCGCCTCGCCGATGGCCAGCTCCACTGCGTGAGCGTCGAGTACCTCAGGAAGCCCATCCACGATGAGGAATCCGTTCGCGGTCTTCGAGAACGCTTGGACGAAATAGCGGCCATCGCGCTGCTTATCAATCCCCACCTCATGACGCGTCACCGAACGGTCCTCACAATCAACTCCACTCCGTGCTCGCGCGCATACGCCGTCGCGGCTTCGAATACAGCGGCCTGCTCGGCCGTTGGTCCGTGTGGGATTCCCACTTCCAGCACCCGCTGTGTAATGTCATCTTCCACGATCCGAAAACCGCCCCGCTGCGCACCGTTGAAGCCCGCAACTTTACGAATGTACTCTTGCAGCTTCCACTTGAGCTTGCGGGGGTTCAGGTAGGTGCCGTCTTTGAGGTTGAAGGTCTTGATGCTGGTGACCACACCGGTCGAGGGGTCCCATTTGTCGACCGTGGGGAACGCGTAGGGCAGGTTCCCACCGAACCTCGCTTCGATCTCGTAGCCGCGCGGGCCCATGCCCAGTGGCCACGGGGACTTGGCGAGCTTCTCGGCGAGGTGGTCGATGGCTTTGAGGGATCAAAACCCTGCCAGGGCTACCCTGGCAGGGCCTGGCAGGGAGCCCGATATCCTGGCAGGCACAGCCCGAAAACCACGAGTTTCGAAGCTGTGTATAAGGATGGAGCGCGCTCGGACCGCTTGAGTATCGAAGCTAGTTTCGTTATGGAATTATAACGACGCCTCAGCGACGGAACGGCAACGGCGATGTAGCTGCCTCCGCGGCACAGTTGTCCGGCCGCGCCCCTTGACAAACCTCCTCGCGTCCCGGACCTGCGCCTGCGACCTGGGACGAGTCCGCGACTACGGAAGAGGCGTCGGCGCCACTTCGGTAGCCACATCCAACGAGGCCTGTTCGAGTTCGACGCCCCTCCGTGCTGGCAGTGGTCGGGACAGGAATGGTGAATGGGCTCGGTGTGCTGTGCTGGCACCCGGCACGCGCCGGGTAAGGGAGCCGGGTCCCACACGGCGGCATTACACAGAATCATCCGGTCCCCTGCCACCGGTCTCACGCGCTCACTCCGGCAGTGGGTGACTCACAGGACACTCACGGGTCCACCGAATCGAGCTCGGCGCGCTCGGGCCGACGCGTATTGGTATCCGTACTGCGCTCAGTCCGAACCGGGGTAGGCCGGGGTCGCCAGGCTCAGCAGATCGTCCAACTCGATGCGCAGCAGCTTCGGCCCGAACCGGTGCGCCCGGAGTCGGTTCTGGTCGATGTACCGGCGGATCGTCTTTTCTGCGACGCCGATCTGTTGGGCAGCCTCGGCCACCGACAGCAGCTGGCGCTCTGCCGGCTCGGCGGCGATGGCACGTGCTCCGGCGGAGCGGATTCTGAGTGGGCGCCTGGTCGTTTCCCGGGCAACAGTGGTCATGGTCGGTCTATGCGCGGCGCCGTCAGAACACGCCCTGCAACGACCTGATCCGAATTGGCTACGACAAAATTACGACAAAATCTGATTCCGGAAAGCAGAAAACCCGCGGTATTCCGCGGGTTTTCGGTGTGCGCGATACTGGGATCGAACCAGTGACCTCTTCCGTGTCAGGGAAGCGCGCTACCGCTGCGCCAATCGCGCCTGTTAAGGCTTTTCACTTTGTCCGACCGGGGCCGGGAGTGGAGGTGGCGACGGGATTCGAACCCGTGTAAACGGCTTTGCAGGCCGGTGCCTAGCCTCTCGGCCACGCCACCGCGTGGTTCGAACCCCACGGCGTGATCTTCCGAAGAAGATTCCCGCACTCGAGCGGATGACGAGACTCGAACTCGCGACCCTCACCTTGGCAAGGTGATGCGCTACCAACTGCGCTACATCCGCATTTCGCTCCGGATCTCTCCGGCGCTGATACGACTTTAGCCGATTCCAACTCATGCGCAAAACCTGAGCGTCACCCGCGCGTGTCCACCTCCCGCGGTTCGATGTGGGCGGAAACATCCGCTACGATCGTTAGGTCGCCAACACGGCGATAGGGGCGATTGGCGCAGCTGGTAGCGCGCTTCCTTCACACGGAAGAGGTCGTCGGTTCGAGTCCGGCATCGCCCACCAAAAGATCAGCCTGTCGCACCGACTTTTGTCGCGTCACGAAGCATTCCGCTGCGGCGTGTTCCGTCGCCGTCCAGCCCGCTCTGCCTCACGGACCGCTTCGAGATCGGCCAGCGGTCCAAGCGTCGGCGTCAGATGCCGCAGCTTCTCCGGGTTGAACACACCGTGCAGCGCGGCGATTTTTCCTTCCCTGATATCGAGCGACATGACGCCGAGCACACCACCGCCCACCGGCAGGTCCACCACGATCACGACTCCGGGACCGCCATTGACCTCTCGAGCATCCACGCGGAGGGGGAATACCGCCCGTCGTACATAGGAAGCCAGCAGTTTGGACACCGCTTCGCTGCCGTGCACCGGCCGCGAGACGGCGAAGCCGGGTGGTAGCTTTCCGCCACTGTCAGAGGTCACAGTGACATCGGTCGAGAGCATCGCGACGAACTGCTCGATGGCACCGGACTCGACGGCGGCGATGAATCGCATGACGAGTTCGTGTTGCTTCTTCGTCGACGCCGAATAGCGGGGCACGCGCCCCGAGACCCGAGCGCGGGCGCGCGAGACCAGCTTGCGCGCCGCTGCGGGCGAGGGGCGATCGAGCACCGCCGCCGTCATAGGAGTAATCCAGCACGTCGTGCAGCAGGAACGCAGCACGTTCGCTGGGCGTCAGGGTCTCAAGCAGCACGAGGAACGCGAAGGAGAGCTCTTCGGCGAGTTCCGCGTGACCCGAGATGTCAGGTTCTGCTCCGAGGCTGCTGCCGTCGAGAGGTTCCGGGAACCACTCGCCGACATACTCCTCCCGCCGGGCCCGCGCCGAACGCAGCTGATCGATCGCCAACCGCGTCGCCACTGTGGTCAGCCACGCCTCGACATTCCGTGGCCGCTCCGCAGGAGGCAACCGCAGCATCCGCTCGATGGCCGACTGAGCGACATCCTCCGCGTCGGCGACGGTCCCGAGCATCCGGTAGGCCGCACCGAAGGCGACGCGGCGCATCGACTCCGAAATCTCCGTCATGCCTCGATCATCTCGCGCCGACCGTCCGCCGGGGCTTGCACGGACGCACGGCGTACCGGGGTGTACGGGCCCGGATGACGCGCGACGAACAAGTTTCCGCGGTGCACGTACTCCTTGATGAGCCGCGCCGGCCGGCCGACGATGATCCGATCGGTCGGCGTTCCCTGCGGGGTCAACCACTGCAAGAGGGCATCACGGCGCCCCAGACTGATGCACTCAGCGAAGTACCGCCCCACGAACGGTGTGGCGCCGACCCCGGCCAGGTGCGCGGCCACTTTGGCCGGCGCCGCCATCGCCATGAACGCTCCCGTCCGGCATCCCATCTTCAGCGGTGCGCCGTCCGGACCCGGCACGCGCGCAGCGTCTCCCACCACCCAGACATCGGGGTGCGAGACCGAACGGAAACCGGCGTCGACGTACGCGCGGCCGAGTTCATCGACCTTCACACCCGATGCGGCCACGAGTGGGTTCGCGCGAAAACCGGCCGCCCAGAAAGTGAACGCCGAAGACAGCTCCTGCCCGTCGGCGAGCCGGACAGCGTCAGGGCCCACCTCGGCGACGCGTCCCCGCACGCGCTCGACGGCGAGCCTGTCGAATGCGCGATCGAGGTGACGACGCCCCGGCTCGCTCAGCCAGTCGCCGGGAGCGCGTGAGCTCACGATCGCGATCCGGAGCTGCGGATGCGACTCCGCCACCTCGGTCGCAAGCTCGATGCCGGTCAGCCCACCGCCGACGATGACGACACGCGCGCCGTCGGGCAGGCTGGCCAGCCGGCGTGCCGCCGCTTCGATGGATCCGACATCCGTCAAGCCCTGCGCAAACTCACGCGCGCCCGGGACGGTCCCGAAATCGATGACACTGCCCAGCGCCACGACGAGTGTGTCGTACGAGAGGGTTCGTCCTCCGCTGACAACGACGATATGCCGCTGCGGATCGATCCGTTCGACACGGGCGACCTCGAGCTGCGCCCCCGAGCCTTTCAGTGCGTCGGCGATCGACAACAACGGGTAACGCTGCCCCGCCGCCAGCTGGTGCCAACGCATTCGCTCGTCGCGAGTGGCGTCCCCGGTGACGAGAGTCACGGATGCGACAGCCGGCCGCATTCGCCGCGCGAGTTGTCCGGCCACCACGATGCCGGTGTAGCCGCCGCCCAGAACGATGATCCGATGCTTGTCCATACCAAGACGACGAAACATCGGCATCCGTTGTGACACGTGCGCGGTCGTGCGGGCACATGTCCTCAGCCCAGCGCCCACCCGTAGCGCTTGTGCAGCAAAGCCGCCACCCGGGCAAAGCGCTCGGCGTCGAGCGCGGCGGCCTCGCGGCGCATCCCGTCACGATGCACGAGATACATCTGGTCGACGTCCACCCACGATGGCCGCCCCTTCGAGTCCCACGCACCCGCGCCGATCGACAGAAAGTCGCGGTCGCCGTCGTGCGACTGGCTCGTCAGTTTCACGGCATAGACGTGGTCGGCGTCGCGGCGTGCGATCACCAGCACGGGGCGATCCTTGCCCCGCCCGTCGCGCTCTTGATACGGCACCCACGTCCAGACGACCTCGCCGGCGTCGGGGTCGCCGTCGGTCTGCGGCGCGTAGGTGATCCGCAGCGCATCGGGCGCCGGTGGAGCGATCTCCACAGTCGCCGCCTCGCCACCGCTGCCCGGCGAAGGCTCAAAAAGATCGGCGCCGCCTGACCCATGCGGGGTCGGGCGGCGCCGATCTGCAGTACGCGCGGAAGTGCGCAGCATGCCGAGGAGGCGGGACAGGATGCCGGGGTCAGAGCTCACCCGGCCACCCTATCGATCCACCTCAGCTGAGGATCTTCTCGGGTTCCGGCTCGGCGGCCACCGGCACCTGAACGGCCACCGGCCCGGTCGACACCCCTTCCTCGGGGAACTCGTAGCCGCTCTCGCCGTGCACCACGGTGTCGACGCCGGCCAGTTCGTCTTCGCTGCGGATGCGGAATCCCATCGTCTTCTGGATCACCCAGCCGATCACCCATGCGACCGCGAACGAGTACACGAGCACCGACACCGCGGCGATCGCCTGCACGAGGAGCTGGTCGGCGTTGCCGCCCACGAACAGGCCCGTCCCGGTGGCGAAGAATCCGAGGTACAGGGTTCCGATCAGGCCTCCGACAAGGTGCACGCCCACCACATCGAGCGAGTCGTCGAAGCCCAGACGCCACTTCAGCTCAACGGCGAGGGCACACACCGCACCGGCGACCAGGCCCAGCACGATCGCCCACCCCGGGGCGAGGTTCGCGCAACTCGGGGTGATCGCGACAAGACCTGCCACGGCACCGGATGCCGCACCCACCGAGGTCACCTTGCCGGTCTTGGCCTTCTCGGCCACCAGCCAGCCGAGGATGGCCGCCGCCGTCGCACCGAGCGTGTTGATGATGATCAGGCCCGCGGGCGAGCTCGGGTCGGCGATACCGGCGCCCAGCGCCGCGGCGCCCCCGTTGAAGCCGAACCAGCCGAACCACAGCAGTGCCGCACCGATCAGTACGAGCGGCACGTTGTGCGGGCGGTGGATCGATCGGCCGAACCCGACGCGCTTGCCCAGCACGAGCGAGAGCGCCAGCGCGGCGGCCCCAGCGTTGATGTGCACGGCCGTGCCGCCGGCGTAGTCGATGACGTTCGCCGACAGCCCCAGCGTGGTGCCGAGGTTGTAGATCCAGCCGTCAGCGCCCCAGACCCATCCCGCCACCAGGAAGTAGTCCACCGTCGCGAACAGCGCGGCGAACAGCATCCAGGCGCCGAACTTGGCGCGATCGGCGATGGCGCCCGAGATCAGTGCGACCGTGATGATCGCGAACGTCGCGCCGTATGCGACGCCGGCGAGCTGATCGTTCGCGTCGGGGGCTGAGATCGAATCCGCCAGGGCGAAGTTCGTGAAGGGGTTGCCGGCCACGCCGATCCACCCGGTCGACACGTTCTGCAGGTTGAATCCGTAACAGATCCACAGAACGCCGACCAGACCCATCGCGCCGAAGCTGAGCATCATCATGCTCACAACGCTCTTGGCCCGTACGAGTCCGCCGTAGAAGAAGGCGACGCCGGGTGTCATCACGAGCACGAGGGCTGTCGCTGTGAGGTACCACGCAAGGTTTCCGCTGTCCATGGCGGTCAGTCTGCGCGCGTCGCGTTACCACCGAAGCGGTGCGACGTTTCCCCCGTGTTACGGGATGCCCGCTCGTGTGAACAACAGGTTTCGGCGCCGTCAGGATGTGGTGAGTGCGATAAGTCGCGAGACCGCGCGCAGGTACTTCTTGCGATAGCCGCCGGCGAGCATCTCGTCACTGAAGACATCGTTGAGGGCATGGCCGGTGGCGCGGATGGGAATCTGCGCGTCGTAGGCGCGGTCCACGAACGCAACGAAACGCAACGCGGCCGATTGGTCATCCAGCTGCACGACGTCGCGCAATCCGATCACCGCCAAGCCGTTGATGAGCCGGATGTACCGCGAGGGGTGCACCTTGGCCAGATGCGCCACCAGGGCGGTGAAGTCGTCGTCCGACGCGACACCGGCGGCCGCGGCATCCCCCACCGCCTTCTCATACCCGGCGGCGTCCAGCACCGGCGCGGTGCCGTCGACGGCGCGCTGACGATAGTCGGTGCCGTCGATGCGCACGGTCTGAAAGCTGTCGGACATCGCCTGGATCTCGCGCAGAAAGTCCTGTGCGGCGAATCGGCCTTCACCCAGCGCGTTGGGTGGGGTGTTGGATGTCGCAGCCAGCTTGGTTCCCGAGCCGACAAGTTCGCCCAGCAGCCGCGTCATCACCATGGTGTCGCCCGGGTCGTCGAGCTCGAACTCGTCGATGCACAACAGCTGCGAGCCCCGGAACAGCTCGACGGTGTTCTGATATCCCAGGGCCCCCACCAGCGCGGTGTACTCGATGAACGACCCGAAGTACTTACGGCGTGCCGGCATGGCGTGGTAGACGGCGGCCAGCAGATGGGTCTTGCCGACGCCGAATCCGCCGTCGAGGTAGACGCCGGGCTTGGCGGCCGGGATCTTCTTCGCGCGACGGAACAGCCCCGCCTTCTGAACCGGTGCGCTGGGGCCGCTGAACGCGGCCAGCAGTTCCTTCGCCTCCTGCTGCGACGGATGGGCGGCGTCGGGGCGGTAGGTGTCGAACGTGGCGTTCTCGAACTGCGGCGGCGGCACGAGCTCGGCCACCATCTCGGCACCGGTCATCTGAGGTGCGCGGTCGGTCAGCTGCACGGTGGTCATGGAGGTCTCCCAGACGCCGCTCGTGTCGGATTACAACCGAACATGACGGAGTGTGAACGAAAGGATGCGGCGTCCGGACGGACGGCTAATGTCGAAATCGACGGCATCCACACTACGCCGTCACACCCGATCGCCTTCATCTGAGGAGCCACCATGGCCGTCGACATCGACACGTCATCTGAGAAGTTCACCGAGTACGCCAATCCTTCGCGCCTGGTCACGCCGGACTGGCTGCAAGAGCACCTGGGCGAGCCGGGCCTGGTCGTCGTGGAGTCCGACGAAGACGTGCTGCTGTATGAGACGGGCCACATCCCCGGCGCGGTGAAGGTCGACTGGCACACCGAGCTGAACGACGAGGTGGTGCGCGACTACCTCGACGGCGAAGGATTCGCCAAGCTGCTCAGCCGCAAGGGAATCTCTCGCGACGACACCATCGTCATCTACGGCGACAAGAACAACTGGTGGGCCGCCTACGCCCTCTGGGTCTTCTCGCTGTTCGGCCACGAAGACGTGCGTCTGCTCGACGGCGGACGCGACCTGTGGATCGCCCAGGGACGCGAGATCACCACCGAGGTGCCGCAGCGCGCCCAGACCGAATACCCCGTCATCGAGCGCGACGACAGCGAGCTGCGCGCCTTCCGCGAAGATGTGCTCGAGCACTTCGGCAAGCCGCTCATCGATGTGCGCTCCCCCGAGGAGTACACGGGCGAGCGCACGCACATGCCCGAGTACCCGCAGGAGAGCTCGCTGCGCGGCGGCCACATCCCGACCGCCAAGAGCGTGCCGTGGAAGCGCGCGGTCGCCGACGACGGCACCTTCAAGTCGCGCGCTGAACTCGACGCCATCTACCGCGAAGAGGTCGGCCTGAACGAGGGCGACGAAGTCATCGCCTACTGCCGCATCGGTGAGCGCTCCAGCCACACCTGGTTCGTCCTGCAGCACCTCTTGGGCTTCCAGGACGTGCGCAACTACGACGGCTCGTGGACCGAGTGGGGCTCGTCGGTGCGGGTGCCCATCGTCGCCGGTGCCGAGCCCGGCACGGTGCCCGCCACACGCTGACCGGGTGAGACAATGGCGGGGATGACCTTATTGCGAACGCCGGACACTCTCGCCGAGATCCGGGACGAGTTCCTCGAGCTCGATGAAGCCGACCGGCTGCAACTTCTGCTGGAGTTCTCCCGCGAGCTGCCACCGGTGCCCGACGACTTCGCCGCGAACCCCGACCAGTACGAGCGGGTGGCCGAGTGCCAGTCGCCGGTGTTCATCGCGGCCGAGGTGACCGACGAGAAGACCGTCGTGCTGCACGCCACCGCGCCTGAAGAGGCGCCGACAACGCGCGGATTCGCCAGCATCCTCGTGCAGGGGATCAACGGTCTGCCCGCAGACGATGTGCTGGCCATCCCGAGCGATTATCCCCAGAGCCTGGGGATCACCCGGGCCGTCTCACCACTGCGCATCGCCGGCATGACGGGAATGCTGGTGCGCACGCAGCGTCAGGTGCGCGCACTGACCGCGATCTGACCGTCTACAGATCAGGGCTGACCCGCCGCGACCAGTTCGTGGCGGGTCAGCCATTCCCGGATGGCTCCGGACCACCGTTCCGGGTCGTAGTTCCACAGTTTCGTGTGCCGGGCCACCTGGAACGCCTGCAGCTCGACGAGGTCCGGGCGGGTTTTGGCCAGCGCGTGCGATGCGTCGGAGGGAACGAAGCCGTCGTCATCGCTGTGCAGGATGAGGATGGGATGCCGCAGCTCGCCGGCTCGTCGCACGACATCCAGCGCATCCAACGGGATGGCCTCCGCGTGGGTGAGCGACCGCGCCCATCCGGACTGCAGCGCACCCAGTGCCAGTTCGGTCACCGGCTGCGGCAGACGCAGCTGGCCGGCCTGGTAGCCGAGCACCGAACGCCAGTCGATGACGGGTGATTCGAGCACGAGCCCGCAGATCGCGTCGCGACGAGGCGAGTTCAACTCGGTCTGCAACGCTATGGCGCCGCCCATCGACCACCCCATGAGCAGGATGCGTTCGGCGCCACGCCGCAGGGCGAACGCCATCGCGGCATCCACGTCGCGCCATTCGGTCGTGCCCAGCATGTAGGTGCCGCCGCCGCTGCGCGGCGCATCCCCGTCGTTGCGGTAAGAGACCACCAGCACCGGAAATCCGAGCCCGTGCAACAGCGGAACCGCACGCAGGCACTCCGCGCGGGTGGTGCCGCGTCCGTGCACTTGGATGACCCAGGTCGTCGCCTGCGGTTCGGCGGGGAAGAGCCAGGCCGGGCACGGCCCCACTGCCGAGCCGATCAGCTCGGTGGTGAACGGCAGATGCAGCTGCTCGGGGGCGTCGTAATACCAGCCGCTGAAAGCGGCGTCGGCGGCCAGGCTGCTGTCGGGCCCGATCTCGGTGAGAAGCTTGCGTTTGACGGTGGCCGCATCGGCGCTGAGCACGGTGCCCAGTTTCACGTACGACTCGGAGCCTGAGGTGAACAGCCCGTAGCGACCGGGAAGCTCAGTGTCGGCGGTGCGCTCGAGTGTGATGGTCTGAGCCGCCAGATCGACACCGATGATCTTGGTATCGGCGGGCCGGCGCGGCGGTGGGGTGACGATGCGGCGTACGACGCGCAGCGAGACGAGGCCCCAGATCGCCGCCACCGCTGCCAGCGCCACGGTCAAGCCCGCGATCGCGGCGCGGACGCCGAAGCGGACAGCCATCGTCGGGCCGTTCGGCACGGCGCGCCTGGAGTGGTTCATCGAGGGTTCACTCTAGTCTGTCCGCGTGGCTGATCCCCGACCTTCCACACCGTTCGAGCAGGTGACCGCCGAGGTGCGGGCGCTGACCTTTCGCGGTGATCTCGTGGTTCGCGAGATTCCGGCGCCCAATGGTCTGGCGCCCTATGCCCTCGCGCTGTCCGGCGATGTGCGCCCCGACGACGACGAGGAGGGGCAGTCGCGATACGGTACCGGACGGTTCGTGCTGCTGCACGACCCCGACGAGCCCGACGCGTGGGGCGGAGCATGGCGTATCGTGAGTTTCGCACAGGCTCCCCTGGAGCCCGAGATCGGCAGCGACCCGCTGCTGGCCGACGTGGCCTGGTCGTGGCTGGTCGACGCACTCGCCTCACGCGGGGCGACGTACCACGCCGAGGCCGGCACGGCGACCAAGACGCTCTCACGCGGATTCGGCTCGCTGGCCGCCGAGGGCGACGGGTCGCAGATCGAATTGCGCGCGTCGTGGTCGCCCAGCGGCCCGATGGCCGGACATGTTCTGGCATGGGCCGAACTCGTGTGCATGCTCGCCGGGCTTCCGCCGGGGTCGGAGGGCATCGAGGTCTTCACGGCGCGGAGGATGATGCGTGACTGATTACGAGGTGCTCTCCGATGCGACATCGCTGCGCAAGGCGTCGGATGCCCTCGCCGCCGGCACCGGCCCTGTCGGTGTCGACGTCGAGCGGGCATCGGGCTATCGCTACTCTCAGCGCGCGTATCTGGTGCAGGTGTTCCGGCGCGATGCCGGCGTCTTCCTCTTCGATCCACCCGCCATCGGTGACTTCGCGCCGTTGCAGGCGGCGATCGGTCACGAGGAATGGGTTCTGCATGCGGCGAGCCAGGACCTTCCGTCGCTGCGCGAACTGCAGCTGATGCCGCCGAAGATCTTCGACACCGAGCTGGCCGCGCGTCTGCTGGGCCATGCGCACGTGGGACTGGGTGCCGTCGTCGAAGACACGCTGGGGATCACCCTGGCGAAGGAACACTCGGCCGCCGACTGGTCGACCCGTCCGCTCCCCCAGCCCTGGCTCGAATACGCCGCACTCGATGTCGAGTACCTCATCGACGCGCGAGACGCGCTCGAAGCCGAACTGGCCGACGCGCACAAGACCGACTTCGCGCTGCAGGAGTTCGCCGCCGAGCTCGCACGGCCCCCGAAGCCGCCGCGCGAGGAGCCTTGGCGCCGCCTCGGCGGCCTGCATTCTGTCCGCGGACGTCGGGCCTTCGCCATCGCACGCGAGCTGTGGACGGCCCGGGAGGAGTACGCCCGGGAACAGGATGTCTCCCCCGGCCGACTCGTGCCTGATCGCTCGCTCGTGGCTGCCGTGCGGGCCGACCCGCATTCGAAGGGCGAATTGGCAGCGCTCAAGGAGTTCACCGGACGGGCCAGCCGTAGCCAGCTCGACCGCTGGTGGAACGCGATCGAACGCGGGCGCGCGGCATCCGATCTTCCCCTCGAACGTGTTCCCGGCGAAGGTCTGCCGCCGGTACGGGCATGGAAGGACCGCAATCCCGATGCCGATCGCCGCATCAAGATCGCTCGCCCCGCAGTGGCCGAGCGTGCCGAGCAGCTGCAGATGCCCACCGAGAACCTGCTGACCCCCGAATCCCTGCGCCGCGTGGCGTGGGAGCCGCCCGCATCGGCGACGGCCGAAGGGATCGGGACGGCTCTCGAACGCCTGGGTGCGCGCCCCTGGCAGATTGCACAGACGGCACAGATCATCGCCGATGCCTTTGTCGCCTCTGTGCAAGTCGATGAGGAGCCCTCCCCGGCGGCTTCGTAGGTTGCGCACACCCGGTTCGGGCCGATCGACGACGACTGCCTAGGGTGGACGCATACCCAACCTTTGGAGGCAGAGTGGCCGAGCTTTCGGACGTCTTCTTCGTCGATGGAATGCGCACCCCGTTCGGGCGCGCCGGCGAAAAGGGCATGTACTGGAACACCCGTGCCGATGACCTCGCCGTGAAGGCGACCATCGGACTCATGGAGCGCAACGGGCAGGTCCCCGGTGACCGCATCGATGACATCGCTATCGCCGCGACGAGCCAGACCGGCGACCAGGGCCTGACCCTGGGCCGCAGCGTCGGAATCCTCGCGGGCCTGCCGCAGACGGTTCCCGGCTTCGCCATCGACCGAATGTGCGCGGGCGCGATGACCAGCGTCGCCATGATGTCGGCATCCATCGCCTCCGGCATGTACGAGGTCGCCCTCGCCGGCGGCGTGGAGCACATGGGGCATCACCCCATCGGCGCCAACGCCGACCCCAACCCGCGCTTCGTCGCCGAGCGCATGGTCGACCCGAACGCGCTGAACATGGGCGTGACCGCCGAGCGCATCCACGACCGGTTCCCGCATCTGACAAAGCAGCGCGCCGATCGCTACGGCATGCTCAGCCAACAGAAGGCACAGGCCGCCTATGAGGCCGGCAAACTGCAACCCGACCTCGTGCCGGTGGCCATCACCGGCGCCGATGGCGCGTGGGGGCTCGCCACCGAGGATGAAGGACGCCGCCCCGAGACCACCATGGAGGGCCTCGCGTCGCTGAAGACCCCGTTCCGCCCGCACGGTCGGGTGACCGCCGGCACCTCCTCTCCGCTGACCGACGGTGCGACGATGTCGCTGCTGGCCGGCGGCGACGCGGTGAAGGAGCTGGGGCTGGCGCCCAAGATGAAGCTCGTGTCGTTCGCGTTCGCGGGCGTGCAGCCCGAGATCATGGGCATCGGTCCGATTCCGTCGACCGAGAAGGCGCTGCGCAAGGCCGGCCTGGACATCGCCGACATCGGCCTGTTCGAGCTGAACGAGGCGTTCGCGATCCAGGTCATCTCGCTGCTGGACCACTTCGGCATCGCCGACGACGATCCGCGCGTGAACCAGTGGGGCGGCGCCATCGCGGTCGGCCACCCGCTGGCGGCCACCGGTGTGCGCCTGATGATCCAGCTGGCCGCCCAGTTCGCCGAGCGCCCCGATGTGCGCTACGGCCTGACCGCGATGTGCGTCGGGCTGGGCCAGGGCGGCTCGGTCATCTGGGAGAACCCGAACTACGACGGCAAGAAGAAGAAGTGAGCCAGCCGGACATGACCAAGACCATCTCCGCACAGTACGCCGACGTCGACTTCACGCCGCTGGACGCCTTCAGCGCCGGCGAAGTCGTCACCCACTCCCCCGTCCGTGACGTGCGCCTTCCCTCCGGCAAGGTGCTCGCTCTCATCACTCTCGACAACGGGCGCGACCACCGTCGCCCGAACACGCTGGGACCGGCCACGCTCAAAGAGCTGCACGCGACCCTCACCGGTCTCAAAGACCGCGCCGCCGCCGGCGAGATCCAGGCGGTGGGCATCACCGGCAAGCAGTACATCCTCGCCGCCGGCGCCGACCTCAGCGACATCTCGAAGGTCGACTCGCGCGAGAGCGCAAAGCTGATAGCCCAGCGTGGGCACCAGGTGCTGGGCATGCTCGGCGAGCTCGGCGTCCCCTCGTTCGCGTTCGTCAACGGCCTGGCCCTGGGCGGCGGCGTGGAGATCGCACTGAACTCGACGTATCGGACGGTGGATGCCTCGGCCGCGGCGATAGCGCTGCCCGAAGTGTTCCTGGGCATCATCCCCGGGTGGGGCGGCTCCACGCTGCTGCCGAACCTCATCGGCATCGAGAACGCGCTCGAGGTCGTCATCTCGAACCCGCTCAAGCAGAACCGCACCCTCAAGCCGAAGCAGGCGTTCGAGTACGGCATGTTCGATGCGATCTTCGCCCCGGCGAACTTCCTCGAAGACTCACTGCGCTGGGCCGACGGCGTGCTGGCCGGCTCTGTGAAGGTCGAGCGCAAGAACCAGCCGGGCAAGATCGAGCGGACAGTGAAGTGGCCCGTCGCGATAAAGATGGCGCGCGGGATGCTGGAGTCCAAGATCGGCACCGAACCGCGTTCCCCCTACGCGGCCCTGGAACTGCTCGAGGCCGCCCGTTCCGGTTCGATCGCCGACGGGTTCGCCCGTGAGGACGAAGCCCTCGCCGATCTGGTGACCGGCGACCAGTTCGCGGCATCCATGTATGCCTTCGACCTCGTGCAGAAGCGCGCCAAGCGTCCGGTGGGCGCTCCGGACAAGGAACTGGCACGCGCGGTCACGAAGGTCGGTGTCATCGGCGCCGGGCTCATGGCCAGCCAGTTCGCGCTGTTGTTCGTGCGCAAACTGCAGGTTCCGGTGCTCATCACCGACCTCGATCAGGCGCGCGTCGACAAGGGTCTGGCCTACATCCGTGACGAGATCGGCAAGCTCGAGGCGAAGGGGCGGGTGGACTCCGACACCGCCAACAAGCTGCGGGGCCTGGTGCACGGCACGACCGACAAGAGCGAATACGCCGACTGTGACTTCGTCATCGAGGCCGTGTTCGAAGAGACCTCCGTCAAGCAGCAGGTGTTCGGCGAGATCGAGCAGATCATCGCCGAAGACGCCATCTTGGCCACCAACACCTCGTCGCTGTCGGTCGAAGAGATCGGTGCGAAGCTCGCTCACCCCGAGCGGCTGGTCGGCTTCCACTTCTTCAACCCGGTCGCTGTCATGCCGCTGATCGAGATCGTGAAGACGCCGCAGACCACGGATGCCGCACTGTCGACGGCGTTCGTGGTCGCCAAGGGTCTCGGCAAGAACGCCGTGCTCACCGCCGACGCACCCGGTTTCGTCGTCAACCGACTGCTGGCCAAGGTGATGGGCGAGGCCGCGCGCGCGGTCTACGAAGGCACCCCGGTCACCGCTGTCGAGAAGGCGTTCGCGCCCCTCGGACTGCCCATGGGGCCGTTCCAGCTCATCGACCTGGTGGGATGGAAGGTCGCCGCGCACGTGCAGGACACGATGGCGCACGCGTTCCCCGACCGGTTCTACGCGAACGAGAACTTCCACGCGCTGGCCGAGCTGCCCGCTGTCGTCGAGAAGGACAAGGGCGGTCGTGTCACGGGCTGGACGAAGCAGGCAGAGAAGCTGCTCAAGGGCGCTGTCGGCTCGACCCCGGCCGATGCCGCCACGATCCTGCAGCGGGTGCAAGACGGCCTCGCTCAGGAAATCCGGCTGATGCTCGACGAAGGTGTGGTGCCCGAGGTCGAAGACATCGACCTGTGCCTGATCCTCGGTGCCGGCTGGCCGTTCATCGACGGCGGCGCATCGGTCTACCTCGACCGTGAGGGCGCCGCGCAGCGCGCGACCGGCGACACGTTCCACCACCCGGTGATCCGCGGCGTGAGCAGCTGACCATCCCCGCTGCCGGGCTGCGAGTGGCTGACACTCCGCAGCCCGGCTGCGGACTCGGATCAGAAGCCGTCTTCCTCCTCAGGCGGCGCATCGGCGCGGCCGAGAGCGTCGCCGCGCGCGAGGACCAGCGCGATGGCCGCGAAGACGATCATGATGATCCCGATCGGGTTCGCGAACCCGATGGCGATCCCGCGCCCGGGCTCGCCCGTGCCGGTGAGGATCGTCTGCAGCCCGTCTGCCGTGATGTCGGGGATCAGCAGCCCCAGCGCGATAGCGCATCCCCACGACGCGAACAAGGTCCCGTAGGTCGCCGTCCGGTGGCCGAAACCGCGCTGGGCCGTGCGGATGAAGCCCTGCGCGATGAACAGATGCAGCACCACCACGACGATCCCGAGCGTGAGTGCATAGACCGGCGTCAGCGATCCGGCGACGCCGAACAGGGCGCGTCCGAACGCGATCCAGGCTGCCAGCACGATCCCCACGGCGCCGACGACGACACCCCACACCGGCGAGCGAGACTCCATGCCTCCACGCTATCGGAGCGCTGAGATGCCGCGGCCGCGTCAGACCGGAGCCCCGTCAGGCGTTGCGCTCGCGCGTGTCCGCCCATTCGTCATCCGCGGCATCCGACAGCGCGGGCCGGGCTGAGGGGATCCGCGTGCCGAGCACCTGCGCCACGACGTCTTGGGCGATCTTCGACGGGGTCAGGCCCGCGTCGCGCAGAATCTCGTCGCGCGACGCGTGCGGGATGAACTCGTCGGGCAGACCCAACTCGTCGACGGCGGTGTCGATGCCCGCCTCACGCAGCACCTGGCGCACACGCGTGCCGATGCCGCCGACACGGATGCCGTCCTCGATCGTGATGACCAGGCGATGGGACGCCGCAAGCTCGACGACCGACGCGGGCACCGGCACCACCCAGCGGGGATCGACGACCGTCGCCCCGATGCCCTGCGCGCGCAGGCGGGCGGCGACATCCACCGCCACATGGGCCATCGGCCCGATGCCGATCAAGAGCACATCGGGCGCCTCGCCGCGCACGAGCACGTCGACGCCGTCATCGAGTCGCTCAAGGGCCGGCAGGTCGTCAGCAGCCGCGCCCTTGGGGTAGCGGATGACCGTGGGCGCGTCGTCCACCGCCACCGCCTCCCGCAGCTCCTCACGCAACCGGGCAGCGTCCCGCGGCGCGGCGATGCGGATGTGTGGGACGAGCTGCAGGGTGGCCAGGTCCCAGATGCCATGGTGGCTGGGGCCGTCGGGGCCGGTCACGCCGGCCCGGTCGAGCACGAAGGTGACCCCGGCGCGGTGCAGCCCGACATCCATCAGCACCTGATCGAAGGCGCGACCGATGAAGGTCGCGTACAGCGCCACCACCGGGTGAAGGCCGCCGTAGGCCAGCCCCGCCGCCGAGGCCACCGCATGCTGTTCGGCGATGCCGACGTCGTGCACGCGGTCGGGAAAGCGCTGCGCGAACGGCAACAGGCCCGTCGGGCGCAGCATCGCGGCGGTCACCGCCATGACCTCGGGGCGTTCTGCGCCGATCTGGGCGAGTTCTTCGGCGAAGGCATCCGTCCATGACGCTGCCTCCGCACCGCCCAGCGCACGGCCCGTGCGCGGGTCGATGCGCCCGACCGCGTGGAACTGGTCGGCCTCATCGTGCACAGCCGGCTCGTAGCCGCGCCCTTTCTCGGTGATCGTGTGGACGATGACGGGGGCGCCGTAGCGTTTGGCCAGTCGCAGCGTCTCGATCAGGGTCGGGATGTCGTGCCCGTCCACGGGCCCGAGGTATTTGATGTCGAGGTTGGAGTAGAGCGCCTCGTTTCCGGTGAACCGGGACAGGAAGCCGCGCGTGCCGCCACGCAGACCGCGGTGTATCGCCCGCCCCACGCGCCCGAAACGACGGAACAGGTCCTCAGACCGCTCGTCGAGCTGCCGGTACGTCTGCGCGGTGCGAATGCGGTTCAGATACCGCGCCATGCCGCCGATGGTCGGCGCATACGAGCGTCCGTTGTCATTGACGACGATCACGAGATTGCGCTCGTTGTCGTCGGAGATGTTGTTCAGCGCCTCCCACGTCATGCCGCCCGTGAGCGCGCCGTCTCCGACCACGGCAACCACGTGGCGGTCACGGCGTCCGGTGCGGGCGAAGGCACGGGAGATGCCGTCTGCCCAGCTCAGCGAACTCGACGCGTGCGAGGACTCCACGACGTCGTGTGGGCTCTCGGCCCGCTGCGGGTACCCGGCGAGCCCGTCGCGCTGCCGCAGGTGCGAGAAATCCTGACGCCCGGTCAGCAGCTTGTGCACATACGACTGGTGCCCGGTGTCGAACACGATGGGATCGTTCGGGGAATCGAAGACGCGGTGCAAGGCGATCGTCAGCTCGACGACACCGAGATTGGGGCCCAGATGGCCGCCGGTGCGCGCGACGTTCTCGATGAGGAACGACCGGATCTCGGCGGCCAGCTGTATCAGCTGCGCCGCGCTGAGCGCATCGAGGTCACGGGGGCCCGAGATCATCGGCAGAATCGCCATCGGACTCCTTCCCGAACGCCGAGCGGCGAACGCGCGGTCAAGTCTAGACCGCGCGCCCGCCGCTGGCGTGAAGGCTCAGACGAGTGAGCGCAGCACGTACTGCAGAATGCCGCCGTTGCGGTAGTAGTCGGCTTCACCGGGCGTGTCGATCCGCACCACCGCGTCGAAGGAGACCGGCGCCTTGCCCTCGGCCGAATCACCGGTCGGCGTCGCGACCACGTGCACAGTCTTGGGAGTCGACCCGTCGTTGAGCTTCTCGATGCCCGTGATGGCGAACTCCTCGGTGCCGTCCAGACCCAGCGAGTCGGCCGTCTCACCCGCGGGGAACTGCAGCGGAATGACTCCCATGCCGATGAGGTTCGAGCGGTGGATGCGCTCGAAGCTCTCGGCGATGACCGCCTGCACGCCCAGCAGGGTCGTTCCCTTGGCCGCCCAGTCACGCGACGAGCCCGAGCCGTACTCCTTGCCGGCCAGAACCACCAGCGGGGTGCCGGCGTTCTGGTAGTTGATCGACGCGTCGTAGATGAACGACTGCGGCCCGCCCGGCTGGGTGAAGTCGCGGGTGTAGCCGCCCTCGACACCGTCGAGCAGCTGGTTGCGCAACCGGATGTTCGCGAACGTACCGCGGATCATGACCTCGTGGTTGCCGCGACGCGAACCGTAGGAGTTGAAGTCCTTACGGTCGATGCCGTGCCCGGCCAGATAGCGACCCGCCGGGCTGTCGGCCTTGATGGCACCGGCCGGCGAGATGTGGTCGGTGGTCACCGAGTCGCCGAGCTTGGCGAGCACTCGGGCGCCGCTGATGTCGGCGACCGGCTCGGGCTGGGCGGTCATCCCCTCGAAGTACGGGGGCTTGCGCACATAGGTCGACTCGTCGTTCCACTCGAACACCGCACCGGTCGGGGTCGGCAGCGAACGCCACCGCTCGTCGCCGTCGAACACCGAGGAGTACTCACGGTCGAACATGTCGGTCGAGATCGACGAATCGATCGTCGACTGCACCTCGGCGGCATCCGGCCAGATGTCCTTCAAGAACACCTCGTTGCCGTCGCCGTCGGTTCCCAGCGCGTCGTTGTCGAAGTCGAAGTTCATCGACCCGGCCAGCGCGTAGGCGATCACCAGCGGCGGCGAGGCGAGGTAGTTCATCTTCACGTCGGGGTTGATGCGTCCCTCGAAGTTGCGGTTGCCCGAGAGCACCGCGGTCACGGCCAGGTCACTCTCGTTGATGGCGGCCGAGACCTCTTCGATGAGCGGTCCCGAGTTGCCGATGCAGGTGGTGCAGCCGTATCCGACCGTGTAGAAGCCGAGCTGCTCGAGATCGGTGGTCAGTCCCGACTTCTCGTAGTACTCGGTGACGACCTTCGACCCGGGGGCCAGCGTGGTCTTCACCCACGGCTTGACCTTCAGGCCCTTGTTCACCGCGTTGCGGGCGAGCAGGCCGGCCGCGAGCATGACCGACGGGTTGGAGGTGTTGGTGCACGAGGTGATGGCCGCAATGGTGACAGCGCCGTGGTCGATGACGAACTTCTCGCCGTCGGCCAGTGTGACGTCGGTCGGCTTGGACGCGGTGCGCGGCGCGTGCGAGCGGTGCGTGTGGTGGTGGATGCTGTGCGCATCCGCCGGCGAGTTCTCGGGCGGATCCGAGGCCGGGAACGACTCCGAGACCTCGAGATCGACGAGGTCGTGCTCGGCGTCGGCGTAATTGACCAGATCCTGCTCGAACTTCGCCTTCGACTCGCTGAGCAGAATGCGATCCTGCGGGCGCTTCGGGCCGGCGATCGAAGGCACGACGGTGCCCAGGTCGAGCTCGAGGTACTCGCTGAACGCGGGCTCACGCGAGGCGTCGTGCCAGAGGTGCTGCTCCTTCGCGTAGGCCTCGACAAGGGCCACCTGGTCGGCGCTGCGCCCGGTCAGGCGCAGGTAGTCGAGCGTGACGTCGTCGATCGGGAAGATCGCAGCGGTCGAGCCGAACTCGGGGCTCATGTTGCCGATCGTGGCGCGGTTGGCCAGCGGCACCGAGGCCACGCCCGCACCGTAGAACTCGACGAACTTGCCGACCACGCCGTGTTTGCGCAGCATGTCGGTGATGGTGAGCACCACATCGGTCGCCGTCACGCCGGCGGGGATCTCACCCGACAGCTTGAAGCCGACCACGCGCGGAATGAGCATCGACACCGGCTGACCGAGCATTGCCGCCTCGGCCTCGATGCCGCCCACGCCCCAGCCCAGCACGCCCAGGCCGTTGACCATGGTGGTGTGCGAGTCGGTGCCCACCAGCGTGTCGGGGTAGGCCCGCAGCACGCCGTCGACCTCGCGGGTGAAGGTGACGCGCGCGAGGTACTCGATGTTCACCTGGTGCACGATGCCCGTCCCCGGGGGTACGACCTTGAAGTCGTCGAACGCCGTCTGGCCCCAGCGCAGGAACTGGTAGCGCTCACCATTGCGCTGGTACTCGATCTCGACGTTGCGCTCGAACGCGTCGGGCGTGCCGAACAGGTCGGCGATCACGGAGTGGTCGATGACCAGCTCGGCGGGCGAGAGCGGGTTGATCTTGGTCGGGTCTCCCCCGAGATCCGCCATCGCCTCGCGCATCGTGGCGAGGTCGACGATGCAGGGCACACCGGTGAAGTCCTGCATGACCACGCGGGCCGGCGTGAACTGGATCTCGGTGTCGGGCTCGGCGTTGGCGTCCCACGAGCCCAGAGCCTGAATCTGCTCCTTCGTGACGTTCTTGCCGTCTTCGGTGCGCAGAAGGTTCTCCAGCAGCACCTTGAGGCTGAACGGCAGTCTGTCGTACCCCTCGACGGCGTCAAGCCGGAAGATCTCATAGTCGGTGCTGCCGACCGTCAGGGTGCTCTTTGCACCGAAGCTGTCAACCGTGGACACGTCTCGTCTCCTTCGTCGGCGGCGGAAGCACGGACGAACGTCCGCGGTCCCATCTTTCCCCGCCGCGAAGGTCATGACCAGTCAGGGTCACCTAACCTGCGGCGGGACGCAATTTATCTTGATATCAAGATAAATATATCACTGGCCGCTTGGCGACGAAGGCTCCGACACATCGGCTCCGGCCTTCGGATACAGCCCACGTACGGCGAGCCAGGTCACCGCCACCATGGGCGCGAACAGCGGCAGGCCCATGATCAGCTTGAGCGTGCCCAGCGCCGTCACCTGGTCGGTCAGAAACAGCGGAAGCTCGACGGCCAGACGCGCCGCGAACAGCGCAGCCCAGGCGATCGTCAGCCAGAAGAACACGCGACGTTTGCGACGATCGGCACGCCATGCGGTGCCGTCGTTCATGAGCCAGCCGACGGCAAGCCCGATCAACGGCCAGCCCACAAGTGCCGAGATCAGCAGGGCGGTGCCGTACGCGCCGTTGGTGACCAGGCCCAGGATGAAGTTGTCGGCGGCCCGCCCCGTCCACAGCGCCAGCGCGGCGGCGGCACCCGTGGCGACGAGCCCGCCGATCGCGGCCGAGGCCGGAGAGCGCATGATCAGGCGCACCGCAGTGAACACGACAGCGAGCCCCACCGAGAGCCCGACGGCCAGCCAGAGGTCGCCCTGATGCGTCTGCGGGTCGACGGTGATCGTCCAGACGAGAACGAAAACCAGGGTGGGCAGGACGGATTCGAGGATGCCGCGCCAGCCCCCCATCGCGTGCCACACGATGTGCCCGGTGCTCGCCGACTGCCCGGGATCGAGCCCGGCGCGTCGAGCGGCCCCGCCCAGCGCAGCACCGAGGATGTCGGATGCCGCCGGGCCGGCGGCATCCTTGCGCGGTTCGTCGTCGCTCACGCCGCTCCCGGCGTCGAGGGCATCTTCAGCGGGATGAGATCACGCGGGGGCATCGGCGAGCCGCCGCGCACCACGACGATCGATCGGAAGAGATCTTCGACCCGTTCGGCCGCCTCGACGTCGCCGGTGGCCGCTCCCCCGATCACGCCGCGCAGGAACCAGCGCGGTCCGTCGACCCCGACGAAGCGGGCCAGACGGCGTGCGGGCTGGCCATCGGGGTCGGTCACCGGCACCTCAGCCAGAAGCTCGGCACCCAGCGGACCCTCGCGCTCTTCGACGCGGCCGCCCTGCTGGCGCACCTGCTGGCGGATCTGCTCACGGGTCTCGTCCCACAGACCGCTCGAGCGTGGGGCGGCGAACGGCTGCACCTGCAGCGTCGAACCCACGTAGTCGAGCCCCACAGCCACGATGCGCTGGGTCTGCTCCTCGACCTCGAGGCGCAGATTCAGGCCCTCACGCGGCAGGATCTTGATGCCGCCGAGGTCGATGTAGGGACGGACCGGATTGGCTTCGGAGTCGTCGAACGGACCGGATTCCGCGCGGTCCGCCGGGGCGGACTTGCGCGGACCGTCGGGCTCGGTCTGGTCGGTCATGAGGTTCTCCTCGTCTCGTTCGTGTAGCCGGTGGAACCGAATCCGCCTTCGCCGCGGGCGCTCTCATCGAGCGCGTCGACGGGAATGAAGCGGGCCCGGCTCACCGGCATGATGACCAGCTGCGCGATGCGATCGCCGACGGCGATCTCGTACGCCTCGCGCGCGTCGGTGTTCAGCAGCGTCACCTTCAGCTCACCGCGGTATCCGGCGTCGACGGTGCCCGGGGCATTCACGATGGTGATGCCGTGCTTGGTCGCCAGTCCGCTGCGCGGGACCACGAACGCGACGTAGCCGTCGGGCAGCGCGATGCGCACGCCGGTGCCCACCAGCGCACGCTGGCCGGGCTCGAGCCGCAGTGCCTCGGCCGACACGAGATCGGCGCCGGCGTCGCCGGGGTGCGCGTAGGCCGGAAGCTCGGGGGCGATAATGGGGACGTCCACGGTTTCGGTCACTCAACGAGGGTAATGCAGATGACATCAACGGATGCCACGAGTACGGCGCACTCTGCGTATCGGGAGCGCCTCACCCCGTCGCTGTGGGCCTTCGTCAGCGCGGCCGTGGTCGCTCCGATGGCGGCAATGGTGTTCGTGCCCTTCGACAAGACCGTCGCCCTCGCGGCCGGAGTGGTCGTCGCCGTCCTGGTGATAGCCCTGTTGATCGCCGCCGCTCCCCGGGTCGAGGTGCGCGGCGCAGAACTGCGTGCGGGGCGTGCGCACATCCCCGTCGCCGCGCTGGGTGAAGCCGAGCCCTTCGCGGGTGAGGACGCCCGCCAGCTGCGCGGACCGGGTCTGCAGCGCGACGCATGGCATCTCATCCGCGGCGGCATCGACGGGCTCATCCAGGTGCCGGTCACCGACCCGCAGGATCCGACCCCGGTGTGGGTGATCTCGTCGCGGACGCCGGACCGACTGGCCGCCGCGATTCGGCGGGCACAGCGGGCGGCGTCCGCGACCGTCTAGCTGGTCAGGCCGCGCACTCGATGCAGATGGGACCTGCGGCGTCTTCGTGATCGAGCTGCGACCGGTGCTTGACCAGGAAGCAGCTCACACAGGTGAACTCGTCTTCCTGAGGGGGAAGCACGACGACATCGAGTTCGAGGTCCGAAAGATCCGCGCCCGGAAGCTCGAAGCCGGACGGGTTGTCCGAGTCCTCGGACTCACCCGATCCGGCCATCTTGTCCGGCACGCGCTCCTTGAGAGCCTCGATCGATTCGCTCTCGTCCTCGTTCTTGCGCGGGGCGTCGTAATCGGTGGCCATTGGCTGAAGTCTCTACTTTCCCATTGTGTGCCGCTGCCCGAAGGGGCGGCGATAGTTTGCACGACGTCGAGCGATTTCGCAAATGGATGTCGCAGGATCGTGTTCGGGCGCTCCGATCCAGCGATGAAACCCGCGGCACGCCCGCGATATTCCCGGCCGCACGGGTGCGTGCATGCGACCATGGCACAACAGCGAAGGAAAGGCGCGTTCGCATGGAACAGCTCAGGGTCATCGGATCGGAAGACGACGCCCTCGTCTTGGCGACCGAGTCCGGCACTCGCTTCACGCTCCCCGTCAACGAGGTGCTGCGCAGCGAGCTCAAGCGGTCGCATCGACAGCAGGATGCCGAGCCCCGCGGTCCCCGCCCGAGTCCTCGCGACATCCAGTCGCGCATCCGCTCCGGCATGACCGCCGCCGAGGTCGCCGAGGCACTCGGCATCACCGTCGACGACGTCGCGCGATATGAGGGACCCGTGCTCGCCGAACGCGAGCACGTGGTGGGGCAGGCGCTGGCCGTTCCCGTCCTGGTCGCCGGCGATCTCGACGAGGCGTCGCAGACGTTCGGCGGCGCCGTGCGGGCCAAGCTCGCCGAGGCGGGCGCCACCGGCGAACGGTGGACGAGCTGGAAAGACGATCACACCTGGATCATCAAGCTGGAGTTCACTTCGGCCGATGTCGATCATGACGCACGCTGGAGCTTTGAGCCGCGCCGCGGCACCCTCTCGCCGTTGAACGCCGATGCGACCCAGCTGTCCCGCCAGGGCTCTCTTCCCGACGGCCTGATCCCCCGCCTGCGCGCACTCGACACGCCCGCACCCAAGGACGACTCACGGTTCGACGCCGAGCAGTTCGGTCCGCGGCGCATGCGTGCCGAGGCAGAGGAGGCGGCCCAGGCCGCCGCACCCGCCGCCGTGCAGAACGCCGCCATCAAACGCGCGCCCGAGCAGTCGCAGACCTCGAGCGAGACCGCCGACCTGCTCGAGGCGCTGCGACGCAGGCGAGGGCAGCGGGCACCGTTACCCGAGCCGCAGGATGAGCAGCCGACCTCGGCTGCACACCCCGTCGCGCTGTTCGACGCCCTCGAACCCGGCTACGACGGCAGCGCCGCGCCGGAGGCGGAGCCGGCATCAGACGGCTCCGAGCGCGAGGCCGCCTCGTCGGGCGAGGTGCGCCGCAAGGGCCGCCCGGCCATGCCGTCATGGGATGAGATAGTCTTCGGCGCCCGCACCGAAGACAGCTGACTCAGGCGAACGCGCCCAGACGGATCAGCGGCACGGTGGTCTCTTCGGGACTGAGCGATCCATGCTGGCCGATCATCTTCTGCCCTGCCTTGTCGGCCGGACGGTCGTCGTAGTACACGACGGCGCCGCGCGCGGCCACCACGACGTCGCCGATGCGCGGGCGCACTGCGGCATCCACCCTGCCGAAAAGTCCGGCCTCGATCGCCTCATCGCGCGAGAGAACCCAGGAGCGCGTGCTCTCGGCCGCGGACCACGCCGTGTGCACGCGTGCGGCGAAGCCGTCTTCGGCGTACAGGTGCAGCATCCGCGGCTCGCCGCCGATCAGCCGCACCCCGTCCAGCAACGGGTCTGCCTCGCCCAGCAGCACGTGCCGGTGTCGCGGTACGTCCACCATGCCGTGATCGGCGGTGACCACCGCACCGACCCCATTCGGCAACGAGCGCGAGAGCTCGCGCACGGCCGCGTCGACGTCTTCGAGAGCCGTCGACCACTGCTCGGACTGCCAGCCGTGCTTGTGTCCGGCGCCGTCGAGATCGGGGGTGTACACGTAGACGAGGGATCCAGGATGCCGCGCCGCGAGATCCGCCGCCAGCTGAGCACGCTCGCCGACGCCGGCCGCCGTGTGCATCCGGGCTCCGCGCGTGGTCGCGCGCGTGAATCCGGATGCCCCGAACTCGGGACGGGTGACCACGAAGCAGGGGCGTCCTCGTGCGGCTTCCCGCGACATCAGCGGCTCGGCGCGCTGCCAGGTGTCGGGATCGATCGACCCGTCGTCCCAGCCCTTGAGCTGGTTGACCACCGCATCGGTGCCGGGCACACGGGTCCGGTAGCCCACGATTCCGTGCTCGCCCGGATCGGCGCCGGTGAGCAGGCTGGTCAGCGCCGCGGCCGTCGTCGAGGGGAACACCGTGCGGGCGACATCCTTCTTCGTGCGGTGGGCGGCCAAGAACCGGGCGTGTCCCAGCCGAGCGGCGAGGTTGTGGGCGCCCAGTCCGTCGACGGTGAAGACGATGGCGCTGCGTGCCGGCGCGAACCAGTCAGATGCCCCCGACAGTGCGGCCACCAGCTGCGGCACGACACCGGTGAGGCTGCGGGCTCCGGGCGTGGCCGCCGGTAGGCTGAGTGTCATCGGGGCCAGTCTCGCACACCGCCCCCGCCCGCCATCCGAACCGGAGCCGTATGCCTGCCAAGACCCCTACGCCATCGAGCCCGAGCCACGAGCGCATCGAAGACGTCGACGTCTCGGCTGAGATGCAAGGGTCGTACCTCGAGTACGCGTATTCGGTCATCTACTCCCGCGCACTGCCCGACGCCCGCGACGGGCTCAAGCCGGTGCAGCGGCGCATCCTGTTCCAGATGGCCGAGATGGGCCTGCGCCCCGACCGCGGGCACGTCAAGAGCGCGCGCGTCGTCGGCGAGGTGATGGGAAAGCTCCACCCACACGGCGACTCGGCCATCTACGACGCCCTCGTGCGCCTTGCTCAGCCGTTCACGCTGCGCGTGCCGCTGGTCGACGGGCACGGCAACTTCGGCTCGCTCGACGACGGCCCCGCGGCGGCCCGCTACACCGAGGCACGCCTGGCTCCCCCGGCTCTGGCCATGACCGAGAGTCTTGACGAAGACGTCGTCGACTTCATCCCGAACTACGACGGACAATTCCAGCAGCCCGCCGTGCTGCCGGCGGCGTTCCCGAACCTGCTCGTCAACGGGGCGTCGGGCATCGCGGTCGGCATGGCCACGAACATGGCCCCGCACAATCTGATCGAGGTCGTCGCCGCCGCCACCCATCTGCTCGAGCATCCCGAGGCCACCGTCGATGAGCTGATGGAGTTCGTTCCCGGCCCCGATCTGCCCGGCGGGGGCATCATCACCGGCGTCGACGGTATCAAGGACGCCTACCGCACCGGACGCGGCGCGTTCCGCACCCGGGCCAAGGTGTCGGTTGAGCAGCTCGGGCCGCGAAAGACCGGCCTGGTCGTCACCGAGCTCCCCTATCTCGTCGGCCCCGAGCGGGTGATCGAGAAGATCAAAGACGCCGTGCAGGCCAAGAAGCTCACCGGCATCTCAGACGTCGCCGACCTCACCGACCGCAAGAACGGCCTGCGCCTGGTCATCACGGTCAAGACCGGCTTCGATCCGCACGCCGTTCTCGAGCACCTGTACCGGCTGACTCCGCTCGAGGACTCGTTCTCGATGAACAACGTCGCCCTGGTCGACGGACAGCCGCAGACCCTCGGTCTGCGCGAGCTGCTGCAGGTCTACCTCGATCATCGGCTGAAGGTCGTCACACGCCGCAGCGAGTACCGCCTGGCACGGCGGCGCGAGCGGCTGCACCTGGTCGAGGGCCTGCTGATAGCGATCCTCGACATCGACGAGGTCATCCAGGTGATCCGGGCCTCAGATGACAGCGAGCAGGCACGCACCCGTCTGCGCGCGGTGTTCGATCTCTCCGAGCCGCAGGCCGAGTACATCCTCGAGCTGCGGCTGCGACGGCTCACCAAGTTCTCACGCATCGAGCTGGAAGCCGAACGCGACCAGCTGAAGACCGAGATCGCCGCGCTCGTCGAGCTGCTCGGATCCGAGGTGCTGCTGCGACAGCAGGTGGCCCGCGAGCTGGATGCCGCAGCCGACGCCTATGGCACGCCCCGACGCACCCTGCTGCTCAACGGCGGCCCGGTGCAGCCGCGCAGTGGCCGCGCCGCGCCCGCACTCGAGATCGCCGACACCCCCTGCCGCGTGTTCCTCTCGGCCACCGGTCGGATGGTGCGTGCCGATCTGAATCCCGACGCCCCGGATGGCGGCATCCTCACGCCTGCCCGCCGGTCGAAGCACGACGCCATCCGCTCCCGCGTCGACACGACCTCGCGGGGTGACCTCGGCGCCGTCACCAACACCGGACGACTGGTGCGCCTCACACCGGTCGATCTTCCTTCGGTGCCCGGCAACTCCGTGCAGCTGGGCGCGGGCACCCGTGTCGACCAGTATCTGGCGCTTGCCAAGGGGGAACACGTGGTGGCCCTGGTTCCGCTGACCGCCGAGCCGGTGATAGCGCTGGGCACCGCCCAGGGCGTCGTCAAGCGCGTTGCCGCCACCGAGCTGTCGAACAAGCCCGAGGTCGAGATCATCGCACTCAAGCCCGGCGATGCCGTCGTGGGCGCGGCCCCTGCAGCCGACGACGCCGAGCTCGTCTTCGTCACCTCCGATGCCCAGCTGCTGCATTTCGCCGCGTCTGCCGTGCGCGCCCAGGGCCGTTCGGCAGGCGGAATGGCGGGCATGCGGGTTTCAGCGGGAGAACGTGCCCTCTCCTTCGACGTGCTGCCGGCTGATGCCGTCGACGCGGTCGTGGTCACCATCGCCGGGTCCACCCAGGTCCTGGCGGGGGCGGATGCTGGAACGGGAAAGGTCTCGTCGTTCTCAGAGTTCCCCGCCAAGGGGCGAGGCACCGGCGGTGTGCGCGCTCAGCGCTTTCTCAAGGGCGAAGACGCCCTCACCCTCGCCTGGGTGGGTGTTGACCCGCGGGCGGTGGGCACCGATGGCGCGGTGCGCCAGCTGCCGCAGGATCGTGCCAAGCGCGACGCCTCCGGCGTGCCGCTGGACGGCGTGATCGGCGCCCTGGGTACGGCCGTGCGCTGAGGCCCTCGGGCACCGAGCCGCGCCCGGGCGCTACGCGTCGATGCGCTCGCGGGCCAGGTCGTCGCTGGATTCGACGATGAACTCACGGCGTGGCGCCACGTCACTGCCCATGAGCATCTCGAACACCCGCGCCGCACCCTCGGCGTCTTCGATCCGCACGCGACGCAGCGTGCGCGCTGAGCGGTCCATGGTCGTGGTCGCCAACTGCTCGGCGTCCATTTCGCCCAGACCCTTGTAGCGCTGCACCGGCTCCTGCCACCGCTTGCCCGATTTGGTCAGCTTCGCCAGCAGCGCATGCAGTTCCTGTTCGGAGTAGGTGTAGATCGTCTCATTGGGCTTGGATCCGGGATTGATCACCACGACCCGGTGCAGCGGGGGGACGGCCGCGAACACCCGGCCGTCTTCGATGAGCGGTCGCATGTAGCGGAAGAAGAGGGTCAGCAGCAGTGTGCGAATGTGCGCGCCGTCGACATCGGCGTCGCTCATCATGATGACCTTGCCGTAGCGCGCGCCGCTCAGATCGAAGGTGCGGCCCGAGCCGGCTCCGACCGATTGGATGATCGCTGCGCACTCGGCGTTGGAGAGCATGTCGCTGATCGACGCCTTCTGCACGTTGAGGATCTTGCCGCGGATGGGCAGCAGCGCCTGGTGCTCGCTGTCGCGCGCGAGCTTGGCGGTGCCCAGCGCCGAGTCGCCCTCAACGATGAACAGCTCCGACTCCGTGACGTCGTTCGAACGGCAGTCCACGAGCTTGACCGGCAGCGACGACGACTCCAGGGCGTTCTTGCGCCGCTGCGTCTCTTTGTGGGCGCGCGCCGAGATGCGCGCCTTCATCTCGGCGACCACCTTGTCCAGCACCTGGGAGGCCTGGGACTTGTCGTCGCGCTTGGTCGAGGTCAGCCGCGCATGCAGCTGCTTGTTGACCACGTTGGACACTATCTGGCGCACTGCCGGGGTGCCCAGCACCTCTTTGGTCTGCCCCTCGAACTGCGGCTCGGGCAGTCGCACGGTGAGCACCGCGGTGAGCCCGGCGAGAATGTCGTCCTTCTCCAGCTTGTCGTTGCCGACCTTCAGGCGCCGCGCGTTCTGCTCGACCTGGGTGCGCACCGCCTTGACCAGGCCCTGCTCGAATCCCTGCTGATGCGTGCCGCCCTTGGGCGTGGCGATGATGTTCACGAACGAACGGAACACGGTGTCGTATCCGGTGCCCCAGCGCAGCGCGACATCGACCGCGCACTCGCGCTCGAGCTCGGTGGGAACGAGTGCCCCCGAAGGCTGCAGCACCGGCACCGTCTCGGTGAAGGTGCCCGTACCGGTCAGTCGCCAGGTATCGGTCACCGGCGCGTCGAGGGCGAGGAACTCCGCGAACTCCGAGATGCCACCCTCGTAGTGGTACGAGGACTCCACCGGTTCCTCCGCGCGCTCGTCGCGGATGACCAGCTCGAGGCCGGGGACCAGGAACGCCGTCTGCCGCACGCGCTGCTCGAGCTCGGTGAGCCCGAAGCGGGCGTCCTTCGTGAAGATCTGCCGATCCGCCCAGTAGCGGATGCGGGTGCCCGTGACGCCCTTGGCGACCTTTCCGGCCACACGCAGCTTGCTCGCCGTGGCGAACGGCGTGAACGGCGCGTCGGGTCCGTCTCCGGCGAACTCTCCCGGCTCTCCGCGGTGGAACGACATGGCCCAGGTCTTGCCGTCGCGGTCGACCTCCACATCGAGCCGCTCCGAAAGCGCGTTCACGACCGATGCGCCCACGCCGTGCAGGCCGCCCGAGGCCGTGTAAGAGCCGCTTCCGAACTTGCCACCGGCGTGCAGCTTGGTGAACACGACCTCGACCCCCGACAGTCCGGTGCGTGGCTCGATGTCCACCGGGATGCCGCGGGCGCGGTCCTGCACTTCAACGCTGCCGTCATCGCGCAGCAGGATGTCGATGCGCGACCCGTATCCGCCCAGCGCCTCGTCGACGGAGTTGTCGATGATCTCCCACAGGCAATGCATCAGGCCGCGGGAATCCGTGGACCCGATGTACATGCCCGGACGCTTGCGAACCGCCTCCAGGCCCTCGAGCACCTGAAGATGATGGGCAGAGTACTCAGCGGTCACAATCCTCAAGGATATCCAGCCCCATCCCCACCCGACCGCCGACACACGGCCCGCGTCGGGGTTGCTACGCGGTGAGCGAAATGCACGGCGTTCCGGGCATCCTCTCGGCAGGCGCGTGGTTGTATGTGGGGAACGGACCATCGCACACACTCGAGGAGGCAGACGATGAACACTCTCACCACTCCGGAGGAGCAGGAACTCGCCGAGTACCGTCTGACCGCCGCCGACCGCTGCGATGCGTGCGGCGCTCAGGCGTACATCGCCGCTGTCGTCAATGGCAGCGAACTGCTCTTCTGCGCGCACCACGGCCGCAAGTATGAAGAGAAGCTACGCAGCGTGGCCACGTCGTGGCACGACGAGACGGCACGGCTGACCGCCACCGTCTGAGCCGTTAGCAATACCGCCGCGGTAGCCGGGGCGAGATCCGGAGCACAAGTTGCTCGCCGATAGTGCCCACGAGCTCGGCGGCGTCGGTGGCAGAGGACGGCGCCCGCCCGCCGAACAGTGCGACATCGTCGCCCACCCGGGCACCCGGCCAGCCCGCCACCCGTGCGGCGGTCGCGGTCACGGCCAGCAGCGCCCGCGGTCCCTCGGGTGTGCCGACCTCGAGCCGGCCGGCCAGGCGTGAATCAAGACCGTCGAGGCTTCCCACATCCAGGACCGCCTGCTCGCCGTCGATCTGCACGACAGTGCCGAACAGGGTGGCGATGGGGCGGATGCCCAGCTCGGCGTCGGGCGGGCCGCCCTCGGGGCGGATGCCATAGGCGTACGCGCCGATCCGTACCAGATCGAAGCGGAATTCCGGTCGTGCGAACGCCGCTGCGCTGGCCGCAAGGTGGCGCATCACCGGCGCCTCGGGCAAGGCCGCAGCCGCGTCGAGGAACGCCGCGCGCGCCGCGTCGTCTTCGGACTCCGACGCCTCGGCGATGTGGCTCCACACCCCGACGATCCGCAGCAGGCCGGCCGCGGCGGCATCCCGTGCCTGCGCGACAGCCTGCGTCCATTCCTCGACGCGAAATCCGTTGCGGTGCAGCCCGGTGTCGATCTTCAGGTGCACGCGCGCGCTCAGGCCACGCGCACGTGCGCGCGCGATGACACGGGCCAGCAGAGCGCTGTCGCCGATGCCGAGCTCGAGCGAGGCATCCATCGCTGCATCGATGTCGGAGTCGTCGTAGACGGTCCAGGCGAGAACGCGGGGACCCTCGCCGCCGTGCACACGCACCTCGAGGGCGGTGGACACGTCGAAGGCGCCGAACCACTCCACGTGTTCGGCGACCGCGCGCGACACGAGTGCGGGCAGACCGTGGCCGTAGGCATCGTCTTTGACGACCAGCATGTGCGACGCGGGGGCGACCGTCTCGCGGATTCGGCGCAGATTCGCCGCAAACTTCTCGAGATCGACCTCGACGCGGGCGCTCATCGCACCCCCCGACGCCGGGAACGGGCCCCTGCCAGGCTGACAATCTCGGCGCCGGTCAGCCCGGTCGCCTCGGTCCAGGCGGCCAGTCCCGGCTCTCCTGCGGCAGGATCACCGAAGAAGACCACCTCGTCACCGCACGCGACCTCAAGGTCGCCGATGTCGATGACGCAGGCATCCATCGCCACGCGGCCCACGATGGGCGCGGTGGTCCCGGCGACGCCGACCTGCACGCGGTTGCCCACCTCACGGACGATCCCCTGCGCGTACCCGCCCGAGACAAGCGCCACCCGAGTGTCGACGGCGGCGCGGAATGTGTAGCCGTATGAGACCCCTTCACCCGCGCGCAAGATCTTGGTGCTGAGCACACTGCCGTGCAACGACATCACCGGCACCCCGCTGCCACCAGGCAATCCCCACAGCTGAATCGGGTCGACGACCTCGCCCTCCGAGGAGTCACCGTCACCCAGCAGGCCGAGACCGCTCGCGGTCAGCACCGGTGCGCACAGGGCGAGGCCGTGGCCGAACGCATCGCGGCGCACGTCTGCGACACCTGCGGCGCTTCGGGCGTTACGCGTGAGCGCTTCTACTGAGATCAGCGCCCGTACGGGCTGCGGGTCGGGCACGCCGTCACCAGGTCATGACGGCTTCGTGCTCCGGGCGCGAACCGGTGCGGATGCCGGTGGCGGTGACCCGGGTCTCGTACAGGCCCGGCACCCAGTTGCCCTCGATGAGCACGGGGCCCTGCGGTGTCACGGCCACATCCCAGCCGACATACGGCACCTCGGGCACGACGCGTGCGGCGCGGTCGATGAGCGCGACGACCTCGTTCCACAGCGGCACCTGGAACTCCACGATCGAGAGCCCGGAATCGGGGTGCACGGCGTAGAAGGTGTTGTTCTTGCCCGAATGCCCTCGCCCGACGGAGTGGCCGTCTTTGTCGAGCATCGTGAAGAACCCGCCCCAGGTGAACTGGTCGCTGACGGCGCCGCGCCCGAACTTCTGCACCCGCGAGAGGATGTGCACATCGGTGCCGTCGAAGTACGACACCAGGCGCGTCGTGTTGACGGTTCCTGCGCAATATGCCGCGAGGGAGGGATGCTGCACGATGGCCTCTTCGACGAGCACTTGGCCCTTCGCCACCAGTTCGGTGTGAAACGCCGGCCAGTCGCTCACATCGGCGGCGTCGTATCGAAAGACGCCGTGGCCCTCGCGGCTGATCGGCTCTTTGGCGATGAGCACAGGATGCCGCGTGGCGAACTGGGCGAGCTCGTCGGGGCCTGCCTGGCCGAGATCGAGCCACTCCCGACCGGTGAAGTCGGCGAACCGGCGGTGAAAGCGCCGCTTGTCGTTGAAGACCTCGGCCGCCCCGCGGTCATTGAGCTTGACGGCGATGTGGTGCTGCACGAGCGAGGTCATGAACGTCTTGCGCTCTTTGCGCGTCAGCGCGGCGAAGTCGGCCTCGTAGTAGTCGATGAACGCGGTGTCGTGGAACGCGGCGCTGAAAAGCATGTCGATTGCCACCGCCGGCATCCACTTTCCCTGCTCCCGGGCGATCTGGCGGGCAAAGCCCGTGACGCGGGACGGAGAGAAGCGGCGGGCCCGGCGCATCAGATACTTCACGCGGGCATCAAGGTCGATCTTCATCGTGTTCCAGCATAGCCGCGACCGCCTGCGCGCCCCCTGATCACGGCGGCCTCGGCCCACCGTGATACGTTCGTGCGCATGGGTCAACTCGCCGTCCGGCTGCGCTATCTGGCCGGCCGTGCCCGACGTCTCAGCCCCGCGAATCTGAGGGAGTTCACCGAGCAGGTGCGGCGCGTGTCGAAGGCGCCGACCCCGGTGATCATTGCCGACATGATGTGGTGTGCGTTCCGCTATGACATGGGCTTTCGCGACTATGCGGTCTGGGACATCCGTCTGCTGAACCGTCGCGAGCGCAAGACCTGGATGACGCATCCCAAGTCGTACCGCATCACGAAACTGCGCAACAGTCCCGATGCCCGCGACCTCGTCGAAGACAAGCCTCGGTTCTACCGCGACTTCGCCGACGACATCCGTCGCGAATGGATCGATCTGCGCACCGCCGCCCTGCCCGAGGTCGAAGACTTTCTCGCGCGGCACGAGCACGTGATCGCCAAGCCCGACCAGGGCTTCGGCGGCGCCGGCATCGATCGCATCGACACGGCCGGCATCACCGAAGTCGCCGCATGGCGTGCCGGCCAGATCGAGCGCGATCAGACCCTCCTCGAAGAGGTGCTGGTGCAGCATCCCGATCTGGCCGCCCTCTACCCTGACAGCGTCAACACGCTGCGCCTGGTCACTTATCTCGATGCGGCGGGCACCTTCCACGTCATCGCCGGCGTGCTGCGCATCGGCAACGGCGGGGTCATCGACAACTTCGCCGGCGGCGGCATGTTCACGATGCTCGACGATCACGGCGTCGCCCTTTACGCCGCGGTCGACAAACAGAGCCACGTCTTCGAGCGGCACCCGATCACCGGCGTACAGATCGCCGGTTTCGCGGTGCCGATGTACCGCGACGCAGTGGCAATGGTCGAGCGACTCTCGCGGCGGCTGCCGCAGATCCCCTACCTGGGGTGGGACGTTGCCATCACGCCCGCAGGCCCCGCCGTCATCGAGGCGAACCACAACTCCAGCGTGTTCCAGATGAAGCCGACCGTCTCGGGGGTGCGCACCGGGCTGCTGCCCCGCTACCGCGCGGCGACCGGCCTCGACCTGTGAGGCTCAGGCGGGCCTGACGATCCCCAGCGGCGTGGACTCGTGACCCTGCCCGAGCGGGTTGTCTTTGAGGATGGCCACCAGGCGCTGCTCACCGGCATGGTCGAGGGTGGACCCGAGGATGTTGCCACCCAGGTCGTTGATGTCGACCACAGCCACATCGCACACCCCGCCCAACAGCTGCCGCAGGTGCGCGGCCACCTCGCGCGGACGCTCGGGGGCCAGCACAACCGCCTCGTTGTAAGGCGGGATGGTGTGCTTGGTCGGCCCGTCGATCGCGCGCGCCTTGTCGCCGGCGATGCGGTAGAAGTCGCCCTTGCGCCCGAACGTCTTGGTGACCGCGGCCACCGCGGCGGCGAACAGGATGCGCGGCGTCCCGCACTCGCGCAACGCCATCTCCATCGTCTCGGGAATGCCCAGGCCGATTCCGTACGGCGTCTTGACCACATGACCCGACAAGAACACGGCGAGTCTGCGCGCGGTGATGTCTTTCACCGGGAAAGAGCGCCCTTGCGTGATGGCCACGATCTTCTCGGTGACGAAGAGGATGTCGCCGGCACGCACCTGCTCGGCGGCGTACTCGCGGATGAAGGCATCCAGGTCATCGCCGGGCAGGACCACCCGGGTTCGGATCGGGATGCGGGCGAACTCGGTGCCATCCAGCGAGACGGTGAGGGCCTTGCCCTGGTTCGCCTCCGCGCTCATTCGAGGTAGTCCCGCAGGGACTGCGAGCGGGACGGATGCCGCAGCTTGGCCATCGTCTTCGACTCGATCTGACGAATCCGCTCGCGGGTCACACCGAACGTGTCGCCGATCTGGTCGAGTGTCTTGGGCTGGCCGTCGCCGAGGCCGAAGCGCATGCGGATGACGCCCGCCTCACGCTCGCTCAGCGAGTCGAGCAGCGACTCGAGCTGGCGCTGCAGCATCGTGAAACCCACCGCGTCGGCCGGGACCACTGCCTCGGTGTCTTCGATGAGGTCGCCGAACTCGCTGTCGCCGTCTTCGCCCAGCGGTGTGTGCAGCGAGATGGGCTCGCGGCCGTACTTCTGCACCTCGACGACCTTCTCGGGGGTCATGTCGAGTTCGCGGGAGAGCTCTTCGGGGGTGGGCTCACGACCGAGATCCTGCAACATCTGCCGCTGCACGCGGGCCAGCTTGTTGATGACCTCGACCATGTGCACGGGGATGCGGATGGTGCGCGCCTGGTCTGCCATGGCACGGGTGATCGCCTGCCGGATCCACCAGGTCGCATACGTGGAGAACTTGAAGCCCTTGGTGTAGTCGAACTTCTCGACCGCGCGGATAAGACCGAGGTTGCCCTCCTGGATGAGGTCGAGGAACTGCATGCCACGACCGGTGTAGCGCTTGGCCAGCGACACCACCAGGCGCAGGTTCGCACCCAGCAGGTGGCTCTTGGCGCGCTGCCCGTCGCGGGCGACCCACTGCAGGTCAAGCCCCAGCTGCGCCGACTTCTCGGCCGCTGACATGTGCGAGAGCTTCTCTTCGGCGAACAGACCTGCCTCGATGCGCATCGCCAGCTCGACCTCTTCGGCCGCGTTCAGCAGCGGAACCTTGCCGATCTGCTTCAGGTAGTCCTTGACCGGGTCGGCGGTCGCACCGGTGATCTGCGTCGAATAGACGGGGACGTCTTCTTCGTCCTTCGACGAGATGACGATGGCACCCGAGGGCAGCGGCTCGGTGAACTCGGCCTTCTTCGCGGCGCCGGACTCGTCTTCGTCGTCTTCGTCGTCATCGACCGCATCGCTCTTCTTCGACGCGGCGGCCTTCGAGGCGGGCGCCGCCTGGTCAGCGGATGACGCCGGCTCCACCTCTTCCTCGTCGAACTCGTCGCCCGATGTCGCGGTGCCCGACGTCTTCTTCGCCGTCTTCTTCGCGGCAGGCTTCTTGGCGGAGGCCTTTTTCGCCGGAGCCGTCTTCGCGGTGCTCTTGCCGGTCGCCGGAACCGCCTCGTCGACGGTCTCGTCGACGTCGGTGTCCTTCGCCCGTGCGCGGGTGGTGGTCTTCGTGCCTGCGGTCACGTCTCGCCTTTCACCGAACCCCCGCCGTCACGCGGGTCCAGTCGTTCTCGGACACTAGTAAGACCCTTGTCAAGTCCCCGCACGACTCCAGGTCGGCGGTGGTTGACAACGGGTCGGTGTTCCATTGTCGCACATCCGGCGCAGAATGCCGGACGTACGCTGATTTCGGTCACTGAAGAAAACGCCACGTGGGCGGCCAGTATTCCGTCAGCCGAGTGTTCCGCCGCGTTTGTCGTCGTCGCCGGGTCGACTGGCCAAGAACCTCTCGAGCTCTGCGGCCAGTTCGTCGGCGCTGGGAAGATCACCGGTGTGCACCATCGGCGTCGCCTGCGTGGAGCCTGCCATGTAGGAGTCGTAGCGCTCCTCGAGGCCCTTCAGCATGCGCCCGAGCTCCTCGTTCTCGCTGATCTGCTCCGACACCCGCTTCAGATAGTCACGGTTCGCAGCCCGCAACTCGTCGCCGTCGAAAACCAGCCCGGTGGCGGCGCTGATGCTGTCGAGAGCAGCAAGCGTCGCCGCGGGGTACTCGGTGTCGCCCAGATAATGGGGAACGAGCAGGATGAAGCCTGCCACCGGAATGTCGGCCTCGGCGAAGCGGTACTCCAGCAGGTGGCCGATCGTTCCCGGAACCTGCGTGTGGGGTCGCCACACCGAATGCGCCGCGGTCAGCGTGGTGCGGGTGCCGCTGACGGTCGTGCCGATGGGTCGGGTGTGCGGCACCGGCATCGGTATCGCATGCAGCCACGTCACCGAAGACGCCTCATATTCGGCCGCCATTCGCACGATGATGCGGGCGAACTCCTCCCAGACGAAATCGGGCTCGTATCCCGACAGCAGAAGGAATCGCTGCCCGAGCGTGTCGCGTACGAGCGAGAGTTCGAGCTTGGCAGGACGGTAGTCGGTGATCCGCTCGCCGTCGAAGGTCACGAGAGGCCGACGAGCGCGGTAGTCCAGCAGCACATCATTGTCGAAAAGCACCAGCGGCAATGGATCCAACTCGTCGCGAATGTGTGCGATCAACTGCGCGACGGCGGCACCGGCATCCGTGAACCCGGTGAGCGCGATGACCAGCGGCAGACCGGGCGGCACGGGCGGCGCGGCTGCCACACGCTCATACAGCGGTGCGGATGAGGGCATGGTTCCACTCTAGAAGGAGCATTCCGCGCGGGGTGCGCATCCCGCTCACAGCGAACACGGCACTCGTAGGATGGACGGCATGCCGTTTCCGAAGCTGGCCGCGCGCACGACGCCTCCGGTCGAGTCCGAAGCCGAATTGCTCATCCTCGCCCTCCCTCCCCTGGACGCTTCACCTGAGCTGACGCCGTGGCCGGGCCTGGCCGACGCGTTGGAGCAGGTCGCCTTCGCCGGCTCGGCCGGCGAGATAGTACGGGTTCCGAGTACCGAGACACATCGTCTGGCCGTCGTGGGCACGGGGGCGACGCCGTCAGATGCCGACGTCCGCGATGCGGTGGGAGCCGCGGTGCGCACACTCACGGGATTCGATTCCGTGGCCGTCGCCGTGCCCGGCGCTGCACGCAGCCTCCAGCGTGCGGCGCTCGAGGGTGCCGCATTGGGCGGCTACTGGTTCGACGACTACAAGTCGGCCTCGGATCGAAAGCGCCCCGCTGCCGAGGTGACCGTGCACGGCGCCGAGCTCACCGAGACCGACATCCGTGACGTGGATGCCACAGCCGCTGCCGTGGCGCTCGTGAAGGATCTCGCCGCCACGCCGGCCCAGTGGCTCGGTCCGCAAGACCTGGTGGACCGCGCGCTCGAGGCCACCGCGTCACTGCCGATCGACGTGCAGGTGTACGACGAGGCGGCGCTGGCCGACGGTGGTTTCGGCGGCATCCTCGGAGTCGGACAGGGCTCCCAGCGCCCGCCGCGCCTGGTGCGCCTGGACTACTCCCCCGCCCAGGCGACACGTCACATCGCCCTGGTGGGTAAGGGCATCACCTTCGACACCGGCGGGCTGTCGCTGAAACCGCCGGCATCGATGGTGGGCATGAAGTTCGACATGACCGGTGCCGCCACCGTTCTCGCCGTCATCCGCGCAGCCGCCGCGCGGGAGCTGCCCGTGCGGGTCACGGCGTGGATGTGCATCGCCGACAACATGCCGTCGGGGTCGGCGATCCGGCCCGGCGATGTGGTGCGCATCTGCGACGGCACCAGCGTCGAAGTGCTCAACACCGACGCCGAGGGCCGGTTGGTGCTCGCCGATGGTCTGGCCGCGGCCAGTCGCGAGCATCCCGATGTGCTCGTCGACGTGGCCACACTCACCGGCGCCATCATCGTGGCACTGGGAACACGACACACCGGGGTCATGGGCTCCGATGCGGCCGTCGAGGAATACCTGGCCGCCTCTGACCGGGCCGACGAGCTCGCCTGGCGGCTTCCCCTTCCCCCGCACATGGAGAAGGAGCTGGAATCCCCCATCGCCGATCTGCAGAACGCCAAGATCGGTGATCGCGCGGGCGGCTCGCTTTTCGCCGGGCTGTTCCTGCAGCGGTTCGTGGGGCGCACCTCTGACGACGACACATCCGAGCGCATCCCGTGGGTGCATCTGGACATCGCCGGTTCCGGAGAGAACGGCGGCAGCGGGTACGGCTTCACCGACAAGGGGGCCACCGGCGCCACGGTGCGGGCCTTGCTTGCGTTCCTCGAGGGGGTGCAGCGATGAGCGAGCGAAGCTTCGACGTCGTCGTGCTCGGCGGCGGAAGCGGCGGATACGCCGCCGCGCTGCGTGCCGCTGAGCTGGGCAAGAACGTCGCCCTCGTCGAGAAAGACAAGCTCGGCGGCACCTGCCTGCACCGCGGGTGCATTCCGACCAAGGCACTGCTGCATGCGGCCGAGGTGGCCGACGCGGCCCGGGATGCGGCATCCATCGGCGTGCGCGCACATGTCGACGGCATCGACCCAGACGCCCTGCGTGCGTACCGCGAGGGGATCGTCGCAAAGAAGTACAAGGGGCTGCAGGGGCTCGTGAAGGCCCGCGGCATCACGGTCGTCGACGGCCAAGGGCATCTGCTGCCCGATCGCGGCGTGCAGGTCGGTGACGACGTGCTGCGCGGCACCGATGTGATCCTGGCGACCGGGTCATACAGTCGCAGTTTGCCGGGGCTCGAGATCGGCGGTCGGATCATCACCAGCGAGCAGGCTCTCGCGCTGGAGCACATCCCCGCTCGTGTCATCGTGCTGGGCGGCGGCGTCATCGGTGTCGAGTTCGCGAGCGTGTGGCGGTCATTCGGCGTCGAGGTGACCATCGTCGAGGCCCTCGACCACCTCGTTCCCAATGAGGATGTCGCGCTCAGCAAGGGGCTGGAACGTGCTTTCCGCAAGCGCGGAATCGGGTTCTCGCTGGGCGTGCGATTCGCTTCGGCGTCGCAGACCGACGACGGCGTGTCCGTCGTGCTGGAAGACGGGACCTCCTACGACGCCGACTACCTTCTCGTCGCGGTCGGTCGTGGGCCGAGCACGGCCGGGCTCGGTCTCGAAGAGGCCGGCGTGCTCCTCGAGCGCGGCTTCGTGCAGGTCGATGACCGGCTGCGCACGCACGCCGCGCATGTGTGGGCGGTCGGCGACATCGTGCCCGGACTGCAGCTCGCGCACCGCGGATTTGCGCAGGGGATCTTCGTGGCCGAGCAGATCGCCGGGCTCTCGCCCGTGGCCGTGCCCGAGACGCAGATTCCCAAGGTCACCTACAGCAGCCCGGAGGTCGCGTCGGTCGGTCTCACCGAGGCGCAGGCTGTGACTGCCCACGGCGCGGACGCCGTGCACTCGTACGAGTTCAATCTCGCCGGCAACGGAAAGAGCGAGATTATCGGCACGTCAGGACTCGTCAAGGTCGTGCGCGCCACCAACGGTCCGGTCCTGGGTGTGCATCTGCTCGGTGACCGCGTCGGCGAGTTGATCACCGAGGGCCAGCTCGCCGTGGGATGGGAGGCCCATCCCGAAGACATCGCGCCCCTGGTCCATGCGCACCCGACCCAGAGCGAAGCGCTCGGCGAGGCGTTCCTGGCGCTGGCGGGCAAACCGCTGCACGCGCTGTGAACAGTGACCTGCGACGCGCATCACTAAGCTAGAGATGACATCGGCTTCTGAAGGAGACACACCCATGAGCACTTCCGTGGTCCTCCCCGCGCTCGGCGAGAGCGTCACCGAGGGAACGGTCACCCGCTGGCTCAAGAACGTCGGGGACACCGTCCAGGAGGACGAGGGCCTGCTCGAGATCTCCACAGACAAGGTGGATACCGAGATTCCCTCGCCCGTCAGCGGCGTTCTCGAGGAGATCCTCGTGCAAGAGGATGAGACCGTCGAGGTGGGCGCAGTGCTGGCGCACATCGGAGATGGCTCGGGCACCGCCGCGCAGCCGGAGGCGGCCGCCGCCGAGGCTGAGCCCGCCCCGGCAGAGCCCGCCCCGGCAGAGACATCCGAGCAGCCCGCGCCGGCGACGCCGCCAGAAGAGGCCCCCGCTGCGCCCGCGCAGCAGGCTGCGCCGGCAAGCTCTGCGCCGGACGGTGACGGCAAAGACGTCGTGCTGCCCGAACTCGGCGAGAGCGTCACCGAGGGCACCGTGACCCGCTGGCTCAAGAGCGTCGGCGACGACGTCGCGGTCGATGAGCCGCTGCTGGAGATCTCCACCGACAAGGTCGACACCGAAATCCCGTCGCCGTTCGCCGGCACCCTGCAGGAGATCCTCGTCCAGGAGGACGAGACCGTCGACGTGGGTTCGGTGCTCGGCCGGATCGGCTCCGGCGCCGCCGCAGCACCGGCGCCGGCCGCAGAACCCGCACCGACCGCAGAGAGCGCCCCGGCGCCTGCTGAGCCCGCGCCGGCGCCCGCTGAGCCCGTTCCGGCACCTGCTGAGCCCGCGCCGGCTCCCGAGCGCGCTGCGGCACCCGCGCAGCCCGAACCTGCCGGCCCTGCCACCGTTCCCCCGGCTACGCCGGCACAGCCGGCCGCGCCGGCGGCCGGCGACGAGGAGTTCACGTATGTGACGCCACTGGTGCGCCGCCTCGCACAGCAGCAGGGCGTCGATCTTGCCACCGTCACCGGCACCGGGGTCGGCGGACGCATCCGCAAGGAAGACGTCTTGAAGGCCGCAGAGGCCGCCAAGGCGCCCCAGCAGCCCGCTTCTGCCGCTCCCGTCGCGCCGGCGCCGCTCGAGGTCTCGCCGCTGCGCGGCACGACTCAGCCGATGTCGCGCCTGCGCAAGGTGCTCGCCGAGCGCGCGGTCGCCTCGATGCAGCAGACGGCTCAGCTGACCACGGTGGTCGAGGTGGATGTCACCCGTCTGGCCACCCTGCGCGACCGGGTCAAGGGCGACTTCCAGGCCAAGACCGGCGACAAGCTGTCGTTCCTGCCGTTCTTCACGCTGGCCGCCGCCGAGGCACTCCAGGCGTTCCCGATCGTCAACGCGACCGTCGACGGTGATCAGATCGTCTATCCGGCGACCGAGAACCTGTCGATCGCGGTCGACACCGAACGCGGCCTGCTGACACCGGTTCTGCGCGACGCGGGCAGCAAGAACATCGCGGGCATCGCCCACGAGATCGCCGATCTCGCGGTTCGCACGCGGGAGAACAAGCTCAAGCCCGACGAGCTCGCCGGCGGCACCTTCACGATCACCAACACCGGCTCGCGCGGTGCGCTGTTCGACACGCCCGTCGTGTTCCTGCCTCAGTCGGCGATCCTGGGAACAGGCACGGTGGTCAAGCGCCCCGGCGTCGTCTCGATCGACGGTAAGGACGCCATCGCGATCCGCTCGTATGTGTACCTTGCGCTGTCGTACGATCACCGCATCGTCGACGGCGCCGATGCCGCCCGCTTCCTGGGGGCGGTCAAGGCCCGCCTCGAGAGCGGCGACTTCGAGGCGAATCTCGGCATCTGACCGGCCTCATCCTTCTGGCTGCTCCGCGACCTCTGTGATGTCGCGGAGCAGCCATTCGCCGTTCTTCAGCACCATCACGGCCAGACGCTCGGGCTGGCCGACGGTATCCACCCGCAGCACGGCGGCGCCGCCGAAATCGTCCAGCAGTGTCACATGGCGCTTCCCCTCGGCGGAGACATCGCCGGTGAACACCGCATCCGCGTCTTCCTGAGTCGCTGCCCGACAGCGCGCATCTGCGCATGCCGCACGGCGATCGAGCAGGCGCACGGCCACCTGCGCGAGCGGTGCGGCGGTCGCCTGCGCCGTGGGTGTCGGCGAGGCTTTCACCGTGGCCGACGGCGAGGGATGCCGCGGCTGGGCCGTGGCGGGTTCTTCGCCGGCCTGCGGCCAGAGTATGCCGACGCCCAACACCACGGCCGCGACCGCCAGGGCGGCGATCACCGGTCTCGTGCGCCGTTGCGGCCGCGGCCGGTCGACGCGCAGCCGCCGCCAGAGCGCCGTGACCAGATTCGAGGCGATCTCGGGAACGGTGCCGTCCACGCGGGCGAGAAGCGCGTCCCACGGCCGGGCTCGCTGCGTTCCCGCGTCGGTGGCGGCACCATCGGCGATGGCAGCCTGCCGGGCGCGCACGGGGGCGAACACCGAGGTCGCCAGCGGTTCGGCCTCGGCAGCGGTGAAGAGCTCGGCCTCGACCACCACCGCCTCCCGCTGCAATCGACGCGGATCTGCGAGCACCTCAGCAGCGTGGTCCAACCCCACGCCCACGGCGCCGCTGAGATCGGCGCGCACATCGGCGATCAGCTCGGCCGCCGCATCCGCTGCTGACTGCTCTCCCCCGCCGACCAGAACCGGACGCCCGTCTTCTGCCAGCCACCACTGCCCGCGGGCGGTGCTCGCATCGGCGGCCACGAGCTCTGCTGTGCCACGCAGCAGGCTGACGGCGAGGGTGATCGCCTCTCCCGGCGACAGTGGGATCTCTCCCGCCCGGCGCCGAGCCGTGAAGGCCCCCAGCCGCTGCGTGCAGACCGGGAGCTGCACGAGATGCCCCTCCGGCGTGCGCACGAGGTCTTCCGCGACCGCGAGATGACCCGACCGGGAGTGCCGCCAGACCACATCGTCGCCGAGTTCGCCCGGCTCGACCAACATGCATCGCGCTCCCTCGGCGGTGTGTGCGAGCACGCCGTTCCAGGGCGCATCAGGCACCTGCAGGCGGCGAATCCCTCGGGGTCCGGCCGGAAGCGCATTCGTCATGCTCATCTCCCCAGTGTCTCCGGAGGGCGCATGCGCGTGTGGCCATCCCCCACGATCTGTGCACAACTGCCGGCAGGTGCCCGACTGGGGAGGAGTCGCGAGAGAAAGGTAGGCTTGGTGTCATGGCCGCACGCAGTTCCCAGCCCGAGAAGAAGCCGAACTTCTTCGCACAGCTCAAGTCCCTCTTCGTCTTCACGAAAGAGGTCTTCCCCTGGCTGCTCTGGGCCGAGATCGGCATTCTCATCGTCGGCATCTGCGTCGGCATCCTGATCGGCATCCTCCTCACACCCGGCGTGTTGTGGAGCATCATCCTCTGGGGCGTCACCGGTCTGCTGCTGGGCGTGCTCGCCGGGCTGATGGTCCTGACCCGACTGTCGACCAAGGCGATGTACGAAAAGATCGACGGACGCCCCGGCGCTGCCGGGCACGTGCTGTCTACCTCACTCGGACGCAGCTGGACCGCGAGTGACACGCCGGTGGGTGTGAACCCGAAAACACAGGATGCCGTCTACCGCGCCGTCGGCCGCGGCGGCGTCGTGGTCGTCGGCGAGGGCGCGCGGGGCCGTCTGACACGACTTGTCAATGAAGAGCGCTCCAAGGCCAAGCGCGTCGCCAGCGGTGTTCCGGTGAACGTGTTCTACGTGGGGCACGGCGAAGGCGACGTCGCCATCGCCGATCTGGCCAAGACGATCAAGAAGCTGCCCAAAGCCATCAACCGCACTACCCAGGCCGCCGTCATCAAGCGCATCGACTCGGTCTCGCAGTCGCTGGCGTCGTTGCCGATCCCCAAGGGCATCGACCCGATGAAGGCGCGCGCCCCGCGCCCGCGCTGACGCCCTAGGTGCGCACGAGGGCGGTTCCGGCCGCCTTGTCATGCAACCCGCGCTGATCGGCATCCCAGATCAGCGCAGGAACGATCAGGAACAGCAGGGCCGTGCGCACGATGGGTCGCCACAGGCCGACCCAGCCGCCTTGCACACGCACCAGCCGCAGCCCGACCAGCCGGTGGCCAGGACTGCCGCCGATGGTGGGGATGAACACAATCTGCACGAGGGCGAACACGATGTTCGTCGCCAGCGGGTCGGCCACCGGCATCCCGGTCACCGCATCGACGTGGTGGAAGAAGGCGTAGCCGATCAGCGCGGCACAGGCGAGATCGATCGCCAGAGCGCCCAGTCGCCGTCCGAAGCGCCCGATGCTGCCCGGCCCGGTCGCCGGCAGTCCAAGTCGTTCGCCGGGGTGGGAGGGCAAGGTCGCGTCGGGCACCCACCCAGCCTAAACGGGGTACCCGTGTAACATGCCGGAAACATCACAGACACTCCCGGGCAACGGCTTCCGGGTAGTTTCAGTGGCGCCCGCAGGGCGATCATCCGCACCCGAACTGGAGAACACATGTTCAACGATCCCTCCGAGGTGCTGGCGTTCATCAAGGACGAGGACGTGAAATTCCTCGACATCCGCTTCACGGACCTTCCTGGTGTGCAGCAGCACTTCAACATCCCCGCATCGACCGTCGACGAGGAGTTCTTCACCCTCGGTCAGCTCTTCGACGGCTCGTCGATTCGGGGCTTCGCGAACATCCACGAGTCGGACATGCAGCTGATCCCCGACGTCACCACTGCGTACGTCGACCCGTTCCGCGAGGCCAAGACGCTGATCATGCTGTTCGACATCTACAACCCGCGCACCGGCGAGATCTACGGCAAGGACCCGCGTCAGGTCGCCAAGAAGGCGGAGAAGTACCTCGCCTCCACGGGCATCGCCGACACCGCGTTCTTCGCACCCGAGGCGGAGTTCTACATCTTCGACGATGTGCGCTACGAAGTGACGTCGCAGTCGAGCTTCTATGCCGTCGACTCCGAAGAGGGTGCCTGGAACACCGGCCGGGTCGAAGAGGGCGGCAACCTGGGCAACAAGACGCCCTTCAAGGGCGGCTACTTTCCCGTCTCGCCGGTGGACAAGACGGCCGATCTGCGCGACGACATCAGTCTGAACCTCATCGAGTCGGGCCTGATCCTCGAGCGTGCCCACCACGAGGTCGGCACCGGCGGGCAGCAGGAGATCAACTACCGCTTCGACACGATGGTGCACGCGGCCGACGACATCCTCAAGTTCAAGTACATCGTCAAGAACACGGCTGAGGAATGGGGCAAGGTCGCCACCTTCATGCCCAAGCCACTGTACGGTGACAACGGATCGGGCATGCACACCCACCAGTCGCTGTGGCTGGGCGGCGAGCCGCTCTTCTACGACGAGAAGGGCTACGGCGGGCTCAGCGACATCGCACGCTGGTACATCGGCGGTCTCCTGAAGCACGCGGCTTCGGTCCTGGCGTTCACCAACCCCACGCTGAACAGCTACCACCGGCTGGTCAAGGGCTTCGAGGCTCCCGTGAACCTGGTGTACTCGGCCGGCAACCGGTCGGCGGCGATCCGCATTCCGATCACCGGCTCGAACCCGAAGGCCAAGCGCATCGAGTTCCGCGCGCCGGATGCCTCGGGCAACCCGTACCTCGCGTTCGCGGCGCAGCTGATGGCCGGCCTGGACGGCATCAAGAACCGCATCGAGCCGCACGAGCCCATCGACAAGGACCTCTACGAGCTGCCCCCGGAGGAGGCCAAGGGCATTCCTCAGGTGCCGAACTCGCTGCAGGACTCGCTCGACGCTCTGGCCGCCGACCACGCCTTCCTGCTCGAGGGCGGCGTGTTCACCGAGGAGCTCATCGAGACCTGGATCGAATACAAGATCGAGAACGAGATCAAGCCGCTCGCGCAGCGTCCGCACCCCTTCGAGTACGAGCTCTACTTCGGGGTCTGATCGTCGTACCGCCCAAGAGCCCTCCGAGCCCACGCTCGGGGGCTCTTTCGCGCGGCGCGACGGCACAGGAGAATGCCTCCATGAGCGACCTGACCGTGATCCAGACATCACCCGACCCCGAAACCGTCGCGCAGGACGCGGGCCGGCACCGGTCGATCGCTGAGAAGGTGCGGGCGGTGGGTCAGGCCCGCATCGGCGCCGGGGCCCTTCTGTCGGCCACCGCAGCGGCCATCATCTGGGCGAACGCGGCCACCACGTCATACCAAGACTTCTGGGGGATGCACCTGGTCGTCGGCGTCGCTGATCTGCAGCTCGATTTCACCGTGCACGCACTGGTCAACGATGCACTCATGGCGATCTTCTTCTTCACCGTGGGGCTCGAGGTGCGACGCGAATTCGCCATCGGCGAGCTGACCAGTTGGGCCCGAGCTGTGGTTCCGGTCGTCGCGGCGGTCGCCGGTCTCGCGATACCGGCGGTGCTGTTCGTGCTCATCGTCCACGGCACCGGTTACACGAGCGCGTGGGGACTGGTCATCTCCACCGACACCGCCTTCCTCGTCGGAGCCCTCGCTCTCATCGGACCGCGCGTCCCGGGCCGCTTACGGGTGTTCCTGCTGGCATTGGCTGTGGTCGACGACATCGGCGCACTCAGCATCATCGCGCTCGTATACACCGAGAACTTCACCCCGCTCCCACTGATCATCGCCGCGATCGGACTGGTGGGCGTGTATTTCACGCGCTTCCTGCGCGGCGGCCGGGGGCCGGTCTACGGCACACTCGCCGTCATCGTCTGGCTCGCGTTCCTCGCATCGGGGGTCCACCCGACCCTTGCCGGCGTGGCCATAGCGCTTCTCATTCCGGTTTACCGACCCAATCGCCGCGATGTCGAGCACGCACTGGAGCTTGCCCGCACATTCCGGCAGTCGCCCAACACCGAATATGCGAGAGCGGCCGCGAACAGTCTGCGCGAGTCGATCTCGATCAACGAACGGCTGCAGTCTGCCTCCTCGCCCTATGTCGCCTACGTGATCCTGCCGCTGTTCGCCCTGGCGAATGCGGGCGTCGTCGTCACCGGCGACATCCTTCTCGCCGCCCTCCGCTCCCCCGTCACCTGGGGCATCATCGTCGGCCTGGTGCTGGGCAAGTTCATCGGGGTGTTCGGCTCGACCGCACTGCTGCGCCTCGTGCGCGTCGGCGAGTTCGGACCGGGGCTGACCGCTCCCGGCCTCGCCGGCGGTGCAGCATTGTGCGGCATCGGCTTCACCATCTCGCTTTTCATCGTCGACCTCGCCATCGCCGACCCGCAGGTGCAGAACCACGCGCGTGTCGGTGTGCTCGCGGCATCCCTCATCGCCTTCCTCCTCGCGACGATCATCTTCCGTGTCGCCGAGGCCATCCATCCCTCGCACGAGTTCGGACAAATCCTCGTACGCCCGGTGTCATCGGCGCGGGACCACGTCTTCGGACCGGACGACGCCCCCTACACGATCGTCGAATACGGCGACTTCCAGTGCGAGTTCTGTCTGAAGGCGTCGGGATCGATCCAGCAGGTCCACGAACAACTCGGTGACCGACTCCGATACGTGTGGCGACATGCTCCGCTGCAGCGGTATCACCCGAACGCGCTCGCCGGCGCCGAGGCATCGGAGGCCGCCGACCTGCAGGGCCGGTTCTTCGAGTTCGAGCGGGCGCTGTTCGCCGATCAGGAGAATCAGCGTCCGTCCGATATCGTCCGCATCGCCACCGAGCTGGGGATGGATGTCGACAGGTTCGAGGCAGATCTGACGTCACCGGATGTCACCGGCCGGGTACAGGACGACGTACTGGATGCCGAGGCCATGGGGATCATCTCGGTGCCGACGCTGTTCGTCAACGGCCGTCGACACGTCGGCCCCTACGACGCCCAGTCACTCATCCACGCGTTGGAGGCGGCAGGCCCCGAACACCAGTGACTGCACGCCGCGCCCTCTGTGCGGCGTGCCGCGGCGGGCACCAGGATGCCGCATCCGATCGCACCCGGATCAGCCGTAGAAGAGCTGCTCGAAAACGCGCCGCGCGCGGCGTGAGGCCCGCATCCACGCTTCTTCCACGGCTGTGGCCGAATGCGGCGGATACTCCAGCAGCCGCCCGATCCCATCAAGGGCTCGGCGATCGGCCGGTAAGACATCACTTGTCTGGCCCGACAGCAGCGTATGCGCAGAGCGCAGCCTGCTGGCCAGTCGCCACGCCGCGATCAGCCGCTCCGCCGAGGGTGGCGGAACCAGCCCGGCGTCGGTGGCAGCGGCAAGGCCCCCCAGCGTCGAGGTGGTCCGCAGCGCCGGCACATCGTGCGCGTGCTGCAGCTGCACCAGCTGCACGAGCCACTCCACGTCGCTGAGCCCGCCAGGGCCGAGTTTCAGGTGCCGCTCAGGAGCCGCCCCCTGCGGCAGTCGTTCGGATTCGACCCGCGCCTTGATCCGCCTGATCTCGCGCAGCCCCGCAACGTCCACCTGCGCCGGATAGCGCACGCCGTCGGCCAGAGCCATGAAGTCGTCGAGCAGGGCGGGACTTCCGGCGACGGCGCGTGCGCGCAGCAGCGCTTGGGCCTCCCACGACAACGACCAGCGCCGGTAGTACTCGCGGTACGCGTCCAACGACCGCACCAAGGGCCCGTTGCGCCCCTCCGGGCGCAGATCGGCATCGAGGTCGAGCGGTGTCTTGTGATCCTCAGAGTGCTGACGCAATCCGGCGACGATCGCCCGGGCGAGAGTCTGCGCCCGTTCCTGATCGAGTCCACCTGCCCGATGCACGAACAAGACATCCGCGTCGGATCCGAAGCCGAGTTCCGCGCCCCCGTAGCGCCCCATCCCGATAATGGCGAACTCGAGCGAGCGCTCTGCCTCGGGCACGACATCCCGGTACACCACGAGCAGCAGTGTGCGCAGCGTCACATCGGTGATCGTCGTCAGCGCTGCCGCCAGCTCCTCCACGGTGATCACGCCCAAGACCGCCGCCATCGCGGTGCGCAGCAGTTCGCGGCGGCGCAGCCCGCGCACCGCACGCGCTGCCGCCGCGGCATCCGCATGACGGGTGTGGATGGCGGTGGCCTCCTGGGCGAGCGCCGAGGGCGTACGCGGCTTCAGCGCGGCATCCCCATCCAGCCAGGCCACCGACTCGGGGATCCACTCCATGAGTTCGCCGATGTAGCGCGAGCCCGACAGCACGCGGGTCAAGCTCTCGGCCGCTCCCGACGAGTCCCGCAGCATCCGCAGGAACCAGGGCGTGTCGCCCAGCCGTTCACTGATCCGCCGGAAGGCGAGCAGCCCATAATCGGGGTCGACACCGTCGGCGAACCAGCGCAGCATGATCGGCATGAGGTGGCGCTGAATCTGCGCCTTGCGACTTATCCCGGTCGTGAGGGCTCCGATGTGGCGCAGGGCGCCGGCCGGGTCGGTGAAGCCGATCGCGGCAAGACGATCGTGCGCCTGCGCCGCCGAGAGGGTGCGCTCCTCTTCGGGAAGCGCGGCCACCGCCGACAGCAGCGGGCGGTAGAAGAGCCGCACATGGATGTCGCGCACCTCGCGCTTGACCCGCTCCCAGAGCCTCCAGACACCGTCGCCGGTCTCGGCGAGTCCGCTCGCGCGGGAGAGCACCCGCAGCTCCTCCGGGCGTTCGGGCATCAGGTGCGTGCGGCGCAGCCCGCGCAGCTGCACGCGATGCTCGAGCACCCGCAGCATCCGGTAATCGCGGTCGAAAGCCGCGGCATCCTCCCGGCCGATATAGCCCTCGGCGACAAGGGCCCGCAGGGCGTCGAGAGTGCCCCGCTGCCGAATGCCCTCGTCGGTGAGCCCGTGCACGAGCTGCAGCAGCTGCACGGTGAACTCGATGTCACGGATGCCGCCGGGACCGAGCTTTATCTGCAGGGCGATCTCATCGGCGGGGATGTTGTCGGTGACCCGCTCGCGCATGTGCTGCACGCTGTCGACGAAATTCTCGCGGGCGGCGCTGGACCACACCCGTTCCTGCACCGCCTGCACGTAGCGGTTGCCGAGATCGGCATCTCCGGCGACGTGGCGAGCCTTCAGCAGCGCCTGGAACTCCCAGCTGTGCGCCCATCGGTCGTAGTACGACAGGTGCGACTCGAGCGTGCGCACCAGGGCGCCCTGTTTGCCCTCGGGGCGCAGGTTGGCATCCACCTCCCAGAGTGGGGGCTCCACTTCCATCCCCGCGATGCCGTTCATCGTCTGCACGGCCAGCCGGGTGGCGACATCCACGGCACGCGACTCACCGATGCTGTCGTCGGCCGGTCCGCCGACGAAGATCACGTCGACGTCGCTGACGTAGTTCAGTTCGCGGGCGCCGCACTTGCCCATGCCGATGACCGCGAACGAGGTCGCCGCCACGTCGGCGCGCGGAAACATCGAGAGGGTGTCGGTCAGCCGGGTGCGTGCCACGCACAGCGACGCCTCCAGCGCGGCACCGGCCGCGTCGGCCAGGGCGGCCGCGACATCCTTCACCGCATCCACAGGGTCGTCGGCACCGAGATCGTGCACGGCGATGGCCGCCAGCATCCGGCGATACCGCACCCGCAGCGCCACCCAGGCCGCCTCTGACCCGTCGGCGGCGAAGCCATCGCGCGCCGCCACCGATTCGAGCAGCGCGGTGCGCATGTCGTCGGCGGTGGGCAGGGGGGTGCCCGAGGGCGCAAGCTCGGCGAGCTCTTCGGGATGCCGCAGATAGAAATCGACGAACCCACGTGAGGCTCCCAGCAATGCCCATGCCCCGCGCGCGCGGTCGGCGTTGCCGAGCACCTGCCGCACGGCGCTATCGTCGCGCCGAGCTATCTGCAGCACTCCCTCGAGCGCGCCGTCGGGGTCGGCGGCCGCCGAGGCGCCCGCCGCCAGGACGTCACGATCGAGCCGGGTCGCCTGCGAGAGCTCGTCGAGCCGCGCGTCAGCTTCGGCCAGCGCGGTGAACCCGAGTCGGGCGAGGGCGGTCAGACCCGAGGCGCGATCGGCCATGGCCGAATCAGAGCATCTCCAGATTGCGCCGCAGTTCGAACGGCGTCACCTGTGAGCGATACTCCTCCCACTCGCGCCGCTTGTTCAGCAGCACGTAGTTGAACACCTGCTCCCCCAGCGTCTCGGCGACCAGCTCTGACTCTTCGAGGTACTCCAGAGCGTGCTCGAGACTCGACGGAAGCGGAGCGAAGCCCAGTGCCCGGCGCTCACCCGGTGTGAGCGACCACACGTTGTCTTCGGCCTCGGCGGGCAGCTCGTACTCCTCTTCGATGCCCTTCAGACCTGCCGCCAGCATGAGGGCGAAGGCCAGGTACGGGTTGGCAGCCGAGTCCAGGGCACGATACTCGACGCGCGAGGACTGCCCTTTGTTCGGCTTGTACATCGGTACGCGCACCAGCGCGGAGCGGTTGTTGTGCCCCCAGCAGATGAAGCTGGGCGCTTCGTCGCCACCCCACAGCCGCTTGTACGAGTTGACGAACTGGTTCGTCACAGCGGAGATCTCGTTGGCATGGCGCAGCAGGCCGGCGATGAACTGTCTTCCCACACGCGAGAGCTGGTACTGCGCGCCCTCTTCGTAGAAGGCGTTCACATCGCCCTCGAAAAGCGACATGTGCGTGTGCATGCCGCTGCCGGGCTGCTCGCTGAGAGGCTTGGGCATGAACGTCGCGTACACGCCCTGCTCGATGGCCACTTCTTTGACCACGGTACGGAACGTCTGGATGTTGTCGGCCGTGGTCAGAGCGTCGGCGTAGCGAAGGTCGATCTCGTTCTGACCCGGCCCGCCCTCGTGGTGGCTGTACTCCACCGAGATGCCCAGGTCTTCCAGCATCCGTACCGAGCGGCGCCGGAAATCATGCGCGGTCCCCCCAGGGACGTTGTCGAAGTAGCCTGCCGAGTCGACGGGTTCGGGACCTTCTGGCCCGTACCGGCTCGATTTGAGCAGGTAGAACTCGATCTCGGGATGCGTGTAGAACGTGAAGCCCGCATCACTGGCTTTGGCGAGAGTGCGCTTGAGGACGTTTCGCGGATCGGCGACGGCGGGCTGACCGTCAGGCGTCGTGATGTCGCAGAACATTCGCGCGGTGGGATCGATCTCACCGCGCCACGGCAGAATCTGGAACGTGGTGGGGTCGGGGTTTGCCAAGAGGTCCGACTCGTAGGAGCGGGTCAGTCCTTCGATCGCCGAGCCGTCGAACCCGATTCCCTCGGTGAAGGCTCCCTCCACCTCGGCCGGAGCGATCGCCACCGACTTCAGCGTGCCCACCACGTCGGTGAACCATAGCCGGACGAACTTCACTCCGCGTTCTTCGATCGTGCGCAGCACGAAGTCGCGCTGTTTGTCCATGCTCTCTCCTCAGCCGGTCGCGCCCGCGGGCGTCAGCCTTCGATTCCCGTGTCGGGTGCTCCCGAGCCCCAGGAGTCTTCCCGGCGCTCGTCTTCTTGCCACTGTCGCGACCGCTCGCGCATGATCTCCGGCGCCCGCTCGGCCTCTTCGGCCGTGTCGAACGGGCCCGCACGGTCGGGGGCGGGTGACTGCATTCCGCGCTCCACCTGCCGGGTCTTCAGGTTGTACCAGTACTTGTCGTCGTTGTCGGCCATGGCGCCTCCCACGAAGCTGTTGCGGCGTACCGCTGCGGTGTCGCCCGCATGCCGGGCCACACCCTCGATCCTACTGAGAAGGTGACACATGGCGTGGCCTCCGACGCGCCCTTGGATAGGCTGGTGCACATGGCATCTGGAACCACACGCGCCGTCGGCGTGGACATCGGCGGCACCGGTATCAAGGGCGGCATCGTCGACCTCGAGACGGGCACACTGCTCAGCGACCGGATCAAGGTCTCAACGCCCTCGGGTGCACGCCCCGATGATGTGCTGGCGGCCGTCAAAGAGGTGCTGGCCACCCTTGAGGTGAGCGACGACGACGACATGCCGCTGGGTGTGGCGTTTCCCGCGATTGTCAAAAACGGCAAGACCCTCTCGGCGGCCAACGTCTCGCACGACTGGATCGGTTTCGAGGCAGAGAACTTCTTCGAAGAGGGCCTGGGCCGCGACATCCACTTCGCCAATGACGCCGATGTCGCCGGCGTGGCCGAAGTGCGGTACGGCGCCGCCAAGGGCAAAGACGGCATCGTGCTTCTGACCACCCTGGGCACGGGCATCGGCACGGCGCTCATCCACAACGGAACGCTGGTTCCCAACACCGAGCTGGGGCACCTGCAGCGGGCCGAGCACAAGACCGACTTCGAGGCGTGGACCGCCTATTCCGCGATGGAACGGGACGAGCTCACCTGGAAGAAGTGGGCCAAGCGCCTGCAGAAGTACTACGACCACCTGGAGTTCCTCTTCAGCCCCGACCTGTTCGTCGTCGGCGGTGGTGTCTCCAAGCACGCTGACGAGTTCCTGCCGCTGCTCGACCTGCGCACGCCCATCGTTCCGGCTGTGCACCGCAACAACGCCGGGATCATCGGCGCTGCGGCCCTGGCCGCCGACTGAGGTCGCGTCCGCGGCATCCGCACCCCGCCGCCGGCCTCTCGCGGCCCCGGCGCTCGCGGCCCCGGCGCTCGCGGCCCCGGCGCTCGCGGCCCGGAAATTCCATATCGAATTTCCAAGACCACATCAATCTGTCGCCGGTTTGATGTGGTCGAGGAAATTCCATATGGAATTTCCGGGGTGGGGGCGGGCGAATGGGCCGGCCTGTACGCCGGGTTCTGTCCGGGGGCCGAAGCCCCGTGGATGGTCATCTCTCTCGGCGACACGTTGCCGTGCCGCTCCAGCGGTCTACCCGGGGACTCGGCGGGCCGCGTCATCATCCCCTGTCTGACCTTGCTCCGGGCGAGGTTTGCCGTGCGAGTCGCGTCGCCGCGACCCCGGTGGTCTCTTACACCGCCCTTTCACCCTTACCGGCTTGCGCCGGCGGTCTGCTCTCTGTGGCACTGTCTCGCGGATCACTCCGGGTGGCTGTTGACCACCGCCCTGCCCTGTGGAGCCCGGACGTTCCTCGGCGCGACACGGCAAGCCGTGCGCGACGCGACCATCCAGCCGACCCATTCGCATATCGAGCCTATCCGCTCCCGCAACACTCTGCTCACGGTCCTCGTCCGCCAGCCGATTGTGCGCTAGAATCCAGGTACATCCGTCTGGGGCGGGTGTGTGATCGGCCAGGGGTGGCCGACAAGATGCCTTACTGGGGAGGGCAGCGATGTTTCGCAAGTCCATGGCGGCCGTGGCAGTGGCCGCACTTTTGATTCTCGGCGGGGCGTCGACCGCCTTCGCCGACGACACCGGCGGCGGTTCGAACTACACACCACGAACGCCCACCGTTCCAACACTGGCCGGTTCGACCGCCAGCGGCGTGTGCATCGGGGATGCCCCGTGGATCTCGTTCTCGGTCACCATGACCGATCCCGACAACGTCGCCACTGGCCACGAAGTGCGCCTGGTTCTCACCGACGGGACGCACACCCTGACGATCGATCTGGGCGCGCTGGTCAACGACAAGCTGACGGGCAAGATCCTGTGGCCGGGCGCCGATGTCGACTCGAGCGGTCACGGCATCGCCTGGCCCGGCTGGACCGGCACGGGTGACCACCTGGTACCGACCACCGGCAACTACGCGTGGACGCGCGGAACGCACGTCACCGCGACGCTCGAGGTGAACCCGTCGCTGCAGGTGCCGCTGTCGTACCCGGCCGCGACGAGTGCCTGCGCCGCACCCGCGTCGGTCCCGGCCGACTCCGCCGGCATCCTTCCGGTCACCGGGCTGAACGTGCCGGTCATCCCGATCGCGATCGGCGGAGGCATCGTGCTGTTGGCCGGCGCCGGCCTTGTGCTGGCTCGCCGTCGCCAGCACAGCTGACCGATGACCGACACCGCGGCGCGACGCCGCGTGCCGTGGCATGCGCTCGGACTGGTCCTGGCGCTGTGCGTCCTGGCCGGTGCGGCGGCCTGGGTGGGGGTGCGCGCCGTGCTGATCAAGTCCCAGGTAGACGCCATCGATGCGCTCACCGCTCAGCTCAGCACGGCGGTGGCCGACCGCGATCTCAACGCTCTGGGCGAGGTCAACGCACAGCTGGCATCGCATACCGAGCAGGCAGTGGCCCTGTCGTCCGATCCGCTGTGGACCACCGCCGAGCACCTGCCGTTCGTCGGCGTGAATCTTGGCGCCGTGCGCGTCGCGGTCGGTGCGGTCGACGCCGTCAGCACCCAGGTCGTTGCCCCCATCCTGCGCACCGCCACCGGCCTCGCCGACGCCGACAGCGCCGCACTGGGCGCCGCCGTGGCCGCGGGCGGGCCGCTCGACCGGTCGGCCGCTGCGCTGCACCATGCCGCCCAGCAGCTGGCAGCCATCCCGCGCGGCGAACTGCTGTATCCGGTCGCCTCCGGCGTGAACCGGCTCAGCGATGTCATCACCACCGCCGATGCGACACTGCAGCCCCTCGCGTCGTCGGCGCAGGTGCTCCCGGCGCTTCTGGGCACAGACTCGCCCCAGACACTGCTGGTCATGATTCAGAACCCCGCCGAGCTGCGCTCGGGGGCGGGATCACCGGCACGTTCGTGCAGGTGCGCGCTGACGGTGGAAAGCTCCACCTGCAGAAGATGGCAGATTCCACAGCATTCTCTTACCGCACCTCGCCGATCATGCCGATTCCTGAGGGACTGACGTCGCTGTACGGCGACGTCGTCGGTCGTTTCGTGCAGGATGCCTCGATCCCAGCCGATTTCACGACGACCGCGTCGCTGGCCTCCGCTTGGTGGACCGAGCACGGCGGTGCCGCGCCGAACGCCGTGATCTCCATCGATCCGATCGTGCTGCAATCCCTCTTGCGCGTGGCCGGTCCCGTCACGCTTGCCGACGGCAGCGAGCTGACGGCAGACAACCTTGTCCAGCGTCTGCTGGTCGACCCTTACATGACAATGACATCCGAGCAGCAGAGCGCGTTCTTCGCTCAGGCGACGACGGCCGTCTTCACGCGGCTGTTCGATCACGGACTCTCGCCGGTGCAGTGGGCCGAGGCTCTTGCCCAGCCGATCCACGACGGGCGGATTTCGGTGTGGAGCTCAGATCCGACCACGCAGAAGGCCGTCGAAGTAGGACCTGTCGGCGGCCCGCTCGTGCGGCAGAAGCTGGCCGGCGCGGGCACCTACGCCGTCTACTTCAACGACAACACCGGCGGCAAGATGGCCGGGTACATGCAGACTTCCATCACCACCGCGCAGGGCATCTGCCGCAGCGACGGCAAGCACACCGTCGAGGTTGCCGTGTCACTCACCAGCACTGCCCCCAAGGATGCCGGCTCGTTTCCGTCGAGCATGACCGGCGGCGGAATCTGGGGGGTGGCCACCGGCGACATCGGAATGAACGTGTCGGTGGCGGCGCCGCCTGGCGCGTTCTTCGAGGGAGTGCGCATCGACGGACAGCTCGCGTCGTCGGCGAACGTGGATGCCGAGGGACACCCCACGAGCATCGCTCACGTGAATCCGCAGCCCGGCGAGACGAACGTGTTGGCGTTCCGTTTCGTCGTCGACAGCGGCGAGGCCGTGCACATCGTGCACACGCCGATGCTCAGCGACCCCGCCATCGCCACGGGCGCGCTGTCCTGCGACTGACCTTCACTCCTTCGCCGCAGTGGGCGCGATCTTGAGGTCGAGCGGAAAGTCGATGGCGAACCCGCCGAACAGCAGCCGACCCGCGGATGCCGCAGCCTCACGCACGATCGCCGCCGCGGCATCCGCCTGCCGCACCGGTGTGTGCACGATCAGCTCATCGTGCAGAAAGAAGGCCAGGTGGGCGCGATCGGCCATCGCCGGACCCGACCGTGGCGCCGTCTCGCCCGCGCCGACCGAGCCCAGGCTCTCAAGCCGTGAGCGTACCTCCCCCAGCCAGGCCAGCGCCCACTCGGCGGCAGTACCCTGCACAACGAAATTGCGCGTGAATCGGCCGCGATCGCCGGCCGCCCGTCGCGCCCGGTCCCGGTCCATCGCGCTTCCGGTCTCGCCCGCAGCCTGTCGCTGTGCGCGCTGCCAGCCCTCCGATGCCGGCGGGCACGACCGTCCCAACCAGGTGGAGACGACGCCCCCGAGCTCGCCGGTGCGAGCAGCGTCGTCGACGAGCTTCATCGCCCGCGGGTAGGCGCGCCGCAGCCGCGGCACAAGCCGACCGCTCTCGCCGGTGGTCGCCCCGTACATCGCACCGAGCATGGCCACCTTCGCCTCGGCCCGGGTGGCCACAGCGCCGCTGTCGACGATGCCCGCGTAGAGATCACGGCCGAAAGCGGCGCGGGCAAGAGCGGCATCGCTGGACATCCCCGCGAGCACGCGCGGTTCAAGCTGCGCGACATCGGCGACGACGAACGTCCAGCCGTCGTCAGCGCGCACCGCCTCGCGCAGCAGCCGCGGGATCTGCAGCGCTCCCCCGCCCGACGACGCCCAGCGGCCGGTGACCACCCCGGCTGGTACGTACACCGGGCGGAACCGGCCGTCGTGCACCCACTCATCGAGCCATGCCCAGCCGTTGGCCACCAGCAGCCGACTCTGCCGCTTGTACTCCAGCAGCGGCGCGATAACGGGGTGCTCGAACCGCCGCAGTTCCCACCGCGACGTCGACTCCGCCTGCACGCCGATCCGGTGCAGACTGCGCAGCAGCTTCGCGGGCGAGTCCAGGCTCGCCTGCGCATCGCCGAGGTGTCGACGGATCTCGGCGGCCAGCGCCGTCATGTGCTCGGGCATCCCGCCACCTGCCGGCCGACGCCCGAGCACGTCTTCGAGAATGCGCTCGTGAGCCGCGACATCCCACGGCAATCCAGCCGCCCTCATCTCCGCCGCCACCAGCGCACCGGCCGACTCGGCCGCGCACAGCAGTTCGAGGCGTCCGCGCTCTGCGGCCGATGCCACCGCATCGCGCTGCCGGGCCAGCTCAGCCAGCACCTCGTCGAGATCGTGCGGCGGCGCCGCCTCACCCGCGCTCTCGGCGATGGCGAACAGGGCCGGAGGCGCAGCGCCGCTGTCTACCTCGGCCGCGACATCCCACGCGCGCGCGGCCCGCACCGCCGCAGGCTCGGCGACCAGGGTGCTGTCACGCAGGATCGCGTGGCACAGCCGCAGATCGCGGCAACGCCGCACCCGTACCCCGGCATCCAACAGCGACGGGTACCAGTGCGCCGTGTCAGACCAGACCCACCGCACGTCGACGGCGGTCCGAGCCAGGCCGGAAAGCGCGACGCGATCGATGCTCTCGCGGCGCAGCACCGTGCCCTCGGCGTCCAGCTGCGCGCAAGCGATGCCGTCGCCGTCGGTGCCGACGGCGACCATCGCCGTCGCCTCGGCGATCACCGCCGTGGCGGGTGCGGCACTCTCACAACCCCGACTCCTCGGTGCGCACCAGAATGCACCCGCACTCGGGGCAGGTCAGCACGGCGTCTTCCGCGGCCTGGCGGATGACGCTGAGGTCGGTGCCCGAGAGCATCATGCGGCATCCCTCGCACGTCTGGCGGCGCAGCAGCGCCGCCCCGACGCTGCGGGTGGCCACCTTGTCGTAGAACGCCACCAGCTCGGCGGGCAGAGTGCCGGCCACCGCCGCACGATCACGTGTGGCGGTCTCGAACCGCGAGGTCGCCTCGGCGACCTCTGCCTTTCCCGCACTGCTGAGGCGAGCACCCTCGTCGTTGACCTCGGCGATCTGCGCCTCGATCTCGGCGACGGCGGCCTCAGCCTGCTCGAGCTTGTCCATGACCTCGAGCTCGCCGTCTTCGAGATCGCTCTTGCGCCGGGCGAGCGAGGCCAGCTCGCTCTCGAGCCCCTGGGCGTCTTTCGAGTTGGATGCCGCGTTCAGACGCTCGAGATCGCGTTCGCGCCGGGCATCCACGACCGCCACATCCGACTCGATGCGCTTGAGCTCAGTGCGCAGATCATCGCGCACGCCCTGGCGGGCTGTCAGTTCCTGGGTCAGCTGCTGGCGTCGCGTGACGAGTTCGTGCACCCGAGCCGCCTGCGCCGGATTGCGACGTGCCTGATCGGCCTGACGGATGCGGGTATCAAGGTCGGCGACGTCAAGCAGCGCCTTCTGCTGTGCGGGGGTCGCGTTCACAGTTCCAACCTACCTGTGCGCGCCCGATCGCGTATCCGCGTCGGGCCCCCTCACCCAGGGAACGCTGTCGGGAACTCTCCGGTGGGCCCTGCCGGGTTCGAACCGACGACATCCACGGTGTAAACGTGGCGCTCTACCAGCTGAGCTAAAGGCCCCTGCCGAAAGTCTATGTCCCATCGCCGACCCGCCATATCGCTAGGCTTGTGCACGGTGTGCGCCGAGTCAGACCCACGGCGCAGCATCCGCCCGTCTCTGACGTGACCCGCCAGACGAAGAAAGGCCTCCCGTGACTGTTCACGACCAGGATCCGTACTCCCAGGGCCCGCTCGACAGCGACCCCGACGAGACGAGCGAATGGCAGGAATCCCTGCAGCAGCTCGTTCAGGCCAAGGGAGCCGGCCGCGGGCGCGAGATCATGCTCAGCCTGCTCAAAACGTCCAAGGAACTGCACCTGGGCGTACCCGCGGTGCCGACCACCGACTACATCAACACCATCGCGCCCGAGAACGAGGCACCCTTCCCCGGCGACGAAGAGCTCGAGCGCCGCTACCGCTCGTGGATCCGATGGAACGCCGCGCTGACCGTGCACCGCGCGCAGCGGCCCGGAATCGCCGTCGGCGGGCACATCTCGACCTACGCCTCGTCTGCCTCGCTGTACGAGGTCGGGTTCAACCACTTCTTCCGGGGCCAGGACCACCCCTCGGGCGGCGATCAGGTCTTCTTCCAAGGGCACGCCTCGCCCGGCATGTACGCGCGTGCGTTCCTCGAGGGGCGGCTCACCGAACAGCAGCTCGACGGATTCCGCCAGGAGAAGTCGCGCGCACCGCACGGCATCCCCTCCTATCCGCACCCCCGCCTGATGCCCGAGTTCTGGCAGTTCCCGACGGTGTCGATGGGGATCGGGCCGATCAACGCCATCTACCAGGCGATGACGAACAAGTACCTCACCAACCGGGGCATCAAAGACCTCTCCGACTCTCGGGTGTGGGCGTTCCTCGGCGACGGCGAGCTCGACGAGGTCGAAAGCCGCGGACAGCTGCAAGTGGCCGCCAACGAGGGGCTCGACAACCTGACCTTCGTCGTCAACTGCAACCTGCAGCGGCTCGACGGTCCGGTGCGCGGCAACGGCAAGATCATCCAAGAGCTGGAGAGCTTCTTCCGCGGTGCCGGATGGAACGTCATCAAGGTGGTCTGGGGCCGTGAGTGGGACGACCTGCTGGCCCGCGACGTCGATGGCGCCCTGCTGAACGTCATGAACGTCACACCCGACGGGGACTACCAGACCTACAAGGCCGAGAACGGCGCCTACGTGCGCGAGCACTTCTTCGGCAAGGACGAGCGCGCCCTGGCCCTGGTCAAGGACTTCACCGACGATCAGATCTGGAACCTGCGTCGCGGCGGCCATGACTACCGCAAGGTGTACGCGGCGTTCAAGGCGGCCGTCGAGCACAAAGGCCAGCCCACCGTGATCCTGGCCAAGACCATCAAGGGCTACGGCCTGGGGCCGCACTTCGCCGGGCGCAATGCGACGCACCAGATGAAGAAGATGACCCTCGAGGACCTCAAGCAGTTCCGCGACGCGATGCACATTCCGGTGACGGATGCCACGCTGGAAGAGAACCCGTATCTGCCGCCGTATTACAACCCGGGCCCGCAGGACGAGACGATCCAGTACATGCTCGATCGCCGCCGCGAACTCGGCGGCTTCGTTCCCGAGCGGCGCACCACGCACGTCGACCTGGCCCTGCCGGGCGATTCCGCCTACGCCCTGCCCAAGAAGGGGTCAGGCACTCAGGAAGTCGCCACCACGATGGCGTTCGTGCGGCTGCTCAAGGATCTGCTGCGCGCGAAGGATTTCGGGCACCGGATCGTGCCGATCATCCCCGACGAGGCGCGCACCTTCGGCATCGACGCGTTCTTCCCGACCGCGAAGATCTACAACCCGAACGGCCAGCACTACACCTCCGTCGACCGCGAGCTGCTTCTGGCTTACAAGGAAAGCGCTCAGGGCCAGATCGTGCACGTGGGCATCAACGAGGCCGGCGCCATCGCCGCCTTCACCGCCGCCGGCACCTCATATTCCACCCACGGCGAGCCGCTCATCCCGGTCTACATCTTCTACTCAATGTTCGGCTTCCAGCGCACCGGAGACGCGAACTGGGCCGCCGGCGACCAGATGACCCGCGGCTTCGTGATCGGCGCGACGGCGGGGCGCACTACGCTCACCGGCGAAGGTCTGCAGCACGCCGACGGGCACTCTCCGCTGCTGGCCTCAACGAACCCCGCAACGGTGTCGTACGACCCCGCCTACGGCTACGAGATCGCGCACATCGTGCGCGACGGCCTCGAGCGCATGTACGGCGGAGAGCACCCCGACCCGAACGTCATGTACTACCTCACGGTCTACAACGAGCCGATGGTCCAGCCGGCCGAGCCGGAGGGCGTCGACGTGGACGGCATCGTGCGCGGCATCCACCGTATCGCCGAAGGCTCCGGCGACGGCCCGCGCGCCCAGCTTCTCGCGTCGGGCGTCGGCGTGCCCTGGGCCCTGGAGGCGCAGCAACTTCTGCGCGACGACTGGGGCGTGATCGCCGACGTGTGGAGCGTGACCAGCTGGTCCGAGCTGCGCCGTGACGGCCTGGCCGCCGACGAGCACAACTTCCTGCACCCTGATGACCAGCCGCGCACGGCCTACATCACGCAGAAGCTGCGCGGTGCCGACGGCCCCGTCGTCGCCGTGAGCGACTTCATGCACGCGGTGCAGGACCAGATCCGCCCGTGGGTGCCGAACCGGTTCGCCACCCTCGGCGCCGACGGCTTCGGCTTCAGCGACACGCGTCCCGCGGCGCGGCGCTTCTTCAAGATCGACGGACCGTCGATTGTCGTGCGCACCCTGCAGGCACTGGCCGAAGACGGCATCGTCGACCGGTCGCTGTCTGCCCAGGCGATCGAGAAGTACCGTCTGCACGACGTGAACGCCGGCACCAGCGGCAATGCGGGTGGAGAGAGCTGAGTGACCATGAGCGGTGACGAGACTCCGAAAGACAAGGCAGAGACCCTGGCATGGCTCCGTCGCATCTCCGGAGACCTTGCCACAGCAACGCTGGGTCGCCTGGAGAAGACGCTGCCCTGGTACTCCGACATGCCGCCGGCGCGACGCTCGGCGGTCGGCCTGGTCGCCCAAGCCGGCATCACCTCGTTCATCCAGTGGTACGACGACCCGAACTCGACGCCGTCGATCGCCGCCGACATCTTCGATGCCGCCCCGCGTGAACTCTTGCGCAGCGTCAGCCTCACCCAGACCCTGCAACTGATTCGCGTGACCGTCGAGGTCACCGAGGAGAAGGTCGCGAACCGCGGGGTGCATCTGCGCGAGGCTATTCTGCTGTACTCGCGCGAGGTCGCCTTCACCGCGGCCGACGTCTATGCGCGTGCCGCCGAGGCTCGGGGGCTGTGGGATGCCCGCCTCGAGGCCCTCGTCGTCGACTCCATCCTCACGGGCGGTGCCGATGACGAACTGCCCAGCCGCATCGCCGCGCTCGGCTGGCACGGGCATGGCGAGGTCGCGGTGCTGGTGGGCACGACGCCGACGCAGTTCGACGTCGACCAGCTGCGCCGCGCTGCGCGCAAGCTCGGGGTCGACGCCCTGATCGGCGTGCAGGGCTCGCGCCTCGTGCTGGTGCTCGGGCGCGCCGAGCATCCCGAGCGCAATACCGAGGAACCGGGCCTGCCATTCCTGCAGATAGCCCGGCACCTGGAGCCTGGCTTCGGTCCCGGCCATCTGGTACTCGGGCCCGCCGTGCCGGCGCTCGTCGAAGCCGGCCAGAGTGCCCGCGCCGCCCTGGCGGGGTTCGCCGTGGCCCGGTCATGGCGCCATGCGCCCCGCCCCGTCGACGCCGACGACCTGCTGCCCGAACGCGCTCTGGCCGGCGACCCGCTGGCCAAGCAGACCCTCGTGGAGAAGGTCTTTCGTCCGTTGCAGTCCCACAGCACCGATCTGGTCACGACGCTGTGGAGCTACCTCGACAACGGCCGATCGTTGGAAGCCACCGCTCGCGAGCTGTTCGTGCATCCGAACACGGTGCGCTATCGCCTCAAACGCGTCACCGATGTCATCGGCTGGGATGCCACTGGCCCCCGTGAAGCGCTGATCCTGCAGACGGCCCTCATCCTGGGTGCCATCGGCACGGATGCGACACGCCGGCGCAGCCCGAGCGCGCAACGCCGACCCCCGCATGGCGTGTAGGACCCGCACAAACGATGTCGGCATTCTTGTGTGCCGGTGGCCAGTTGGACGTCCTCGGGTTTGGCAGGATGGGATGGTGATCATCGCCGTCTTCCCCGGACAGGGCTCGCAGACCCCCGGGTTCCTCTCCCCCTGGCTCGAACGCGACGGAGCCCGCGGGCGCCTCGCCGAGTTCTCGGATCAGGCCCGGGTCGACCTGGTCGCCGCCGGTACCGAGTGGGATGCCGACCGCATCCGCGACACAAAGGTCGCCCAGCCGCTGATCGTGGCGGCGAGTCTGCTGTCGTATCAGGCGGTGGTGGATGCCGCAGGCACGGCGCCGGGCGGCGTCGCCGGGCACTCCGTAGGCGAACTGGCGGCGCTGGCCGCCGCACACGTGCTCACCGACGCTGAAGCGCTGCGGCTGGTCGGCATCCGCGGGCGCGCGATGGCCGCGGCCGCCGCCACGGAGCAGACCGGTATGAGCGCTGTGGTGGGCGGTGCGGCCGATGATGTGCTGGCACGCCTGACCGCGGCGAACCTGACCGCGGCCAATCACAACGGCGGCGGGCAGATCGTCGCCGCCGGAGCTCTCGGCGACCTGGCCGAACTCGCCGCCGACCCGCCACGTGGCACCCGGGTGATCCCCCTGCAGGTGGCCGGGGCCTTCCACACTCGGTACATGGCACCTGCGGTCGACACGCTGCGGTCGGCAGCGGCGTCCGTCGCGGCATCCGACCCCTCTCTCACCCTGTGGACGAACCGTGACGGCAGCGTCGTCGACTCGGGACGCGCGGCCCTCGACCTGATGGTGGCGCAGGTCGCCTCACCGGTGCGCTGGGATCTGTGCATGCAGTCGTTCGCCGAGCACTCCGTCACCGGAATCATCGAGCTCGCCCCCGCCGGCACGCTCGTCGGACTGGCCAAGCGCGCGCTGCGCGGGGTGCCATCCGTGGCGGTGAAGACCCCTGACGATCTTGAGGCGGCTGTCGCGCTGCTGACCGGAGAGAGTGCATGAGCATCACGTTGAACCAGTCCACCGGCCCCGCGTACACCCGGGTGTACGCCTACGGCGCCGCGCGCGGCGAGAACGCCGTGCCCAATGATGACCTCGTCGGGCCGATCAACTCAAGCGACGAGTGGATCCGGCAGCGCACCGGCATCATCACGCGCGCCCGCGCCAATCCCGAGACAAGTGCCATCGATCTGTCGACCGAAGCGGCTCGCGAGGCTGTCGAGCGCTCGGGCATCGCGCCTGAGAAGATCGACGCGGTCATCATCGCCACGATCAGCAATCCGAAGCAGACGCCGTCGGTGGCCGCCATCGTCGCCGACCGCATCGGGGCGAACCCGGCGGCGGCCTACGACGTCAATGCCGCCTGCGCGGGGTTCGCGTACGCCATCGCGCAGGCCGACGCGCTCATCCGCGCCGGGGCCGCCCACTACGCGGTCGTCATCGGCGCCGAGAAGCTCAGCGACATCGTCGACCCCACCGATCGGAGCATCTCGTTCCTGCTCGGCGACGGCGCCGGTGCCGCGGTGGTGGGCCCGAGCGATTTCGCCGGCATCGGTCCCACGGTCTGGGGCTCTGACGGCTCGAAGGCAGAGCTGGTGGGCATGAACGCCACCCTCACCGAGTTCCGCGACGGCAAAGCGCCCTGGCCGACCCTGCGTCAGGAGGGGCCGAGCGTCTTCCGCTGGGCGGTGTGGGAGATGGTCAAGGTCGCCCGTCGCGCCCTCGAGGCGGCCGGCGTGACCGCCGACGATCTCGCGGCGTTCATCCCCCACCAGGCCAACCTGCGCATCGTCGACGAGTTCGCCAAGCAGCTCAAGCTGCCCGAGACCGTCGTGGTCGGCCACGACATCGAGACGACCGGCAACACCTCGGCGGCATCCATCCCGCTGGCCACGCATCGGCTGCTCGAAGAACACCCCGAGCTGTCCGGCGGATTGGCCCTGCAGATCGGCTTCGGCGCAGGACTCGTGTTCGGCGCACAGGTCGTGGTCCTCCCCTGAGCCGCAGCCGCCCGACCCTAGACTTGTCCACGGCCCGCCGGGCCGGAAGCGAACCCAACAACAAGGAGCAGAAATGGCACTCACCAACGACGAGGTCCTGGCCGGCCTGGCCGAACTGATCACCGACGAGACGGGCATCGCCGCCGACGAGGTGGCCGCTGAGAAGTCGTTCACCGACGACCTGGACATCGACTCGATCTCGATGATGACCATCGTCGTCAACGCCGAGGAGAAGTTCGGCGTGACCATCCCCGACGACGAGGTCAAGAACCTCAAGACCGTCGGCGACGCCGTCACCTTCATCACCTCCCACCAGGCGTGACCTTCACGGTGGGGGCATCACGCCCCCACCGGCACCCCCGAACCCCGAGGAATCCCACAATGAGCACGTCCCGCATCGTCGTCACCGGCATCGGCGCGTCGTCGCCCCTGGGGGGCACCGCGCCCGACAGCTGGTCCGCCCTGCGCGCCGGCGTCAGCGGCACCCGCACGCTCGAACACGAATGGGTCGAGAAGTACAACCTTCCCGTCACGTTCGCGGCCGAGGGCATCGTGCGCCCCGACACCGTCCTGGAACGTCCCATCGCGAAGCGACTCGACCCGTCTTCCCAGTTCGCGCTCGTCGCGGCAAAGGAAGCATGGGCCGATGCCGGCAGCCCCGAGGTGGACGCCGATCGTTTCGGCATCGACTTCGCCACCGGCATCGGCGGCGTCTGGACGCTGCTGGACGCCTGGGACGCCCTGCGCGAAAAGGGCCCGCGACGTGTCATGCCGATGACGGTCCCGATGCTGATGCCCAACGCTGCGGCCGGCAACCTGTCGTTGCACTTCGGTGCGCGGGCATTCGCACGCACTGTCGCCAGCGCCTGCGCCTCGAGCACCGAGTCGATCGTCAACGCTTATGAGCACATCCGTGACGGCCTGGCCGACATCGTGATCGCAGGCGGAACCGAATCGGCGATCCACCCCATCACCATCGCGTCGTTCGCGTCGATGCAGGCGCTCTCGCGCCGCAACGACGACCCCGCGCATGCCTCGCGCCCGGGCAGCGTCGACCGTGACGGCTTCGTCATGGGTGAAGGCGCTGCCGCGCTGGTGCTCGAAAGCGAAGAGCACGCCAAGGCGCGCGGCGCGAAGATCTATGCCGTCATCGCCGGCGGCGGGGTCACGGCCGACTCGTATCACATCACCGCGAACGATCCCGAAGGTCATGGCGCGGCCCGCGCGGTGCGTTTGGCACTCGGCGAGGCGGGCGCGTCGCCCGACGACGTGACGCACATCAACGCGCACGCCACGTCGACGCCGGTCGGCGACCCGAACGAGTATCAGGCGCTCAAGCAGGTGTTCGGTGCCCGCATCGACGATATCCCGGTGTCGGCCACCAAGGCGTCCACCGGTCACCTGCTGGGCGGGACGGGAGCCCTCGAGGCCGTGTTCACCGTGCTCGCGCTGCGCGATCGGATCGCCCCGCCGACGATCAACATCACCGAGCAAGACCCCGAGGTGCCCTTCCGCATCTCCGGTGACGAGCAGCCCCTCAGCGACGGCCCGCAGCTGGCCATCAGCAATTCGTTCGGCTTCGGCGGACACAACGCCGTCGTCGCTATCGCCACGCCCTGACCGTCGCAAAACCCAAGACGCCCCGCGGGAAGCCTCCGCGGGGCGTCTTCGTTGTATCGGGCGGTCATTCGCGTTCTCAGTCTCCGGGTTCTGTCTCCGCCGATGACCGGTAGTGGCGCCTGACCGCCCGAGGATCTACCCGACCTTGTGCAACCAGACCACCGGCGCGTCGTCGCTCGCGTGCCGGAACGGCTCCAGTTCCTCATCCCATGCCGCGCCCAAGGCGATCTGCAGCTCGCGCTCGAGTTCGGCCACGTCGCCGGCGGCGACCTCCATCGCATAGCGCAGGCGGTCTTCGCCGATCACGACGTTGCCGGCGGCATCCGTCTGTGCGTAGTGGATGCCCAGCCCCGGGGTGTGCATCCATCGCCCGCCGTCGCTGCGCGCACTCGGGTCTTCGGTCACCTCGAAGCGCAGGTGCTCCCAGCCCCGAATGGCCGTGGCCAGCGCCGCGCCGGTGCCGGCCGGGGCCTCCCAATAGAATTCGGCGCGCCGACTGCCCGAGAGAACCGGCTGTTCCACCCACTCGAAGTTGACAGCACGCCCCAGGGCACGCCCTACCGCCCACTCCAGGTGTGGGCACAACGCGCGTGGCGCCGAGTGGATAAGGATCACTCCGCGCGCCTGTGTCGTCGCCATGGTCTCTCCGTTTCGTCAGGTGCGTCTTCCCCTACGACCTGACCGGATCCGCGTGGCGGCGTGCTGTTCGGTTGTCACGGCCATTATCGCCTGGTTGCTCGAGAATGACAAGCCTGTGATTCTCGTGTCGCGCGGTGGACGCGGCGGTAGTGTCGACGACATGCGCTCGGGGTACACCGCACAGCAGATCCGCTCGGCCGAGGCGCCGCTGCTCGCGGCGGGCGTGCCCCTTATGGCACGCGCGGCCACAGGGCTCGCCGACGTCGTGCGCGAGGTACTGCAGGGGCGGGATGCCGCGCCCGGCCGCGTGCTCCTTCTGGTGGGTTCGGGCAACAACGGCGGTGATGCGCTGTTCGCGGGGGCGGCACTGGCGGCGGATGGCTGCCAGGTGTCGATCATTGACGTCGGTTCACGCATTCACGAAGAAGGGCTGGCCGCCGCGCGTCAAGCGGGGGCGGTCATCGTGCCGGACGCCGCCGCTGCCGCGGCATCCGCCGACGTCATCGTGGATGGGATCCTCGGCACCGGCGCCGCGGACTCCCCCGCCCTGCGCGGACGGGGGCGCGAGGTCGTCACTGCCGTACTGCCCGCGCTCACCGGTGACCGTGCCCCGGCGGTCGTGGCCGTCGACATTCCCAGCGGCGTCAACCCCGACGATGGCACCGTGCCCGACGCGACGGTGCTGCCGGCCGATCTCACGGTGACCTTCGGTGCGCACAAGGCCGGATTGCTGCGCGGGCCGGCCGTCGCGTACGCCGGTGAGGTGCGATTGGTCGACATCGGGCTCGGCGAGCAACTGGCGAACACGACTCCCGTTCTTCAGGTGCCCTGACCACGGCGCGCTGTGCCGGTGCATGCCGGGCCGTGCAGCGGGTGCGTTCCGAACCCACCGCGCGTAGGGTCGACATATCGGAGTAAAAACGTGCTCCGGCCCCGCGCGAAGCGCGGGGCCGGAGCACGCGCACACGCGGTCCGGATGGCCTGCCACTTCTTTTCGTGGAGGAGTGTGTCATGAAGGCTGCACAGTTCAGCCGTTTCGGCGGACCCGAGGTGCTCGAGATCGTTGAGCTGCCCGATCCGCATCCCGGAGTCGGAGAGATTCGCATCGCCGTGCATGCCGCCGGCGTCAACGCGAGCGACTGGAAGAAGCGCCAGGGCCTGATGGATCAAGAATTGCCGCAGACCCTGGGCTACGAGGCTGCGGGGGTCGTCGATGAGATCGGCGACGAGGTCTCGGGGGTCGCCGTCGGCGATCGGGTCTTCGGAGCTTCGCCGTATGGCGCCGCGCAAGCCGAGTCGGCGGTGCTCTCGTTCTGGGCGCCCATTCCAGCCGCACTCGACGAGGTGCACGCTGCGGCGATTCCGGCAGCGGCCGAGACGGCCGCCCGCGCGCTCGATGAGCTCGGCGTCACCGCCGGCAGCACACTGCTGATCAACGGCGCCTCGGGGAGCGTCGGCAGTGCCGCGGTGCAACTCGCCGTCGACCGCGGCGCACGGGTGATCGGCACGGCGAGTCCGGCGACGCACGACATGCTGCGCGAGCTCGGCGCCGAACCGGTGGCCTACGGCGACGGGATGCCCGAGCGGGTGCGGGCGATCGCCGAATCTGGGGTCGATGTCGCCCTCGACGTGGCCGGCAGCGGAGTGCTCCCCGAACTCGTGGATCTCACCGGCAGCGCGCAAAGGGTCGTCACCGTCGCCGACTTCGTCGGCGCACAGCAGACCGGCGTTCGCTTCAGTCGCGGCGACAGCGGCCGCGCCACGTACGCGCTGGCACAGGTCGCGCGAATGGCCGAAGAAGGACGGTTCACCATCACCGTCGGCGGTACGTTCCCCCTCAGTCAGATCGCCGAGGCACACCGGATCGGTGAGGCCGGAGTGGTGCGGGGCAAACTCGTGCTCACCGTCGAGTGATTCCCCGACCGCCGCGCCCGTGACGTCGCGCGCTGTCGCCGGTCATCCGGGTAGGGCGCGTGGTCAGAGTAGGGCGGGTGGGACTTGAACCCACGATCGTCGGGTTATGAGCCCGCTGCCTTCACCAGCTTGGCCACCGCCCCTCGTACGACGAGCCTATCGCGATCGCGGGCATGCCTCGATCATCTTCTGGGCGTGACGGCACACGTCGTCGTCGCCGGCGCGACTGCGGCATCCCTCATCCTCATCGTCGATGCGTCGGTGAGCCGGCCTGAAGGCTACGGCTTCGGCTTGTCACCCGGCATCCCATGGCTGCCTCTTCGGATCGGCAGCTCCTGGCTCTCGCTGATCACCTGCGGATGATTGCGGGCGAGCGAGAAGACGCCGTAGACCGCGATGAGTCCTGCCGCGAGGAATCCCACGAATGCCCAGATGTTCGCCGTCGCCGCTTCTTTGAGCACGAGCAGACCGATGAGCACCGCCACCATCGGATCGATGACGGTGAGCCCGGCGATGACAAGATCGGGAGGGCCCACCGAGTAGGCGGTCTGCACGAAATACGCGCCCAGGGCGACGGCGAGCAGCAGCCCCACCGCGCAGACCACTGTCAGCCATCCGAAATCGGCGGCCTGCACACGCTTGATCACGATCTTGGCAAGCGTTGCGACGAATCCGTAGAGAATGCCCGAGGTGACGATGTAGAACAGCGGATGCGCGCGTTTGCGCACCAGCGCCCACGTGGTCGCCGCCAGCACGAGGATCACCGCGAGCATGATCGCCACGGTGAGAATCTGCCCCGTGGTCAGCGGCGTCTCGGTCGCGACGAAAGCGGCGATGGTGACGAACACCAGAATGCCGCCGATGCACGCGACGATCGACGTCATCGATTGCCGGGTGGGTGCGTGACCCGAGACCCGAGCATTCAACAGCGTCGTGATCACCAGCGAAATCGCCCCCAGCGGCTGCACGAGAATCAGCGGGGCGAACACCAGCGCACTCAACTGGCACACGATGGCAAGTCCCAGCATCAGGGTGCCGATCACCCACGACGGACGACGCAGCAGGCTCAGCAGCTGCCGGCCGCTCAACCCCTCGCTGCCGCTCGTACCGGTGATCCGCTCGACCTTGTTGACGCCGCGGTACTGGTACTGCGCGCCGAACGACATGAACACCGCACCCAGCAGTGCGAGCGGAATGCCGATCAGGATCTTCGGATCGCCGAACACCCCGACCAGCTGGTCGGTGACGTCGGCCAGCGGCATGTCTGTCGCGATCACCCTTCGACATTAGCCGCGCAGGCCCCCCGGTAGGCTGAAGACGTGGCCATTCTCCCGATCCGCATCATGGGCGATCCCGTGCTTCATGCCCCCGCCTCCACGGTGGACGAGATAAGTGACGAGATCCGTCAGCTGGTCGCCGACATGTACGAGACGATGGATGCCGCACCCGGCGTGGGCCTGGCAGCACCCCAGGTGGGAGTCGGCCTGCGCATCTACGTGTACACCTACCAGGATGACGATGGCGCACCCTGGCGTGGCGAGATCATCAACCCCGTGCTGTGGATGAAGCCCGCCGAACCGGGCTCGCCCGACCCCGACGATGAGTCGGAAGGGTGCCTGTCATTTCCCGGGGAGCGATTTCCGTTGCGCCGCTCTGACGAAGTGCTCGTGACCGGGATCGACGTCGAGGGCAAGCCGGTGCGCATTCAGGTCGACGGGTGGCGCGCACGCATCATGCAGCACGAGTTCGATCACCTGGACGGCATCCTCTACATCGACCGCCTGGGCGACAGCGACTGGAAGACCACGCAGAAGATCGCGCGCAAGCGCGGGTGGGGCAAGCCCGGACAGGCGTGGACCCCCGGCGTCGACGACATCGACGCATAAGGGCGCGTTTCGACTCCTCGCGGCGCTCGTCGCTCAACGAGCGGGGTGGCGGCTGCGCTCGTCGCTCAACGACCGAGGCGCGGCGGGTCGAGGGCGATGTCGATGGGCTCCTGGCCATCAAGCGATGACCACCGGCTCGCGGTTCCGGTCGCCGCGTGCTTCGCGGCGCGCACTGCCCGCTCATCGGCCCAGCTGTTCAGCCGGTGGCCGGCATGCCCTCGCACGTGCTCGAGCACGACATCCGCAAGCCCGTGCTCGCGACGCGCGTCGCGCTCGGCGATGAGGTCCTTGAGGATGTCGACATTCTTGGTGGGTGCGCCCGTGCTCGTCTTCCAGCCACGTCGCGCGTGCGCATCCATCCACTTCTCGTACGTGTCGATGGCGTATTTCGAGTCGGCTTGCACCGTGAGCGCGTTCACATCACGGTGATCGCGGATGGCGTTGAGCAGCGCGAGCAGCTCACCGATGTTGTTCGTGCCCTGCACGAGAGATCCGGCCGCCCACTGCCCATCGGCGCCCACCCATGCCCAGCCGGTCGGCCCGGGGTTGCCCGAGCAGGCGCCGTCGGTCGCGAGGGTGTAGCTGTCGGTCATATCGGCCCTTCCGCGCGTGAAAAAAGGCCCCGAGGGTGGAGCCTCGAGGCCTTCGCTCCCCCACTTGGACTCGAACCAAGAACCTGCCGGTTAACAGCCGGCTGCTCTGCCAATTGAGCTATGGAGGAATGTGCTCCGCGTTGGGGCGGGCAGCCCGACTAGCTTAGCAAACTTCTCGGGGTGCTCACGACGCGATCAGGCGATGATCGGCCTCAACGTTCGGGCTCCACAACACGTCGCCGACGCTCTCGCCGAAGGCGACGACGTGCCCGGCCCGCAGCACGAGCACCCGTGCGCCCAGCCCCTCCACCGCTTCGCGATCGTTGCCCACCAGCAGGGTCGACATCCCATACGCCTCGCGGCGCCGACGAAGAGCGTCGAGCACGGCATCCCGCGATGAGATGTCGAGATTGGCCATGAGATCGTCGGCGATGAACACGCGCGGTTCGAGCATGAGGGATCGGGCGACAGCGACACGCTGACGCATGCCGGCACTGAGCTCGTAGGGGTACTTCACGTTCAGCCCGAGCGGCAGCTTCAACTCATCCAGCAGCGCCGCCACCCGGATCGCCAGGGCCCGTTTGTCGACCTTGCGTGATCGGCTGGTGATGGGCGCCGAGATCACCTCTTCCACGGTCAGTCGTGACGGCAGCCGCGCACCGGCGCCCTGCGCCAGGTACCCCGTCAGATAGGTGTGCACACGGTGCGCACGCCCTGGACGGCGCACAGGAATCCCCTCGACCAGGGCGTCGCCACCAACGACCGCGAGCCCAGGCTCGTCGGCGCCCGCGAGCACGGCAGCCAGGCTCGACTTGCCGGCACCGGTGGGACCCAGCACTGCCAGGGCACCGCCATGCGGCAGCGTCGCGTCGACACCGTCGATCACGCGCGCGGCGTCGCCGCGGGCTGAGGCCCGGGCGATCGACAGATCAGTGCACTGAATGGCGACTTCGGCGTCGCGTCGGCGGGCCATGTCCCTCATCCTGCCGTGCCACGAGCACCGGCGCCACCCGAGCCTACGATTCGGCCAGCAGACGCTGCCGTTCGGCGTCGAGCTCGCGCAGTTCGATGCGCACCGCGCGGCCCTGCTCGGAGTCGGCCGGAACGCGCTGAATGGCCCCCAGCAGTTCGCGCTTTCGGCCGTCGAGCGAGCGGGTGACCAAGCGACGGGCCAGGTCGTGTGCCGAGACCACGGCGTGGTCGTCGTCGCGCGCGGGAAATTCGCCGGTGAGAAGCTCTGCTGCCAGCGAGCGATACGGCTCGCGCACCGCCGAGACGGCCTCGACCGCCCAGCCCGGGCGGCTGACGTCGGTGGCCGCGGCCACGCTCTGCCGCACGGCCTCGAGCGCAGGATTGCGCATCTCGAGCGCCACGGCTCGTTGCCGCAGATCGGGATCGATGCGATGGCCGTACTGCAGAAACCCCATCATCGCGTCGCGCTCGAGGCCCACGTCGGGGGTGCGCGGCAGAGTGGCCAGCGTCACCCGGAGTTCTGGTGAGGGGGCGGATGCCGCAGGCTCAGCACGCTGCGGCGCGCGGGCCGCGCTCGCCTCGGCGTGCGCAGCGCGGTCGACCTCACGGTGCACCTCGCCGGTGTCCATGCCCAGCCGACGGGCCAGAACCCGCTCGTACTCGCGGCGGATGATCGGGTCGCGCAACTCGGCGACGATCGGCGCCGCCGCCCGAAGCCCGCCGATGCGCCCCTCGACGGTGGCCAGGTCGAACCCCGCCACCCGCTGATCGATGACGAACTCGAACATCGGCACCTTGGCGTCCATCAGCGAGCGAACAGCGGCATCCCCCCGCTGCAGACGCAGATCGCAAGGGTCCAGGCCCTGCGGGCCGGTAGCCACGAAGCTCTGCGCCTTCAGTGACTTCGTCGACGCGAAAGCGCGCACCGCGGCCTTCTGACCGGCGGCATCCGGGTCGAATGTGAACACGACCTCGGCCGTGCCGTCATCGCCGATCACGCGGCGCAGGATGTTCATGTGGTCGGCGCCGAACGCCGTGCCACAGGTGGCCACGGCGGTGGTGACACCGGCCAGATGACAGGCCATCACATCGGTGTAGCCCTCGACGACCACCACGCGGCGTGGTTCGCCCCGGGAGATGTCGCGCTTGGCCAGGTCGAGGCCGTAGAGCACCTGCGTCTTCTTGTAGAGCACGGTCTCGGGGGTGTTGAGGTACTTCGGGCCGTTGTCGTCATCGAACAGCCGACGTGCGCCGAAGCCGAGCGTCTGCCCGGTGATGTCGCGGATCGGCCACACGACCCGACCGCGGAACCGGTCGTACACGCCGCGCTGCCCCTGCGAGACGAGGCCGGCAGCGATCAGCTCGTCACGCGTGAAGCCCTGCTTCGTCATCGCGTCGAGCAACCCCGACCAGCCCTTGGGCGCGTAGCCGACCCCGAAGTGCGCCGCTGCGCCGGCATCGAAGCCGCGCTGGCCGAGAAAACGCCGACCCGCATCGGCCTCGGGCGTCATCAGCTGCTGTCGGAACCACTCGGCTGCCGCGGCGTTGGCGGCGTACAGGCGCGTGCGACCCGAGGTCTCGGGTGCGGCGCCGCCCTCTTCGTAGTGCAGGGTGAAACCGATGCGCGCCGCAAGGCGCTCGACGGCTTCAGTGAACGAGAGGTGGTCCATCTGCCGCAAGAAGGTGTACACGTCGCCCGACTCACCGCATCCGAAGCAGTGATAGAAGCCCACCTGTGGGCGCACGTTGAAGCTCGGGCTCTTCTCGTCGTGGAACGGGCACAGGCCCTTCATCGACCCGATGCCGGCCGGCTTGAGCGCGACCCGCTCGCCGATCACATCGGCGATGTTCACGCGTGCCTTGACCTCGTCGATGTCGGCCTGCGCGATGCGCCCCGGCATCAGGGCACCCCCACATGGTCGGGCGACCAGACGCCCAGCGATGCGGCATCGACCTCGCCCACGAGACGGCGATGCCAAGAGATCGCCAGCTGATCGGTCAGGCTGGCGACCTGGTCGACGACGGCACGACGGGCCGCGGCATCCGTGGTCGCAGAGGCGAAGTCCTCGGCATAGACCGGCGTGAGGTGCTCGGGACGCTCCCACAGTGCATCGGCGATGCGCTTGAGCACCCGGCGCTGCTCCTTGTACAGCTGTTTGCGCCCCTCGATCGAGACGACGAAGGCGCCGATGATGCCTTTGAGCACGGCCATCTCGACCTCGATCACGCGCGGCACCACGACATGGGCGCGATAGCGGGTGAGCACCGGGGTGTCGTACGCCTCGCGCGTGGCCGATGTCGCCGCGCGGGCGAAGCGGCCGATGAGGTCGCTGGTGAGGTTCTTCAAACGTGCCAGTGCGGCACGAGTGCCATCGAACGAGGTCAGCCAATCACTGAGCTGGGTCAGCCGGTGCAGGGCGTCGGCGAGTTCGTCGCGGTGGAAGTCGTAGCCCACCCAGGTCTGGATAGCATCGAGCAGCGCCTCGTGCTCACCGGACGCGGTCAGCCGCGCCGGGTCGAGGTAGCCGTTGACGATGGCGTCTTCGAAGTCGTGCACGGAGTAGGCGATGTCGTCGGAGAGGTCCATGACCTCAGCTTCGATGCAGCGCACGCGCCCCGGCGCGCCCGCGCGCATCCAGTGGAAGATCTCTTCGTCGTCGGCGTACACCCCGAATTTCAACCGGCCGCCGGCGTCGGGCAGGGGGTGCGCGGCGGTCCACGGGTACTTGCAGGTGGCATCCAGGCTCGCGCGGGTGAGGTTGAGCCCGTAGCTGGCGCCGTCGGGCCCGAGCACCTTGGGTTCGAGGCGCGTGATGATCCGCAGGGTCTGCGCGTTGCCCTCGAATCCGCCGATGTCTTCGGCCCAGTCGTTGAGCGCCCGCTCGCCGTTGTGCCCGAACGGCGGATGCCCCAAGTCGTGGTTCAAGCACGCGGTGTCGACGACGTCGGGCGACAGCCGCAGGGCGGTGGCCAGCTCGCGGCCCACCTGCGCCACCTCGAGAGAGTGGGTCAGGCGGTTGCGGGCGAAGTCAGCCGGCGAGGCGGGGCTGAGCACCTGGGTCTTGGCGGCCAGTCGCCGCAGTGCCGCCGAATGCAGCACCCGGGCGCGGTCGCGGGCGAAGTCGTCACGCTGCGAGCGATGCCGCTCCCCGAAGTACCGCGCGGCATCCGCCTCGTCGTATCCGCTCGGCCGGCCCGGGGCGACGCCGACCGCGGACGCCCCCTCAGCCGCCACTCGTGTCGGCCTCCGATTCGGTGAGGGATGCCGCATGTGCGCCGATCTCGCGCGAGTCGAGCCACCCCTCGGGCAGCACGGTGCGCTTGGGCGAACCCGCCCGCCCCCGCTGCCCCTCGGCCGATGCTCCCGGGTAGGGGGCGTCGAGGTCCATCTCGGCCAGAAGCTCGTCGATCTCGGCCAGACTCGACGATGTCGCCAGCCGCGCACGCAGCTCGCCCCCGACCGGGTAACCCTTGAAATACCACGCCACGTGCTTGCGGATGTCGCGGCATCCCCGGTCTTCGTCTTCGAAGAACTCGACGAGCAGTTCTGCATGCCGCCGGAACGCGCGGGCGACGAAGCCCAGGGTTGCATCCACAGGCTCGGCGGTCGCCGCCCCCGGCTCACCGAGCGCGCGGGCCAGATCGCCGAACAGCCACGGCCGGCCGAGGCATCCACGTCCTACCACGACGCCATCGCAACCGGTCTCGGCCATCATGCGCTGCGCATCGCCGGCCGACCAGATGTCGCCGTTGCCGAGCACCGGGATGCTGGTGATGGCCTGCTTGAGCGTGGCGATGGCCGACCAGTCGGCATGCCCCGAGTAGTACTGGCTCGCCGTGCGCGCGTGCAGGGCTATGGCCGAGACACCGGCGTCTTCGGCGATGCGGGCCGCGTCGAGGTAGGTGAGGTGGGTGTCGTCGATACCCTTGCGCATCTTGATCGTGACCGGGATGGTGCCCGCGGCTTTCACGGCGCGCGTGACGATGGCCTCGAAGAGGTCGAGCTTCCACGGCAGGGCCGATCCGCCGCCCTTGCGCGTGACCTTGGGCACGGGGCATCCGAAGTTCATGTCGATGTGATCGGCCCGGTCTTCGTCGACGAGGATCTTCACGGCGTTTTCGACCGTCACCGGGTCGACGCCGTACAGCTGGATCGAGCGCAGCGACTCGGACTCGTGGTGGGTGATCAGCCGCATGGTCACGGCATTGCGCTCGACGAGGGCGCGGGTCGTGATCATCTCGCTGACGTAGAGCCCCGCCCCGTATTCGCGGCACAACCGGCGGAATGCGGCGTTCGTGATGCCGGCCATCGGCGCCAGCACCACCGGCGCGTCGAGCTCGATGGGCCCGATGCGCAAGGTGCGGGCGGGAGCGGCGAGGGTGGTCACCCCTCTATTCTCCCAGACGGCGACACCCGCGTGGTCGTGCGCGCTTAGGCTGTGGAGATGAGCGAAACTGTCCGCACAGATCTGCGCGAGATCCCTTTCAGAACCGCCGACGGCGCCACGGCCACGTTGGCTGATTTCGACGGCAGGGTGCTGATGATCGTCAATGTCGCCTCGAAGTGCGGACTGACCCCGCAGTACGAACAGCTCGAACAGCTGCAACGTGTCTATGGTGAGCGCGGATTCACCGTTCTCGGATTTCCCTGCAACCAGTTCCATGGTCAGGAGCCGGGGTCGATCGACGAGATTCTCGAGTACTGCTCGACCACGTGGGGAGTCACCTTTCCCGTGTTCGACAAGCTCGAGGTCAACGGTCCCGACGCGGCGCCGCTTTATCAGGAACTGACGAAGGTCGAGGACCCGGATGGCCAGCGGGGGCCGGTCGCCTGGAACTTCGAGAAGTTCCTCGTCACGCCCGACGGCGCTGTGCACCGCTTCCGCCCGCAGACCACACCCGACGACCCGGCCGTGATCGCGGTGATCGAGCAGAATCTGCCTGGCTGAGCGGCGCCTTCGGCGGGGCATCCGCCGGTTGCGGAGGCACTGTCACAGAAACGGCGCCCTCCCGGCGAAACACCCACACCTTCTGTGACACCGTCGCCACGCGTGTCACACAAACGGCGACCTCCAGGCCGAACAGCCACACCTACTGTGACACGGCCACCACGCGTGTCACACAAGGAGCGGCCTCCAGGCCGAACAGCCACACCTACTGTGACACCGTCGCCACGCGTGTCACACAAGGAGCGGCCTCCAGGCCGAACACCCGCACAAACTGTGACACGGCGGCGCCGAGCGGTGGGTCGCTCAAAGTGCAACGCACCGCCGCGGAGGCGGCTCGCGCCGCGACGCACCCCGCACGCGTGTCACACAAGCGGCGACTTCCCGGCGGAACAGCCGCACCTTCTGTGACACGGCCACCATGCGCGTCACACAAACGGCGACTTCCCGGCGGAACAGCCGCACCTTCTGCGACACGGCCACCATGCGCGTCACACAAACGGCGACCTCCCGGCGGACCACCCGCACCTACTGTGACACGGCCGCGCCGAGCGGTGGGTCGCTCAAACTGCGACGCACCGCCGCGGAGGCGGCTCGCGCCGTGCCGCACCCCGCACGCGTGTCACACAAGCGGCGACCTCCCGGCGGAACAGCCGCACCTTCTGTGACACGGCGGCGCAAAGCTGCGTGTCACACAAGCGGCGACCTCCCGGCGAAACACCCACACCTTCTGTGACACGGCCCTAAGAGGGCTCACGCAGGTGGGGCCTCAGGATGCCGCGACCGCCGCGCGGTGCTCGTCCCACACCTGGCGGGCGATCTGCGCGAACGCCTCGGGCGGCTGCGCGCCGCTGACCCCGTACTTGCCGTCGATGACGAAGAACGGCACACCGCTGATGCCGTACGCGCTCGCCTGCGCTTGGTCGGCGCGCACAGCAGGCAGGTAGCGATCGGATTCGAGCGCTTCGCGGGCGGATGCGGCATCCAGACCAACCTCTTCAGCCAGCGCGACCAACTCATCGATGCGCCCGACGTGGCGTCCCTCGGTGAAGTAGCCGGCCATGAGCCGCTCTTCCATCTCGTGCTGGCGTCCGTGTTCCTTGGCGAAGTGCAGCAGCTCGTGCGCCTTCACGGTGTTGGTGTGCTTGAGGATGTCGAAGCGGTACTCCAGGCCCGCCTCGGCGGCCACACCCGTGACCCGCTTGAGCATCTGCTCCACCTGCTCGCGGCCCATCCCCTTGTGGTCGGCGAGAAAGTCGTACTCGTCGCCGTCGAAGTCAACGGGGGTATCGGGCGAGAGCTCGAAGGAGTGGAACACCACCTCCACCTCAGGGGCGTCGTCCCCGGCGGATGCCGCAGCCAGTCCTCTTTCCAGGTTGCGCTTGCCGATGTAGCACCACGGGCAGGCGATGTCGGACCAGACGTCGATCGAGATGGGTTCAGTCACAATGGGTACAACCTCCACAGGCCCCGGGTGTATTCCTGCGCATATGTCAGAGCGCGTCGTCGGGCGTGTCGACCGCGCCACCGAAACGCCGGTCGCGATCCAGGTACAGATCGATGGCGTGCCAGAGGTCTTGCCGGGTGAAGTCGGGCCACAGCGTGTCGAGGAACACGAACTCGGCATACGCCGACTCCCACAGCAGAAAGTTCGAGGTGCGCTGCTCCCCCGACGAGCGCACGAAAAGGTCGACATCGGGCATGTCGGCGATGTACAAGCGCCGCCGGATCAGCTTCTCGGTCACCGCCGACGACCGCAGCCGCTTGGCCGCCACGTCGTCGGCGATCGAGCGCATCGCGTCGACGAGCTCGACGCGCCCGCCGTAGTTGACGCACATCGTGAGGGTGAGCACGTCGTTGTGCGCGGTGAGCTTCTCGGCGTATTGCAGTTCTTTGATGACCGACCCCCACAGGCGTGGCCTGCGGCCCGCCCACCGCACCCGCACTCCCCACTCGTTGAGCTGGTCGCGGCGCCGATGCAGCACTTCGCGGTTGAATCCCATCAGAAACCGCACCTCGTCGGGCGAGCGCGTCCAGTTCTCGGTCGAGAAGGCGTACACCGACAGGTGCTTCACGCCGGCCTGCACGGCACCTGCCACCACGTCGAGCAGCGACGCTTCACCGGCGCGGTGCCCCTCGATGCGGGTGAGGCCGCGGCGGTTCGCCCAGCGGCCGTTGCCGTCCATGACGATAGCGACGTGATTCGGGACGGCCCCCTTCGGGTACGCGGGCGGGTACACACCCGTCCAGTCGATCGGACGGTAGGCGACGGCATCCTTGTGCGTGTAGGGCTGGGGGCTCACAGGTGGACTTCCTCGGGCGGCGCGGGCTCTGACAGCACATGTTCGAGAGCGCGGATGCCGCGCTCGAGATGGAACTGCGCATACGCCGAGACGAGACCCGATGCGGCTGCGGTGGCCGCCGGGGCCGCGGCATCCACGATGTCCCACTCCCCCGCGATAAGCGCCTGCAGCAGCCCGGTGGTCGCCATGTCGACACGCACCGAACCGGCCGGTGCGCAGTTCTGACACACCACGCCGCCCAGCTGCGCGACGAAGTTCAGATGCGGTCCGGGCAGGCCGCACCGTGCGCAGTCTCCCAGTCCCGGAGCCCACCCCGACATCGACATCGCGCGCAGCAGGTAGGAGTCCAGGATGCTGCGCGCCGCGTGCTCGCCACGGGCCAGCGCACGCAGCCCGCCCACCAGCAGCAGGTACTGCTGCGGTGTGGTCTCGGCCTCGTTGAGCCGGTCGGCGGTCTCCACCATCGCGCTGGCGGCCGTGTACCGGTCATAGTGCGTCGCGATCTGGGCGCCGTACGCGCCCAGCGACTCAGCCTGCTGGATGATGTCGAGACTGCGCCCCTGGTACAACTGCACGTCGGCGACCATGAACGGCTCGAGCCGTGCGCCGAATCGTGACGAGGTGCGCCGCACGCCCTTCGCGACCGCGCGCACCTTGCCGTGCCGCCGGCTCAGGCACGTGACGATGCGGTCTGCTTCACCCAACTTGTGGGTGCGCAGAACCACGACTTCATCACGGTAGGTGGGCACTCGTTCATTATCCCGGCACCGCGCGAGAATGGAGGGCGTGAACGAGCCGATCCTCATCATTCCGCTGTGGGCGGACCTGACCGCCGTGGGCCTGGGCGGCATTCAGGGCGCCCTTTTCGCCGCGGGGTTCCGCGGGCAGCGCCGCCTCGACTTTCTCGGGGTGGCCATCATCGGAATCATGGTCGGCATGGGCGGCGGGCTCATCCGCGATCTGCTGCTGAACGTCACCCCGGTCACGCTGCAGAGCAACTGGTATCTGCTCACGGCGACAGCGGCATCTCTTCTGGGGATGCTGCTGGCGGGGTTCTTGAGCAAGGCGAATGGTGTCATCGTGGGTCTTGATGCCATCGTGATCGCCCTGTTCGGCGCGTTCGGAACGAGTAAGGCCCTGACGCTGGGCCTCCCGCTCGTGCCTGCGGTGTTCATCGGAGCCTGCGCAGCCGTGGGCGGCGGTGTGCTGCGCGACATCCTCGTGGGACTTCCCGTCGCGATCATGCACGTCGGTTCGCTCTATGCGGTTGCAGCGGCGGCGGGATGCCTGGTCCTGGCCGTCTCGCACGCGTTCGGCGTGCCGATGATCGCGGCCGCCGTGATCGGAATCGTGGTGACCGCGGTGATCCGCGTGCTGGCCGTGGTCTTCGATGTCTCTCTGCCCGAGCAGCGGATGCTGCACCGCCGCAAGGTCGCGGTGGAAACGGCGGCGATAAAGATCATCAGGAACGAGGACTCCGGCCGCTGAGCCGCCCAAGCGCGGTGAACCACCGCTGGCGACGTTTCGACTCGTCGCTGCGCGGCTGGCTCAAGACCCGACGGGCTCAGACCCCCGCGAGTGCCGGTGACGCCTGCCGGGTGCGGATCGCGCGGTTCACGCCCGACACTATCGCCTTCAGGCTCGCCGTCGAGATGTCACCGTCGATGCCGACGCCCCACAGCCGTTGCCCGTCGACCTGCAGCTCGACGTAGGAGGCGGCCTGGGCGTCGCCCCCGGTCGAGAGCGCGTGCTCGACGTAGTCGTACACTGTGACGTCGATGCCCTCCGCGCGCAGCACCTCGACGAACGCCGCAACCGGGCCATTGCCGGTGGCCTGCGTCTGCACCTCGGCATCGCCGTCGCGCAGCTTGACGTCGAGAACGACATCGCCGGTCATGTCGCTCGAGGTGCGGGTGCTCAGCAGTTCGAACCGGCCCCAGCGGGCATCGTCGATGTCGGCGGGCAGATATTCGTCGGTGAAGATGTCCCAGATCTGGCCGCTGGTGACCTCGCCGCCTTCGGCATCGGTCTTGGCCTGCACCACGCCGGAGAACTCGATCTGCAGCCTGCGCGGCAGGTCGAGGGCATGGTCGGTCTTCAGCAGGTAGGCGACACCACCCTTGCCCGACTGCGAGTTGACGCGGATGACCGCCTCGTACGACCGTCCCAGGTCTTTGGGGTCGACGGGCAGGTAGGGCACGCCCCACTCGATGTCGTCGACGCCCACGCCCGCTTCGTCAGCACGGGCCTGCATCGACTCGAATCCCTTCTTGATGGCGTCCTGGTGCGAGCCGCTGAACGCGGTGAAGACCAGATCGCCGCCCCACGGCGACCGTTCGGGCACCGGCAGCTGGTTGCAGTGTTCGACGGTGCGCTTGATCTGGTCGATGTCGCTGAAGTCGATCTGCGGGTCGATGCCCTGTGTGAAAAGGTTGACGCCCAGGGTGACCAGGTCGACGTTGCCGGTGCGCTCTCCATTGCCGAACAGGCATCCCTCGATGCGGTCGGCGCCGGCCATATATCCGAGCTCGGCGGCCGCGACGGCGGTACCGCGGTCATTGTGCGGATGCAGCGACAGAATCACGTTCTCGCGGTTGTTCAGGTGCCGGTTCATCCACTCGATCGAGTCGGCGTACACGTTGGGGGTGGCCATCTCGACGGTGGCCGGCAGGTTGATGATGACCTTGCGCTCGGGGGTCGGCTCGAAGATCTCCAGCACCTGGTTGCAGATGTCGGCGGCGAAGGAGAGCTCGGTGCCGGTGTAGCTCTCGGGCGAGTACTCGTAGTAGACCACCGTCTCAGGCACGCGCTTCTCGAACTCGCGGCACAGTCGTGCGCCCTCCAGGGCGATGTCGATGACGCCCTGCTTGTCGGTGCGGAACACCACCTCGCGCTGCAGGATGCTCGTCGAGTTGTACAGGTGGACGATCGCCTGCTTCGCCCCTGCGATCGCCTGGTAGGTGCGCTCGATCAGGTGCTCACGCGCCTGGGTCAGCACCTGGATGGTGACGTCGTCGGGAATGAGATCTTCTTCGATCAGCTGCCGCACGAAGTCGAAGTCGGTCTGGCTGGCGCTGGGAAAGCCGACCTCGATCTCTTTGTACCCCATGCGCACGAGCAGGTCGAACATGATGCGCTTGCGCTCGGGACTCATCGGGTCGATCAGGGCCTGGTTGCCGTCACGCAGATCGACGGCGCACCAGCGCGGTGCGGTGGTGATGTGCTTCGTCGGCCAGGTGCGATCGGGCAGATCGACCCGGATCTGCTCGTGGAACGGCCGATACTTGTGGATCGGCATGGCCGAAGGCTTCTGATTGTTCTTCATGATGCGGCTTCTTCTCTTCGTCTGGAAAGCGGGCCGACGACAAGCTCCGCGACGAGGATGGCCCTAGAACGAGGACTCGCCGCGGCAGCTAAGGAGAAGCACCAAGCCTGCGCGCATGAAAACAGAGTACACCCGTGCCGCGACGGGCCGGAACACGGTGTCAGAAACCGAGGCGTCCCAGCTGCTTCGGGTCACGTTGCCATTCCTTGGCGACCCGGACGTGCAGCGACAGGAAGATCCTCGAGCCGATCAGCGGCTCGATCTGCGCGCGCGCCCGGGCTCCGACATCCCGCAGCCGCGATCCCTTGTGCCCGATGATGATCGCCTTCTGGCTGTCGCGCTCCACGACGATATCGGCGAACACATCGGTGAGATCGCTGTCTTCACGCGGCGCGATGTCTTGCACGACCACGGCGATCGAGTGCGGCAGTTCGTCGCGCACCCCCTCGAGCGCGGCCTCGCGGATGATCTCGGCGATGCGGTCGTCGATGCTCTCGTCGGTGACGATGTCATCGGGATACAGCGCCGGGCCGGTGGGCATGAGGCCCAGCAGCTCGTCGGTGAGCACGTCGAGCTGGTCATGGGTCAGCGCCGACAGCGGGATCACCGCTGCCCAGTCCTCGCGCAGCTGGTCGACCTCGAGAAGGCGCTCGGTGATCTGTTCCCGGGTTGCGGCGTCGGTCTTGGTGACCAGGGCGATCTTCTTCGCGCGCGAGTAGCCGTCGAGCGAGGCCGCGATCCGGCGATCGCCCGGCCCCACCTTCTCGGTCGCCGGCACGCAGAACGCTATGACGTCGACATCGCCCAGCACCGTCTCGACCAGATCGTTCAGCCGCTGGCCGAGAAGAGTGCGGGGCCGGTGGATGCCCGGGGTGTCGACGATGATCAGCTGTCCGTCGGGGCGGTTCAGGATGCCGCGGATGGCCCGCCGCGTCGTCTGGGGCTTTTCGCTGGTGATGGCGACTTTCTCGCCGACCAGCGCGTTGGTCAGCGTGGACTTGCCCACGTTCGGCCGCCCCACGAAGGTCACGAACCCGCATCGGATGTCGGTCATCGTTGCTGCTCCTTGTCAGTGCGGGTGCGCTCGACGAACACGGTCGCGATGCCGCGACCGCGCCCGCGGGACGCCCCTCCGGTGAGAGTGAGACCGTCGTGCACGGCCGTGGCACCGGGCTGTGGCACGCGCCCGATCAGCTTGCCGAGCAGACCGCCGATCGAGTCGACGTCTTCGTCGTCGAGTTCGATGTCGAAAAGGTCGCCCACATCCGACACCGGAAGTCGTGAGCTGACCCGGTACCGGCCCGGCTCGAGCTCGACGACCTCGGTGGCGCGCGGATCGTATTCGTCGGCGATCTCGCCGACGAGCTCCTCGATGATGTCTTCGAGGGTGACCAGCCCGGCGACGCTGCCGTACTCGTCGACGACCAGGCACACGTGCACGGCGTCGCGCTTCATCTGCTGCAGCAAGGTCTCCACGCGCATCGACTCGGGCACGAACACCGGGGGCCGGGCAATGCGAGTGACCAGGGCGTCCTGCCACGCCGCCTCGGTGTCGCGATAGCCGATCAGCACGAGGTCTTTGAGGTACAGCACGCCCACCACGTCGTCGGCCTCATCGTCGACGACGGGCACACGCGAGACCCCCTTGTCCAAGAACACGCTCATGGCATCGCGGGCCGTGGTGTCGGCGTCGACGGTCACCATGTCTGTGCGCGGCACCATCACCTCGCGCACGAAGGTGTCGGTGAAGTCGAACACCGAGTGGATGAGGTCGCGGTCGTCCTGCTCGATGAGGTCTTGCGAGGCTGCCTCGTCGACCATGCTCAGCAGTTGCTCTTCGCTCGAGAACGATGCGCCGCGTGCCCCGCCGGGGGTCACCTTGTCGCCGAAAGCTATCAGGCCGTGCACGATGGGGCCGAGAATGATCCGGATGCCGCGCACCACCCGTGCGCTGCCGCGCAACAGCCCCTGCGCGTGCCGGCGGCCCACCGAGCGCGGGCTCGCGCCCACCAGGACGAACGAGATCGCCGTCATCAGCAGGACCGCGGCAAGCATCGCCCACCAGATGCTCTGGAACAGGATCGTGAAGGCGACGGTGACCAGCACGGCGGCGCCGGTCTCTGCCAGCACGCGGATGAACGTGACGGCCTGCAGGTGGGCATCGGCGTCGTCGGCGATGCGGCGCAGCTGGGGCGCTCCCCGCTCGTCTTCGTCGGCCAGATCGACGAGGTCCTGCCGGCTGGTCACGCCCATGGCCGCGTCGATGGCGGCCATGAGACCGCCGAATGCCACCAGCAGCACGGCTGCGATGAGCAGGAGAACGGCCGTCATGAGCGGTTGCGGCGCTCCGCGGTATGGAAGCTCAGCAGCAGATCGCGCTGCAGGCCGAACATCTCGCGCTCTTCGTCGGGTTCGGCGTGGTCGAAGCCCAGCAGGTGCAGCAGCCCGTGGGTGGTCAGAAGCATGAGTTCGTCGAGAGTGGAGTGGCCCGCCTGCTCGGCCTGGGTCTCAGCGACCTGCGGGCACAGCACGATGTCGCCGAGAAGTCCCGCCGGTGTCGGCATGTCGGCGGTGCCCGGACGCAGCTCGTCCATCGGAAAGCTCAGCACGTCGGTTGGCCCCGGTTCGTCCATCCACTGCACGTGCAGTGCTTCCATGGCACCCTCGTCGACGATGAGGATGGCCACGTCGGCGTCGGGGCTGACGTGCAGCTGCGCGAGGTTGTGCTCGGTCAACCGCAGCAGTTTGGCCTCGTCGACGACGAAACCCGATTCGTTCGTGATCTCGATGGTCATGCTCGTCCTCGCCTCTGCTGGTGGTCACGCGGTGCGCGCGGGTGCAGCGCGCCGCGTCGCTCGGCACGATTGGCGAACTCTTCGGCTTCATCGCGCTCACGGCGTGAGGCCAGACGGCGCTCGTCGTATTCGGTGTAGGCGTCCACGATGCGCCCCACCAGTGTGTGCCGGACGACGTCTTGGCTGGTCAGGGTCGCGAAGTGGATGTCGTCGATGTCTTTGAGCACCCGGGTGACAAGGCGCAGCCCCGACGCCGACTGTGGCAGGTCGATCTGGGTGATGTCGCCGGTGACGACCATGCGCGTGCCGAACCCGAGCCGGGTGAGGAACATCTTCATCTGCTCGGGCGTGGTGTTCTGTGCCTCGTCGAGCACGACGAACGAGTCGTTCAAGGTGCGCCCGCGCATGTACGCCAGCGGTGCCACCTCGATCGTGCCGCTCGCGATGAGCTTCGGGACCAGTTCAGGGTCCATCATCTCGTTGAGCGCGTCGTACAGCGGCCGCAGGTACGGGTCGATCTTGTCGGTGAGGGTGCCCGGCAGAAAGCCGAGCCGCTCCCCCGCCTCGATGGCGGGACGACTCAGGATGATACGGCTGACCTCTTTGCGCTGCAGGGCCTGCACGGCTTTGGCCATCGCCAGGTAGGTCTTGCCGGTGCCGGCGGGGCCGATGCCGAACACGATGGTGTTCTCGTCGATGGCGTCGACGTATGCCTTCTGCCCGGCGGTCTTGGGGCGGATCACCTTGCCGCGCGAGGACAGGATCGCCTCGCCGAGCACCTCTGACGGGCGCAGGTTGGCGTCGGACTGCAGCATCCGGTTCGACGAGACGACGTCGAGCGGGTCGAGCCCTTGACCGGCGCGGGCCATGGCGATGAGTTCCTCCACAAGGGTGCGGGCGGCGGCCACCGCGGGCGCGTCGCCGGACAGCGTGATCTCGTTGCCGCGCACGTGCACGTCAACATCGGGGTGCTCGCGCTCCACAACGCGCAGCAGTCGGTCCTGCGGCCCGAGCAGCTGCACCATGGCGATGCCGTCGGCGTAGATCCGCTCGACGGCGGCTGCGTCATCCGGCATTCATGCTCGATTCGTCCAGGCCCCCGGCCAATACGTGCGCGTGCACGTGGAACACGGTCTGTCCCGCGTTCGCACCGGTGTTGAAGATGAGGCGGAAGTCGCCGTCGGAGTGCTCGGCGGCCAGCGTGTTCGCCAGCTCGATCATCTGCACCAGCAGCGCCGGGTCGCCGGCGGCGAGCTCGGTGACATCGCGGTACTGCTGCGTCTTCGGGATCACGAGAAGGTGCACCGGCGCCTTGGGTGCGATATCACGGATGGCGAAGAGAGTGTCGGTCTGCGCGACGATCTCAGACGGGATCTCGCCGTTGAGGATGCGCGTGAAGATCGAGGGTTCGCTCATGGGTCCAGTCTATGAGCCGCCATCGGTCATTGAGCGAGCATCACCAGCGCCCGAGGCGGGTGCTCACCACCGCGAGGGCCGCCGGGCCTGCGGTCGAGGTACGCAGCACGGTCGAACCGAGCGCGGCGATCACGGCACCGGCTTCGGCGAACGCGGACAGTTCCTCGGCCGCGATGCCGCCCTCCGGGCCGACCACCAGCACGATGTCTCGGCCGTCGCCGACGTCGAGCCCGCTCAGCGGCACCGTACCCGCAGGGTCGAGGACGACCAGGCGGGATGCCGCAGCTCGGCCGATCAGCGCACGGGTCGTGATGACCTCGGCGACCTCGGGAATCCAGGCGCGGTGCGCCTGCTTGGCTGCCTCGCGGGCGATGCTCTGCCAGCGAGTGCGGCCCTTGGCCTGTTTGGCGCCCTCCCAGCGCGAGATGCTGCGGGCAGCCTGCCACGGCACGATCTCGTCGACACCGAGCTCGGTGGCCGCCTGCACGGCCAGCTCGTCACGATCGCCCTTCGCCAGCGCCTGGACCAGCACGACACGCGGGGAGGCGGCCGGTACGTCTTCGCGGGCGGTCACCCGCACCGCGACCTGCTGTGGCGTGACGTCTTCGCACACCGCCGTGAGCCACGCCCCCCGCCCGTCGCCGAGGGTGATCGTCTCGCCCGCGCGCACGCGTCGCACCGTGGCGGCATGGTGTGCTTCTGCACCGGTGAGCATGACACGGTCGCCGACGCGGGCGTCGGTGGCCTCATCCACCACGAAGTGCAGCGCCACGGATCAGCTGTTCCGGAAGCGATCGCGCAGGCGCGCGAAAAGCCCCTGTTGAAATTCGGCGAGCTTCGGGTCGGGCGCCTTCGTCTTCTTCTTGAAGTCGACGATGAGCGCCCGCTCTTTCGCGTCGAGGCGCGTGGGGGTCACCACGTGCACACCGACGCGCAGGTCGCCACGCCCCGAACCGCGCAGGGGCGTGATGCCACGTCCCTTGATCGTGAGGATGTCGCCGCTTTGCACGCCGGGGCGCACTTCGAGATCGACAGGTCCGTCAAGCGACTCGATGGTGGTCGTGGTGCCGAGGATGGCGTCGGGCATCGACACGTCGAGAGTGGCGAGCAGGTCATCGCCCTCTCGGCTGAACACGTCGTGATGGGCGACGGTGATCTCGAGGTAGAGGTCGCCGTTCGGGCCACCTGCCGGACCCACTTCACCCGACCCGGGCATCTGCAACCGCAGCCCTGATTCGACGCCCGCCGGAATGTCCACTGACACCGTCCGACGCGCCCGCACCCGACCCTGCCCCTGGCACGTGGCGCACGGGTACGGGATGGTGGTGCCATAGCCCTGGCAGACGGTGCACGGGGCGCTCGTGACCACGTTGCCCAGCAGGCTGCGCACCGTACGCTGCACGTGACCGGAACCGTGGCAGATCTCACAGGTGACCGGCGAGGTGCCCGGCTGGCAGCATGAGCCGTCGCACGTCTCACAGAGCACGGCGGTGTCGACCTCGATGTCGCGGTGCACGCCGAACACGACGTCACCCAGCTCGAGGGTCACCCGCACGAGGGCATCTTGCCCACGCTCACGGCGCGACCGTGGCTGCCCGCCCCGCCCGCCGCCGCCGGCTGCGCCGAAGAACGTCTCGAAGATGTCGCCGAAGCCGCCGAAGCCGCCCTGACCACCGAAGGGAGAGTCACCGCCCATGTCATAGCGACGACGCTGCTCGGGGTCACTGAGCACGTCGTAGGCGTGCGTGACGAGCTTGAACTTCTCTTCGGCCTCCGCACCCGGGTTCACATCGGGATGCAGCTCACGAGCGAGTCGCCGGTATGCCTTCTTGATCTCGTCGGGGGTCGCCTCGCGCGACACGCCGAGCACCTGGTAGTGGTCCTGGTCAGCCACATTCGCCTTCCTGCCCGCGCCAGCGCCGCGGGTTCGTCTGCGCCGGGGTCAGTGCCCCGACTCGTCTTCTTCGAGCAACGTGCTCAAGTAGTGCGCGACGGCTCGCACCGCCGCGAGGTTGGTGGGATAGTCCATGCGAGTGGGGCCGAGCACACCGACTCTTCCCCGCGCACGTGCCGCGTCGTAATCGCCGACGACGAGGGATGCCTCGGCCAGGCCGAACGGCGCGTTCTCGCGACCGATCGACGCGGCCAGCCCCTCTTGATCGGCGACCATCTCGCTCATCAGGCGCAGCAGTGTCACCTGCTCCTCGATGGCTTCGAGCAGCGGGTAGATCGAGCCACGGAAGTCGGCCTCGTCACGCGCGAGGTTGGCGGTGCCGGCCATCAGCAGGCGGTCTTGCCGGAACTCCTCGAGTTCTTCGGAGACGAGACCGAGCACCGTCTGCAGCGCGGGATCCAGGCGCGTCGGCGCCGCCGCGCCGGCGATCGCGGCCAGCAGCCCACCGACAGCCTGTGCCCCGTCGCCCACGCTGTGGCCGGTGATCAACACCGAGACGCGGGCGCGCAGCTGCGCGACATCCACCTCGTCAAGTTCGACGGGCAGCGTCACGATGCGCTGCGAGACGCGCCCGGTGTCGGTGACGAGAATCACCAACAGCCGTGCGGCGCCCAGATCGACGAGCTCGACGTGCGTGACGTTGGCCTGCGCGAACGACGGGTACTGCACGATGGCGACCTGTCCGGTCAGCCGTGTGAGGGCCCGGACCGTGCGGGTGAGCACGTCGTCGAGGTCGGTCGAGCCGTCGAGAAAAGTCGTGATCGCCGAGCGCTGCGCCGGGCTCAGCGGCCGCAGTTCGGCCAGATGGTCGACGAAGACGCGGTAGCCCTTGTCGGTGGGCACCCGCCCCGACGAGGTGTGCGGGGCGGCGATCAGCTCTTCGTCTTCGAGCAGCGCCATGTCGTTGCGGATCGTGGCCGCCGAAACGCCGAACGCGTGCCGGTCGACGATGCGCTTGCTGCCGACAGGCTCACGGGTCTCGACGTAGTCCTGCACGATGGCTTGGAGCACCTGCAGTCCGCGCTCGGTGACCATGGGTGCTCCTTTCTCTGCTGGCACTCATCCGGTTCGAGTGCCAATTCTAGCGAGTGCGCCTGGGGGATCGCTCGGCCACGCGCGCACCGCGCGTCGCATGAATCTCGTCAGTCGGTCAGCGCCCGCACGACGGCGTCGGCGAGCAGGCGTCCCTTCACCGTGAGCACGATGCGCCCGCGCACGGCGTCAGCACCCGAGACAAGGCCGTCGGCGATCAGACCGGCCACGGCATCCCGATGTGCCGCATCGAGCTCGACCAGCGGCATCCCCTCCCGAATCCGGGTGCGCAACAGCACCGATTCCAGAGTGCGGGCCACAGCATCGGGTCTCTCTCGCCCGGCCGCCGGCGACGTGCCGGCCGCGAGCCGTTGCGCATAGGCGGCGGGATGCTTCACGTTCCACCACCGCAGTCCCACGATGTGACTGTGGGCCCCGGGGCCGAACCCCCACCAGTCGTGGCCGCGCCAGTACGCGAGATTGTGGCGCGAGCGGTGCCGTTCACCGCGCGCCCAGTTCGACACCTCGTACCAGTCGAAGCCCGCCTCGGCCAGAGCCGCGTCGGCGAGCTCGTACATGTCTGCCTGCAGATCGTCGTCGGGCGCCGGCACCTCGCCGCGGCGGATCTGCCGCGCGAGCTTTGTGCCCTCTTCGATGATCAGCGCGTACGCCGAGATGTGGTCGGGCTCCAGCGCCACGGCCGTGGTCACCGAGCTGCGCCAGTCTTCCAGCGACTCCCCCGGCGCCCCGTAGATGAGGTCGACGCTGACATCCAGGCCCGCGCGCCGCGCGGCCCGGACCGCCGTGCGCACATTGGCCGGGTCGTGCGTGCGATCCAGCGCTGCCAGCACGTGCGGCACCGACGACTGCATGCCCACCGAGAGCCTGGTCACCCCCGCCGCCGCCAGCTCGTCGACCACCGCGTCGGTCACGGTGTCGGGGTTCGCCTCGACGGTGACCTCGGCCCCCTCGGCGATTCCGAACGCGTCGCGTACGCCGGCGAGCATGCGCGCGAGGTCTCCAGGCGGCAAAAGCGTCGGCGTCCCTCCCCCGAAGAAGACAGTGGATGCCGCGCGCCGGCCGTGGGCAGCATCCAGCACTGCGCGCGCCAAGCCGATCTCGCGCAGCAGGGTGTCGGCGTACTGATCCTGCCGCGCGCCGCGCAACTCGGTGGCGGTGTAGGTGTTGAAGTCGCAGTAGCCGCAGCGCACCCGGCAGAACGGCACGTGCAGATACACGCTGAAGGGCGCGGCGGCGTCGACCGGCAGGTCTGCCGGCAGCAAGCCGTCGGCGGGGGCGGGGTCGCCGATCGGCAGAGCCGAGCCCATCAGGCCGGAGTCGCGTACAGGGGCGAGATCGCGCGCAGGTAGCGCTGGAACAGCGCCTTGCGCCGGCGGGTGATCAGCCACGGCATCACCTTGTAGAAGAACGACCGCGGCGCGTCGAACGCACGCACGGTGAACCACACTTCGTCGTTCTCATACCACTCGACCATGAACGACTCCTCGCCACTGACGACGGTGTCGCTCACAGTGCCCAGGAGAAACCCGACGCGGCGCGGCTCTTCGATGGCAAGGATCACCCGCAGCTCGCCGCCGGCCTTGAGCCCTTTGACCCGGCCGCGCAGGTGCACGGTGGCCCCCGAGCTCACCCACGGTGTGCCATCGGCGTCGAAGCGTTGATCGGCCTCGAGTTTGCTGGGCGCTATCGCGTTGCCTTCGGCGTCGAAACTCACGCCGGAGTACATCGGTCCGGCAGCCGGACGCACGTCGGTCACGCTCAACCCGCCGTCCCGCTGCGCGCGCCACGACAGCACGGCCTCCGAGGCCGTACGAAAGCGATCTTCGCCACTGCCCAGCCGCCAGGATTCCTGCGCCGGACGACTGCGCTCGGGCGGGTACTGCATGAGATCGGGCGCCTGGGTCGCTCCGACCGCTGCATAGTCCACCGTCTCGTCACGGAAGGTCCCTCGACGCATGCGTTTCAGCCTAGCGAGGCCAGGCTGTGAGCGGAGTGCACGCGTGGCTCACGCGCCGGGGCGCCCGGGCTCGACAAGTCCGTACTCATACGCGGCGATCACCGCCTGCACCCGATCACGCAGCCCGAGTTTGGCGAGGATGCGGCTCACATGCGTCTTCACGGTTCCCTCGGAGACGAACAGCCTTCGACCGATCTCGACGTTGCTGAGCCCATCGGCGATGGCCCTCAGCACGTCGCGTTCCCGGTCGGTGAGCTGAGCAAGCGGACCGGGGCGGCCCTCAACAACCCGACGCCGGTGCACGTACCCTTCTATCAGCCGGCGTGTCAGCACCGGTGCGAGCAGCATGTCTCCCGCGGCGACGGTGTGGATTCCGGCGATCAACTGCTCGGGACCAGTGTCTTTGAGCAGAAAGCCGCTGGCCCCCGCACGCAGGGAGTCGTACACGTAGCCGTCGACATCGAACGTGGTCAGCATGAGCACTCGGGTCGTCACGCCTGCCGCGAGAATGCCCGCGGTCGCCTGAATTCCGTCCATCCCCGGCATCCGCACATCCATGAGCATGACGTCGGGCGATGTCGCGCGCGCCAGCGCCACCGCCTGCGCACCATCGCCGGCCTCGCCCACGAGTCGCATATCGGGCTGCGATTCGACCACCATGCGCAGCCCGGCCAGAATGAGCGGCTGATCGTCGGCGATGGCGACGGAGATGTCGTTCATGAGACCCGCTGTTCCAGCGGCAGTTCCGCACGCAGCAGATAACCTCCGTCGGCGCGCGGCCCGGTCATCAGAGTGCCGCCGAGGGCAGCCACACGTTCGCGCAGGCCGAGCAGGCCGTGATCCGTGCCGCCCAGTGAACTTCCGCCTGCGCCGGGCGCGCACGACACCTCGATGGTCATGACGCCGCCCGACGAGGCCAGCCGCACCCCGGTGTCGACGTTTCCGGCGTGTTTGAGCACGTTCGTCAGTCCTTCCTGCACGATGCGATATCCCGCGAGTTGGATGCTGGGCGCGAGCGCCGCGCCGACGCCTTCGGTGTGCAGCTGCACGGGCAGTCCGAGCTCGCGCATCTGCGCGCACAGCGCATCGACGTCCGACAGCGTCGGCTGCGGTGCGGTGCCCTCTGGCGCCTGGCCGTCTTCGCGCAGCACCTCGAGCAGAGTGCGCAGCTCGTTCAGCGACTCGCGGCCGAGCCCTTCGATACGCGCGAGTGCCTCGACGGCCACTGACGGGTCGGATGCCGCCGCCAGGCGTGCCCCGCCGGCCTGCATCACGATCACGGTGATGGTGTGCGAGATGACATCGTGCAGCTCGCGGGCGATGCGCGCGCGTTCCTGGGTTGCGGCGCGTTCGTCGGCCTGGGCGCGCTCAAGCTCTTGCCGCAGGGCGCCGTCGCGATATCGCGCCCAGCTTCGTGCGAACAATCCGAGCGTGAAGGCGGCAGCCAGCAGAACGCCGTCATAGAGCAGGTCTCCGGGATCTGCCATCTCGGGAAACCGCAGCGAGATGACCGTCAACGTCACGGCGCTGACGACTGCGCCGGCGATCTGGCGCACCATCCGCTCTTCATGCCGTGCGCAGGAATACAGAGCCACCAGCCATGGGATGAACTCGCCCCAATAGCCCAGAGCCAGCGGCACCACCCAGACCGGCACGGCGATCACCACGGCCACGCCGATCTGCACGAGGAGTGCGAACCGGCGACGCAGCACGAGCAGCGCGCAGATGACCGTCATCGGCACGAACGACGACGCCACCGGCGCGGCGCCCACGCTCTCGCTCAGGCCGAAGACAATGTCCAGTACTCCGGCCACCCACAGTCCGGCCGCCGGCGCCACATCGAAGACTGTTCCCCGCCATCCCGCTCGACGCCACGCACCGTGCATGGCACCACGGTAGCCCTCTCCCGGCCGGTCACGCCTCTGTCTCACGAGGGATGCCCACTCCGTCGATCGGCAGAGACACCGTGGACATTTCGACGACGCGCTGCGCGCGTGCCGGGACCACACTGACAGCGACACGGGACATCCGGTCCTGCAAGGAGGCCATCATGACAACCACGACGACCCTCGCCACGCGGTGGCGGCTCATTCTGACGGGTCTCATTCTCGGTCCGGCACTGCTCGTGACCTCGAACGCGTTCATCATCCCTGAGCCGCCCGGCGGCATGCGTGCGGCGTTCGACGCGATGGCTGCGCAGCCGTGGATGCTGCTGCTGGAATCGATCGTCGAGGGCCTGGGGTTCGCCATCAGTCTTGCCGCCTTCGCGGCTGTGACCTGGGTGGTGCGCGCACGGGGCGGGGCTGTCGCGACCATCGGCGCGATCTTCTGCCTGCTGGGCGTGCTCGGGTTCGCCTGGTCGGCCGGCGGCGGGATCTTCCTGTCCGTCCTCGCGGGTATGCCAGATCAGGATGCGGGATTCGCGGCGGCGCAGGCGATGAACGCCGATCCGCTCAGCGGCGCACTGATCATGGCACTGATGTTCGTCGCCGAAGCCGGTATCTGTCTGGTCGTCATCGGCCTACTGCGCGCACGGCTGATCTCATTCTGGCCGTTGGTGCTCGTAGTCGCCGGGATCGTTGCCGACATGGTGCTGCCCGGCGTGTGGTCGGGCCTGGCCGCCGACGTGCTGCTCCTGGCCGCGGCGGTGTGGCTCGTCGTGCGGCTGCCGAAGGCGCGGGCCTACTTCTTGTCTTTGCCTTCGACGTCGCCCGAGAGCGCGGCGATGAACGCCTCTTGAGGCACCTCGACACGGCCGACCATCTTCATGCGCTTCTTGCCCTCTTTCTGCTTCTCGAGCAGCTTGCGCTTGCGGGTGATGTCGCCGCCGTAGCACTTGGCCAGAACGTCTTTGCGGATGGCGCGGATGTTCTCACGGGCGATGATCCGGGCGCCGATGGCGGCCTGGATGGGCACCTCGAACTGCTGGCGCGGAATGAGCTTGCGCAGCCGCTCGGTCATCATCGTTCCGTAGGCGTACGCCTTGTCGCGATGCACGATCGAGCTGAAGGCATCCACCCGCTCGCCCTGCAGCAGAATGTCGACCTTCACCAGGTCGGCCTCTTGCCCGCCGTTGGGCTCGTAGTCGAGTGAGGCGTATCCCTGCGTGCGCGACTTGAGCTGGTCGAAGAAGTCGAACACGATCTCGCCGAGCGGCATGTTGTAGCGCAGCTCGACACGCTCCTCGGAGAAGTACTCCATGCCCAGCAGGCTCCCCCGTCGGTTCTGGCACAGCTCCATGACCGCGCCCACGTAGTCCTTGGGCAGCAGGATCGCGGCCTTCACCATCGGCTCGGACACGGTGGCCACCCGGCCGTCGGGGTACTCGCTGGGGTTGGTCACCGTGACCTGGTCGCCGGTGTCGGTGGTCACCTCGTAGATGACGCTCGGCGCGGTGGTGATCAGGTCGAGGTCGAACTCGCGGGCGAGCCGCTCGGTGACGATCTCCAGGTGCAACAGCCCCAGGAACCCGCAGCGGAATCCGAAGCCGAGCGCGACCGAGGTCTCGGGCTCGTACACGAGTGCGGCATCCGAGAGCTTCAGCTTGTCGAGGGCCTCGCGCAGTTCGGAGTAGTCACTCGCATCGATCGGGTACAGGCCCGAGAACACCATGGGTTTGGGGTCGGTGTAGCCGGCCAGAGCGGCCACCGCCGGCTTGCGCGCGTCGGTGACGGTATCGCCCACCTTCGACTGGCGCACGTCTTTCACGCCGGTGATCAGGTAGCCGACCTCGCCGACGCCAAGCCCCTTCGAGGGCACCGGTTCGGGGCTGGACACGCCGATCTCGAGCAGTTCGTGGGTGGCACGCGTCGACATCATCTGCACGCGTTGACGCGGTTGCAGTGTGCCGTCGACCATGCGCACGTAGGTGACCACACCGCGATACGCGTCGTACACAGAGTCGAAGATCATGGCACGGGCCGGTGCGTCGGCATCACCGGAGGGCGCGGGAATGCGCTCGACGATGCGGTCGAGCAGCTCTTCGACGCCCTGGCCGGTCTTGCCTGACACGCGCAGCACATCGTCAGGGCTGCCCCCGATGAGGTTCGCGAGCTCGGCAGCGAACTTGTCGGGGTCGGCGGCGGGCAGATCGATCTTGTTCAGCACCGGGATGATCTGCAGATCGTTCTCCAGTGCCAGGTAGAGGTTCGCAAGGGTCTGCGCTTCGATGCCCTGCGCGGCATCCACCAGCAGAATGGCGCCTTCGCACGCGGCCAGCGACCGTGACACCTCGTAGGTGAAGTCGACGTGACCGGGGGTGTCGATCATGTTCAGCGCGTAGGTCGTGCCGGCGCCGGCCCACGGCATGCGCACGGCCTGGCTCTTGATCGTGATGCCGCGCTCACGTTCGATATCCATGCGGTCGAGGTACTGCGCGCGCATGTCGCGGTCGGAGACCACCCCGGTGATCTGCAGCATGCGGTCGGCAAGAGTCGACTTGCCGTGATCGATGTGGGCGATGATGCAGAAGTTGCGGATGAGCTCCGGGGGCGTCTGCGACGGCTCGAGGGGCTGTGTGGCGCGTGGGGACATGTCCCGTCGATTCTACGGGGGTGCGCTGTCTTACCCTGATCTCATGGTGCTGCAGGCGGTCTTCGTACACGGTATTCGCACCTCGTCGACGATGTGGCGTGCACAGGTGGGGCATCTGGCCGAGCGCGGCATCCCCTCGGTCGCCGTGGATCTTCCGGCGCACGGCACCCGCATTCTCGAGGCCTTCGTGCTCGACGAGGCGTTCGCCACGATAGATGCGGCGGTGCGGGATGCCGCAACCCGCGGGCCCGTGCTGCTGGTGGGGCATTCCATGGGCGGACTTCTCTCGATCGCCTATGCCGGGCGCGAGGATCCGCCGCCGGTCGCCGGCTTCATCGCCGCCTCGTGCACGGCGTTTCCGCGCGGCGCCGGCCTTGCCGCGTACCGCCTGGCCACGCACGCATTGACCGCGCTGCCCGATCAGGGCCGCTGGATCGCCGACCGCGTGCTCGAGGCGACCCTGCCGCTGGAGACACGGGCCGACTTCGGCGCCGGCGGATACGCCTTCTTCGCACAGAACACGGCGCTAAAGAGCCTTGCCGCCCTCGACCTGCCCGCAGCGCTTCGGCGCATCAGTGTGCCGACGTGGTTCGTCAACGGCCAATACGATCAGCTGCGCGTGAACGAGCAGGTCTTCTGCCGGCTCGTGCCGCACGCCGAGCTCATCGTCGTGCCGCGCACGACGCATCTTGTCACCGCCATGCGCCCGCGCGTGTTCAATGCGGTGCTGGATCTTGCTGCCGCGACGCTGCAGAGCGCCGATCCCGCGCGAACCCCGACATGACTCCGCCGACGGCCGACAGCACAAGGCTCGCCACCAGCAGCAGCCAGAAGCCGCCCACGAGCGCCACCAGCAGCGCGCCGATCAGTGGGCCGACCAGCTGGCCGAGGGCGGCCGAGGTGTTCACCAAGCCCAGATCACGGGCGTGGTCGTCGGGATGCGGCAGCAGATCGGTGGCGAAGGCGAGGCCGACGGTCGAGAACGCCCCATAGCCGACGCCGAGCACGGCCGCCGCAATCATCGTGGTGGTCTGCGACGGAGCCACGATGATGACGATCGCGGCGGCGGCCTGCACGAGGGCAGAGATCACCGTGAGCCCGCGCCGTGCACCGGTGCGATCGGACCACCAGCCGGCCAGCACCGAGGCGATCACCACGAACACCGTGTACACGACGATGATCAGCAGCAGGCTGTCTTCGGCCTGCGCCTTGGGCTGCCCGAGGCCGTACATGAGAAAGAACAGGAACAGCGTGGTCGGCAGGGCGTTGCCGACGTTGGTGACGAACCGCCCCCAGACCACCCAGGCGAAATCGCGGTCGCGCAGCGACTCCCAGGGCAGCCCGCGACGCTCGCGCACCGGCTGCTGCGCGGCATCCGGCCGCGGATCGGGCAGCAGGGCGGCGGTGAGCGTTCCGATCATCGCGATGAAGCCGGCAAGGGCCACATAGCCGGCGACCACGCTCAGGCCCAGCAGCACCACGGCTCCGACACCCACCACGATGCCGACGGCCTGAGACGAGCTCGCCGACGCCGACGCGGCCCCGCGTTGCGACTCGGGCAACTGGTCGGCGATCAGGGCGGTGAACGCGGCAGAGGCCACCGCCACGCCGATCGACACACCGGTCCACGCCAGCCCGATCACCCACGGTCCCTGTGCGAGCCCGGTGAGCACGAGGCAGACGGCGGTCAGCCAACTCGCGCCCATCGCCCAGGGACGACGGCGCCCCCATCGGGAGCGTGTGCGGTCGGACAGGGAGCCTGACAGCGGGCCGGCGACGATTCCGGCCAGTCCTCCGACGCCGAGCACGATTCCCGAGTACACCACCCCCGACACCCACGTGTTGGCCGCGCCCGGGGTGTCGAGCTGGTCGGGCAGCAGCAGCTGCACCGGCGTGAGCTGCACCGTCCAGATGGCGAGCCAGGCGAGCGTGAACAGCAGAAACCAGAGCCGTCCGACCTTGGCGGTGCGCAGGAGCGTCATGCGTGTGCCTCTCGGATCAGCGCGCGATACCAGTCGTACGACGCTTTGGGGGTGCGGTCCGACGTGCGCTGGTCGACATGCACGAGCCCGAAGCGCTGGGTGAACCCCTCGGCCCACTCGAAGTTGTCCAGCAGCGACCAGACGGTGTACTCGCGCACATCGACGCCGGCCTCGATGGCGTCGGCGACAGCGGCGATGTGTCCGGCCAGGTACGCGATCCGGTCGTCGTCCTGCACACGGACCGCCTCATCGGGTTCGGGGAACGATGCGCCGTTCTCGCCGATCACGATCGGCGGCAATGCCGCGCCGTAGCGGTCGCGAAAGTCGATCAGCAGCTCCCGCAGAGCTGCCGGGTCGATCGGCCACTCCGGCCCGAACCCGGTCACCGGCAACCCCGGCGTGGGCACGATCTCGAAGGGCAGTGGGCCGGGGCTGCTCGCCTGCGTCACCGTGGTCGGGTTGTAGAAATTGATCCCATAGAAGTCGAGCGGCGCCGAAATGAGTGCAAGATCGCCGTCGTGCACCGGCATCGGCGGCAGACCGTACATCTCCAGATCGGGGTAGGCCCCCGTCAGGATCGGATCGGCGAAGATGCGGTTGTGCAGCAGGTCGTAAGTGGCCACGGCCGCGCCGTCATCGTCGCGCAGCGCGCGCACGAGCGTGTGATTGTTCGGGATGCCGATCTCGGCGGCCCCGCCCGCGCGCAGCACCTGCACGGCTCGGCCGTGCGCGAGCAGCTGGTGGTGCACGGTGGGCAGCGCCTCGATCACCAGCTGTCTGGCCGGTGCGAGAGTGCCCACCCCGTAGCCCTGCAGCGTCATCGATACGGGCTCGTTGAGCGTGTACCAGTGGTGCACACGATCGCCGAGCCGGTCGATGACCAGTTGCGTGTAGTCGGCGAAGCGGTCGGCCATCTCCCGTGCGAGCCAGCCGCCGGCCTCTTCGAGCGCCTGCGGGTGATCCCAGTGGTAGAGCGTGGGAAACGGCGTGACACCGGCATCCAGCAGTGCATCGACGAGTCGGTCGTAGTAGTCGAGCCCCCGCGGCTCGGCCGGGCCGGTTCCTTCAGGCTGGATGCGCACCCACGACAGCGAGAACCGGTAACGATCCACACCGAGACCGCGCAGCAGAGCGACGTCGTCACCGAACCGGTGATAACTGTCGGGGCCGGGTTCGGCCGTCGCGCCGTCTTTGACCCAGTCGGGCACCTCGACCTGGGCGTCCCAGATGCTGCGGCCGCGCCCGTCGCCGCGACGGGCGCCCTCTATCTGAAACGACGAGGTCGCGGCTGACCACCGGAAGGGCGCGGGAAAACGCGCCGCCAGGGCGCGCTGATCGAGTGTCACCTCGGACATGGGTACTCCTCGCTCATCGTCGTGCGAGTGATTCGGGTGCTGACATCATCGTTCATGCACGCCGGTTGCGCGAATCGGAGCCGGGCGTGTTTCCTGGTAGACTCGGTCCTTGGCTTGCGTGTGGGTTTTTCCCGCACATCGCCCGACGGCGCCCTCTCTGCCGAACGGCACTCAACCGATCACCTGAACGAAAGAACGTCCACACGTGGCAAACATCAAGTCGCAGATCAAGCGCAACAAGACCAACGAGAAGGCGCGCGAGCGCAACAAGGCTGTCAAGAGCGAGCTGAAGACCTCGGTGCGTCGCACCCGTGAAGCCGTCGCCGCCGGTGACAAGGCTGCCGCCGAGAAGGCTCTGGCCCACGCGAGCAAGAAGCTCGACAAGGCCGTCAGCAAGGGTGTCATCCACAGCAACCAGGCTGCGAACCGCAAGTCGGCCATTGCGAAGCAGGTCGCCGCGCTCTGACCCGCGCCGTATGCTCTGAAGCCCGTCCCGAAAGGGGCGGGCTTCGTCGTTGTGCCGGGATGTCGCTGTGCCGGGATGTCGCGATGTTGCATCTGTGGCGCCGCCCCCACGCCGCGCCGCCCTGAACGCGAAGTCGCCGAAACAAGGGATTCTCGCCGAGACCAAGGGCGTCGCCCCGGGTCTGGGCAGGAATCCCCGGTTTCGACGCCGGCGTCCCCGGTCAGCCGCCAAAGGGAGCGCGCGTGGCGATGACGGTGATCATGCGTTCCAAGGCGAACACCGCGTCGCGTGAGCCGCCCTTGACCTCGGCATCCGCCCGCGCCGTCGCCTGGATCGCCCGGCCCAGACTCTCTTCGTTCCACCCCGACAGGTCACGGCGGGCCCGATCGACCTGCCAGTCCTTCATTCCGATCTCGGCGGCCAGCGCCGCGGACGAGCCACGCCGCCCGGCCACCCGGGCCATCGTGCGCAGCTTCATCGCAACCGCCGCGACCAGCGGCACCGGGTCGGCGCCGGAGTCGAGCGCGTGGCGCAGCGCGAGCAGCGCGTCGCCATAGCGACCGGCGATCGCGGTGTCGGCGACGGTGAATGCGGTCGTTTCGACGCGGCCGCCGTAATAGCGCTGCACGATCTCGGCCGTGACATCCCCGGGAACGTCCGAGATGAGCTGCTGGCACGCCGCAGCGAGTTCGGTGAGATCGTCGGCGAACGCCTGCGTCAGGGCGCGCAACGCTGCGGGGGCGACCTTCTTGCGCGCGGCCTGGAACTCCCCCGCCGCGAAGTCATACCGATCGCCATCGCGCTTGACCGCCACACACGGCACCTCGACGGCGGTGCCGGTGGCCGCCCGGATCGCATCGAGCAGCTTCTTGCCCCGCACCGTCGCGCCCGTGTGCCGCAGCACGACGGTCGCGCCGTCTTGCGGATGCTCGAGGTAGCTCAGCGCCTCGGCGAGGAAGGCGTCGGACATCTTCTCGCCCCCGGTCACACGCACCAGGCGAGGCTCACCGAACAGCGACGGCGAGGTGAGACCCATCAACGTGCCCGACTCGTAGTCGTCTGCCCGCAGGTCGGAGACCTCCAGACTCGCGTCTTCAGCGCGCAAGTAGTCTCGGACGGCGGCGATGGCGCGCTCGGCGCACACCTCTTCGGGCCCCGACACCAGCACCATCGGTGCCGGCTGCGGGCTGCGCCAGTCGAGCTGCGGGATCGCGCTCTTTGCGCGGGCGGCGGGACGACGTGCGGGCATGCCTCCAGCCTAGAGTGCGCCGCCGACAGCGGAGGGGCGATCCGACCCCACCGGAGGAGACCTCTCACGCCACACCTCGAGGCGATCGGAATCGCCCGTGACGGCTACCACGCCAGACTGGTCGGTGCGCGCGATGGTGTAGCCGTCGGCCTGCAGAAGCGCCAGGGTCTCGGCGCGCGGATGACCGTAGTCGTTGCCAGCGCCCACCGAGATGAGCGCGACCGCACCCCCGAGGGTGCGGTACAGCTCGGCATCCTGATCGGCGCTGCCGTGATGGGCGACTTTGACGACGGCGTACGGCGGTCGCAGCACACCAGAAGCGCGCAGGGCCCGCTGGGCGGCGGCATCCATGTCTCCGAGAAACAGGGATGCCGGAACCCCGCCGCCGCGCACGTCGAGCACGACGCTCGCCTCATTGCCGCTGGGGAACGCCCGATCGTCGGCGCGAGGCCAGAGCACCGTCCAGGTCGCTGCGCCGAGGGTCCCGGTCATGCCGGCGGTCGCGGCTATCACTCGCGCGCCCGCGGCGTTCAGCCGAGCGAGCGTGCGTTCGTCGGCGGCGCTGCCGGGCGGACCATGCAGCACCACGTCGGCGCGATCGTCGACCGCGGCCAGCCCGCCGATATGGTCCTGGTCGTAGTGGGTGAGCACGAGCAGGTCGAGGCGGTGGATGCCGAACCTGTCCAGGCACGCGCGCAGCGGTACCGGGTCAGGCCCGGTGTCGATGAGAGCAACAGCTGCGGACGACTTGATGAGGATCGCATCACCCTGCCCGACGTCGCACAGCGCTATCGCCCAATCACCGGGGATCGTGAGCGTACCCACGGCCGTGCGCAACGCGGCCGTGCCCGTTTGCACGCCGACCAGTACCGCCAGCAGCACCGCCGCCGACACCCGGGCGGCCTGCCACGATCGATGCTCGATCCGTGGCAACAGCAGCACGACCACCGCCGCGCCCACGACCGCCAGGGCCAGCGCACCCACCCAGCCTTCGGGCCAGGGCAGTGCCGCCGACGGCAGCTGCACGCTGACCAGCGCCGTCCCGCTGATCCACGCGGCGGGCAGCCAGGTGAGGGCGACAAGTCCCGACGCGAGCACGGGAATCGGCGCGGCCACGCACGCGGCGAGGCCCAACACCGTGGCGATCGGCGCAGCCGGTGCCGCAAGCAGGTTTGCGGCGACACCGTACAACGGCACTGTGGGGTTGATGAGGATGAGCAGCGGCCCGCACACCAGCTGCGCAGCCAGCGGCACGGCCAGCCCCAGGGCGATGGCCTCGGGCAGCATCCGCGCCATGCCGCGCGCCAGCGGGGCAGCCAGCACGAGCAGCGCCCCGGTGGCCGCCGCCGACAGCGCGAACCCCATCGACACCGCCAGCCACGGATCGGCCACCAGCACCGCCACCACCGCCAGCGCCAGCAGCGACACGCCGGCCCCGACCCGGCCCAACAGCACGCCGAGCATCGCGATGCCGGCCATCGCCGCCGCCCGAACGACACTCGGCTCGGGAGTGACCAGCAGCACGAAGCCCGCCAGCGCCCCCACGCCGGCGGCCACCCGCACACTCCTCCGCGCCCGGCACAGGGCTGCCGCACCGAATGCGAGACCCACCACTATCGCGCAGTTCGCCCCCGACACCGCCGTCAGATGCGACAGCGAACTCGCCTTCATCGCGGCATCCAACTCGCTCGTCACCCCCACCGGTGTCGCCGACTGCCAGCCCGGGAATGAGTCCCGCGGCCGGCTGCGGCAACCCCTCGGTGGCCGAGGCGAGGTCGTGTCGAAGCCGGGCGGCCACAGCCTCGGGGCCGGAGGGCTGGGCAACGATCTCCAGCCCGCGTGCGGCGCGCACGACCAGAACCGCGCGTTCCCCCGGATCTGCGGCGAACGCCGTTCCTTCCGCGATCACGCGGGCTCCGACATCCGCCCCCTCCTCTGCCCGGATGACCACCGGCACCTCGACGCGCACGGCGCGCGCACCGATGTCGATCTGGTCGGCGCGTGCATCGAAGGCGACATCGCCCGACGCCGTGCGGTCTGCTTTGCCGACGACGGTGGCGTGCACGGCGATGGCGCGTCCTCCACCGATCGCCAGGTTGGCTGCCGCCTGGCGAGCAGGCTGGACCAGCGCGACGTGGGATGCCGCAGCCGCGGCGACTGCGAGACTGATGGCCACCAGCGCCCATGCCGTACGCCGCCGATGCGCGGTGACAGCGACGAATGCCAGGCCGCCCGCCCACAGCCCCAGCGCTATCCACGGCGTGGCATCCGGCAGCATCACCGCGGCGGCTGCCCCGCCCCAGGCGGCAGCGGCGACCGGCACGAGCCGCAGATCGCGCACCCGCATGTCAGATCGTCACCTGATCGCGAATGCCCGCCAGCAGCTTCTCGCCGATGCCCGAGACCGCCAGCAGATCATCGACGCTTGTGAAACGCCCGTTCTGCTCGCGCCATTGGATGATCCGCTGCGCCAGGGCTGGGCCGATGCGCGGCAGCGTTTCCAGCGCAGCCTGATCGGCGGTGTTCAGGTTCACGGTTCCATCGGGGGCGGTGCCGGATGCCGCATCCTCAGGTTCTTCTCCCTCCCGAGGCACGACGACCTGCTCGCCGTCGGAGACCGGTCGCGCCAGGTTCACGCCGTCACGCGCGGCGTCTTTCGCGAACCCTCCGGCGGCGGCGACCGCGTCGACGAGCCTCGATCCGTCGGGCAGCAGATACAGGCCGGGCTGGCGTACCGCCCCGGCCACGTGCACGTACATGTCGCCGGTGCCGGGTGTGGCCGCCGGCGACTCGTCGATGGTCACCGCCTGGGTGGGTGCCGACTGGCCACGGAAGATGCCGATGCCGACGGTGACCGCCAACGCCACCAGCACGACCACGACCACCGCGCCCAGCCCAAGCCTGTGACGGGCCGGTGCGCGCTGATCGGATGCGGCAGGTGACACCGCACCACGCTAGGCGCGGGGGCGGGCCACGCGGGGCTGTTGCGTGCGATCGGTGGACAACTCACCGCGCCTCCGCGGTTGGGGAGGAGACGCGGTGTCGCCGCGCACGCCGTCCCAAACTGCCGCATCCACACGCGCAAGCGACATTCCCGGACGGCACTACGCCCAAGCCGAGGTCGAAGCCGACCCCGCCACCCGTCCCGCCGGCCCAAACTGCCGCATCCACACCCGCAAGCGACACTCTCGGACGGTACTACGCCCAAGCCGAGGTCGAAGCCGACCCCGTTACCCGTACGCCGGCCCAAACTGCCGCATCCGCACCCGCAAGCGACAATCCCGGACGGTACTACGCCCAAGCCGAGGTCGAAGCCGACCCCGCCACCCGTCCCGCCGGCCCAAACTGCCGCATCCACACGCGCAAGCGACAATCCCGGACGGCACTACGCCCAAGCCGAGGTCGAAGCCGACCCCGCCACCCGTCCCGCCGGCCCAAACTGCCGCATCCACACCCGCAAGCGACACACTCGGACGGCACGCCGGAGCACTCAGCCGTACGCCGGCCCAAACCGCCGCATCCGCACCCGCAAGCGACCATCCCGGACGGCACCACGCCAAGCCGACGACAGCGCCGACCCCGTCACCCGTCCGCCGGCCCAAACTGCCGCATCCACACCCGCAAGCGACACAGTCGGACGGCACTACCCCCGACGCCGTGATGCGTCCCCGCGCCCGGCTCCCCGCTGCCGCGAGCGAATCGTCACTTCGTCGAGAAGCTCACGATCTTCGGTGCGCGGACGATCGCGCGGGTGACGGCGCGCTCGCCGAGCGAGCGCTTGACCTGGTCGTCGTCACGCGCCAGGCGCTCGAGCTCATCGGGGGTGATGTCGGAAGCGACCTCGAGCTTGGCCCGCACCTTGCCGTCGATCTGCACGACGGCAGTGACGGTGTCATCGACAAGCAGCGCCGGGTCGGCGGCGGGCCACTCGACCAGGCCGACGAACGGCTCGTGCCCGAGGACCGCCCACATCTCTTCGGCGGTGTGCGGGGCGATCAGGTCAAGCACCTGCGCGGTGACCTCGGCCGCTTCGCGCACGGCGGGGTCGCCGGCGCCCGCGCCGGAGTCGATCGCCTTGCGGGTCGCGTTGACCAGCTCCATGAGCCGAGCGACGACCACGTTGAACTTCGTCTGCTCGACCAGGCCCGGGGCATCCGCCAGCACGCGGTGCGTCACGCGGCGCAGCGCCGCGTCGCCGGCTGCGGCATCCGTCCCCGGCTCGCTGGTCACGTCATGCGCCACACGCAGCGCGCGCGCCAAGAACTTCGTCGCACCCGTCGCCGAGACATCGGCCCAGTCCTTGTCGTCTTCCACCGGGCCGGCGAAGGCGAGGGCCGTGCGCAGCGCGTCGGCACCGTGCGCGTCGAGCTCTTCGTTGAACAGCACGAGGTTGCCCTTGGACTTCGACATCTTCGCGCCGTTGAGGATCACCATGCCCTGGTTGATCAGGCTCGAGAACGGCTCGTCGAAGTCGACCAGGCCCATGTCGTGCAGCACCTTCGTGATGAAGCGCGCGTACAGCAGATGCAGGATCGCGTGCTCGACGCCGCCGATGTAGAAGTCGACCGGCGCCCACTGCTTCGCGGCCTCCGGCGGAAAAGCATGCTCCTCGGAGCTGGGCGAGAGGAAGCGCAGGAAGTACCACGAACTGTCGACGAAGGTGTCCATGGTGTCGGCGTCGCGCCGCGCGGGCGCGCCGGTGGTCGGATCTGCGGTCGTGACCCACTCGGTGGCAGCTCCCAGCGGGGACTGACCCTTGGGCTTCAGGTCGAGGCCCTCGACATTCGGCAGCAACACGGGCAGCTGCTCCTCGGGCACGGGCACGATCTGCCCGGCGTCGGTGTGGATCATCGGAATCGGCGTGCCCCAGAACCGCTGCCGCGAGATGAGCCAGTCGCGCAGGCGGAACGTGGTGGCGGCGTGACCGGCTTCGCGCTTCTCGAGCTCGGCGATCATGCCGGCGATGGCATCTTTCTTGCCCAGGCCATCGAGCGGACCGGAGTTGATCATGCGCCCTTCGCCGGACAAGGCAGCGCCGGTGGCCACCGGATCGAGCTCATCGAGTGTGGGGCCGCCGCCGACGGTCGTGTCGACCACGATCCGCACCGGCAGGTTGAAAGCACGGGCGAAATCCAGATCGCGCTGGTCGTGCGCAGGCACCGCCATGACGGCGCCGTGGCCGTAGTCGGCGAGCACGTAGTCCGCGGCCCAGATCGGCAGCCGCTCACCGTTGACGGGGTTGATGGCGTACCGCCCGAGGAAGACGCCGGTCTTGGGCCGGTCGGTGCTCTGCCGCTCGATGTCGGTCTGCTTCTGCACCTTCTCGAGATATGCCTGAAACTGCATACGAACATCGGCGGATGCCTCGGCGACGAGTTCTGCGGCCAGATCCGAGTCGGGCGCCACGACGAAGAACGTCGCCCCGTACAGCGTGTCAGGGCGCGTGGAGAACACCGAGACCTTCGCCGCGCGACCCTCGATCTCGAAGTGGATGTCGGCTCCCGTGGACCGGCCGATCCAGTTGCGCTGCATCTGCAGCACCTTGCTCGGCCAGTGGCCTTCCAGCGTGTCGAGGTCGTCGAGCAGCCGATCGGCGTAGTCGGTGATGCGGAAATACCACTGCGTGAGCTTCTTCTTGACGACCTCGGCGCCACAGCGCTCGCAGTGCCCATCGACCACCTGCTCGTTGGCCAGCACGGTCTGGTCGTTCGGGCACCAGTTCACCGGGCTCGACTTGCGGTAAGCCAGTCCCCGCTCGTACAGGCGCTGGAACAGCCACTGGTTCCACCGGTAGTACTCGGGGTCGCTGGTGTGCAGCTCACGGCTCCAGTCGAACGAGACGCCGTACTGACGGAAGCCCGCCTTCTGCTGATCGATATTCGCGTACGTCCACTTTCGCGGGTCCGCGCCGCGCACGATTGCCGCATTCTCGGCCGGCAGCCCGAACGAGTCCCACCCGATCGGATTGAGCACGTTGTGGCCGCGGTGCCGCCAATAGCGCGCCACGATGTCGGAGTACAGGTAGTTCTCGGCGTGCCCCATGTGCAGATCGCCCGAGGGGTACGGGAACATCGCCAGCACGTATTTGCGCGGCCGGGCATCGTCATCGCCGCCGGCGCGGAACGGATCGCGCTCGGCCCAGAGCTGCTGCCACTTCGCCTGAATGGCGTGCGGGTCGTAGCCGCCCTCGGTGTGGGCGTCGGTAGCGGTGGTCTGAGACACGGATGGAGCCAATCGGATCATGTCGGGATGCCGCGCGAAACGCGCATCCTTCAGGGTACCAGCGGCATCTCACCATCCCGTGGGCGGCACCGCGCCCACAGCGCGCAGCGGCGCGCGGGCCTTCAACCCGACCTCGGCGACCTCCTCCGCGGCATCCGAGAGCCACGTGATGCCGCCGCCGGCGCCCACGTATGCGCCGCCCGGATGCGTCACAATCGAGCGGATCACCATCGCCAGGTCGAGTCCGCCGCGTGCGCCGATCCACCCGAAGCACCCCGAGAAGACCCCCCGCGGCCCCCGCTCGAGCTCGTGCAGGATCGTCATCGCAGACAGCTTGGGCGCGCCGGTCATGCTGCCGGCCGGAAACCCCGCCGCCAGCAGCTCACCGACCGTGGTCGCATCTGGCAGGCGACCCGACACCGTGCTGACAAGCTGATGCACGGCGGGGTAGCTCTCCACCTCGAGCAGACGCTCGACGGTCACGGTGCCCGGCATGCACACGCGCGAAAGGTCGTTGCGCATGAGATCGACGATCATCACGTTCTCGGCGCGCTCCTTGGGGCTTGCCACGAGTTCGGCGGCCAGCGCGGCGTCGGCTGCGGCATCCCTTCCGCGGGGCCTGGTCCCCTTGATGGGATGCGTGCGCACGGTGCGGCCGCGCACCTCGAGAAATCGCTCGGGGCTTGCGCTTATCAACGCCACCGGCCCCGATCGGATGATGCCGCCGTGGTGGGCGGGCGTCGCGTACCGCAGCGCCTGGTGCGCCCGGATCGGGTCGATCTCGCCATCGACGTCGAACCGAGTCGTCAGGCACAGCTGGTAGGCGTCGCCGGCCCGAATGGCCTCGCGGCAGCGTTCGATGAGCGCGGAGTACTCGATCGGCGTGTGACGGCTGCGGGCGATGGATGCCTCGTCCCGCCCGCCCGGCCCGGGCGAGAGGTCGCCACGACGTCGCGCCACCTCGGCCACATCGATCTCGCCGTGGCAGACAGCGGTGTGTCGGGCATGGTCGAAGGCGACGAACCCGCGCACCGCCAGCCACAGTTCGGCGGGCACATCGGCATCGGGTGCCGCGACCGGTGCCCCCGCGGCATCCGCCCCCGGCTCGTACCCGATCCAGCCGACCCACCCGCCCTCGAACGCGCTCGCTCCGGTGACCGGCGCGGCGTTCACGTGCTGGGGGTCGTCGGGCTCACCCCAGCCGATCCAGCTGAACCCGGCATCGGCATCGGGTCCGGCATCGAGCCAGAACACCCCGTCATGGTGCGCGGCAAGCACCGCGAACACCGCGGCGGGATCGCACGACGGCAGCGTCGCCGACGGCTCGAGAACCTGGGGCATGCTCCCAGGCTAGAGGGAGCAATCGGCTCTATGCTCGGCGAGGTGAACGACCTGCTCACCGGGCTGCTCGATGCCGTGCAGAGTATCGCGCCCGTGTGGCGTGTGCTGCTTGCCGGGCTGGCCATGCTGCTGGAGACGAGCGTGCTGGTCGGATTGTTCGTTCCCGGCGACACGATAGTGATCGTGACCGGCACGGCGGTCGGTTCGTTCTGGGAGGGTGCAGCCCTTGTCGCCGCTATCGTCGTGGGCTCGGTGATCGGCGAGAGCATCGGCTTCTGGCTCGGCCGGGTACTCGGGCCCCGCATTCGCCACTCGTGGCTGGGACGCTGGATCGGCGAGGCGCATTGGCAGCGAGCCGAGCGCTACCTCGCCCGGCGCGGCGGCCTTGCGATCCTCATCTCGCGGTTCCTTCCGGTCTTGCACTCGGTCGTGCCGCTGACGGTGGGGATGAGCGGGTATCGCTACCGCCGGTTCTTGGCATGGACAGTGCCCGCGTGTGTGGTCTGGGCGGGCATCTACGTCACGGTCGCCAGCATCGCCGCCGGCACGTATCGCGACCTCGCCGATAACCTGCACTTCGCGGGCTATATCTTCGTCGGCGTGATCGTCGCCTTCCTGCTCGTGGTCATCGCCAGCAAGAAGCTCATCGAACGTATCGAGCGACGACACCTCGTCGCCGACGCGCCCGCGGCGACGGCACCCGAGGCGATGGCGCCCGCGTCGACCGACACCGCCCCGTCGCACGTGCGAGACTGAGACGGATGCCCGAGAACACCGCCGCCGCCCGGCGCGCCGATGTGCTGTGGCTCGCGCGCCTGGAGTACCGTCTGCACGCGTGGCGCGAGCGGCGCATGCGCAAGCGCGGACTCACGCCTACCGTGGCAGCCTTTCCCGGTTACGGCGGCACCGGCTGGGTGCGGGTGCTGGGCCGGGTGCTCATCACTCCGACCCGACGCCGGGCCAGCGAGAGCGAATACGCCTCGGTGCGCGGATGGCGCAGCTTTCTGTCGGTGCCGATCGGCTTCGCCCAGGTGACCGTGCACGTCGCCGGCATCGCCCACGAGGTGGTCGCCGATCGCGGAGGTGTCGTCGACACGGTGCTGCCGGCTGACCTCTCCCCCGGCTGGCACACGATAGCGATGTCGGTCGAAGACGGCGACCCGGTGGAGACGCGCGTGTTCGTCGTCGGCCCCGAGGTGCGCTTCGGCGTGGTCTGCGATGTGGACGACACCGTGATGGTCACAGCGTTGCCCCGACCGCTGGTGGCGGCGTGGAACTCGTTCGTCGTCGACGAGCATGCCCGCCAGCCTGTTCCGGGCATGTCGGTGCTGCTCGAACGCCTTGTGCGCGAGCACCCCGGTGCCCCGGTGGTGTACCTGTCCACCGGTGCCTGGAACGTCGGGCCCACACTCGTGCGGTTTCTGAGCAGGCACCTGTTTCCTTCGGGCGCACTGCTGCTCACCGACTGGGGCCCCACACACGATCGATGGTTCCGCAGCGGGGTCGAGCACAAGCGCGCGAATCTCGAACGCCTGGCCGAAGAGTTCCCCGACGTGTCGTGGCTGCTGGTCGGCGACGACGGGCAGCGCGACGATGCGGTGTACACCGACTTCGCCGGCGAGCACCCGCGCAGCGTGACGGCGGTCGCGATCCGGCGCCTGTCGTCGACGCAGGCGGTGCTGGCCGGCGGGCGCACCACGGTCAACGATCACACCGCCTCGGGCGTGCCGTGGGTCAGCGGCGACGACGGCGCCGCCCTGCTGGAGCGGCTCGAAGAGGCCGGGGTCGCCAGACGCGAATGAGCTGCGGGATGCCGCTGCCACGGCCTCGAGCGCACGATGTCGGTACCCACCCGTAGGCTGGCCGCATGTGCGGACGGTTCGTGGTTGCCGATGCCGGGTCGGAGCTGGTCGGCGTGCTTCGCGTCGACCTGGAGGGTGTGCGCGCCGACAACACGGGATGGGTGATGGCCAATGGCTTCAAGTGAGCTCGTGACGACTAGGAGTTGACAATCGCGGCCGTTGCTCCTTGCGTTTGGAATCGGGCGCAAGGAGCAACGGCGTGGTTGCGCCGTAGACGGCAGCGCTCACATTTCCTTCGCGACTCCCACATTGAGGCCGACTACCATTCACCCCGCCAGCATGCCCACATATTCGAGCAGTAGTTCAGGACGGGGCTCGGTACCACCAGGAGCTATTGCTCTTGCCTGCTGCGCCCCTCGCGGACGGGCTTATGATTCACCAACAGCCAAAGCAATGGTCCGACGATAGGAACGAGGAGGATAACCACCACCCACCCCAGCGCCTGCATGGTGGTGAGCCGTCTCCCTGCTTTGGCCAGCAATGCGAGTGCGAGTACTGCCAGCCCAACTGCAAGAACAGTGGCCACGGACCAGGCGATGTCGGGAACAGCGGGGGCCAGAGGATTGACTTGGGGCACTCCACAAATTTAGGTCAACCGTACGTCGTCCGCCACCACTCGGTCACTCGTTGGTTTCGTTCCTCGCGTGTTGCGGCGAGCCCGTCGCCGGTCACGGGTGGCGCGGCACCACTGTTGTTCCGATCCTGTCTAAGCCTCGATCCGTAAGCTCTTGAGTGGCCCGGGAGGGTCGGGTGTGGCTGAACCTTGATTGCTGTTTCGGTGGGTCCTGTGAACTGGCCGCTCGACCGTCCGGGGCGCCTTGACTGCTGATTGAGATGTGCGTTTTGGTCGCTGTTTACGGATCTGCCGGCGAGGAGTCCTTCGGGTCGGTGAACGTGTTCACGATCGGAAGGGAGCAAGGTGATGCGACAATCGATTCCTCATGCCCGCTGCCACGGCCTCGAGCGCACGATGTCGGTACCCACCCGTAGGCTGGCCACATGTGCGGACGGTTCGTGGTTGCCGATGCCGGGTCGGAGCTGGTCGGCGTGCTTCGCGTCGACCTGGAGGGTGACGACCTGCCAGCCCCCTCCTACAACATCGCCCCGACCGATCCGGCCGCGATAGTGCTCGACTCCGCCAAGACCGAGCCGCCGACCCGTCGCCTCGAATCGGCACGCTGGGGCCTTGTCCCCTCCTGGGCCAAAGACCTCTCAGTCGGCTCTCGCGCCTTCAACGCCCGCGCCGAAGAGGTCGAAGACAAACCGATGTTCCGCAACGCCCTCATCAAGCGACGCGCCGTGGTACCGGCATCCGGTTATTACGAGTGGAAAACCGCCGAGGGCCTGAAGGTCCCGCACTACATCCACCCGGCCGATGACTCTCCGATGTTTTTTGCGAGTCTCTACGAGTGGTGGAAGAACCCCGCGCTGCCCGATGATGACCCCGCGCGCTGGGTGCTCAGCTTCACCATTCTCACGCGCGACGCGATCGGGCATCTCGGGTCGATCCACGATCGCATGCCACTGTTCCTCGACCCCGATTTCGCCGATGCCTGGCTTGACCCGACCACCGAGAACGTCGGCGACATCCTCGACGCCGCGATCGATGCGGCGCCCGACGTCGCCGACACCCTCACCGACTTTGCGGTGTCCAAGGCCGTCGGCAACGTGCGTAACAACGGTCCCGAATTGATCGAGCCGGCCGAGTGAGTACGGCTGACCGCTCCTACATCCGCACCAAGTCGATGGTGCGACTGGTGGATGCCGCGCGGCATCGCGAGCTCGTGTGTCGATATCCCGTCGACCCCGCAGCGGGGCCCGCACTGTTCCATCGACTCTTGGGCGGCTCAATCGAGCTCGGCGAGAGGGCCGCCGACGCGGCCATTCGCGAAGTCGCCGAGGAGCTGCGGTTCACGGTGACCGAGTTGGAGTTCCTCGGGGTGGCCGAGAACATCTTCACCTTTGAGGGCGAGAACGGCCACGAGATCGTCTTCGTCTATCGAGCACCGGTGCCCTCCGACGTCGTGCCCGACGAAGGGGCCTGGTTCGAAGAGGACGATGGCGCGCCCATGTACGTACTGTGGCGTGATCTCGCTGCCACCACGCCGCCGCTCTACCCCGACGGCGTCCCAGACACCGCGCCTACCCTGGAGGGATGACGACCCTCGCCCCTTCCGCCGTGCTCAGCGGCGTCGAGTGGCGCGCGCTCGAGGCCGCACACCGCGCCCGCGCCGATGCCCTGACGGCGGGCCATCGTGAACGAGCAGCACGCGGCGAGAAGCATCCTGTTGAGGACTTTCTCTTCGCCTACTACTCATACAAGCCGGCGGTGCTGCGCACGTGGCATCCCGGCGTCGGCATCCAGCTCGAAGATGCGGCGGAGCGTGCGCACAAGCGCTGGTATACACAGGGGACGACGCCGGGCAGCGCCCGCGTCGACGCCGCCGCGTACCGCGCCGCCAAGGCCCCGCTCGTCGACGCTGTCACGCGACTTCTGCGCGCCACCGTCGATCGCCCCGCCCGGTTCGGCTGCTTCGGACTGCACGAGTGGGCGATGGTCTACCGACAGCGCGAGCACCGGCATCCGGTTCCCCTGCGCCTCGGCCAGAGCGAGACCGACGCCGTCGTCGAGGACCACGACCTGCGCTGCACGCACTTCGACGCGTTCCGGTTCTTCACTTCCGAAGCTGTCCCCCGCAATTCCGCACCGCTCACCCGCGATGGTCAGGCCGCCAGCGAACAGCCCGGCTGCCTGCACGCGAACATGGACCTCTACAAGTGGGCGGTCAAGCTCGGTCCCCTCGTTCCGGGCGAGCTGCTGCTGGATGCTTTTGAGCTGGCCCGTGACATCCGCTATCTCGATATGCAGGCATCGCCCTACGACATGGCCGCGTGGGCAGGTGAACCGGTGCGCATCGAGACCGCCGAGGGCAAGGCCGAGTATGTGCGCCGCCAACGCGCGTTCGCGGCGCGCGCGAACGCGCTGCGCCAGCGCCTGCTCGCCGCGACCGAGCACTAACTCAGTCTGTGGGGCCGCCTGCACGGCACCCAGGCGCGCGAAGTGGGCATTGTCTGCTCTCGGTCCCACTGCTCAGACTGAGTACGTGCACGCGAAGAGCGCAGAGTACGTGCGCGCAAAGAGCGCAGAGTACGTGCACGCGAAGAACGCAGAGTACGTGCGCTCCCGCCCGACACCGCACGAAACCACCGGGAATGCACCCGATACGGTAGTCATATCGGCTTTTTCATCCCACAGAGGAGACGCACGACCGTGAGCACCGACACCCCGCTGCCCCCCGCCGGCTGGTACCCCGACCCGCAGGGCGGCACCGGTGAGCGCTGGTGGAACGGCGCGGCCTGGTCGACCGAGACGCGCGCTGCCGCGCCGAATGCTCAGCCCGCTGAGCCTTCGGCCCCCGTTGGCTACCCGGGGGCACAGCCGGGCTACGGCACTACGCAACAGGGCTACCCCGGCACCCAGCAGACCTACCCCGGCACCCAGCAGGGCTACCCCGGCACCCAGCAGGGCTACCCCGGCACCCCGCAGACCAACCCGAACACCCAGCAGGGCTACCCCGGAACCCAGCAGACCTACCCCAACACCCAGCAGGGCTACCCCAGCTATGCCCAGGGTGCGCCCGTCGCCGCACCGATCGGCATCTGGCGCTCCCCCGTCGACGACCGCCCCGTCGTGTCGAACCCCATCGACGCGGTCCGCACGATCTTCAGCAAGTACGCACGCTTCGAGGGCCGCGCCAGTCGCGCCGAGTACTGGTGGTGGATGCTGGCGAACCTCGTGATCGCCGTCGCGTGCTACGTCATCGCGTTGGTGCTGATCTTCACGGCCGCCGGCGCCACCGCGGGTTCGGGCCGGTCGGGGTTCGCCGCCCTGTCGGTGTTCGGCGGACTGCTGATGCTGGCGCTCGTGCTGTGGGAACTCGCCGTCCTGGTCCCCGGGCTCGCGGTGCTCGTGCGACGTCTTCGTGACGCCGGCTTCCACTGGGGATTCATCTTCTTGGGCGTGGTGCCCGGCGGCAGCATCGCCCTTCTGGTGATGTGCTGCATGCCCAGCAAGTACCCCTGACAACCAGCCCTGACCGGGCCGCGAGAGGTCTCAGTGCCGCGCCACGATGGCCGCGGCATCGGTACCGCGCGGCAGCACACCGTACTGCCAGCCGCGGTCATCGCCCAGTCGTGCACCGATGAACGCCTCGGCGTCGACATCGGGTGCGTGTCGAAGCATGATGCTGGCCTGCAGGGCCAGGGCGAGATCTTCGGTGAGCCGGCGCGCCGCGGCGGCCGCGGCATCCAAATCGGCGCCCGAGACCTCGCGCAGCAGCGCCAGCGTGCGCGAAGTGTGCGCATCGAGCAGCGGATGCGCGCCGTGCGTGCTCTCCAGCTCAATCTGCAGCGCCGCCGCCGAGTCGGGGTCGCGTGCCAGCGCCCGCAGCACGTCGAGCGCTATCACGTTGCCCGAGCCCTCCCAGATCGCCATGACCGGCTGCTCGCGATAGCGCCGCCCCAGCGGGAACGACTCGATGTAGCCGTTGCCGCCGAGGCACTCCATGGCCTCGTATGCGTGCTGCGGGCCGCGCTTGCAGACCCAGTACTTGGCCACCGGCGTGGCCAGCCGCCGAAGGGCGATGTCGGCGGCCGAGGCGTCGGCTTCGAACGCCTGCGCCAGTCGCAGCCCGGTCAGCATCGCCGCCTCTGACTCCAACGCGAGATCGGCGAGCACCGCCGTCATCGCGGGCTGATCGATCAGATCCCGACCGAACGCGCGCCGCCCACGGGCATGCCAGACGGCTTCGGCGACGCTCTGGCGCATGCCCGCCGACGTTCCCAGCACGCAGTCCAGCCGCGTGCGCTGCACCATCTCGATGATCGTGCGCACCCCACGACCGGGCTCGCCCAGCAGCAACCCGACCGTGCCGTCGAATTCGATCTCGGCCGAGGCATTGGAGCGATTGCCGACTTTGTCTTTGAGCCGCTGGATGCGGAACACGTTCCGCCCGCCGTGCGGCATCACCCGCGGCACCAGCAGACACGACAGTCCCTCGTCGGTCGCGCCGCGCCGGGTCTGGGCGAGTACCAGGAAGGCATCGGACATCGGCGCCGAGCAGAACCACTTGTGCCCGGTGAGCTGGTAGCTGTGCCCGCTGACGTGCACACCGGTCGTGGTGTTGGCCCGCACGTCCGAACCGCCCTGCTTCTCGGTCATCGCCATACCCACGAGGGCACTGGGCTTCTGGTCAGCAGGCAGCAGTCGGTGTTCGTAGCTGCGCGCATACAGCCGCGGCAGCCAGTCGTCGGCGATCCACGGCGAAGCCTTCAGCGAGGCCACCGCAGAGTGGGTCATCGAGATCGGACACGCATGACCGGGCTCGATCTGCGCGAACAGCATGAAGGCGGCCGCCCGCGCCACCGCCGCGCCAGGGCGGGGATCGGCCCATGCCGAGGTGTGCGCACCGTGGGCCACGGCGGCAGCGATGACGCGGTGATACGACGGGTCGTACTCCACCTCGTCGAGCCGAAAGCCCCAGCGATCGAAGGTGTGCGCGACGGGCGGATGCTGGTGGGCGAGCACCGCGTCACGCTGAAAGTCCTCGCTGCCCACGAGTGCGCCGATCTCGTGCAGTTCGGCATCGGCCCACCCGCCGCCGAAGGCATCCACCGCCTGTGTGAGCGCAAGGTTCAGGGCGTACTCGTCGACATCGACGCGCCAGTCGGGCTGGTTCTCCACGAGATGCGTGCCGCCGGGCTGGCGGCCGCGCCGAGTGTGGTCATGCCGTCACGCTACTGCGAACCGCAGCAGCCGATCATCCCCGCTGCGCGGGCTTCCGCGGCCGTCGGTGTTGTTCGTCAGAATCCACAGGCTTCCATCTGCCGCAACGGTGACGTCACGCAGCCGGCCGTACCCCGACAGCACGGGCGAGGGATCACCCACCACGGAGCCACGGTCGGTCACGACGCGCCACAGTCGTTCGCCCCGCAGGCTCGCAAGATACAGCTCGCTTCCGCGGGCTGCCAGACCGCTGGGGCTGGCCTGATCGGTCGGCCACTGCACGAGAGGATCCCGAAAGCGGTCGTCGTGGGCGATGCCTTCCACGACCGGCCACCCATAGTTGCCGCCGGGGACGATCACGTTGAGCTCGTCCCACGTGTTCTGGCCGAACTCGCTCGCCCACATCGTGCCGTCGGCCGTCCATGCAATGCCCTGCACGTTGCGATGCCCATAGCTGTACACGGCGTTGCCGAACGGATTGCCCGGCGCGCTCTGGCCCTGCGGCGTCACCCGCAGGATCTTGCCGTTGAGGCTCGAGGTGTCCTGCGAGTCGGTCGAGCTTCCGGCATCCCCGGTGGTCACGTAGAGCATTCCGTCGGGCCCGAAGGCGATCCTGCCTCCGTTGTGAAAGGTGGCCTTGTGGATGCCGCTGAGCACGACCTCGACCGCGCCCAGGCGGTACGACCCGGCCCGGCCTCTCAGCGGCATCCGCACGACCCGGTTGTCGGAAGACGCGGCGTGGTAGGCGTACAGCCACGTCGTATCGCCGTCGGTGTGCACAGCGATGCCGTTCAAGCCGGCTTCGCCGTCGGCGACCACGCTCGGAACGACGCCCACCTCGCGCACGGTGTGCGCAGCGGTGATCTCGAGGATGGTGCCGTCGTCGCGTTGTGAGACAAGCGCCCCGCCGTCGGGCAGCAGCGCTATCGACCACGGCGCTGCGAGGCCGTCGACGATCGTCGAGGGCGCGGCGCCCGACGGCGCCGTGCCGCCCGACTCGGTCGATGATGGCGCAGTCTCCGACGGCGCATTGGACGTGGGCGCCGCCTGCGGTGCGCACCCGACCAGCGCCACGGCAAGAGTCGCCGCGAGAAGAATCCGAACCATCCGTGCGCGCATAGGTCCCCCGCATCCACCATCCCCCGCCCGCCGACCGCGCGCAATGCTGGCCCTGGCTCACAGGAAAGTGCCAGGATAGGAATGGCCGCACCGACCCCGCCCTTGGAGGCACCCGTGTCCGCACCCGACGAGACCCTGCCCGCCGCATCCACCCTCATCGAGCGCACCGGCATCGAGATCATTCCCGAGTCGCAGCGCACCGCCAAACCACGCGACCTCTTCTGGCCGTGGTTCGCCGCCAATGTGTCGGTGTTCGGCATGTCGTACGGGTCGTTCGTGCTCGGCTTCGGCATCTCGTTCTGGCAGGCCACGATCGTCTCGGTGATCGGTATCGTCGTCTCGTTCTTCTTGTGCGGCCTGATCGCCATCGCCGGCAAGCGCGGCTCGGCGCCGACAATGGTGCTCTCCCGCGCCGCCTTCGGCGTGCACGGACAGAAGGTGCCCGGAATCGTGTCGTGGCTGACCTCGATCGGCTGGGAGACGTTCTTGGCGATCATGGCGGTGCTGGCCACCGCGACGATCATCACGCAGCTGGGCGGCGACGGTGGCGTGGCCGTCAAGATCATCGCCATCGTGGTCGTGGCAGCCCTCATCGTCACCGCGTCGGTGCTGGGCTATCACACCATCATGAAGCTGCAGTCGGTGCTCACCTGGATCACCGGCATCGTGACGATCCTGTACATCATCCTCGCCATCGGGCACATCGACTTCGCCACCGTGCTCGCCCAGCCCGGCGGCAACATCGGGCAGGTCATCGGCGCTCTGGTCATGGTGATGACCGGCTTCGGCCTGGGCTGGATAAACATCGCCGCCGACTGGTCGCGCTATCAGAAGCGCACCGCCTCCGACGGCGCCATCATCGGCTGGAACACCTTCGGCGGTGCGATAGCGCCGGTGATCCTGGTGGTGTTCGGTCTGCTGCTGGGCGGTTCCGACGCCGACCTCGCCGACGGTATCGCGAACGATCCGATCGGCGCTCTCGCCCAGATCCTGCCGGTGTGGGTGCTGGTGCCGTTCCTGATCACGGCGATTCTCGCGCTCGTGTCGGGAGCGGTGCTGGGCATCTACTCGTCGGGACTCACGCTGCTCAGCCTCGGCATCCGCATCCCGCGCCCCTCGGCTGCGGCGATCGACGGCGTCATCCTCACCCTCGGCACCATCTGGGTGGTCTTCTTCGCGCAGAGCTTCCTCGGCCCCTTCCAGAGCTTCTTGATCACCCTGGGCGTGCCGCTGGCCGCCTGGGCCGGCATCCTCATCGCTGACATTCTGCGGCGGCGGCGCGACTATGACGACGATGCCCTCTTCGACGCCAAGGGCCGCTACGGCTCCTGGGACTGGACCTCGATCATCACGATGGTCGTCTGCTCGGTCATCGGCTGGGGCTTCGTGATCAACAACTTCGCCGATGAGGCTGCCTGGAACAACTGGCAGGGATACTTCCTGTTCCTCATCGGCGGCAAAGACGGCGACTGGGCTTACGCGAACCTCGGCGTCTTCTTCGCCCTGGTCATCGGGTTCGTCGTGACCTGGTTTGCGCGCGCCGGCACGATCCGGCGGCAAGAGGAGGGAACGGGGCGTTGAGCGGAGGCGCGGCTGGCGACCGAGCCATGCCGCAGCCCTGGCTCGTCGTCATCGACCCGCAGAACATCTTCGCGTCTCCCGAATCCGCCTGGGGATCACCGTTCTTCGCCGAGGCGATGACGAAGATCCACTCCCTGGCCGAAGCGTTCGGCCCGCGCGTCGTGGTCACACGCTGGTTGCCCACCGCCGACCGCGCGACGGCGTGGGGTGACTACTTCGCCGCCTGGCCGTTCGCGGATGTACCCGCCGACGACCCGCTCTACGGGTTGGTACGGGATGCCGCGGGCCTGTCACCGCGCGCGACGCTGGACCTGCCCACCTTCGGCAAGTGGGGCCCCGAGCTCGCGGCGATCACGGGACCCGCACCGCATCTTGTGCTGTGCGGGGTCTCCACCGACTGCTGCGTGATCTCCACGGCGCTGCCGGCGGCCGATGCCGGCGCGCACGTGCGGATCGTCGCCGATGCCTGCGCCGGCTCGACCGCCGAGAATCAGGCAGCCGCGCTGCACGTGCTCGGCCTGTATCCCCCGCAGATCACGGTGACCGATACGGCCGCGGTGCTGGCCGCGCTCACCCGGTGACGGTGAACTCCGCGGCCAGCAGGTCCTCGTCACGCGATGACGCGCCCACCAGGGCGTGGAAGGCCCCCGGCTCGACCACACGCCGGCCGGCGGCATCCACTATCGTGCACTCGGCGACGGGCAACTCGATGCGCACGCGCGCGCTCGCGCCGGGTGCGACATCGACCTGCCGGTACGCCTTGAGCTCCTTCTCGGCCCAGCTCACCGAGGTGATCTCGTCGCGCACGTACAGCTGCACGGTCTCGCGCACCGGCCTGGTTCCGGTGTTGCGCACAGTGACCTCGGCGACCAGGGCGTCGGTGACCGCCACCTCGGTGCGCGCGAGCACGAGATCTGTGTATTCGACGGTCGTGTAGCTGCGTCCCTGCCCGAACGCCCATGTCGGCGACTGCGTCAGGTCGGCGTAGCGGTCGCCGTGCTGCCCGCGCACCCGGTTGTAATAGACCGGAAGCTGGCCCGCGTGCCGCGCGAACGAGATCGGCAGGCGGCCTGCGGGCTCGACCTCGCCGAAGAGGATTTCGGCGAGCGCACGGCCGCCCTGCATCCCGGGGTTGGCGATCCAGAGCACTCCGGCGGCAGCGTGCACCGATGTCGGCAGCACGAGCGGCTTGGACGCCAGCAGCACGACGACGACCGGAGTACCGGTGGCGATCAACGCATCGAGCAGGGCGTTCTGCCCACCGATCAGCTCCAGCGTGGCCGTGGAGCGGCCCTCACCGACCAGTTCGATGTGGTCGCCGACGACGGCCACCACGACATCGGCGGCAGTGGCGGCCTGCACCGCTTCGGCGATCATCGCCTCGTCGGGCAGACACGGGTGCACGATGGGCGGACGCGGCTGCCCGTCGGGGAAGGTCGCACCCGCCGGGTCGGGCTGCATCGTGAGGATGTCGGCCCCGCGCACATGCGTGATCGTGGAACCGGCGGGGGCGAGGTCGCGAATGCCGTCGAGCACCGTGGTGATCAGCTCGCGCGGCTGTGCGTCGAGCCAGTCGACCTGGCCCGAGCCGCCGGCCCAGTCGCCCAGCTGGAACTGGGCGTCATCGGCGAGCGGTCCCACCACCGCGATGGACGCCGCGCGCGGGGGCAAGGGCAGCGTCCCGTCATTCTCCAGGAGCACGATCGAACGACGGGCGGCTTCGAGGTTGAGCGTGGCGTGCGCGGGTGCACCCACGATCTTCTCCAGACCGGGTTGCGGCAGCCGGGGGTTCTCGAACAGGCCCAGATCGAACTTCAGGGTCAGGTTGCGCGCCACGGCATCGTCGAAGGCGTCGGGCGGCAGCATCCCGCTGCGCACTGCCTCCAGGGCGCCCTCGAAGAACCGCGGTGTCGTCATGATCATGTCGTTGCCGGCACGCACGGCCGCGGCCGCCGCGTGCGTGTCGTCGGGCTGCACATGCTGTTCCCACACCATGCGCCCGACATTGTCCCAATCGGTGACAAGGGTGCCGGTGTAGCCCCACTCCCCCTTCAGCACATCGGTGAGCAGCCATTCGTTGACGGTGATCGGCACGCCGTCCATGCTCTGGTAGCCGAGCATGAACGTGCGGCATCCCTCTCGCGCCACCTTTTCGAACGGCGGCAGGAACCAGCTGCGCAGCTTGCGGCGCGAGATGTCTGCCTCGCTGGCGTCGCGCCCACCCTGCGTCTCGGAGTATCCGGCGAAGTGTTTCGCGGTGGCCAGGATCGCGGTCTCATCGGCCAGGCCCGAGCCCTGATAACCGCGCACCATCGCCGCGGCGAGTTCGCCGATGAGAAACGGGTCTTCGCCGAACGTCTCGTTCACCCGACCCCAGCGCAGATCGCGGGCGATGCACAACACCGGTGAGAAGGTCCAGTGGATGCCGGTGGCCGCGACTTCGACGGCCGTGACGCGGGCGACCCGCTCGAGCAGTTCTGCGTCCCAGCTCGCGGCGAGCCCCAGCTGAGTGGGGAAGATCGTCGCGCCGGGCCAGAAGGAGTGCCCGTGGATGCAGTCCTCGGCCACCAGCAGCGGAATCCGCAGTCGAGTACGAGCGGTCAGCTCGTTCGCCTGCACAATGCGCTCGGGCGAGGTGTGCAGGATCGAGCCGACATGCCTGCGCAGCACGGCGTCGTCGAGATCGCCGCGGGCGTCGAGCTGCAGCATCTGCCCGATCTTCTCCTCGAGCGTCATCCGTGCGAGCAGGTCGGTGACCCGCTCGGCGGTCGTCAACGAGGAGTCGAGGTATGGGAGGGTGTCGGATACGAGGCTCATGCCTGACTTTCTCTTGCAGTTCCGGGTGATGTCTTGACGGCGGTGACGGCGGAGTTCGCGTTCAGCCCGCGCTTCTTCAGCGCGCGGGCGCGTTCGCCCGCCGACCGCAGCCGCGGATTCACGTATTCGTCGATGCCGAAGTTGATGAGCGAGAGTGCCATGCCCAGCAGCGCAATGCACAGTCCGGCCGGGATGTACCACCACCAGTAGTCGGGGAATGCGCCGTTCTGCTGCGCCCAGAACAGAATCGTGCCCCAGTTGAGGTTGGTGATCGGGATGACGCCGATGAACGCGAGGGTGGTCAGACTCAACACCGCCGCGGTCACGGTGCCCACGAAACTCGATGCGATGATCGCCAACAGGTTGGGGAGCATCTCGATGAAGATGATGCGCCGAAGTGGCTCACCGTTGGCACGGGCCGCCTGGATGAAGTCGCGGTTGCGCAGCGACATCGTCTGCGCACGGAGCACGCGTGCACCCCACGCCCAGCCGGTGATCGCCAACACCGCCGAGATCAGCAGCAGCGGCGGATTCTCGAACTGCGAGGCCACGATGATGATCAGCGGCAGACCGGGGATCACGAGGAACACGTTCGTCAGTGCCGACAGCGACTCGCTGCGCCACCCACGCACGTATCCCGAGAGCACTCCGATGATGATCGCGATGGCGGTCGCGATGATACCGGCGAGGAACCCGACCACGAGCACACCGCGGGTGCCGTAGATGATCTGGCTGAAGATGTCCTCGCCCATGTGTGTCGTCCCCAGCAGGTGGTGCCACGAGGGAGGTTGCCGCAGCGCCGTGTAGTCCTTCTCCAGCGGACCGTACGGGGCGAGCAGATCCTGGAAGATCGCCACGAGCACGAACACGCCGAGAATGCCCAGCCCCACCACCGACTTCGGGTTGCGGAACATCGAGAAGGCAGCCCCGAGCTGCCCGCGAAGCGTCTTGCGGTCTGATGCCGCCAGTGCGGCGGCTTGCGTTGCTGCCATGGTTCAGCCCTCCAGCTGGCGAGTGCGGGGATCGAGGATCGCGTAGGCCACGTCTGCGAGGATGTTCGCGACGAGCACCGTCAGCGTGATGACCAGGAACAGCCCCTGCATCAGCGGGTAGTCCTTCGCCGTCGTGGCATCCAGGAGCAGCTTTCCGACGCCGGGATACGAGAACACCAGTTCCATCACTATGGTGCCGCCCACGATGAACCCGAGCGACAGCGCGAAGCTCGACAACTGCGGCAGCATCGCATTGCGGGCCGCATATCGCCACAACACCTGCCCTTGGGGCAGGCCCTTGGCCTGGGCGACGGTGACGAAGTCCTCGTCGAGAACGGTGATCATCATGTTGCGCATGCCCAAGATCCAGCCTCCCAGCGACGCGACGACAATGGTCAGCGCCGGAAGCGTCCCATGGACGATGACATCGCCGATGAACTGGAATGTGAATGCAGGATCGGCCCCTTTTCCGTACGCGTGAGACGCCGGGAACCAGCCCAGAGACGACGCGAAGACCGCTATCGCAATCAGGCCCATCCAGAAGTACGGCACCGTGGAGAAGAACGTCGCGAACGGCACGACAAGGTCGGCCTTGCTGCCGCGCCGCCAGCCGATGATGGCGCCGAAAGCGGTGCCCAGAACGAACGAGATGATCGTCGCCAGGCCCACCAAGCCCACGGTCCACGGCAGTGCGGCGCCGATGACGTCGGTGACCGGCGCCAGACCGCGCGAGAACGACCTGCCGAGGTCGCCGTGCAGCAGCAGACCCCAGTACTGGATGTACTGCTGCCACAGCGTCATGTCGTTGTCGAGTCCGAACAGGATCTTCAGCGAGTCGATGGCCTCGGGACTTATCCGACCCTGGTTGGAGGCGATGTAGGCGCTGACCGGATCGCCCTTCATCATGCGCGGAAGGAAGAAGTTGATGGTGATGGCGGCCCATGCCGTGAACAAATAGAACACTGCGCGGCGTAGGAAGAATCTCATGACCGGCCCTCCTGTGCGGTACCGAACAGCGCGTGCGGGTCGGGGGACGCATCGCGCAGGGCGCGGGTGTAGGGATGCTGCGGGTCGAGGATCACGTCGTCGGCAGGGCCGCGCTCAACGACCTCGCCGTGGTGCAGCACCATGATCTCGTCGCTGAAGTGGCGCGCGGTGGCCAGGTCGTGCGTGATGTAGAGCACGCCCAGCCCCGACTCGCGCTGCAGGTCGGCCAGCAGCGTGAGCACACCCAGTCGCAACGAGACGTCGAGCATCGACACCGGTTCGTCGGCGACGAGCAGAGCCGGCCGCGACGCCAGGGCGCGCGCTATCGCGACCCGCTGTCGCTGCCCGCCCGACAGTTCATGCGGACGGCGATCGATGACCGCCGGGGCGTCGAGCTGCACACGTTCGAGAAGCCGCATGACTTCGTCTTCGACCTCGTCTGCCGCAACGACGCGATCCAATTGCAGGGGCCGCTGAATGTGGTAGCGAATGGTTCGCGCAGGGTTCAGCGATGCGAACGGGTCCTGAAAGACCATGCGCAGCTGCTGACGGTACCTGCGCAATCCCTTGCCGCTGCGCGGGATCGGCACGCCGTCGATCAAGATGTCGCCGTTGGTGGGTCGCTCAAGCTGGGTCAGGATCTTCGCGATCGTGGACTTGCCGCTGCCGCTCTGGCCGACCAGCGCGATCGTCTGCCCCGAGTTGAGTGTGAAGCTGACATCGTTCAGGGCGAGAAGCTCCCCCGACCCACGGACCCGATACTTCTTGGTGACGTGTGAGAACTCCAGGGTGGTCATCGCGTCTCCGTTCCTGCGCCGACGCGGCCCGCATACGTGCCGCGTGCCCCGGTGAGGCTCGGGAACGACGAGAGCAGTCGTTGCGTGTAGGGATGCTGCGGCCGGCGATACATCTCTTCGGCCGCGGCGAGTTCGACGATCGCGCCGTCTTTCATGACCGCTATCCGGTCGGAGATCTCCAGCAGCAAGGGCAGGTCGTGCGTGATGAAGATGACCGAGAAGCCGAACTGGTGGCGCAGTTCCGAGATCTTCTGCAGGATCTCCCGCTGCACGAGAACATCGAGCGCTGTCGTCGGCTCGTCCATGACCATCAGCTGGGGGCGCAGCGCCAACGCCATCGCGATCATGACGCGCTGTCGCATCCCGCCCGACAGCTCGTGGGCGAACGAACGCGCGCGCTGGCTGCCCACTCCGACGAGATCGAGAAGCTCGCCCGCAGCCGCAACCCGTTCGCGCCTGCTCATTCCGGGCCGGTGCACAGCGAACACGTCTACAAGCTGGCTGCGGATGTTGGCGACCGGGTTCAAGGCGTTCATGGCGCCCTGGAACACCATCGACACCTTGTCCCACCGAAATTGCTGCAGCGCCCTCGCATCGAGGGCGTTGATGTCGACGCTGCCACCGTCGGCGTCGTGGAACGTGACGCTGCCGGCAGTGATGACGGCCGGAGGGCGCAGCAGTCGTTGGATGCCGTAGGCGAGGGTCGTCTTGCCGCTGCCGGACTCGCCGGCCAGGCCCAGGATCTCACCGCGGCGCAGGGTCAACGAGACGTCGCGGACCGCCTCGACGGGCGGTTCCACGTCGTAGACGATGGAGTACCCGGCCACCGTCAGCACGGGATCATCGATCACAGAGTCGTTCACAGGTCTTCTCTCGGGGTCGACGTGGAGGGCGGGCATGCCGCCCGCCCTCCACGTACCGGGGGGTCAGGACGCCGGCTTCAGCTTCGTGAGGATCAGCGCCGCGGTGGGCTGGGTCGGGTCCGGCGAGATGTACGGGTCATCTGCACTGGGCCAGCCGACGTAGTTGCGCGTGTTGTACTGTCCGATGAACGGTCGCGTTCCCACGGCCATGCCCGGCACGTCATCGACGAAGATCTTCTGGACCTTCTCCAGGGCGGCCTTGCGCGTTGCGTCATCGGTCGCCGTGGCGAACGCCTGCAGCGCTGCGGTGGCTTCCTTGTTGTCGTAGCGGCCGAAGTTGTAGTTGGCCACTTCGCCCTTCGGCTTGAGGAAGCGCCCATCCATGATGTTCGAGTACAGGTCGTAGGGGGTCATCCCCGTGTCGGTCCAGTGCAGGATCGCCTGGAAGTCGCCCTTGGCGATGGCGTCGAGCCAGCTGTCCGCATCGGGCGTCTGCACGCTCGCGTCGACACCCAGAGCCTTCACCGAGTCGGAGATGAGGCTGATTCCGGTCACATAATCGTTCCACCCCTGCGGCACCTTCAGTTCGAAGGTCACGGCCTCACCGTCTGGGTCAACGAGCTTGTCGTTCTTCCAGGTGTAGCCAGCGTCGGTGAGCACCTGCTTGGCGCCGTCCACATCGACCGTGAGTTTCTTGCCCTGGAACTCCGGCGAGATCCAGCTGTCGCCGGCCGGACTGGGCAGCGCGGTGACAGAGTCGAGCACCGGCACGCCGCCTTCACGCGCGATCGAGGCGTGCTTCTCGCGATCCATGACCATGTTCACTGCTTTGCGGAATGCCACGTCATCGAAGGGTTTGGTCTGCGTGTTCACAAACATCGCGTCGATTCCCAGGCCGGCTGCAGCCCAATACACGTTGTGGTCGGGATCCTTGTCGATGAAGGCCGACTGCACGTTCGGAATGAACGCCTGCGCCCAATCGGCGTCGCCGCTGGCCAGTGCCGTCGTCAGTGCCGTGTTGTCGTTGTACGAGACGTAGTACAGCGTGGGCACGGCGAGCTTTCCGCCCCAGTAGTCGTCACGGGCGGTCAGCTCGACACTCTGCGTGGTGAACTTCGACAGCACGTACGGGCCCGTTCCCACCGGATCTTTGTTGGTCTCGGTGGTCGGGTCGGCGACCTTCTCCCAGATGTGCTTGGGAACGATGAACTTGTGCAAGACCTTGTCTTGCTTCACGTACATCGGGTTGTCGAAGGTGATGGTGGCGGTGTCACCGTCTTCAGTGACGTCTTTGATCCCCAGCGCGGTCAAGTCGAGTTGAGGCTTGTCTTTGAGTAGCTGGAACGTGTATGCGATGTCGTCGGCGGTGAAGTCCTCGCCGTCGCTCCACTTCACGCCCGACCGGGCGGTGACCGTGAGCGCCGTGTACGTGTCGTTCCAGTCGAGCTTCTCGGCCAGCCATGGCGTGATCTCGGTATCGCTGCCCACGAGATTGACCATGGCCAGCGGCTCGTAGATCGCGTTGGCATACCCGAGCGTCATCGCCGACGCGTTGCTGATGAACGGGTTGTTCGACTCGGTCGTGATGGCGCCGTCTGGCTTGGCGATGGTGAGAGCGGCACCCTCTTCGGGCGACGCATTTCCCCCGCCCCCGCCGGAACAGCCGGCCAAGGCGAGTGCGGCGACGATCCCCGTCGCCGCGAGAGCGAATCTGAGCCTCATTGCTTCTCCTTTTTCGGTGGGGCGAACCGCTGCCCCGCTGTGTTACTTACTTTCTCGCCAGTAAGTTAGGTGAGAGATTACTGGAGAGTAAGTTGGGTGGTCAAGTCCGACTTCTGAAGGGGGCCGAATGCCCGGGTCACATGGCGGTGGGGTGCGCTCGCGTCCCGAGACCGAGCGCAAGCGCACCGAGATCCTCAAGGCCGCGATCGAGACGTTCGGCGCGAAAGGATCCACCAACGGCACGCTCGCCGACATCGCCGAGCAGGTGGGAATGACCCACGCCGGCGTGCTGCACCACTTCGGATCGAAACAGAATCTGCTGCTCGAGGTGCTCTCCTACCGCGATGCCAGCGACGTCGAAGACCTCGATGAGAAGCACATCCCCGACGGCCCCGCGTTGTTCCTGCATCTCGTGCGCACAGCGTTCGCGAACGCGCACCGACCAGGCATCGTCCAGGTGTACACGGTGCTCTCCGCCGAGTCCGTGACCGACGACCACCCCGCGCGCGAGTTCTTCGAGAAGCGATACGCCACCTTGCGCCGAGAGGTGGCCGACGCATTCCGTGTTCTCTGCGCGCGCGCCGGAGTGAAAGAGCCCGCGACCGTCGCCGCGGCATCCGCCAGCATCCTCGCCGTCATGGACGGTATTCAGCTGCAGTGGCTCCTCGACCAGAGCGCCGTCGAACTCGGTGAGGCCAGCGAATTCGCCATCCGCGCGATAGTGAACGGCGTGCTGCATCCCGGTCCTGAGTTGGGCAGCTACGCCGACTGAGTTCGCAAGAGTGCGCGACGCCGTGTCGTCAAGGGGGCAGCCAACCCACCCCACGCGTGGCATCGTGTGAAGGTATCCGCCTGGCAAGTGAAAGGATGCCCCATGTTCGCGCGCTTCGAGACGCCCGAAGAGCTCTTTGCCTATCGGCTCGGTTCGGCCCTGACGATGGAGAACGATTCTCTTCAGATGCTCGCCGACCTTGAGAAGGCGGCGCTCTCCGAAGACGTGAGGGAGATGTTCCGACACCACGCAAGCCAGACACGCGACCAGATCGACAACCTGCACGAGATCTTTCGTGTCCTCGGCCTGACGATGACCGAGGCGCGATCGCCCACCACGAAAAAGCTCGTCAAGGAGGGCAACGCGCTTCTGCGCAAGGCGGATGAGAAGCTGCGCGACGACATCGCCGTCGCCGCAGCGCTACGCGCAGAGCACCACGAGATCTCGGCCTACCAGAGCCTGGTCGCCAGCGCCCGGCGGCTGCACCCGGCCCAGGTGGTGCATCTGCTCTCCGCCAACCTCGAACAGGAGCAGCACACCAGCGAAGAACTGGCGGCCAAGGCCAAGGAGCTGGCACGCACGATGTGATCGGGTCACGTCGTCGCCGACACCGCCGTGGCCGATCCTTCGACGCTGGTCGGCCCTGCGTCGATGTGCTCGGCCACCAGCTGAATGCCGCCCGAGGTGTTCGCCGAGTTCGCCAGATCATGGATCCATTCCCGGCTCAGCTCGGGCGGTTCGGGATCATTGAAGACGAATCGCAGCGGAATCGACGGATGGAGCCAGATGGTCGAGCGGCCGCGCGGCTCGTCTTCGTGATGCTGCCAAGACAGCGTGAAGCTCTCACCCCGCCGCAGTTTCGTGGCGATGACGACCTTGAGGTGCGCCAGCGCGCGGTCGTCGATATGGATGGGCATGCTTGGCCCGCCGTAGTACATAGTGCCCATGAGGTAACCCTAGGCGTCGCGCAGCACGAAAGCGCCGGCGGCCTCGATTCTTCTCATTCGGGCGCGTCTTCTGCGGGGTGCCCATCCGAATAGTCGGGGCGTTCGGGCTGCTCGGGCTGCGTCTGTCCCTCGCCGCCCTCCCGTCCGCCATACGGGCGGCCATGATCAGCGAACTCCTCTCGCATGAAGACGAAGGTCCAGTCGCCCAGCGTGAAGCGCGCACCGGTGCGCAAGACCTCGCCGTCCTGCCCTTCTGCTGTTGACATGGGTTGCAGCCGCGCATTCGTCTCGCCTGCCGCATGCGGCACGAAGACGAACTCATCGCGGTCGTCGTGTCGGATTTCGCCCGCGATCGGATCGACACCCTCGAGGCGAATATCCGCGTCGGCCGCTGAGCCGATGGTGATGAGTTCACCCCGCAGCTCCTCTTCGTGATGCCGATCTTCTCGCGAGACGATCAGTCGCGGATTGCCGGCACCCCACTCGGCGTGGGTGGTCGTCGGATGTGACATGTGTTCCCCCTGAACTGATGGCAGCGTGCGCTGACGGGATTCGTCTCTTTCAGTACACCGCCCCGACAAGGCGCGCCGCCAGGGGATTGACATGGCGCGCCAGATGACTCCCCGCCAGATATGGTGAGGCGTGGCGCCGTCGTCGATCCAATTCGGCAGGTTCCTCTTCCGGCATATCCAGGAGGGTTCATGGGCAAGTTCATCTATCAAGAGTCAGTGAGCGTAGAGATCGAAGACCGTGCGCTCGCACATCTGCAGGTGGTGATCCTCGACAAGCTGCGCCGAGCGGAGTCGTTTGCCTTCAGCTGGCGTGAAGACACCAGCATCGGCGACGGCCGCACGACAGTGTGGGTCAACGCTGCCTCTGCACTCGTCTTCAAATACCACGGCAGCCGGTCGCCACAGCTCGATCCGGATTGGCTCGAAGCGCTGGCCAGCGTGGCCAACAGTCCGTCTGGCCTGCGCCTGGTCCCCCAGCCCGGGCCCGCTAACGGCACCAACGCATGACCGACGCCGCGGACCGTACGCGGCATCAGCGGGGGCTCACTCGGCCTCTTCCGAACTTGTCGCGTGCGGCACGCCCACCGGCTTTGACTCGCTCGAGCCGCGCTGGCGCAGATAGATGGTGAAGGCCACCATCGCCCCCACCGCGAGGAACTCGGACTGCCAGTTCTGCAGCGTCCGGTTCCAGAAGTCCGGCGAGCTCACGTAGCCGACCCAGTCGACGGCTGCGGCAGCGTGCTCGGCGTTCTCCTCGTTCATCTGGACCATGCCGCCCAACGACTGGGCGAACCACGACAACAGAAAGATCGCCCCCATCGTGATCAGCAGCGAGTTGGCGTACAGCCAGCCGCGCAGGCCGCGCATTTTCGCCCATCGCGGCGAATCGGGCCGGGCATACTCCCCCACCAGTTGCTGCTCATCGGTCTCGACGCCGGCATTTCCCGGCTTCTTGGATTCGGGGGAACCCCGCTGAATGAGCCAGATCGTCGCGAAGATGAAGACGAAGAACTGCAGAAACTCCGATTGCCAGTTCTCTGCGACATCCACGAGAAATGCCGACGAACTCACGAACTGGCCGTATCCGATCGCCGGACGGCTGTGTCCGATCAGCTCTTCGTTGTTGGCCGCCCAGCCGGCGAACGACTGCCCGACGATCGCTGCCAGAAAGATCGCGAGCATGCACAGGCTGAGTCCGTTGTCGCGCAGGAATCGCCTCACCGTGCTCACCGCCCCACCAAGGGAATGATGACCATCACGGCGAGGCCACCGAAGATGATCGTCATCCACGCCCAGAACACGAAAAGCCGCCCGCCGCGCCCCGCGGCCTTGTCATCGTCCATTCCCGCACCGTAGCCACCGCTGCCCCCGCGCGGCGACCGGGTTGACAAGGTCGGCGATATCAGGAACCGTCCGCTGGCGTCAGAGCGGCTTGCCGCCGGTGACCGCCAACACCGACCCCGACACGTACGACGCGTCCTCGGATGCGAGATAGACATGGGCGCCGGCCAACTCGGCGGGCTGAGGGCTGAAAGGCTTGGATCGACGCGGTGACGATGATCGACGCGCCCGCCTTCAGGTGCGGCACGGCCGCGCGGGCCGCGAACAAAAGACCGTAGAGGTTCGTGCGTATCACGCGGTCCAGGCCCCCGGTGGGAAGGTCCGCGCCCTCCCGCGCATACGCGATGGCAACCGCACGGCCAATGCCCGAGTCACCGCCGGTGATCAGCGCCTTGCGCCCGGCGAGCCGGCCGTGTCCTTGGTAGCTCGGCCGCTGCGAGTGAAGCGGCCTTCGCCGCGTACGCGGCAGCACCGAGAGCATGGGCTCCCATATGGGCCACGCCCGAAGCTTGGCCAGCAGCGCGAGCGGCTGCTACCGCTGCAGGTGACGTCACCGATCTGGCAGCGCGTCCGGCTTCGAATCTCCGCTTGATCTCACCGGCGGGCGTTGAGTTCACCACGGCCGTAGGCGCGGGTGCGTTCGATGCCATCCCTCGCGCGATCGTCACCGGGAGCCTCACCCTCGAACATCGGCAGCACCCGCTCGGCGCAGTCGGCCGCCCACAGCGCCACAAGGCGCCGGTCGGCGTCGTCAAGTGTCTGCGGAGAGGCCATGCATCAATTCTCTCCGCACGTGCTCACACCTCGTGTGCAAGACGCGTGGCAGAGCACCGACGCCCAGGGTAAGCGCGTGGCCAACCAGACCTTCACCACCGGCATCGACATCAACGAAGACCAGGAAGCAACCCTCCGCTTAGCGGAGCCCTTCGCCGTCACGGCAAGCCTGAAAACCCATGTCAGGGGTTCGACTACGTCTGAAATGGTGGACCTCCGTAGAGAGTTTGAGAACCCCTGCCCACACCTCAAGACCTTGTCTTTGCGCAGGTCACGGGGCTTCTACAACCACGACCAGCGCTCCTCTGAGCCTACCGTTACCGATTCCAGGGGGCGAGTGGTGCGATCACTTGGGATGACTCAAACCCTCCTTCGCCCGGAGCAGGTCGACGATCTGGTGGCGCAGTACCGCGAGGGCGCAACGCTCGTGGAACTGGCATCCGTGTTCGGCGTGAACCGCCGCACAGTCGCCACCCACCTCACCCGGCGGGAGGTGACGATCCGCCGTGGACGGTTCGATCCCTCCCGCATCCACGAAGCAGCCGACCTCTACCTCAGCGGGTTGACGCTGGTAGAGGTCGGCGTGAAGGTTGGGGCGGGGCCTCAGGCTGTCCGGCGAGCGCTCGCTTCGCACGGCGTCGTGATTCGGCCTGGCGGGCGCTGTGGTTCTCGCATCACGGCATCCACTGCCGTGAGCGGTTGAGCCTAGACACGGAGGGCTGGCTCACGCAGGCTCGCCTCGCCGCGCGAGTCGTGGCGCTGGTGACGACGGACCGCGGCCTCGCGCAGGCGCGCACGGATGAGCAGAGCGACGCTCACGGGTCCCATGATGATGAACTTGAGCGCGTTCCAGCATGCCCACAGCACGATGAGGTGGAGCCAGCCTGGGCCGCCGTCGGCTGCCGAGCCAGAGCAGATGCTGGCGATCAGGATGTACGGAAGCGCGACCAGCATCGCTGGTATCCCCCACTTGAGTCCGCGCCGGGTGCGGATGGCAGCGAGCAGTCGGTTGCTCGGCATGTAGCGGTGCAGGTAGTCGCGGGTGCGAACGCTGAGCGTCCAGATAAGGCGGAACATGACGGGCCTCTCGTCACACGTGTTACTCCGTCGAGGAGGCAGAACGTGTATGAGTGCCCGAAGGCCGTCCCGGAGGACCCGCAATATGAGGAGAACCTGCCTCGCCATCCACTGTACGCCGGGGTCGGCGTTCATGGAACCCTCGGGCTCCCGGCGTCGCCGCGCGCACCTCTCTATACGAGTGAGAGGACCCGACGTGACGACGACCCTGAGCCAGGTAGTCCAGGACGAACGCACGGCGCGGATGGCGCTGTCGATACTCGTCGAACCGGACGATGCCGTGACCGGTCGCCTCCTGGGCGAGCTCGGCGCGCTTGAGCTGTTTCGGCTCGCCGAGGGTGAAGACTCGGTGCCGGGGCTCAGTACCGTTGACGCTCAAGTGTGGCGTGCCCAGTTCCGGCGCTCAGACACTCGGACACTTGAACAGAACCTCGTCGGAGCCGAGCGCGCCGGTATCGCCGCGCTGATTCCCGGCGACAAAGAATGGCCTTCCGCGCTCGACGATCTTGGCGACCGGCGGCCGTACGTCCTCTGGACTCGTGGCACGACATCGTTTCTCGCGCGACCGCTCAACGATCTCGTCACGATCACCGGCGCGAGGGCCTCGACCTCCTACGGCGAGCATGTGGCCGGACAGCTTGCCTCCGACCTCACCAGCGCTGAGCGGATCATCGTGGCCGGCGGTGCGTACGGCATCGAAGGTGCTGCTCATCGAGCGGCCCTCGCGTCAGGCGGCGACACGATCGCGGTCGTGGCGAACGGCGTTGATCGCCCCTACCCGATGGGGCACCGTGAACTGCTTGAGCGGGTGGCTGACCTCGGCCTCCTGGTCAGTGAGGTTCCGCCGGGCGCGGTGCCGACGCGCCATCGCTTCATCGCTCGGACGCGGCTGATGGCCGCGCTCTCCGCAGCGACCGTCGTTGTCGAGGCTGGCGTTCGCTCTGGATCGATGACCGTCGCCCGGCGTGCGCACGAACTCGGCCGCACCGTCGGAGCTGTTCCCGGTCCGGTGACCAGCGCAGCGAGCGCCGGGCCGCACCAACTCCTGCGAGATGGCGCGTCACTGGTGACGGATGCCGCGGACCTGCTCTCTCCACGCGGACGTGACGGCGCAAGCGCGATCCGGGCATCTGCGGCTTCCCGCGATTCAGGGCGGCCGTCAACAGCCACGAAGTCGATGAGCACCCGCGCCCTGTAGCTGCCTGCGAGCCGCTTCTACGATCTGCCGCTCAAGTGGCGATGTATGCCGAGCGCGCTGCTTTCGCCTTCTCCCAGTCCTCCTGCACTTCGCTCACAGTCGGCTTGGTGCTCATGTACTCGGCGGCGTGAGAGTGTCCGGTCATCCGTTCGCAAGCACGATCGAAGAGAGGTTCAATGACTGCGATGGCAGCATCGAGCCGAGAACTGTCGATCTTCGACAGGCGGGTCATCATGATGTTCTTGCGATATCGCTGTGTGACGTTCTGCAGGAGTTCCTGCTCAACGAATGCTTCGCACCAGGCGCGAATGAGGTCGTAGGTCTCTTTGATGAGTGCATCCTGGACCACGGGCTCCGCGCTGGTCATCTCTTGAAGTTTGACGTTGATCCGCTTGGCTAGATCGGCCGGCGTATCGAGCCTCGGCTCGACGTCCGGAGCCAGGATTCCCTTGGCCTCTCCACCGTCGCGCACCTCGTAGATTTTCGTCCTGAGCTTCTTGTTCTGCCTGGCGGCCATCAGCGCTGACGCGAACATGATGTTGTGGGTCAAGACAACAACCTGATGTGTCTCGGCGAGATTCTGGATGCGTGCAGCAACCTCATCAAGTCTGCGGTAGTCGAGACTTGTGACCGGGTCATCGAAGATCAGAGGTGCTTTGGTCCCTCGCATCCGACTCTCGGCAAGAAAGTCGGCCAGCGCCAACACCTTCTGCTCACCTTCCGAGAGCACCGCAGAGGGCTTGTAGGAGGCGACCGCCTTCTTGCGTTGCGCCTGTCCGCTACGCCCCTGAAATCGAAGTGCGACCTGAGGCGCTCGAAGACGAGCGCACTCCTCGGCGAACAGCGTCTCGAAGTTCTTGTTCACGAGGTCTTCACTGGCAAGCTTGGACTGGACCGTGAGTTGCTTCGACGCGCCGCTTGAAATGACCCGTGAGAGCTTGTCAAGTTGTTGCGCTCTTCGCGCACGTCGGACATACTCGCGGGCTGCGGCGATGTTGCGGTTCAATTCAATGCGTGCCGTGAGTTCTGAAAGCTCCTTCTGCTTTCCGGTGAGCGCGCTCGCCGCATTTGCTTTGTCCTCCGACATCTGCTGAACGGCCGCCCGTGCAGTCGCCAGTTCGGCTCCGACTTTGGAGGCCACTGCTTCCGCGCTCTCTCGGAGGGTGCCTGCGGTCACGGGCTTCCCATTCGCGGTGTCCTGAGCTGCGGCTCGGGCCGCCGCGAGCACGTCACATGCTTGGCTCGCCCATACCGGTGGGTCTTCACCATCCCGCTGTTCTGTGGCGAACTCGTTCGCGCGGGTGAGCTCGGCTTCGTCGAACCTGAGGCTGGAGTTGCGCACCTCGGTGTTCGCGTCCGCGACCTGACGGACAAGCGTTTCATCGAGGAACGTGCGATAGCGAGTCAGCAGGTTCAAGGCCGTCGGGCTGAGCTCCTGCATGCAGTAGAGACACTTGTCTCCGGCAGTTGGATAGTGCTCGCGGTCAAGGTGTTGGCGGTACGAGTCTCCCGCAACGATGAACTCCTGCCATTCCCCATCTGCGGGGCCTGGCAGCTCATCCTGACTGAAGAGTTGCTCTCGCGCTTCTGTCCTTCGACCTTCCGCTTCCTGGAGTTTCACCCGGGCTTTCTCGTAGACGACCGCATCGAAGTTCATCGCCGTTGTAAGCACGCCGTGCAGCCGATTGAGGTGACGTACCGTCTCCTGTGTGCTGGAGAGAATCGCGTCGAGCGAGTTGGAACGGAGCGCCGCGATCTCACCTTCGAGCCGCTCGCGGTCGGCCTCGGCACCGTCAGGCAGCGTTGCCAGTGCGTCAAGCTCCGCGAGGTCTGTGGTGGCACCCAGGGTCTCGATCACGGGATACACCTTCGTACCTCGCGTGAACCTCGACAACAGCGGGTTGCTCCCCGGCGCCAAGGCCTTGACCTCGGTTGCGATCCGCTGCTGAATGCCTTGCAGCCCGGCAGCGACGTGACCAAACAGTGCGAGTTCGGCCGGTGTGTAGACGTAACCCAGATCGCTGTCAACGTGCAACGAGACTGCGCTCGCGTCGAAGACGCTGAGGCGGGTGAATGGCGCAAGGCCGGATTCGTCCTTCCACATCACCGAGGAGTCCATGCCAGACAGTCGGTACTGGATGGTGGCGCTGGGCGACGGCGGGCTGTCGAGATAGGCGGTGTGCGCGTTCGGCAGGATGTCTTCAGCGGTCCGAACAGCCGAGATGCGCTTCAGTATTCGTGCATACCCGGTCTTCCCCGATCCGTTCTGCCCAAAGAGCACGGTCAGTTCCGGGTCGAAGCCAAGTTCTTGGTCAGCGGCGAGCGCATTGACGCCTTCGATGCTCGCCAGACTGACGAGTTCAAGAGTCTCCTCTTCCGCCGCATCCGTGGCGACGAGTTCAAGCTTCGGAACTTCCGGGGCCTCACCATCGCCAAGCCCCTTCTCCGCAAGGAAGGTGGTGTAGGCGGCGTCCAGCAGGGCATCGCTCGGCGCCTGGCGAGAGAGGATCGTTTCGGCAGTGATCTGACGCACCCATGCGTCCTGCCCGTTCGCCCAACCCACGAGCAAGCGTCGGGGCGTCGCGTCTCCCAAGTTGACCGAGACCTCTTCAGCGGCCACGTCTGCCTCCGTCCTGGCGAACGGTGTCAGGAGATACGTGTCGCCGATCCAGCTCGAACTGTCATGGTGCTGTCCATCATGCCTGAGGAGTCGGGGGTCGGGCCGGACGACACAGCGGCCGCGGCGCTCCGAAGCTCGTTCTGGCTCACAGCGACGGCCCGGTTCGCTGGGTCCGAGAGTGTCGGGAGTGTTCTTGATCTTGTTCGACGCGAGCGAGGTTCATCGTTCTGTCCAGGGCTGTACGCGCCCGCGCAGCGTCGATCCTCTGGGCCGCAGACTCGGGTGGGGCGCCGAGGGGTGCGTCGTCGGTGACGCGGTAGCGGTCTCGGTAGGCAGCGACCACGCGGGCAGCCTTGCGCCAGGTCGCGGCTCGTCGCCGGTCGGTGGGCGCTGCTCCAAGAGCGTTCGTCCACGGCGTGCTCTCCGTGAGCGCGGCTTCGAGAACGGCGTCGGCGCGTGCCTCGATCAGTGCTTCTCGCTCGTCGAGGGCTGCTCGCATTTCGGCGCCGATGGCCCCGTGCGCCTGTGGGATGAGGCCGGCGATGAGCCGCGGTGGCTTGCGAGTCCGGCCCGAGCCAGCCGGGCGGGCGGTCGCCCGCTCGACTCGGTAGTGGAGGACGGCGGCGATGTCGTCCGCGTCGCCGAATCCACGCGCAGTGACGAGGCGCGGCAGCAACGCATCGACATCGTGATGGTTCGCTTCAGCCCGGCGGAGTTCAGCCGTGAGCGGGCCGAACGCCTCGGACTCTATGGCGCTCTCGGCCTGCTCGTCGGTGAGCCCGGAGCCACGGACGAGGGTGGCCCAGCGGTCGTGCTGAGCGGCGGCGGCGATCGTCTCATACTCGGCGGTGAGCTGAGCGATAGAGCCCCACTGGTCCTGCTCAGCCACGATGGTCTCGTGCGCGGAGAGTTCGGCGCCGCTGTGCTGCAGAACGCCGTAGAGCACGCTTCGCGCGGTGGCGTGTGGGTCGTCACCAGGGTGCGGCTGGGCATGGTCGTCGGCGCGGTCGAGCGTCACGTAGGCATGGTTCGCGTGCCGTCCTCGGCTCATCGCGACGTAGAAGGTCTCTCGGGTCGAAGTCGGTTCGACCAGGACGTGCGCAGTGTCGGTCGTGATGCCTTGCGCGCGGTAGGCGGTGACCGCGTAGCCGAGATCGACATGCTCGGCCACGTACGAGGCTGGGAGGACGATGCTGCCGCCGAACCTGCGCCCTCGCCTGCGAGCCCTGATGGTTCCGTCGTCGCGAATGGTGGTGCTGGTGCCGTAGTCGCGTGCGATGGTGATTGTCCCGTCGTCGCCGACGGCGGTGATGGTCCATATGTCGCCGTTGCGTACCCAGTCCCGCCCTGCCATGGTGCGGAGGTTCCGGTTGTTGCGTCGGGTGATGATGGTGTCGCCGACGCCTGCGGCGGTGCCGTCGCGCAGTTCGACTTCGCGGTCGGGGATCAATGTCTTGTTGAGGATCAGGTCGGCGCGGGCGCGACGGTTCAGCACGGTCACGTCTTCGTGGGTTTCGGCGATCAGCACCGAGGTGAGTCCGGCGTCGCGGTCGGCGCGCCAGGCGTTGTAGGCCGTGTCGGTCATGGCCTCGGCGTCGCCGTCGGTGATGCGCTGGTGGGCGAGGTAGGTCTCGATGGCCCGGGTGCGTCCGTGGCGTAGCTCGAGTGAGGCGGTCTTCTCCCAGGTGTGGGTGAAGCGGTGAACATCGGCGAGTTCGGGGGTGTCGGCTCGGTCTCTGGCGATCATCGCGAATGCTCCGCCGGCGTCCACGGATTGCAGTTGGGCGTAGTCGCCGACCAGCAGCAGCTTCGCGCCCGCGTCCTGGGCGAGGTGGGTGATGCGGTCCAGGGACAGGGTGCCGGCGAGGGAGGCTTCGTCGATGATGACGAGCTGGCCCGCTTCGAAGGTGGTGCCGTGGATGAGGTGGTTCTGCCACCACTTCGCCGTGTTCTCGGTCGCGATTCCGAGGTCGTCGGCGAGGACCTGTGCGGCGACCGCTGACGGGGCGAAGCCGACGACTGAGCCGGGCCCGTGTTCGGCTTCCCATGCGCGGCGGAGTGCGTTCATGGCGGTGGTCTTGCCCGCCCCGGCGGGGCCGACGAGAACATCGAGGAGGCGTCCTGACACCGCGATGCGGGTCAGGGCGTCGGCTTGGTCGTCGCCGAGCATCCGGCCATCCGCGTCGGGGTTGCGCGTGATCTTCTCGACCGTCGTGAGCGGCACAGTCGGCGCGCTGAGGTTGGCGGCGCGTTCGAGGAGTCTGTCCTCGGCCGCGAGCTGGGACTCGGAGGTGAACACGGTCGAGCTCTTCGGCCGGAACACTGAGGTGCCGTCGGGGCGACGGAACACAACGGGCGAGGTGGCGAGTTCAGGTGGCGTGAGGCGGAGCGAGACGAGCTCGGCGGCGTCGGCGACCATCGCGACGATGGCTTCCCGGTCCTGAATGGTGGCGAACCGCCAGCCCATCGTCTGCCGGGATGCCTCGGCCATGAGATTCCAGCGTCGCCAGGTCGAGCGCTTCTCACCGACCACCTCGACCACTGAACGCCCAATCTCACCGATGACATCGAGCGGCACGTCGTCGGCACGCAGCAGGAGCGGCTTGTCGTTGTCGGTCACCTCGCGCGCCCATGTCGTCGCATCCCGCCCCAACGCTTTCGTGGCGCGCTCCCGCCATTCGGCGGTGAGGTCAGCCAAGGATCGGACCTGCTTCTCGGGGCGGGTCGCGAGTGTGGCTCGGGCTCGGAGTTTCATGATGGCTGCTGGTGCCGGTCGTCGTCCGTGCGCTGCAACATACTCAGCGATGAGGCGATCGGTCTCGGCGTCGATGTGACGGGCGCGGGTCGAGAACTCTGCGATCAGTTCCTCGGGCACTCCCGTGATCGCCCATGCCGGGTTGTGGTCGCGGCCCATCTCTCGGGCCTCCCACGAGACGCCGAAGGTGCGCGTCATATGGTCGGCGAACACGGCTTCATGTAGCTCGGAGAGCGCCACCACGGCGGCGTGCATCGGCCTGCCGTCGAGCGAACGCCACTTCCCATCGAAGTCGGTCTTGACCTTGTTGCTGATGACCACGTGCGTGTGGAGGTGGGGGTCGCCGGCGCGGGAGTCGAAGTGATCGAACGCGGTCGCGATCAGCCCCGTGACGTCGACCTGTGCAACCGCGCCATCTCCGGCGGTTGCGCCCGTGCGGGTGGCTGCAACCTCGCGCTCCATGAACGCAACCACCTCCGCAACCGCTCGATGATGCGCCTCCCCGATGAGCGCTTGGACCCCGGCGTCCGCGACTGCCCACAGCACGCTCGTGGACTTCGGGATGGAGAAGGTGAAGTCGAAGCCCGCCACAGCACGCCGTGTGCTGCGGGCAGTCTCCTCGGCAACGATCTGCGCGACAGCCTCGCCCTTGGCCCCAGGCGTCAGCGTCTGGCCAAGAGCGGCGATCCGCGCCTCGATCCGCTCGTCCTGGCTCTTGTACGCCGGGAAGCCCAGGCCGAGCTTGTCACCTGTGATCGGATCACATCCCGTGCCCATCAGGAGCTGGAGCTGGTCTTCTGACACTCGGTCGCCCACCTGAATCTCGCCCTTGCCAAGGGCCGCTACGCCAGCGCCGAGCCAGCGACCAGGCGGGGTGCCTTCCTCCATGTAGTAGCGGGTCAGCGGCGTTGAAAGCGGCCGGTTGCCGTCGGCCGCCGCGACGGTCCTGAGCAGGTACTTGTAGCCGTCACCTGCCGACATCACGCGCATCGAAACCGTCATTCTCGTCTCCGTTCCTGTCAGGCAGGTGAGCACCCTCACCTGGCGACTTCTGCTGCGGTGACGCCTGGCTCTACCTCGACCTGCAAGAGGCGTGTGACCTCCGAGGGCGGATGGAACGAAGGCCGGAGGTGGAGGAGTCGGGCGGTAGGCGCGTGTGGGTGTCGTGCACCTGACAGGTGGCCAGCTCGGCATCAGTTCTCGGTGAGGCACGGATGCCGGGGGCGACCGTTACCGGAGCAGACTTCATGTGCGACCTCACCGTCAGCGGCGAATCGCGACTCAGGATCGGGTCGCTGCTCAGCGGCCACGGCGGCCTCGACCTCGCCGTCGAGCACGTCTTCACCGCCAACACCGTGTGGTTCTCCGGACTCAACGCGCCCATCGCCCGCGTCTTCTCCCACCACTAGCCAGATGCACCGAACCTCGGCGACATCTCGACCATCGACTGGAGTCAAGTCGAGCCCGTGGACATCCTCATCGGCGGGTTCCCGTGCCAAGACGTTTCGACGGTAGGCAAGCGCGCCGGCCTCGCTCCGGGTACCCGCTCGGGGCTCTTGGCGCACGTGGCCGCAGCCATCGACGCGCTCCAGCCCGAGTGGTGACGGCGCTCACTGAAATTCCCCACTTCAACTTCAACTCTGAGGAATTTCGCTGAGCGCCGTCAACGCTGTGGTCCCTGATCGACGGGCTGTTCAGCGCTGGGGACGCTACGCCGACGCCATCACCCGTTGGGAACACGTCACCAGACGCCCCGCGCCAGCGCCAGCCCTCCTGAACGAAGCCGACGGCCCTCGCCCAGCACCGGCGTTCGTGGAGTGGCTGATGGGCTTGCCCGCTGGATGGGTCACCGATGCCCATGAGCTGACGCAGAACCAGCAGATCACCGCGCTTGGCAACGGAGTGCTACCTCTCCAGGCGGTGTCCGCACTGTCGCTGCTCGCCGCGTGAACGTCGGCTACGCGAGAGCCGCGTCCTCCGGTGCGCCCGGTGTTGTTCCCAGAGCGGCAAGTAGGCGGGTCCGGATTCGCTGCTTGCGCTCCTCGAAGAACGACGTGAAGTCGGCCAGGTCGAGCGGAAGACCGTCGAGGTCGTTCTCGGCGAGGTAGGTGGCTCGCTTGTCCTCGCTCGGGAAGGCGGTGTCGATCCACTCCGCAGGCAGGCTGTCCTGCTTCTCGATGTTGGCGGTCCCGGCGAGCAGCTGGAGGTTCGGCAGGAGGTTCACGGCCGCCAGGTAGTCGTCAATCTTGTCGAGCGGAATCCCTGCGTCGAGGAGCTTCTTCCTGGTGAACCGGGACTTGGGGAAGATGTGGTCTTCGTGGAACTTCTTGCTCAGGTCCAGCCCCGGGTACAGCACGGACAGCACTGAGAACGTCCGCTGACCGGCGTACTTGAGGTTGAGCAGCTCGTCGATCTCGGCGTTGTCGAACGCGAGGCTCTTGCCGACGGCCGCCATCGCCTCCTCGACCGCAGCGACCGGGAAGCCATTGGGCGAGTTGGTGCGGAGGACATCGCGGATGCGGGTGAGGAGCGTGTCGAGCCCCGACCCCCAGATGCCACGCTTGACCAGCGAGCGCGTCACCCACCGTTGCAGGGCGAGCCTGTCGGCCGCGTCCGCAGTGGAGTCGAGGTAGGAGTCGCCTGCACCTCGGAGGTGCAGGTAGTGCGCGACCGGGACGATCACGCTGTTCGCGGTGAGGTTGCGCTCGTTGTACCCGAACTGCTGAAGCAACGTAGCGGCACGCAGCAAGGCTCCCTTGATCTGCGGCCACGCGGCCTCCACCCTGGCCATGTTCCCCTGGGTGAAGTTGGTGACCTTGAACCGCACATCCACGTCCGCGATCGTCAGCGCGGTCTTCAGCACCACATCCTTGGAGAACGAGAACTGGCGGCCGGCGTTGCTGTTGATCTCGGAGACCAGCGAGCGGACCTCCTCACGAGCGTCCAGCTCCTGCCACTGGTTCGTTGCCATCGACAGCAGAAGGTCGGAATAGGAGAGCGTGGTGCCGCCGCTGTTGACGCGGACGAAGATTTCGAGCACCTTGTCGGCATCCTGATCGGTGACCAGGAAGTAGTTCATCGGCTTGAGAACCCGCACCGCCTCGTACAGGTCGTAGAGCCGCTGGAATGCGTCAGCCGATCCGGCGATGCCCCGTTGCTCCAGCTCCCGCATGATCGCAGGGCCGGCGTTGGCAAGATCGAGGACCGCGCCGACCCGGAACCACTTGTCGGCCTCGCCGTCCGCCGGGGCCGCCTCCCGGTCGGTGAGGAACCGCAGGTCATACTTGGTGCCGAGTTCCTCGTCGTCGGGGTCGTCGACGAGGTTGAGATAGAGGCGCATGACGGGGAACGCATCCGCGCTGTTCCACCACGCGTACTTCTTCTTCTCCGCGAAGCTGCCGTACAGCGCGATGTTCAGCGAGGTGAGCCGCTGCTGCCCATCGAGCACCGCCGTCGTGCCGCTCCCCGAGGGAACAGTCGCCTTGCCCGCGTAGGGGTTATCGCGCTCGTGGTAGTTCGTCAGAAACTCATAGAACGTGTACGACTGCGCCGTCTCGGGCTTGACGTCCCAGAGCAGGAAGGACCCGACGGGGTACCCACGCATGAGGCTGTCGACGAGCTTGGTGATCTGGTCGGCGCCCCAGACGAACTCGCGCTGGATCGCCGGCATCAGGTACTCGCGCTTGTGGATAGCGGTCAGCATCTCCTCGATGCTGCGCGGGGTCTGGAACGACATACGGTGTGACTTCTCTCAATCAGACTGGCGGATGGTCAGGCTATGGTCTTATCCCCATGGCGACGACAGTGTCGCAAGGGGTCATAGCGACAAAGCTCGTTGCGGGATTCGATGCAGGTCCAGGGCAGAGCGGCGCGAACCCAATGAGCGCCGGCCATCAAATCACCCACTCGTTCGGCCGCATGGATACTCCGACTGTCTGCTCGTTCATTCGTCGAGTGCTTTCACGAGGGCGTCCTGCGCGTCACTGTAGAAAATGAACGAGACTTTCGTAGCGACCTCGTCGCTGACATCGAGGAGTTGGCGGCGGGCAGACACCGGGAGCAAGAGGGCCGTCGCTCCCTTCTCCATCGCGTGCTCGGCGAGTTGCGCCGCGTTGAGGATCGTCTCGACGCCGCCGCCGAGCGACAGATTGCCGACAGCGATTAGGCCACCCCGGATTGACCGCTGGAGCATCGCCGAGGCCAGCGCGAGGAGGATCGGCAGTCCTAGGCCGGCACCGGTCTTGGCAGCGTCGAGCGCCCGTACCTGAGCGGTGAGGTTGTGCTCGCGCGGGTCGCGGTCGCCCACGAGTTGCCTCGCCTGGGCGATGAGGTTCTGCTCTGCGACCTTGAAGCTTTCCCGGAGCGTGGCGGGGGCGGCCTGGTTGAGTAGACCGCGTGCACCAGAGCCGGGCGTGTCCGCCGCCTCGATTCGGTAGAGCCCTGGGCCTACGTCGCCGCCGCCCTCGGAGATCGCCCACACCTGGCCGGGAGGCAGCGGATCAAGGCCGATCGAGTCGGGGCTCGCGAGTTCGGGAGTCGAGACGAACTGCTCGACTCCCTCGCCGAGGCGGTAGCCGAACTGGGTGTTACGGAACTCTGCTGCGCCGATGCGGCGCTGTTGTTCCTTGACGCGACGGCGGCACTCCAGGGCGATGCGCACCGCCCATTCGAGGTCCTCGTCGGAGATCGTGGCTTCGGCGTCGGGATACAAGAGCTTGAGCAAGCCATCAACCGTCTTGTTGACGGCCGACAGGTCTCTGCCCGACAGTGCATCGGAGTAGTTGACCCGCCCCTGGATCGAGGTGAGGCGAGACTGGTCGCGAAGGCGCGACCAGCACTCGGAGAGGAAGTCACTCACGAGTCCGAAGTGGTGAGTGAAGTAGGTCGGGTTGAGCTTCGGAACGTCCCAGCCGGGCAGGTAGGCGTGGATACGGTCCATGAACGCTGTATCGTCTCGCATCTCCGGTGGCAGCGGAGAGAGCAGGTGGCCGATCCGCTGCTGGTGGGCGACATCCACGTCGAAGTTCCCGACCAACATGATCGAACCGTCAGCACGGATGGACTCACGGCCGCGGGAGAACTCGCCAGACTCCATGTAGCCCTTCATGATGTTGACGCCATCCTTCTGATCGAAGGAGACGCCGGAGACTTCGTCGAAACACACAACGTCGTATTGCGCGACAAGGCCGCGCTGTCCAGTGGCGTTGTTGACGAACATCCGGGCGACGGTGGCCTTGCCGCCGGAGATCAAGTGCGCGTAGGGCGAGACCTGTTGGAACAGGTGGGACTTGCCGGTGCCGCGAGGCCCTAGTTCGACCATGTTGAAGTTCCGCTGCACGAACGGGACCATGCGGAGCAACAGCACGTCTTGTTCGCGCTCGGTGAGTTGCGCAGGTTCGAAACCCACTGACCGCAGCAGGAGGTGCTTCCACTGCGCCGTAGTGAACCGTGAGCGACCTTCGGCTAGACGCGATAGTGAATCGCGGGTCGAGAGTTGGATAGGGCGGAGCGACCCGATAGCGAAGGGCTTGCCGTTGTTCTCATCAGCGATCGCGGCGTCGTAGAACAGATCAACCTCGGCATAAAAGCCACCGGTCAGCATGCGCTCGTTGTCACGGACAACGTCATCGTCGATGCGCACGTCTCGGAGCCCAAGGCTCGGCAGCTCGGCAACGTAGGCGTTCGACTTCGCATCGAGTCGGGCCTTCACGAGATCAATGAGCTTGACAGTCATGCGCTCACGCGCGCGTGACTTGAAGAGCTCTTCTTCGCCTGCCCGTACAGTGCGGTCAGCGAGCAGTCGTCGTACGACCTGGAGCCCTTCTTCGATCTCCTCCGGGTCGGTTGTGGCGCAGTAGCGTCCGATGAGGAACTCTCCGACATAGGTCGGGACGGGATACGCGCCCTTGAACTGCTGGGCGAGGTCCTTGCGAACGACGTACCCCTCGAAGGCGGATGCTGCGATCGTGTCGATCTCGTCGAGCGCGATTGCCTCGGTCATTCGACGCCTCCTACCGTGGTTTGTGCTTGCGCTAGAATTCCACCGCTCGGGTCGAGTAGTACAACCCAGGCGCTCGCCCCAGCAGGAGCCTGTTCCTCATCGACGAGCACCTTGACCTCGCCCGGCTCGGTGGGCGCCTTCGGGCCGCCGACGGCGCTCGATGCGTCGGCGGGGTGAAGCCGAACTTCGGCGGCCACTTCGGCTTCGGCAGGGCCGTAGTCGATGCGGCAGCGCTGTCCTGTCCATCGAACAGCTTCAATCTGGACGGGCGCAGCGGCCGAGTCGCCGCGGGTCACGGTGACGAAGGGAATCACGCATTCCTGGAGACTCAATCCGCCGTGCTCGTACAGGCAGCCCGCTTCAAATGCGGCAGCTCCGGGTGCGCTGACCATGTCGACAGATGAGTCCCAAGTCCAGGGCAGGATCGGGAAATCCGGGCGGGCCGCGGCGGCTTTCAACCGCGCCACACGCGGTTTGCGGGCAGCATCACCTTCCGTCACCTGTATCGGGAGGGTGACCTTCTGCGCTGCCTGGCCGGGCAAGAGGAACCCGTGATCGGTGACCACGACGACCTTCCGCCACCCTGCGTCAAGCAGCGTACGAACGCGCTCGGCGATGAGGTCGAGGTGGTGGTCGATGAGGTCCGCCATCTGATGCCCGTGCGAGTGGCCCAGCGAGTCGATCATGTTCGTCTGCGTCCACGCTGTTCCGGCCGGGTCGCCGACCTGAGCGGTGTCCCAGTCGAGGAACTGCACCTCCGCCCCAGCGAGGGCCGATCGCAGCACTGCACCCTTCACAGATCGCCCCTGATCGTCGGCCGCGTCGAAGGCCGCGCCGCCAGCCATGCTGATCCTGATCGGCGCCACCGCCGGCTGGCCGGTTGGCGTGACGCTGGGGAAAGCCGCCTGGCGCGGCTCCACAACTACCGCGAGACCCGACAGTCGGCGAGCAACACGGGTGGCCAGGTCGTAGCGCAGTGCATCGACGTAGACCACGCATGTTCCGGCGGCTACGTCGAGGCCCGTCTGGCCGAGGTAGGTGCCAACTGCGGCCTTCTGGAATGCTCGTGCCGACTGATCGACCCACGGGTCGTAGATCGCGCCGAGAGCGTGGGTGACAGCGGCCCTGTCTTGTGCGGTCTTGGCCGTCGCGATCGTCCGCAGTGCGAGGTCGTCAATCACGTGGCCCTCGTGGCTGTACCAGGCAACTTGACTCTGGAGATCTGTTGCTGTCGAAGCGGTCGCTACACGGTTTGCCAGTTCCGCGAGGTGACCGGCGGCCCTCGCAAGGGGCGCCTGACCGAGAGCAGCCCATACGTTGTCTTCGCGCGGCGTGTGCGCGGCAGCGAGCTCTTCAACGCGACCACGCGGGTCGGGATGAGTGCCCAATGCATTGAGTGCCGACCTGAGCGCGTCCTCCTGGTCGCGGTTCCACGAAGGCCACGAGTCAGGGTGTGGGTCGGTGTCTCCAAAGAGCGGCACGACAGAGGGCCGCGCCTGGTCGAGCAAGGCAGGAAGGTTCGGATAACGGCTCGGGTTCTCCGCAAACCGTTGCCAGACAGCTCCCCACTCACCCGTTCGGCCGCCGAGCTTACTGGCTGCAGTGAGAGCGCCGTCCTTGTCGGGGCTGATGCCGTAGACGGACTTGCAGGAGGCGACAAGGGCCTGCCACTGCGCACCTTCGAGCGAAGCCCTCACCTCGTCCGGCTCGTTCATCCATTCGAGGAGGGTGCGAACCGTGTCATCGAGCACGAGGTGGTGCAGGCGAGACGAATCGAGGCGCCCCATACGTTTGAGATCGTCGATGTCCTCGAAGAGGAACTTGTCCAGCACCTGAGCGAGGGCCGCCTTCGTCGCACTGTCACTCGCGATGTCGAGCCCCGCACCCTGCTTCGACGCAAGGAAAGAGTGCGGCGTCCAGGGCGTCTGACCGTGGGCAGAGGGCCACCAGTTCGAGCGGATCGCAACCTCGGCCAACGGCGCGAGCGAGTCATCGAGCGCCGCTGCCTCTACCACGGAGCCTCGACTGACACCCGGCAGGTAGATCACCCACGGATTGCGCTCGTCTCGTTCGGCAAGATGAGCTGGGAGTTCCACGGACTCGGGCGAGGCAAGAACGGCTCGAAGCCAAAGCGCTGGACCTCGTGCAGCCGCGGGGTCGTACTCTCCGAGCACCAAGATGGGCACTGCCTCTTGGAAGATGCGAATCACCGGCTCCCAGGTGCGCTCAGGATCGGCCCACAGAACAGCGGCTGGGGCAGAGTTCGCCCCCGCGTTGAAGGCAGCAGCGTCACGGAGGGCTTTCGCGACGACGGCACGGACAAGCGTCATTTGGCGTCCCCCGCATCGCGCCGGGCAGCACGGCGCTCCTCAAGCGTCGGGTGCAGATCGTTGTGCCGTTCCGACCCGTCGGGATTTGTTCCACGGTCCTTTCGCCAGTGGACATTCACCTTGGACCGGAGCACGTCGGCGATCACGAACGGACGGATGTTCAAACGAACCCCGTCATCAACGTCAGGCTCCCACCCGATCGGCTGCTCGGCCATCTCCTTCCACCGGACGTACACGTCATAGGGCGGCTCGCCGCCAAGAATCAGCTGGAGTCTGCGCTGAAGTTCTTCGGCGGCAGCCAGCCGCGCATCGGCACCTGGACGCTCTGCGCGGGCCTCATGCTTCTGCCGGTCGATCCATGCGCCAAGGACGGTAAAAGTGAGCTTCTCAAGCGTTGGCCGATCAAGACGGTGGTAGTTGACAATTGCCGAGAACCCGTCCTTCCGGCCATCCCAGATGTGCCACAGGAACGGCCGGTTGTCGAAGACCTTGACGTGTTGGGTAAAGAACGAGTCGCGTAGCCAGTCCTCCAAGCGCGCGTTCTTGCCACCGGCCGCCGTGACCAGTTGCCGTTCCAACGCGGCAGACCAACGGTCGCCGTAGGCATCGGCGAGCAGAGCGCGCAGGCGGGTGGTCGCGTCGGCTTCGCCGGGGAGTGATTGCAGGGCAACGATGCCGTCGGCGTCGACATGCGCGTCGAGCGCGTCGGCGGCCTGGTCCGGCCAGCGATAGCCGAGGAGGCGCGCGACCGCAACCTGGAGAGGTCGGGTCGAGGAGGCGACCTGACCGTCGAACAGCCACTGCGTTGGGTCGTCGGAGTGAGGAGACGGGAGTCCGTGAGGGTATGACTCTTCAGCAACCTTCTGCCAGTGGTCGCGGTCAAACGGCACTTTGACCAGGTAGCCCGAATCAACCATCACCTTGGAATTTATTCGTCTGACGTCGGCGACGTACTCAGGAGAACTCATGTACGCCCACATAGCCGGGAGGTCTGACTCATTCATCGGGATCACCGGCGCAGTGGCGTGGTTGAACATCTCCCCGCGGTAGATAGTCGCACGGATCGCTGACTGACCTACCAGTACTCCAACCTTCCCACGAAGGTGTGGAGGCGTTAGGTTGGTCGCCTTGGCTTCGACAAGTTCGGCGCCCCCGCCATTCCACCGAAGCAGATATTCACGGCCAGTGTACGGGCCGGTCGAGAGTGGCGATGTCACGTACCGCTCCCAAACTGCGGGCGAACCAGAGACCTCCCAAAAGTGGAGGACGAAGCGTCCCGAGTCCCGAGTCACGAGGCCATGCCAACTGGCTGCGCGGCTCGACAGGAGACTCTTGCCAAGCGCGCTCGCGTCGAGCACCGATCCCGGGTGCTTGCGGACCTCGGCAAAAGCGACCAAGTCAAAGTCACCAACCCTGAGCACTTCGGCTTTGGCATCTACCGATCTTGGCTGGCGTGCATCAACGAACATCATGTCGTTCTGAGGGCGCGCGGAGAGCAGCACCAGAGCAGACTGCACGACTTGGCCAGTGATCGTCTGGAATGCGCCCGGTCCAAGCGGAGCCACTACGTTCCATCCGGCGTGATTGAGCAGGTGCACGCGAAGTGAGCTGAAGGACTTGAGGAAGAGCCAATTCATCGGCATAACGGCCGCGATGGTGCCGCTCTCTCCGGGGAGGTACCGCTCAAGCATTGCCGTCGCAAGCTCCGTGCTTGATCGCGGGAAGCGGTCAGCGATGAACTCGGCCGTGGCCTCGTCCATCCGTTGTGTGCTCAGGTATGGAGGATTGGTGGCTACCAGGGTGTAGTCGCGGCCAAGCAGACCTGCCGCATGTATGACATCCTCGGCAGCATGCCCGAGAACCGTCGTGTCCTGCCGCTCTACTCGGAGGGCTGTCGCGAGCAGGCTGCGCACTCGCTCTGCCGACACCCCGATAGTAAGGTCGCGCCCGAATAGCCCATCGCGCTGCTCCGTGGGCCGCGGGTCAAGCAGTGACCCCAAGCTGTCGGCGTTACGGAACAGCGAATGGAGGCCGCGCATAGCCTTGCGTAGTTCGTCGTCATCGCCCGCGAGCGATTCCCACTCCTGCGAAGCCCCGCGGACAGGCACACCAGAGCATGCAATCTGCGGAGCAGGAAGTTCACGGAACCCACCCTGCTTCCACGCCTCCAGCGCCACGTTGAAAGTCGCGATCTGAGTGCAGCGCGGGTCCAGTTCGAGCCCGTGGAGGTTGTCGCGGAGGACCGCATCTTGTGCCTCGGCCGGCGTGAGGCCCTCCTCCTCGGCGCGCATGCGCCAGAGCATGCCGAACATCGCGACAAGGAAGTGACCGGAGCCGCAGCAGGGGTCCATCACCGTCACGTCGGCAGCACGATCGGGCCAGTCGCTGAACGAACCGGCGGCAGGAGTGCCATCCTCATTGCGGCGGAGATACTCCCAGCCGTCAAGCAGAGCAGATTCGGGGTGACGTGCGGCCCACCATGCTCCGAGCGAGTTCTCGAGCAGGAATCGAACCATGTAGTTCTCGGTGAAGAGCTGTGTGACGGGCGAGAGGTCGGCCCCGCCGATCTTGGCGCCTGACTCGTTGACGCGCTTCTTCTCGGCCGTCTGCCAGAACTGGTAGACCCAGCCAAGCGCGTCCTCCGTCGTGAAAACCTCGGACGGAATGTCAAGAAGGAGGCGCTCCAGCGCACTACGGTGTTCGGCTGCGAACTGGACTTGTACCGCGGGGTCGGTGAGGCGGAACACGCCGGGCAGAATCTCTGAGGCGAACCGCGCGGCAACGGCCCAGGCATCCGGCTCGCCAAGGTCAGACGCGAGATCGCTGCAGTCTTCCAATGACAACGGGATATCGCGGTAATCCGGATGCCGGAGCAGGCCATTGACTTCCAGGAAGCGCGCGAACAGCAAGCGATGCCACTGCTCGTAGGCAACGTCGTGCACCAGGTTGGTGAGCGGTGCACCTGCGCATGCGGTGTCATCGCCGAGCTGCCGTGCTTTGTCGCGGAGCGCGAGCCGGAGCTTGTTCTGCTCGTCACTCAGGTAGCCCGGACGGCTCGGCTCGGCAACCGCGAGAGCGCGCAGAGCATCCTCGGCTGCGCGTTGTGCAGCCTCGCGGGCGCGCTGCGTCTGGGCATCTAGAAAGCGTCGTTGGTCGAAGTTGAGGACTTTCGTCGTTTCTGTCGTCATGTCAGCCCTTCACCACCACGGTGTCGCTACCGTTGTTCAGGGCGTCGAGAAGCTGCATCCGCAGGGCCGTGATGTAGCGCTCGACCTCGTCGGCGCTGCTCAGGCTCGCCGTCGAAACCCGCACTGTGGCCGTCTTGGCCGCAGGTGTCGTGAGGTGAATGGCCGCTTCCAGCGCCCGCGAAGCCCGTTGCGGGATGGCGTCGAGTTCAGCGGTCCACCCCTGGAGCGGGCGAGTCTGCGCCGCACTCAGGACGGCAGCAGCATCTGCAAGGTTGGGCTCCGCCTCGATGCCGAGATGATGTTCCGTGAGGAGCGCCTCGCGCTGCGCTTCGTCGAGAGCCGTCCATGCTGGCTGCTGTTCGAGGCTGGCGACAGCCGTCGCGCGGGCGTCGCGCAACGCAACTGCCGCTTCGTGGATGGCATCGCGGAGCGCCTCGGCGAGTTCCTTCACGATCGGGGCGACTGGATCGGCCTCGGTGAGGAGATCACGGCTCGCGGCCAGTGCGTCGAGCCGCTCACGGGCCGCCGCGGCGGGCTCCAGCTCCGTGGCCGAGGATGCAAGCGAACGCGCCAGTTCGAGCGAGGGTGTGCGACTCTTGAGCCTACGTTCCAGGTCTCCGAGTTGGTCGTTGAAACTCGTGAGGTCACTCTTCGCTGCCAGCAGGGCGTGCACGCGGTCGTTTCCCGACGAGTCCACGATCGCCTGGATGCTGCCTGGCACTGTGATGTCAGGCAGCGGAGCAGGCCCGCTAACGCCTTTCGCGCGGTCGACGAGCGACTGGACGGCCTGATCGACGGCCGAGACGAGTCCGTCGTTGTCGGTCAGGAAGCCGAGGTTGCTCAGCAACTGGCGGGCTTGGATCTTCTCGGCGGGCTTGAGCACCGTGACCTCGCGGCGGAGGTGGACGTTGCCGAGGCGGGTCTGCTTGAGTACATCGGCCGTGGTCGCGTCGCTCCCGTTGAGCGTCGCACGGATCACTCCTGTGTCTAGGAGCACGCCGAGGGAGGCCATGAGTGCGTCGCGCGGCCAGCCGAGCGGCTTCGATGTCACGGCCTTCTCGACCTCACTCGCGGACGTGCCTGCCGGGCCGACGTGGCCGAGAATCTCTTTGACGACGGGATGCTGCTCTGGGTCGGCATCGAACTGGAGCACCTTCAGCGCGTCAGCTGCCGACCCGTTCTTCACTCGGTCCCTAACCATCGACCACCGGTTGTCGTCAGCCTCGGAGAACCGCGGGAACAGGCGGGTCGCGGCAGACTGCGCGCCGGCTTCGATGCGTTCGCGCAGTGAGAGCCCGTTCGGGGCCGTGCCGCCCCCGAGGAGCACGTTCGCCTTGGAGATCACGTCACGAACATGGGCATTCACCTGGTCCGTCGCCCGGTTGAGGCGGGTTTGCATCGCGCTTCGGGCCTGCTTGCCCTCATCATCCTGCGGGATTCCCTGCTGGTCGATCACTCTCTGCGCGGCGAGCTTGTTACGGACTGCCGCTACGAACGCCGGAGCCTGGAGTCGGGGAAGGTGGACGAGCACGATCGGCGAGTCAACTCCGAGGCTGCGCGCGGCCTCGTCGAACTGCTTCGCGGTTATACCCTCGTCCCACTCGGAGCGCAGCCACACCGGGATCGCATCCGATTCCGGCGGAAGCGAGGCGTCGGCGTGCAGCGCGAGCTTGCGGGATTCCTTGGCACGACCCTGCTGGATCGAAGCGGGTATCGACCGTCCGACCTCAGTGAGCAACAGCGAATCACGATCTGTGCTTACCTCACTGTCCGTGACTTGAGCGTGGTGCCTGCGGAATGCCTCGTCCCACTCGCGGCCCGCCTTAGTTTGAAGGCGGAACTCCTCGCCATCCTGCTGAATGACGCCCTCTTCGGCGAGCGCTTCGAGCACCGCAGGCACCTGCTGCCGGAGCCGGTCCCCGTCGTGGGCGAGGTCCTCGACGAGGAGGTCGACGAGATGGTCTGCCGTCGCGCGGACGCCGATGTCGCCGTGGCCCGATGTAGGGAGCAGACCAATGAGGTGGATCAGGCCGAGGATGCGGCCGCGCAGGGGGTCCTTCTGCCCCTGCTCGTGGATGAGCGTCTGCGTCTCCTTAAGAAGAAGGCCCGCGCCGTTAAGGTCTTCGTTCTTCTGCGAGTAGAGGAAATCGGCGCCGACCACAGTGCCGACCGACTGGGGAGCGACTTTGCGGTTCGCCTCATGCACGATGCGGAGCTGGGAGCGTAGCTGACCGGCGCGGCCAGCGTCGGCCTGGCGGAGCACGCTCTCCCAGAAACGACGACGCAACGGGAGCAACGGGTAGTCCTCAGCGAGGTCCTTGTCATCCGCCGCGGTGTGTTGAATCCTGCTGCCGATGAGTTGGCGGGAAATCTGCCCGGAAACCGACGCCAACGTGGCGTCAAGAGCAGGCTTCTTAGCGGGTTCTTTGCTGAGGAGCACACGGCGGACAACGGCGTCGACGTCCTGGTTCTTGAGCACGACCTTGACGGTGAAACGGTCCTGAATCTTCTGAAGCGTCGAATCAGCCGTCAACTCTTGCTGGCCCGTAGCTACAAGCAGCACCCGACCGTTCAGTTCGCGCGACACAGACTCAACGAGGTTCTGCACCTCCATCGCTCGGCCGCCGTCACTGCTGATGTACTGCTGCACCTCGTCGAGGACGATCAGCGACGGCGGGATCTGGCCATTGCCGACGTACTCAAGAATTTTCTTGAGCAGCGCGATCGTCTCGTCCGTGGAGAACGAGCGGGTATCGGGCGGGAACTGGCTGCGCAGCGCGGCGCGCACGTCCTTGGCTGACGCGGCAAACTGCGGGTCGGCTGCAAGGATCGCGTTCGCGAGCAGCGTGCTGAGGTTGTACTCGCCCAGTTCCTCGACGAGGTCGCCGCCGTTGGTCGCGACGTGATCGCGAACAGCGTCGAGGTGCCCGTTCCCCGCGAGCCACAGCGCAACCTGGGCGGGAGCGACACGCGTCGGCAGTCCTGCCGCGCCGAGGACGATCGAGAGAAACACCGAGTTGAGGGTGTCGCCGCTGCGATCGAGTGCACCTGCTGCCGCCCACGGTGCGGCACCGTCGCGGCGGCCGAGAGTTGTCAGCTCCGTCAACTGGTCGTGGATGCCCTGGGGGATGTTCGTCAGACCGCGCGCGGTCGCACCGTTCGGAAACCTAGTATCGGCCCACAGGTGCTGGAGTACTCGAACGAGGTGGGACTTACCGCTGCCATAGAAGCCCGACACCCACACAGCGGGCTGCGTCGTTCGATTCCGATGTCCGGTGTAGGAATCGAGGATGCGCTGGAGGCCGTGCTCGTACTCGCCCTCGCAGACGAAGCTCTCCAGCTCGTACTTGAGGACGTCCCACTGGTTGGAGTCCTCGGGACGGTCCACATTGGTTACGCCGTCGTTCGGAATCTCGAAGCTGAGTGGAGGCCGGACGAAGAGGTCATTGTTGGTCGTCACGCGATGTCCTTCTGTGGATCGATGACACGGGCGCGGTAGTTGAACCCATCGCGCGCGTCGAGCAAGCGGAATGAATGAGTCTCCGGGTCGTGAAGCCCGGGGAAGAGAACGAGAAGGCGTCCGGTGACCGCGGAGTCAACGGACTTGATTACGCTCGATGCTCGCAGGAACGGGAAGATCGAGCCGATGCCAACGAGTGCCACGACAGCGTTTTCAGGTGCCGTTTCGAGAGCCTGGCGGATGCGCGCGACAAGCGCTGTCTCAAACTGATCCAGGATCGACTGAGTGAGGTCGCTCGGGTCCTCGTAGAACGCTTCCGCATGCCGGTGAGCGGACAGCCAGCGCCCGAAGTCGTCGGTGACGTCGAGTACAGCCCAGACGCGGCCGGCCTGGGTAGTCGCCAACTCGATGCTCGGCAGAGCGTGCCGCATTTGGCGTTCCAGGTCGGGCGGGTAGACGAGCATCCAGACGCGCTCACCGCCCGAGACATTGTCCTTCCACGCCAGCGGCAACTCGGCCTTGTAGGCGTCGACGAGATCGGAGACGCGGCTCATGCGACGCCGCCGAAAGTCGGGAAGGACACATCCACCACGTTGCCCGCAACGAGCAAGTCAAGGAGGCCTTGGGTGTGCGCGTCACGCAGTGCCTCCAACGTGCGGCCAGGGGCCAGCCCCAGAATCTGCGACCAGGGGTTGTCGAGCACGCCGAGGCCACGCCCGCCGGCGAGGTGACCGAGGTAGGCCGCATACGCGATGGCAACCGGGCGGGCCTCCACCTCAGTGCGCACCTTCTTGGCGCGACCGGCGAGATGACCGGTCTGGGTCCAACAGGCCCCGGTATTGCGCCCAGTCTTTCCAAGGGTTGACTCCGACATCTCGTTGCCGAACTGCGCGGCGACCGCGGCGGTGAGGTCTGCCGATGTCACGCCCGATCCCACTGGGAGGTCCGCGACCGCGGCGAACGAGGCGCGGAGCACCTCGTCGCGGGTGAAAGCCAGCAGCCCCGCAAGGAGTGGCTGTGCCGCGGGGTCGATGTCCCAGAGGGACCGCAAGGCCGCGAATTCCACGCGCCCCGGATCAAGGAAGTACAGCTCGCGCAGGTGGCGGAACGAACGCTGCCGCCCGGCCAAAGTTGGCCGTCCGAGGATGTTGTCTTCGACCACTGCTTGGCGGTACTGGTCGGCAGACGCATCGGATGGCACTTCGCGGAGGAGCTCCACCAGGTGGGGAATGCCAATCGTATGGCTGGCGGTCGTCCGCAACGTGGCGAGCGTGAAGTCGCTCCCAGCGACATGTGAACTCGTCATCTCTCGGTCGTCCTCCTTCCGGTCGCGCGCATCGAGTCACGCACCCGGAGCGGGGCGTTGCGAATCTCGCTCACGATGGGCTTCATCGCAGGTTCGATCTCAGCAGAAACCTCTGACATTCGAGCCTTCATGGGGTGTCGTCTCCTGCGGCGCCGCCTCGTCGCACCCAGTCGTCGATCTCGCTGGCTTGGAACTTCCAGAGGCGTCCGACCTTGTGGGCGGGCATGGCCTTCTCGGCGATCCAGGTGTAGACGGTGTCTTTGGTGACCCCGAGGTGGGCGGCGATGTCGTCTGCGGACAGCCACGGCTCAGCCACGTTGGTCCTCCCTCGCTCCATGGCCTAGGCAGGCCAACACTCACGATGATACCGGCGGAGGTACGGCTTGAGTTGGGTTTCTCCGGGCGTGGCCGAACGCGATGGGTGCCGAGGGTGGTCGCTCCGTTCTGCCGATCAGCGTGGGACACGCGCGTTTAGCCAGGTAGTCACCGTTTCGTGCCACCGGTCGGGGTCGGTGTTCCAGCAGAGGGTGTGGCCGGCGTCGAAGGTCTCCAGCTCGACGAGGTCCGGGTGGGCGTCTCGGAGTCCTTGTGAGAGCCGGATCGGTGCGGAATCGTCTCGGGTGCCGTGGAGGATCAGGGTCGGCGTGGCGAGGTCTGCGGCTCGGGATGTCCAGTCGAAGGAGCGAAGTGGGATGCTGCCCGGCAACCCGACTGCACGCGCCAGCGGGGTGACGGTGAGCCACGGGATCGCGAGGTGTCCGGCTGCTGCGGGCAGTCCGCTGCGAACACAGTTGGACTTGATGACCTCGCGCCAGTTCAGGACTGGTGAGTCGAGCACAAGCGCGGCGATCAACCCCTCGTGTCGCGGCCGGTCGGCGAGCTGGAGGGCAATCGCGGCACCCATCGACCAGCCGAAGAGCACGATTCGTTGGGCTCCGCGTCGGACGGCGCATCCGATGGCTTCGTCAACGTCTCTCATCTCGGTGCGGCCGAGGGTCACTCGGCCGGTGCCAACGTGTGGCCCTTCTGCTGTGTTGCGGTAGCTGACGACCAGTGAGGTGTACCCGAGCTCGGTCGCGACGCGGACGCCTCGAAGCGTGCCGGCACGGGAGCTGCCGAGGCCGTGGATGTGGATCGCCCAGGTCGAAGGGTCGCCGTCGATGCGCCAGGCCGGGCACGATCCTGCGGGAGCGGCGATGGCGATTTCGCGGGCATGAAGTCCGGCCTCGGCTGGGGTGGCGTAGTAGATGCCGCTCCACGAGGCGCGGTCGCCGACCTTCGGAGTGAAGCCCGATGTGGTGCCCGTGATCCTGCGGGCGACGCGAGTAGGTCCGCGATCGGTGATCTCTGCGGAGAGCTGTGCCCAGCGGTCGTGCTCGAACCAGAGGTTGTAGATGCCGTGCGCGGTGGTCTGGTCGGTGCGGTCGAGCACGATCAGGTCACCGTCGTCGTCGTGCTCGACTCCTCGGACGGGGAGGTCAAACGTGCGCGGGCCGACGGGTGCGGTGAGCCGCCTTGCGATTGCCCACCCGAGCCCGCCGACTGCTGCTGCCGCGATCCCACCACCGAGAGCGATGCGCCCGATCACGCTCCACGCTCCTCGACGTTTGGAACGGGCAGCGTCGTTGCGACGGTGGTGTCGTTTCCGACGAGGTGGCTCTCGGCGCGTTCGAGCAGGTCACGGTCATCGGCCTCGATGTCGAAGGTGATGCGGGGGTCGATCATCGCGTCGCGGATTTCCACGATCACTCGGTGCAGGTGTCCCTCCGGGTCGTCGCTGTTGGCGGCAAGGGGGTCGGCCTGGCTCAGCCCAGGCCGTGCGTGAGTCGCACGACGCCAGAGTGGTTCCAACTCCGCCGTGAACGAGATCGTGTGCCGACGCCGGGCGCGGTGCTGCGCCCGGCGGACGGCGGGCTGGACCGCGAACCCGGCGCAGAGGAACACGAAGGTGAGGACGGAGAGCGGATCGTAGGCGGGCTGGATGGCGTGCATGAGGTCGAGTTGACCGGCTGCATGGGCGATGTCCATGACGATCACGGCGAGGCAGAGGGCGACGCCGAAGGTTGATCCGAGGCTGAGCAGCGCGGCGGGGAGGCGCTGGATGCCTGTGCTGTGTCGATACTGCCGTGCGGCGAGGACGAGCATCGTTGCGATGACGAGTGCTCCGTAGCTGAAGTTGATGATCGAGTAGACCGCTGTTGCTGGCTGTGCGCCGAGGTCGCTCATGAATCGTGTCGTGGTGGTGCCGCGGTCGATGAACAGGAACGATGCGGTGATTGCGAGCAGCGCGATGAGCAGGACGGGTGCGCTCACGGCGGCACGGACAAGCCGGGGCCGGTACTCGCCGGACTTCATGACACCGCGCCCGAGGAAGAACAGCCCGGTCATCAGCAGGGCGTCCGCGATCAGCGTCGCGATATTCGTGCCGCCGAGGCGCGGATCGACGACCGCGTAGATGCCATCGACGTTCAACGTCATCGCAATGGCAATGGTGATCGCGGCGTAGGTGATGCTTCTGTCGGTGCGCTTCCGGCGGAAAATGAGCAGGCTCGCCACGAGCGCCCACATGAGCGTCGCGACGAGCGTCTGGATCATCCGAAGACCTCCGAGTAGGCCGATTCGGCGAACACCGCCCCTCGGATGCCGGCGGCGAGCCGGTCCGCGAGGGACTCGGCGGCGATCTCGGTTTCGCTGTCGAGGTCTTGCCGACTGAGCAGGCGCGCGCGGGTGTAGGGCGGGATGTTGGGCAGTAGTGCCTCGTCGATGGTGCAGTCGTCGCCGTCGCAGTGCCCGAGGATCATGTGGGCAAGCTCGTGGAGCACGAACTGCTGACGGTGCAGCGCGGAGTCGCTGCGGGCATGGAGCACGAAGTCTTCGGCGTCGGTGGAGATCAAGGCCGCGCAAAGGCCGTCGTGGGCGTCGAGGTCTGCGAGTTCGACGACGCGGAGCCGGCGGCGCCGGCGGTCTTGGACGGTGTGGCGGAGGTTGTCGAAGGTGAAGGTGTTGCCGAGCTGAAGGCCCGCGACGGCCGCCGATACGGTCTGTTCGATATTCACGGTTCGCCCCTTGTCTGTGGGGAGCAGGACCGGTGGCGGCTCCGTGTCGCGCGGTACCGGTCAGTGCTCGGGCATGTGTGTCATTTCCTCGTCCAGGAACTTGGTGATGGCGTGGAGGGCTTTCGGCGAGATGTCGCCGAGGGTGCGCGCTGCGTAGGACTTCACCTTCGCGGCCCGCATGGACCGAACCAGATCGAGCTGAGCGGAGACCTTCTCGGGAGTGGCCGCACCGTCCTCGCCGAGCAGGAACGCCGCGTCCACGTCGAAGAACGCGGCGAGCCCCTCGAAGACTGCGGGGTCTTGGACGTAGCGGTGGCCGTTGACCATGTACGTCCAGCGCGACCGCGACAGGTTGGTGCCTCGCTCTTGGAGGTAGTCGGCGATCTGCGAGTAGGTCGGCTCAGTGCCGGACTCGGCCACAGCGACGTCCATCAGGAGCCGCAGACGTTTGGCGAGGTCTTCGGCCGCAGCCTGGCTCTCGTCTTCGGTCATGGCGGTGACCCCCTTCCCTTCGCGACGGGCAAGGCATCGATGTAGTCCACCCGGAGGGTGGTTGTGCATGCTCAACCGTACTCGTTGAGCATGCACAAATCAAGGGTTGCGCATGCTCAACGGTCGGTGTTAGAACAGGACTCCGGGACACTTTGAGCATGCTCAACGTGGCGTCCCGGTCTCGGCTCGGGCTGCCTCAAGGAGGTGAACGATGTCCAGCTCACGGTCCGGGCGCGGGTGTTCGCGCCTACCTGCCAGGTGTACCGCCGCGCGCCACCGCGCCGCGGCCCACCGAAAAGGAGGCCGGAGCATGGCATCGAACGAGGACGCCCGCGCGGCGCGAGAGGCGAAGCTCGACGAGCTGCACGAGAAGCTGACCGGCGCGGTCGGGTCGCTGGTCTCCGGTGACGACTGGCGGCAGGCGCTGGCCTTCGCAGCACGGTTCAGGTCGCGGTCATTCAACAACACGATGCTGATCTGGGTGCAGCACGAGGCCGCGTTCGAGGCAGGCCGCGTGCCCGAACCCTTCCCCACCCTCGTCGCCGGGTACCGGCAGTGGCAGGGGCTGGGACGGCAGGTGATGAAAGGGCAGCCGGGATACATGATCTTCGCGCCCGTGACGGGCCGGTTCGCTACCGCGACTCCTGCCGATGCGGGTTCGTGGCGTCGGCTCGGTCCGCGGGAGAAGCCGAAGGCCGGCGAGGTGGTGCGCTCGCGAATGGTCGGAGCGCGACCGGCCTACGTGTGGGATGCGTCCCAGACCGACGGCGAACCGCTGCCGGTCCCGCCCGCTCCGGCGCTGCTGGAAGGTGAAGCGCCGTCGGGGCTGTGGGAGGGGCTGGCGGGGCAGGTTCGCGGCGCGGGGTTCGAGGTGCTGCGGGTGCCGCACGAGGGGATGATCTCCGGCGCGAACGGCATGACCGACTATGAGGCGCGCTCGGTGGCGGTGCGGGAGAACATGGACCCTGCTGCGCAGGTCAAGACGCTCGCGCACGAGCTGGCGCATGTGCTGATGCACGATCCCGACGATGAGGAGGCGCGGCAGCATCGCGGCATCCGCGAGGTCGAGGCCGAGTCCGTGGCTCTGATGGTCGGTGCGGCGCACGGCATGGACACTGCCGGGTACACGATCCCGTACGTCTCGACCTGGGCCGTCCGCGTGGACGGCCAAGATCCCGTCCAGGTGGTGCAGGCCACCGGCGAGCGGGTGCGGAAGACCGCGCTGGCGATCCTCGACCAGCTCGACACGCTCCAGGTCGGCGACGGCACCCCGACCGGCCTCGAACGCGACAACGCCAGTCCGCGCACCTCCCGCACGTCTGCGCCTGCGGTGGAGACCGATCGTCCGCGTGCTGCGCAGGTGCCAGCTCTGGCAGGGCGGGGGCTGTGATGACCGAAGCATTCGATGTCCTGGCGGCGCTCATTCGCGTGGATCGCTCACCAAACCTCGGGGTAGCGGCTCGGAGCCTCGCGGGGGCTGGCGTGCCCGTGTTTCCGTGCGTCGTCGAGGGGAAGCGTCCGCTGACCCGCCGCGGGTTCCTCGACGCGAGTAGCGACCCGGAGCAGGTTGCCGCATGGTGGTCGCGCACACCGAACGCGAACATCGGCATCCCGACCGGCGCTGCATCGGGCGTTGTCGTCGTAGACGTCGATGTCCACGGCCCCCACGACGGCCGCGCGGCGTACCAGCGCGCCACCGACGCGGGACTCGTCGACGGCGCGGGTCTGCTGGCGCGCACACCCACCGGAGGCACGCACGTGTACTTCCCGGCGACACCGGGCAAGGAGCAGCGATCGTGGCAGGCCGCTGACGTGGGCGTCGATTTCCGGGGCGACGGCGGCTACATCATCGCCCCTCCGTCCCGGCGAATCATCGACGGGAACGTGAGGCTCTACGAGGTCGCCGACATCGCCGCACACTCGGTCGGCACGGTCGATGCGGGCCGTCTGCGGGACTTCCTCGACCCGCGCCCCGTCGCCCCACCACGCGCCGAGGGCACCTCAGTGGCCGTGGATGGGAAGCGGCTGGCGGCGTGGGTCGCCGGGCGAAGTGAGGGCGAGCGGAACCGCAGCCTGTTCTGGGCCGCCTGCCGCCTCGCCGAGAACGGCGTCTCGGCCACGGACGCGCTCGATGCTCTGGGGACTGCGGCACAGTCGGCGGGTCTGGGCGATCGCGAGATCACCACGACCGTTCGCTCCGCCTACCGAGCCACCCAGCCCGCATCCGAAGTGACGCCCGGCGGCCGGAGCCAGAGCGCGGGTCGCTGGTTCGGTCGCGCGGAAAGCCCACCATCCGCAGCGCTGGGGAGGGCCGGGCTGTGAGGCGTGAATCGGACGGGCGGCGCTGGGCCGCCATGACAGCGGTCGCGGGGACGGTGTTCATCGCCGCCGGGGCGTTCTGGCTGTCGTTCACCTCGCTCGCCGATCTGGCCGCTCGCTCCGGGATCGGATCGGGGCAAGCGTGGGCGTGGCCGCTGATCGTGGACGGCATCATCGTCGTCGCCACGGTCGCCGTCGTCGCGCTCGCCGGGCAACGCTCGGCCTGGTACCCGTGGGCGCTGCTGGTCGGCGGCGCGCTCGTGTCGGTGACGGCGAACGCCATTCACGCCGTCGTCTCCGCAGACGCCGACGTGCCAAGGATGCTCGCGGCCTCGGTCGCAGCGGTGCCGCCCGTCGTGCTGCTGGCCATCACGCACCTGACCGTGATCCTCACCCGCACCACCGACCCGGCCACCGCACTTGCCGCCCCTGCGAAGTCGATGCCTGCGCTGCCGTCTGGCGAGACGGAGGTCACCCGTCGAGATGACGGTGTGGCGGATCGGCGGGCGCTGGGGTGGGAGCTGCGCGAGGCGGGCTGGTCGAACAAGCGGATCGCCCGCGAACTCGGGGTGCATCCCTCGACCGTGGGCCGCTGGTTCGCCGTCGCGCACCTCACTGACACCACTGACACCGCCGATGAGCGGGAGGAGACGACCCCATGAACACCACTGGGAACCCCCAGCGCAACGATCCCGCGAGGCCCGATCCCGCACGGCTGGTGCCCGAGGCGCCCCGGGAGCGCCCCGAGCCCGTCGAGGTGACGAGCACACCGGAGGCGGTGCGGGCCGCGCAGGTCGCCCGCGACGACAAGCAGCATGCGCTCGTTCGCAGGCGCGGCGTGGAGTGGGTGCGCCCGACCGATTTGATCGCTCGGCACTCGGCGCACGCGGCCGGTCGTGGCCTCGACTTTCAGGCCGAGCTCGCACGCCGCACCCGCACCCCCATCGGTGCCGGCGTTCGTCGTCTCGGAGATCGCGCCCGGCGGTTGCCGCCGATCTCGGCGTTCGGGCGCAGCACCGCACCTGCCTCGCAGGTGTCCCGCTCCGGGGTCTCGATGAGTTGACGGTGGTGACAGGTCATGGTGGCGACGGCATCGGCAGGAAGGACGCATTCGTGGGAGCGAGTGCGCACCTGCCTGCCAGGAGGTGCCGACACCATGACCACACCAACCCGCACCAGCACCGCTCCGACGGCCGACGGAGCTGAGGACTTCACCACCGGCGAGGGCCTGCGCGCCCTGCTCAACCGTCTCGCCGAGGGCGGCGAGGATGCCTGGGTTCACGACCCGGTGGCCCGCGACCTGATGGAGTTCGCCGCCGACAAGTACCGCGCTCTCGCGAGGAAGCACAAGCTCGACACCTGGGAAGCGGTCACGGCGGCGTTCGACGCGATGCAGTACCGCTCGACCCGCGAGGCCAACGATCCGTGGGCGATCATCACCCACGCCGTGCGGATCACCTGCGTCTACGAGGAACGCGCCCAAGGGCTGCTCTGCTCGGTGCACCAGGCCCGCCGCGCCCACGTCTCGGCGTTCCACGACCCCGAACGATTCTCCGAACGCGACACCGCGCTGGCCGACTACCATCCCGCGTTCCACACCACCGACCTCCGTCCCAGCGACCTCGAACCGGAGCCGCGTGAAGGACTCGGGTCGGCGCAGGCGTGCATGTCCGCTGGATTGGCGGCCGAGGACGCCATCGCGATGCTGTGCCTTCTCGACTGGCCCGCAGACACGGCCCGGGCCGCGGTCGAGCACGTCTGCGGAGCGTTGATGAAGGCCGGCACCCGCCAGTCCGCCTACGAGACGCTGCGCCGCGATCGGCACGCGCGGGCACTGCTCGACCTGCCGCGCCGCTCCTGGGCCGCGCTGCTGAAGGCGCTGCTCGGGAACCCGCACCCGGCCTACGTGGCCACCAGCAGTGGCCGCGGCGTCCTGCTCCGGCTGCTGTTGGGCGAGACGCTCGACCTGCTGCTCCGCGACGACGATCTGATCCTCGCGCTGGCTCTGGCCGCTCCGAACGGTGGAGGCGGTGAGTCGTCGTGACCGAGCCGCTGATCGGCAGCATCCAGCTCGACCGCACCGTCGATTCGATCCTCGTCGGCGCCCGGCACCGCGCCGACCTCGGCGACATCGACGCCCTCGCGGCATCCATCGACCGCGACGGCCTGCTGCAACCGCTCACGATCACAATCGACGGCGTGCTCGTGTGCGGAGCACGACGCCTTGCCGCGATCAAGAAGCTGGGCTGGCGCACCGTCAACGTGTGGGTTCGCAGTGGCCTGTCCGACCGGCTCGGGCAGCTCCTTGCCGAGCAGGACGACAACATGCTCCACAAGCCCTACACCCAGCTCGAAGCCGCCGGCCTCTACCGAGAACTCAAGCAGGTCATGGCCGAAGACGCCGCCCGTCGCAAGAGCGCGACCCAGTTCAGCAGCGAGAATCAGCCCGGAAGTGACGGTGGTGCAAACTTTGCACCACCGTCGAACGGGCCGCTCGGGAAGGCCCGGGAGCAGGCGGCGGCGATGATTCCCGGCGGCGCGTCGCACACGACACTGGAGAAGATCGGCTACCTCGAAGACGTCGCCAACAACCCCACCCAGCCCGAGACGTTGCGCGCCGAGGCCGCCGCCGGGCTGGAGCGGATCGAGGCCGGGGACTCGGTGCATCCGATCTATCAAGCGATCCGCGACGCCGACACCACCGAGCGGGAGCGGCGCGAGGCAGAGCTGCACGCCCGCGCCGAAGCAGCCGTGGCCCGCGCGAAGTCGATCAAGAAGGGCAGGCGCACCCCACCGCGTCCGTTGCCCCTGGCCACCGAAGACGGGCAACCCGTCCGTTACCCACTGCGCGCGTTCATCCAGACCTGGGGCGAACTGACGAACTGGTGGACCCACTACGACGCCGACACTCTCGCCGGTGAACTGACCGACGAGCAGTTCGAGAACTTCCTCGCCACCGCCGACGGCACCGTCCGGTTCGCCGACGCGCTCCGAGCCGCCCGCGACGGCGCGGCGGAGCGGCCACGACTCCGCGCACTGTGACAACGGGCAGAGGTGCCGGGTGCGCACCTGATCGGCATGAGCCCTGCACCTACTGATCCTCGGAACCGCCGCCGACTCGTCGCCCTCATCACCGCCGGCATCGCCCTGCTGCTCTTGGTCGGCGTCGGCGTGTACGGACTCCTCACCGGGCCCCGAAGCAGCACCAGCACCGATCCCGACCCGGAGTCCGGCCCGGCCACGACGGCACCGCCGACCGTGGCACCGAGCACGCCCCAGCCACCACGGGTTCCAGCGGTTCCGCGTTCGGCCAATCCCGAGACCTTCGCTCAGGGCGTCGCGTCCACGCTGTTCGCGTGGGACACGGCCTCGGGGCTGTGGCCGCTGGACTACACCTCAGCGATCCTCGCGGTCGGTGACCCCAGCGGAGACGAGCAAGCCGGGCTCGCCTCCGACGTGGCCGCGTACCTGCCGACCCGCGACGCCTGGATCGAGCTGCGCCAGTACGCCACCCGCCAGCACCTCACCATCGACACCGCCTACATCCCCGACGCCTGGGCCGACGCCGTCGCGCAGGCCCAGCCAGAGCAGCTCGCGGCCGGAACTACAGCCGTCACGATCGAGGGCACCCGCCACCGTGCCGGGGTCTGGAACGGCCAGCCGGTCACCAGCGAGCATCCGGTCGCGTTCACCGTGTTCGTCGTCTGCGCACCGACCTACCCGACCTGCCACCTGCTGCGGCTGTCCCAGCTCGACAACCCGCTGCGCTGAAGGGGGTGTAGTCGTGTTCCGCAAAGCCGCCATCGCAGCCCTGGCGCTGCTGTTCTTCGCCCCCACCGCAGCACTCCTCGGGATCGGGGTGCTGATGAACCCCGCTGCCGCCTACTGCGCCACCCCTGCCGGGACCGTGAACCTCGGCCCGATCCCGGACTCGCTCACCGTGACCACCGCGAACGGCGAGACCTTCACTCTGAACCGTCAGCAGCTCACGCACGCGGCAACGATCATCGCCGTCGGCAACGGCATCACCGACGTGGGCAAGCCTGGAATCAAGATCGCGCTGATGGCCGCGCTCACCGAGTCCACGCTACGGATGCTCACCAACACGAGCGCCCACCCCGAGTCGGCGAACTACCCCAACGACGGCAACGGCGGCGACCACGACTCCCTCGGCCTGTTCCAGATGCGCCCGCAATCGGGCTGGGGTTCGGTCGCCGAACTGATGGACCCGAACTATCAGGCGCGAGCGTTCTTCGGCGGACCGACCGGACCGAACTACCCCTCACCGCGCGGCCTGCTCGACATCCCCGGCTGGCAACAGATGGACCCCGGCGAAGCCGCCCAAGCCGTCGAGGTCTCTGCCTACCCCGACCGATACCGCAACTACGCGCCCGTCGCCGACAGCATCCTCGCCGCCCTCACCAGCGGCGGCAGCACTCCGGTTCGCGGCATGGGTGGGCCGGCGGTCTCGTCATTGCGGGTGGTGTTCCCGCTACCCGAGGGCACCTGGGTGCTGACCTCGCCGTTCGGGATGCGGGTGCACCCGATCACGGGCGAACGGAAGATGCACACCGGCACCGATTTCGCCGCGCCCGACGGCACCCCGATCCTCGCCACCGCGGACGGCACAGTCACCGTCGCGGAGTTCTCAGGCGGGTACGGCGGTCTCATCGTCATCGAGCACACCATCGACGGCAAGACCGTCGCCACGGCATACGCCCATATGTGGCAGAGCGGCATCCACGTCCGTCCCGGCGACCGGGTGAGCGCGGGGCAGCACATCGGCGATGTCGGCTCCTCGGGCATGAGCACCGGTGCGCATCTGCACTTCGAGGTCCGGCCCGGTGGCACGAACGGTGAGGCCATCGACGCCGCCGCCTGGCTCAACGAGCGCAGGGCCGCGAACCTGCCGACAGCGACCAGCGGATCACCCACCGCCTGCAACACCACCACTGCGGGCACGCCGACCGGCGTCGATGGAGACCCCGACCGGCTCGTCGGCGATCCCACCAGCTCGGGCAAGATCACCGCCCGCATGCTGCACCTCTACCAGCAGACCCTCGCCGCGTTCCCCGACACCGGCTGGGGCTGCTACTCACCGCGCCCCGGCACCAAGTCCGAGCATCCCCTCGGCAGAGCGTGCGACATCACCTTCGGCAACCGCATCGGCCAGCGCCCCACCCCGGCCCAGCTCGACGCCGGCTGGAAGGTCACCAACTGGATGAAGGACAACGCCGACGTGCTCGGCGTCGAGTACCTGATCTGGCAAGGCCAAATCTGGTCCGTCGCACGCGACGCCGACGGCTGGCGACCCTACAACGGAGGCGGTATGCACGACCCCGCCTCCATCACCGGAGGCCACTACGACCACCTCCACGTCACCGTCAAGGCAGGGTGACCGGCGATGGGTGTCTTCCCCGACTTCGACGGACTCGGCGGCATCGGCGACCTCCGCGCCGTCGTCGGCGCGCTCCTGACGTTCGTCCTCATCGTCGCCGTCCTCATGCTGATCGTCTCCGCAATCGTCTGGGCCATCGCGACCGCCCACGGTAACTACGCCACCGCCAGCAAAGGCCGAATCGGTGTGCTCGTCGCCGTCGGCGCGGCCGTCCTCGCCGGAGGCGGCGTGGCATGGATGAACTGGCTCCTCACAGTCGGTTCAAGTTTGTAGTTGCGGCGTCGCGGTCATCGGTCCGATTCCTCCGCGTCGGCGCTCGCTGTCTCGCACTGGTCGAGCAGGCGCGCGAGGTAGCTGTATGCCGCGAGGCGCTCCATCGCTTCCTGCTCGGACAGTTCGGTGCGTGTGTGGGTCGTCACGTTGCGGACCGTGAGGTTCAGACCAGTGGCCAGGGCGTTGAGGGCCTTAGCGAGCGGTTCAAGACCACCGCGCATGCTCTTCACCGTCTTGTCATCCGACCCTCCCGGCCAGGTGAGCTTCGGCTTGCCCGGTTCAGGAGCGCCCGGCGATAACGTCTGCTGCCAGAAGACCGTGTCATCGACATCGTTCCGGCCGAGACGTTCCTTCCAGTGGACCGTGAGGCCTTCGGCCGCTTCACGAACTGCCACTCGGTACTGATGCGTCGTCCAATGGGCGGAAGCACCAGCCCAGACCACGGGGTGAAACTGTGCGGGAGCGAAGGTCGGAAGGTCAGAGTCCGTACGTGACTTGGTGTCGACGATCATCGCGTCGAGCCTGCCCTTGACGTTGGCGGTCGTAGTCCGAATATCCCGAGGCGCGATGGGGGCCTTGGGTGCAGACATGAATGACCAGTTGGAGATCGGGTCGATCGCCCCGAGACCAGCGATCCCAATGTAGGCGCCGGTCACTGACACAGCGCTCGCCGCCAGGCCAGCAGCCTCCGCGACACCGAGTTCGAGCCGTTGAACCTCGCTCTGATCCTGGCCTTCCTTTGTCCACACAGTAGGAAAGAGGCCGCGCGCCGACATGTGATCCGACTCAACCTGAGTGCTCATCCAGGCGTCGAACGCTTCCTCGAACTTCTCAACAGCGGCACGCAATCGCTGGAGGTAATCCACCCCGTACTGACTCATGTTCCTTGCACCTCTCGTCCGGCGGTCCCGTGCGGGCGAGCGACGCACAGATACTCCAAAGCTACGGGCGGCCACCGACGGGGACGGCGACGAGCGCGCACCTGTCGCGTGTACCCCGTCTGCGATTCCGTGGGCGGGCCGCCTGTCGCCAAGGAGACCTTCCGTGTTCGATCTGCTCGCCAACGTCATGTCCGCGCCGCTGCTGGTGCCGATGGACATCAACATCGACCCCAACACCAACGGCCTGCCGGGGATCAACCAGCTGCGCACCATCGTCGGCGCGGTGATGACCATCGGCCTGATCCTCAGCGTGCTCGCGCTGATCGTGTCCGCGATCGTGTGGGGCTTCGGCGCGAACTCGTCGAACCCGCACCTCGCCTCGCGCGGGAAGGTCGGCGTCCTCGTCTCCTGTGGCGCGGCGGTGATCTGCGGCTCGAGCGTGACGCTCATCAACTTCTTCTGGAACGTCGGCCAGTCCGTCTGACCCACCCTGTCGTCGAGAGTGCTGGTGTTCGTGATGGGCGTGTGCGATGTTCCCGTGATCTCCTCGGTCTGCGATGCCGTCGGCGAAGGAGCCGCGTCTCTGGTCGCGGCCCCGTTCGACTGGCTCGCCCAGGCGATGGGCGCCGCCGCCGGGTGGCTGTTCGAGGCGGTCTGGTCGGTCTTCGACACCACGACCCTGGTGGATGTCACCAAGCCCGGCTACATCGCCGTCTACAACCTGCTGTTCGGCATCGCGGTCTTCGTGATGCTGATCTTCTTCTGCCTCCAACTCATTACCGGTCTGATCCGCCGCGACCCCACCGCCCTCACCCGCGCCGCCCTGGGGCTGGCGAAGTCGGTCCTCGGGTCGTTCGTGGTCATCACGCTCACGGCGCTGCTGCTGGAAGTGATCGATCAGTTGTGCATCGGGATCGTGCAGGCAGCCGGCGAGACCACTGAGTCGATGGGCGACAAGATCGCCCTCCTCGCCGCAGGGCTGGTCGGCATCAATATCGCCGCTCCCGGCGTCGGTGCGATCATCACGATCTTCATGGCCGGGCTTGCGATCACCGCCGCCGCGATTGTGTGGCTGTCCCTCCTCGTCAGGAAAGCTCTCTTGCTGGTGGCGGTCGTGTTCGCGCCGCTCGCGTTCAGCGGCGCATCCTGGGATGCCTCGCGGGGGTGGATCGGGAAGTGGGCGATGTTCGTCGTCGCGCTGATCTGTTCCAAGCTCGTGCTCGTCGTGATGTTCCTCGTCGCGATCACCCAGGTCTCTGCACCGATCGATGCTGACCTCGCCTCGGTCAGCGATCCCATCGCGGGGATCGTGCTGATGGCGATGGCCGCATTCGCGCCCTATCTCACCTACAAGTTCATCGCGTTCGTCGGGTTCGACATGTACCACGCAATCGGCTCCGAGCAGGACGCCAAGAGCGCACTCAACCGGCCAATCCCGGTCCCGACCAAGCCGCAAGGTGGCGGTGACCCGAAGAAGGTACTCGACGGAACCAGCAGCGGCGGGAACGCGGGCGGAGGCTCCGGTGGAGGAAGTAGCACACCGCCACCGCCGAAGACCCCAGCGCCGGCACCCGCCGCGAGCGGCGGAGGCGCCGCCGGTGGTGGAGCAGCAGCAGGCGGGAGCAGTGCAGCCGCAGCAGGTCCCGTGGCAGCAGGGGTGGTGATCGGAGCGAGTGTCGCCAAGAGTGCCGCGACCGCCGGGCCGAAGGCCGGAACCGCGCTGGGTGCCCAGGGCGAGCACGCCGCCGACGCCGCCGCGCAGACACTGCCACCGCCCGCAGCCTCACCTGCGGCACCGCCGTCGAGCCTGGCACCACGACCGCCGAGCACCGACCCGTCACCGCGGCCGAAGCAGCCCCCTGCGCCCGCGCCACGCTCACCGAAGGAGTAGACGATGAGCAGCACGAACCACGACCACCCGACCGCGGGCGAACTCGTGCCGGTGAAGTTCTCCCGCCTCACCCGCCGTGGTGTCCTTCTCGGCCTGTCGCTGACCCAGCTCATCACGCTTGCCATCGGCGGAGCCACGCTCATCGGCGCGTTCTACGCCGGCGGCGGGATGCTCCTCGCCTACACCGCGCCCATCTGGGTACTCGCCGCAGCCCTGACCTGGATACCCATCGCAGGCCGTCCCATCGTGGAGTGGCTACCCATCGCCTGCTGGTGGCTGTGGCGCACCACCGGCGGCCAACTGCTGTACCGGCTCAGGATCGTCGTCCCGCGCCCCGTCGGCACCCTCGCACTGCCCGGCGACATGGCGCGACTGCGCGAGTACACCGACCCCGACACCAGCGCCGGCATGATCCACGACCCCCACGCCGCCACCTTGACCGTCGTGTGCGAGGTCACCCATCCCGCGTTCGTGCTCCTCGATCCCGGCGAGCAGGAACGCCGCGTCAGCTCCTGGGGCCGCGTCCTGGCCACCGTCTGCCGTTCCGGGCGGATCGCGACGCTGCAAGTCCTCGAACGCACCCTCCCGGACTCCGGCACCGGACTGGCCGAATGGTGGGCCACCCACGGCACCCCGGACGGCTCGTGGGCGGCCGACACCTACGCCGAACTCATCGACCGCGCCGGACCCGCCGGCGAACGACACGCCACCACGCTCTCGCTGTCACTGGACATGAAGACCAGTGCCCGTCAGATCAGGACCGCTGGCGGCGGGATACGCGGTGCCGCCGCCGTGCTGCGCCAGGAGATGAACACCATCGTCGCCGCGCTCCGCTCCGCCGACCTCTCGCCGTCCGGGTGGCTGACACCGGGGCAGATCGCGGTGATGCTGCGCTCGGCCTACGACCCCGCCATCGCCGCCACGCTGGAACGCCACGGGAGGCTCGGCCAGTCGCTTGCGACTGCGGGGCCGGTTGCCGTCACCGAGACCTGGGGCAGGTTGCGCACCGACTCCGCTCACCATGCGGTGCTCTGGGTCAGCGAGTGGCCGCGGTCGCTGGTGTATCCGGGGTTCCTGTCGCCGGTGTTGCTGTCCACTGGCATCCAGCGATCGTTCTCGCTGATCTGCACCCCGATGCGCTCCGATGCTGCCGCTCGCGACATCCGCAAGAAGAAGGTCGAGCACATCTCCGACCAGGCCCAGCGCGCGAAGATCGGCCAGATCGAAGATGCCTCCCAGACCGCCGAGTACCACGACGTGCTCCAACAAGAAGCCGACCTCACCGCCGGACACGGCATCCTTCGCTACACCGGCCTCATCGCCGTCTCCGCACCCACCGTCGAAGAACTCGACGCAGCCGTTGCCGCCATCGAGCAAGCCGCGATCCAGGCATCCTGTGAGACCCGGCTCCTCGTCGGACAGCAAGCCGCCGCGTTCACCGCCGCCGCGCTCCCGCTCTGCCGCCGGGTCTAAGTCAACCGCCACCGCCGCGGCGTGACCCGACCCTTGCTCCGGCAGTGGATCAGGCTCGCGCCTCGATGAACCGAAGCATCGAAACAGGAACCGGCGCGTCTGGGGTTCGTGGCAGATCGACCACGGGAAGCACCAGGGACACGTCTGCGAGGTCGTCGACCCCGAGTTCTAAGCCAGTCCGTGCAGTCGGCATGTGGCAAAGCGCTCACCAGCTGGCGATCCGCGAGCAGCAAGCTGAACGGAGGGAAGTGAATCACGGCAGAGATTGTCGGTGTGGTGGTTGTCGTCCATTCATCGTCCCTTCCACCATCCCGCGACAGCTTTACGGCCAAGCCCTCGTGTGCTCCCTCAAGGACCGCCGCCGCTCCGTCCGGCGCGATCGCCGCCAAGAGCCGGATGCCCTCTGGCGCTGGGGCTGCGACTCCATGCCGCACGGCCCCGACCAGGTCAGGGTGTGAATCGATGAGTTTCGGAGTCAGCGCTGTCATGCCCGCGAGCGCGGAGCGGATGAATCGGCCCGGGCGAACCTCGTTGAGCTTTCCTTCAATATGAGTCCGCTCGCCCTTCCATTGGGAGTGGAGCAGGTTGCCTGCGAAGGTGTAGGCCCACCGAATGTACTCGTCATCCCAAGGGGATGTGGCTGCCCGGCAAGGTTCGCAATGCGCATACAGGCTGGCGCCACCGAGTCGTGGACGCCCGTGGGCAAGTCGGTTGCCTGCTGTCGTGCCGCCCCAAGAGAAGCTCCCATTGTTGAATGCAGCTCTCGGTGGCACGTGTGCCTTGGTGAGTCTTGCCCGGGCCCCGCACAGCGCGCACTTGCCGCTCTTTGCCCGCCCACCCGTCGGCCGGAAGCCTTCCTGCTCACTCATGCCTGCACTCGCGCAATCTCTAGGCGTCGATGGCGGAGTCTGCTGTGGCAAGTCCTTCAATCGCTGTCGGGGCCGAAACGGCGTGGGGCGTTCTTTCGGAGAGAGCCGCCGCCAGGCTGTCGATGTCCTCGTGCTCCGCGGCGTCGGGGAACATCCAATGCAGGTCGCGCTCCTCTGTGGCCACGTCGATAGTGGGTCGGACGCCCGCTCCGCGGTGCGAGCGACCGCGTACATTCCGCACGTCATCCAGGGAGTAGATCGGGCCGAGTTCGCCTCGCTTTAGGAGGTTCCCTGGGTTAGCGGTGACGATCCGTCGGTCAGTCACCGCTACGAACGTGCTCGACGCGAACTTCTCAACGATGGCACTGGCTCTTCCTGGCGCGAGCGCATCCCAGGTCGCATCAACCCTTCTGGCGAGAATGGCCGGCACGACGCCAGCGAAGTTGTGAGTTCCCATTTCGTATGGGAAGGCCACGCTGCGAAGCGTCTCGCCATCCTCAAGGAACCACCGAAGGATATGCAGATACGGATCGAGTTCAAGCCCTTCGGGTGCGCATACCGCCGCTGGTACTGCTGGCATCTCGACTGCTGGCTGGAGCATGTTGGCCAAAGGGTCGATCGCTTCGAGGAGCTGCCTGCAAGTGAGTTGAGAAGCCTTGGCGTCTTTTCGCTTCTTCGTGAGAGGCACGGTGGCGCGGCCGGGGAGTTCGGCGATGATCCGCAACTCGCGGACGAGCGACTCGGTCAGCGATCGGATTTCGGAGAGCGACTCGTCGATCTCGACGGGAGTGTTCCGGGCGATCCGGTCGAAGAGCTGCGCTTCGCTCTCGTCGTTGGTGCTTCGTGTTCTGGCGAGGGCGGCCCGGACAGCCTGGTACTCCGCGTGGGTCTTGAGTGAGCTGAGAAGCGCGTAGGTATCGAAGACGATTGCTTCGGCGTTGGATTCGAGGTACTGGCGGCGAGCGCGACCGTCCAACTTCCCGAGTTCCTGGACATGGCCTGCCACGTTCTTGCGGTATAGCTTCAATTGCTTGCGGATGTTGGGACCGCTGGGAGCGATGGGCTCCCAGACAGAGTCTGTGATGGCGTCGAGTTCGCGGGTCTCCTTGACTGCCTCATCGACGGACTCCGCCAGCCCTTCAAGCTCTGCCCATTGCTCGTTTCGGATGGCCTTGAGCGTCTGCGTCGTGAGCTGGATGTTGGAGCGGACGAGGCCGGAAATCTCGCCGAGCTGCATTTGGAGCGCGATCATGGCGACGGCCGGGCCGATAGCTGCGATCGCCGTGGCGGCCGTCATGGAGGCTGGGATGAATCGCGCCTGGGCGACCAGTTCACCGTTCTTGAAGATCGCCCCGAGCTTGGCGCCGTCCTTTGCTGCCATCTGACCGCCGCTCTTCAACAGAGACAGCGTCGCATCGTTGACGCGGAAGAGGCCTTGCGCGCTCGATACAGCCTCTGCGACGTTCCCGACGATCGTGCCTGCGTTGCCGAAGGAGCCGAGAGCGGTGGAGAGCTGAGCGCGGTCGAAGGACGGCACCATGTCAAGGCTGATGAGTTCAAGACCGGCGGGGACTTCGCCGAATACGACTGCGACGCCTGGCGTCACCTCGACGAGGGTCGTGGACGCTGCGAGCTCAAGCGCGTCGGACCTGACCTGACCATCCTCTGCGGTCTGCCTGCCAACGGCGTCATCATTACCGGACTCGTCGCGCGGGTCGTCCATGTGGCTCTCCTTCTCGCCGGTGACTGCCTCGTGCCTCCCTCCGACGCCTCCATCAAGTATGTCAGCCGCCTTCGACAGCGCCTGGGTCATCGCAGCACACCTCCTGGTCACACGACTTGCGAGGAGGCAGACCATGCCCACGTTCTTCGATTCGACTGCCGATGCCGCTGAGGCGTCCGAAGCCTTGCGCGGACTCACTCACGCGAGCCGGGGGTTCGATCAGCCAGCCGAGATGTATGGGGTTATCGGTGACCTGTCCTCGGGGATGCGGTCGCTGCGGCAGGCGCTCGACCAGATCGCTGATGTTCACGAGCGCAAGGCCGCGCACGCCTTCAACGACGCCGGCAGCCACGAGGCAGGAGTGCGGGACGCGCTCGCCACTGCGGAGGAGTTGCGTCAGGCCGCGAGTCTCGTCGACCGGGCGTATGACCGGCTCGCGGAGGGGTTCATCGCTGCGGGGCGGATCGCTTGGCATCCCGAGCCCGCCGTCGAGGAGGCCGCGCCGTCGCGGTGGGTCAGCGTGGTGTTCCTCCAGGGCGAAGAGGCCGACCGGCCATTGCGCATCCTCGGCGAGCTGGGCCATGTCGATGCGGTGGACTTCCTCGCGCAGTGGGACTACGGCGACGAGACCACGCAGGCCGCGCTGGAGAACGGATACGTCTACGACGAGCCCGGCGAGGGAACAAACGACCGGGTGGCGCTCTCGGGCGACTACGCGCTGGTCGTCAACCCGCACGTCGGCTACCTCTCGTTGCTGCGCCGCTACACCGAACCGGAGGCAGAGACCCAGGCCGCCGAACAGATCGAGCCCGAGCCGGTGCAGGGTGGGCCGGAACTGCTGGTGTCGTACTCGTCGCCGGGCGCCCCAGAGCGGGCCGACCTGCCCGCGCCGAAGCGAGACGGGTCGTGGTTCGAGCCGGCCAAGATCACGGCGGTCAAGCAGGCGCGGGGGCTGGTGCGGTGACCGAGGATCGCGCGCGGCTGCACACTGCCGTTCTGGTGGCACCGTCGAAGGAGCGGCGCAAGCTCCGCAAGCAGCGCCGCAAGGCCGAGGCGAGGCTCCACGCCGAGCAGCACAGGACCGCGATCGCCGCCGCGAAGGCGAAGGCTGAGCAGGAGCGCGCCGAGCGCCGCGCGACGATCTACCTGCCGAAGGCGGGCGAGTCCGGTGCTGCGCGGCTGCGCACCCCAGGTCGGTTTCATCTGACGCGGCATCAGGACACGTCGGCGACACTGGCGGGCGCGTACCCGTTCGTCGCCGAGGGCGGTCTCGGCGCCGACGGCGTGTTCGTCGGCCAAGACCTCTACTCGGGCGGGAGCTTCGTCTACGACCCGTGGGTGCTCTACGCACGCGGCATCATCACCGCACCCAACGTGGTGCTGGCCGGGATCGTCGGCTCCGGCAAGTCATCGCTGGCCAAGTCCCTCTACACGCGGTCGCTACCGTTCGGGCGGCGCGTGTACGTTCCCGGCGATCCAAAGGGCGAACACACCGCCGTCGCCAACGCCGTCGGCGGACGCGCCATCGTCCTCGGCCACGGACTCAACACTCGCCTGAATCCACTCGACGAAGGCCACCGGCCCAGCGGACTCTCGGATGAGCAGTGGGCCTCGACCGTCGCTGCGCGACGCCGTGACCTGATCGGCGCCCTCGCGGAGACCGTGCTCGCGCGCGGCTTGTCGCCGTTGGAGCACACCGCGATCGACATCGCCCTGACTCAGACGGTGCGGGAGAACGACGTGCCGATCCTGCCGATGGTCGTTGATCGCATCCTCGCCCCGAGTGCGGATGCCGACGGCAGGTTGGCCGAGGACGGCAGGCTTGTCGGCCATGCGCTGCGCCGCCTCGTGGCCGGTGACCTGGCCGGGCTGTTCGATGGGCCTTCGACGGTCGCGTTCGATCCGTCGTTGCCGATGATCTCGCTCGATCTCTCGCGGGTCACCGAGAACTCGACGCTCATTTCGGTGTTGATGACGTGCTCGTCGGCGTGGATGGAGTCTGCGCTGCTCGACCCGAACGGTGGGCAGCGGTGGGTGATCTACGACGAGGCCTGGCGGCTCATGTCCCACCCGGCTCTGTTGCGGCGGATGGATGCGCACTGGCGACTCGCCAGGCACTACGGGATCGCGAACATGCTGATCTTCCACAAGCTCACCGACCTCGACAACGTGGGCGACCAGGGCTCCGCCATGCGCTCGCTGGCCAACTCACTGCTTGCGAACGCCGAGACGCGGATCGTGTACCGGCAGGAGTCCGACCAACTCGGACCGACCGCTACCGCTCTCGGCCTGACCGGCACCGAGCAGCAGCTCTTGCCAAACCTCGGCGTCGGACAAGGCCTATGGCGGATCAAGGCCAGAAGCTTCGTCTGCCAACACCAACTCCACCCCGACGAACTCGCACTATTCGACACCAGCAGCCGTGCAGCCGGAGGCCACCGATGAACCTCAATGGCCCACGCCGATCCACCACGACCGACGACGAGAACACGGCTCCCGTCGAGCTGCCGCATGTCCTCGTGACCGTCGCCGAAGACGGCACCCTCGCCGCGATGGTCGATGGGACACCGTTCGCGTCGCCGGACGGGAGCGCTTGGACGCGGGCGACGTTCGGGCCGCTCATGGATGCCATCACCAAGGACCGCGCCATCGCAGTCCGGGTCGAGGTCCGCGAGAACGACGGCAGCGTCTTCACCGACATCCTCCGCACCCGCAAGCCCCGACGCGCAGCGGCACCGACCGAGAACCCGGTGCCGGAGACTCGTCGGAGTCGCCACGCCCGACGGATGCCGCGCTTGGCCGAGGTCACCGCGGGCGGGTTCGTCCCCGGCGAGGATGTCGCCGTCGCGACGATCGTCGCCCACACCGACGCCACCGGAACCGGCGAAACCCGGACGCTCATCGACCTCGACGACCTACCCGACGGCACACACGAGGTGATCCTGTTCGGACGTATCTCGGGCACGCTCGCGGTGCGGCGGCTGACATGAACCAGCGGCAAGCCGCGGGCATGGGCGACGAACTCACCAACGCCGCCCTCATCGGCCTGATCGGCATGTTCGGCATCGCTCTCGCCCTCCGCGCAGCCGGCAGCGTCGCCGCGTTCCTCACCGGCACAGCCCAGCCCGACGCCGGCGCAGCGGCGGGGCTCGCCGTACTGTTCAACCCCGGCGATCCAGCGACCGCGCTCGGTGCCGACGGGCTCAATCCAGTCGTCTACTGGCTTGTCAGCACGGCACTGCTCGGCGGACTCGCTGCCGGGATCGTCTGGGTGTGGATCGTGCTGCGCCGCCACACGCGGAAGACAGAGACCGACCCGCACCGGCTCGCGGGGATCGCGACCAGCCACGAGGTCAAGACCGCCGCATCCGCGAAAGCACTGCTTCACCGCGCGGCCACGCTGCGGCCCTCCTTGGAGTCGCCAGCACTGCAGGATGTCGGCTACCTGCTCGGTGCCAGTCGTGGAACGAAGGTCTGGGCATCGGTCGAAGACTCGATCCTGCTGATCGGCCCGCCCCGCTCAGGCAAGGGCCTGCATGTCGTCATCAACGCGATCCTCGACGCACCCGGAGCGGTCGTCACCACCAGCACCAGGCCCGATAACCTCACCGCGACCCTCCGCGACCGACGCCGCAAGGGCGGGCCGGTCGCCGTGTTCGACCCCCAACACCTCGCCGAGGGCATCCCCGCCGGGCTGCGCTGGTCGCCCATTCGCGGGTGCGACGACCCGCTGACCGCGATGATCCGCGCCAACGGCCTCGCCGCCGCCACAGGCCTCAGTGCTGGCGGGGTCGAGTCCGGCGGGTTCTGGGAGGGCAAGACCCGCACAGCACTCCAGAGCCTGCTGCACGCTGCCGCGCTCGACGGCCGCCAGCCGGCCGAGCTGTTCAGGTGGACTCTTGATCCCAGCGCGGCGTCGGAGGCCGTCGCGATCCTCAACTCGCACCCGAACGCCGCGATGGGCTGGGACGACTCGCTAGCCGCGATGATCGACGCCGACCCCAAGACCCGCGACAGCATCTGGCAAGGCGTCTCCCTCGCGCTCGCAGCCCTCGCCGACCCGCGCGTGCTCGATGCTGTCACGCCAGGACCGCACGAACACTTCGACCCCGAGACCTTCCTCACCGAACAAGGCACCCTTTACCTGCTCGCCACCGGTGCCGGAGCGGGAGCCTCCGCGTCGCTGGTCGCGGCGTTCGTCGAAGACCTCATCGAAACCGCCCGCCGACTCGCGGCACGCTCACCGGGAGCCCGGCTCGACCCGCCGCTGTTGCTCGCGCTCGACGAGATCGGAAACCTCGCGCCGCTGCCGTCACTGCCGACGCTCATGGCCGAAGGTGGCGGCACCGGGATCACGACCATGCCGGTCTTGCAGTCCCTCGCCCAGGCTCGCGACAGGTGGAGTGAGCATCAGGCCGGCGCGATCTGGGACGCCAGCATCGTCAAGATCATCCTCGGCGGCGCATCCAACAGCCGTGACCTCCAAGACCTCTCCACGCTCATCGGAGAGCGCGACGAGTACACCGACAGCGTGACCCTCGGCGACCACGGCACCCGCTCGAATCAGCGCTCGATCCGCCGCGTCCCGATCCTGCCGCCAGACCGCATCCGAACACTGCCGTTCGGCACCGGCATCACGATGCTGCGCTCTGCACCGCCCATCGTCACCGACCTACGCGCCTGGCCGACCCGCCCCGACGCAGCGCAGCTCCGCACTGACCGCGACGAACTCGAAGCGCTTCTGCGCCACCGCCCCGCCTCCTGACGACGCTTGGAAGCTCCAGTGCACCTGCCTGACAGAGCGACCCACACGCAGCTGGTCGCCCGAATCAGGAGGAGGCCATCATGGCCATTCACACCCAGGAATCGCTGTCAGGCTTCATCGCTTCGGAGCCGTTGCTCACCGAGACGGCAAAGGGAGACGCCAGGTTCTTCGCCCGTATCGGCAAGGAGCACTTCCGCCGCGAGGACGACGGCTCGTTCACGCAGACCGAGACGACCTACCACCACCTGGTGATGTTCGGGCGTTCCGCTGAGCACGCGCACGCGAACTTCGCCCAGGGCGACAACTTCGTCGCCGAGGGCTACACGCGACCGGTCAACTACGAGCGCAACGGTCAGGCAATCGAGGGCGAAGAGTTCGTCGCCAAGAAGATCGGCCACGACGCCGCGCGAACCCGCTACCAGGTGGATCGCACGCCGCGCAATGGAGTCGGGCGGGACGCAGCAACGTACGAGCCGACGCAGCGAGCAGCGACCGCGGCGCACGCCCCGGTCAGCATGTGAGCTCGGGAGCTACAGCACCATGAACGATCAGCATGAGATGGATGAGCCGGACGTCTTCGACGGCCCGCCCCGCGTCACCAACTCGGACATGCCCGAACCGCCGCACCCCGTGAACTGGAACCTGCTGACGGCACACGAGCTGGAGCAGGAATGGCTCGCGCTGAACCGATGGGTTGACTGGCTGCGCCGCACCTACGGCCTCACCGTCGCGGTAGTGCCACCGTTCTGGCACCACCACCCGGAGATGGTCTGGGAGCTATCGGCACTGCACCTGCACTGGCTCGCGGCCTACGACCCCGATCAGAACGCATCCGCGCCGCTCGGCTGGCACCGCGACTTCGCCGACGCGCGCGAACGCCTTCGCTACTGGGTCACCGCCTGCGGCACCCGTGGCGACCGCGACCGACCGACCCGGCAAGCTGCATGGCCCGGTGAAGACTCAGCGCCCACCATCCAGGACTTCACCTTCACCGACCGCGACACCGAGTTCGTCGAGTTCGTCATCGCCCAAGTCCGCAAGCGCCAGGAGGCCGAAGACGAGTTCTACGCCAACCTGGCCGACGATGAAGCTCCGTAGAGCGATGAGCCGCTATGCCAAGAAGACCGACCGTCGCCCGTACGAGGAGCGGTCGTTTTCCGTCCGGGCCGTCCACCGCGAGCGCGCCGACCTGCACAAGCTCGCCGAGGTTCTCATCCGGCTGACGTTGCAGGAGACCGGCGAGAGCCGCGCGGCCCGTGAAGCCGTGCGGGTGCCCGACACCTACCAGGCGGCTCCCGATGGCCTGGCCGCCTCTGAAGCCGCCCGGTAGAATGAAACCTGCAAGCCTCGCGATGCGGGGTGTTGTGGCCTAAACCCCGCCGTTCGGCGGGCAACACGCACCGAGACCATCGGGTCTCGCCCTACAGCCTTCACCGGCTGCTCTCACGATCAACACCCCTCCCACCAACAGTGGGAGCGCGAGGGTCGAACCGCGTGAGAGTGAGCCCCCGATGACCACCATTGCCGACGATCCGGCAGCCAGCCTCATCGACCCGCCCAAGACTGCGGCTGCCGCCGTGTCCTACCTGCGAGTCTCGACCCGCGAGCAGGCAGAGAAGGGCGGCACCGACGAAGGCTTCTCGATCCCGGCCCAGCGCGAAGCGACCAGGCGCAAGGCCGAACAGCTCGGCGCCGGCATCGTCGAGGAGTTCGTGGACGCGGGAGCCTCAGCCAAGTCGTCCGACCGGCCCGAGCTGATGCGGATGATCCAGTACGTCAAGGCCAATAAGGTCGCGTACTGCATCGTTCACAAGGTCGACCGGCTCGCCCGCAACCGCGCCGACGATGTGAGCATCCACCTCGCACTCCAACAGTGCGGGGTGATGCTCGTGTCCGCGTCGGAGAACATCGACGAGACTCCTTCGGGGATGCTGCTGCACGGAATCATGTCCACCATCGCCGAGTTCTACTCCCGCAACCTCGCCACCGAGGTCGCCAAGGGCATGACGCAGAAGGCCATCGGTGGCGGCACGAACGGGCGCGCACCCATCGGGTATCTGAACGTCCGCAAGCGCGACGAGCTCGGGCGCGAAGTCCGCACCATCGAGCTCGATCCTGAGCGCGCACCGATGATCGAATGGGCGTTCAAGGCCTACGCCTCGGGCAACTGGAGCGTCAGCCAACTCCACGACGAACTCACCTCGCGGGGGCTGCGCAGTCTGCCCACGCCGAAGAGGCCGGCGAAGCCGCTGGCCGTGTCCACCATCCACCGCCTCCTGACCAACCCGTACTACAAGGGCGATGTCGTCTACCGAGGCACCCGCTACAAGGGCAACCACCCGGCGCTCGTGCCCGCCGAGGTCTGGTACCAGGTCCAGTCCGTGCTCACCGCGCACCAGTGCGCCGTCGAGGCAACCCAAGTCCACGGCCACTACCTCAAAGGCACCATCCACTGCGGCCAGTGCGGCTCCCGACTCATCGTCTCCAACGCGAAGAACCGCCACGGCAACGTCTACTGCTACTTCGTGTGCTCCGGCCGGCACTCCAAGCGCACCGACTGCACACGCCAGGCGATGCTCATCGAAGACGTCGAGAAACTCGTCGAGGACTACTACACCCGCGTCCAGATCACGCCCGCCCAGCAGGACGCGCTCGCGGGGATGCTCCACCACGAGTTCGACCGGCTCATGGCCGCCGAAACCGAGGAACTGGAACGCCTCACCACCAACCGCGACCGGCTCGAAAGCGAGCAGGACCGCCTCATGCAGGCGCACTACGCCGACGCGATTCCGCTCTCAGTGCTCAAGCGCGAACAGGACCGCATCGTCGCCGAACTCGACCAAGTGACCCGCCGCATCGACGCCCACTACGGCGACTACGCCGACGCCCGCTCCCACCTCGACGACGCGCTCGGTCTGCTCGCCAACTGCGCCGACATCTACACCCGGTGCGACGACACCAACCGGCGGCTGTGCAATCAGGCGTTCTTCACCAAGGTCTTCATCGACGAAGACAACGAGCTGCGCGTCGAGCACAACCGACCCTTCGAGATGCTCCTCGATCCACAGGTCAACGCCAACGCGCTGACCTGGGCCGCAGACGCACACAAGGCCCGAACCTCAACCAACGTTTCCGTTGGCAAGGGTTCGAGCCTTGTGCGTGCGGTGGACCTGAGGGGACTCGAACCCCTGACCCCCTGCATGCCATGCAGGTGCGCTACCAGCTGCGCCACAGGCCCAGAATCGCTTCGAATCTCTCGAAGCAACCCGTTCAGATTACTACATTCTCCAGCACCGGCGAAATCGACCGATCAGCCGACGACGGCCGGCTGCACCTGCTCGATCGGCACCACCGGGCAGTCCTTCCAGAGCCGCTCGAGACCGTAGAACTCGCGCTCCTGCTCGTGGAAGATGTGCACCACGAGGTCGCCGAAGTCGAGCAGAACCCAGCGCGCCTCGCGGCGTCCCTCGCGCCGCAACCGCTTGTAGCCGGCCTCGAGAAGCTTGTCTTCGATCTCATCGGCGATGGCGGCCACGTTGCGCTCGCTGCGTCCGGAGACGACGAGGAAGATGTCCACCAGGGGAAGCGGCTCCGACACGTCGAGGGCGACGAGTTCCTCGCCGCCCTTGGCCTGCGCCGCCACGGCGGCGACCTTCAACATGTCAAGTCCCTGCGCGGTCGCGGTCACGAAATCACTCCAGATGCCAGTGCATAGACGAGCACGCCCACCAGGGCGAGGGCGAGCACACCAGCTGTGATCGCCAGCGACAGCATGAGCTTGCCGCCCTTCTCGGGTGCGGGAGCCTGAATGACATCCTCGCTCGATTTGATCGTGCTCACCGCGGCGCTGGCCGCGATCGGGGTCGGCGACGAGTGCGCCGGCAGTTCGCCGTCGACAAGAATCGCGTCGACCTCTTTGCCATCGGCAGTGCCCGCGGCATGCCCGGTCGAGCCGAGGCCCTCGGGAAGGGCGAAGGTGCCCGTCACGAGCACCTCGCCGGTACCGGCGATTGGTGCCACCAGCGGGGCCGAGGTCTGCGACATGATGAGTGCGTGCGGTGCCGACACCGAACCGGTGCTCGAGGTATCGCGCGTGAGCAGCTGCTCGAACGAGGTCGCCGGCTCGGGTGTCTTCGTGTCACCGGCGAGCACGCGCGCACCGAACGCGGGGTTGAGCACGGGGCGCTCCGGCGCCGCCGAGACCGATTCTGGTGCGGATGCCGCATCCTCATCGTCATCGCGTACGCCGAGCAGCTGCTCGAATGACGCCTCTTCCTCGGCCTCAGCCGGCGCGTCCGGCACGACGTCGACGTGGCTCTCGGCCACGGCGGGACTCTCGGCCGTGGCCGGTGTCTCGGGCACCGCCCGACTCTCGGCCACAGCCTCGACCACGGGCTGCGGGGCGGCATCCGGTTCTTCGTCCACCGGCGGAGCCCACGGCGAACGCTCGGCCAGACCGGTCGCGGTGGCCGCCGAGGTCGGCATCACGGCCCCCGCGATGTCGGGAGTGATCACCGGCACCGACGCGGTGCGAATGCGCTCCTGCTGCCGTGCCTGGCGACGGGTCAGCGGCGTGGCGCCGAGGTCGACGTTCTGGTCGGGCACCGGCGCGGTGTGCACGGGTGCCGGCTCTGCCGCACGCGGCAGCGGTGTCGCCGGTCGTTCGGCAGCGGGCGCGGGGGTGGCGGCAGGGGCTTCGGGTGCGGGCGCGGCGTCCGCGACAGCGGCGGCCTCCGGTGTCTCGGGAGTGCTCACGGCCGAGGTGTCGGGCGTGATCACGGGGGTCACGCCGGTGTTCCGCAACTCACGCAGCTGCCGGCGGGTGAGCGGCGGAGTCGACGGCTGATCGGGTGTGCTCATGCCTTGCTCCGGTAAAGATGATGCTTTGCGATGTACTGAACGACCCCGTCCGGGACGAGATACCACACAGGGTGTCCCTCACGGACGCGCTGCCGACAGTCGGTCGACGAGATCGCCAGGGCGGGGATCTCCAATTGACTCACGTCGTCGCTCGGGAGGCCGTCGGTGTTCAGGACATGACCTGGTCTCGAGACCGCGACGAAGTGCGCGAGATTCCACAGTTCATCATGGTCCCTCCAACTGAGAATTTGCGCTACGGCATCTGCTCCCGTGATGAAGAAGAACTCGGCGTCGGGCCGCTCGGCGCGCAACTCGCGCAGCGTGTCGATCGTGTAGGTGGGTCCGGAACGTTCGATGTCGATGCGGCTCGTGGTGAACTGCGGGTTGGATGCCGTGGCGATGACCGTCATCAGATAGCGATGCTCGCTCGGCGACACGTCGCTCTTCTGCCAGGGCTGACCGGTGGGCACGAACACGACCTCATCGAGGTCGAAAGACTCGGCCACCTCGGATGCCGCGACGAGGTGTCCGTGGTGGATCGGGTCGAAGGTTCCGCCCATCACCCCGATGCGCTGGGGTCGCGTGGCCGTCATACGGTGGGCCTAGTGGCCGTGCCCCGCCTGCGGCGCGTCGTCCGCGTGCTCCTTCGCGTAGGCCGCAGCCTTGTGCGCGTGGCGGTTCGAGACGTTGCGGTATGACAGCGTCACGAAACCGAGGAAGGCGAACACGACGAGGGCGATGATCGGGTACCACACCGTCTCGAGCATGACGTTGCCGGAATGCTCGGCCTCCTCGGCGGCGAAGGCGATCAGCGAGGCGAAGGTCATCGGGTCTCCGTTCACGTTCTTCAGGCGCGACCAGCGCCATCTCTCAGTCTAAGCGCTATGCCCTTACCTGTCCTGCACCGCGCGCGAGCCACTTCGTACTGGTCAGCTCGGCAAGGCCCATCGGCCCCCGCGCATGCAGCTTCTGCGTCGAGATGCCCACCTCGGCGCCGAAGCCGAACTCGCCGCCGTCGGTGAAGCGCGTCGAGGCGTTGGCCATGACCACGGCCGAGTCGACCTCGGCCAGAAATCGCTCGGCGTTCGCATCGTCGGCGGTGATGATCGACTCGGTGTGATGGGTCGAGTACGTGCGGATGTGCGCGAGAGCGGCATCCAGATCGTCGACGACGTGCATCGACAGGTCGAGGCTGAGGTGCTCGATCGACCAGTCCTCGTCGGTCGCCGGCACGATGTCTGCGGCCAGAGATGCGACCTCGGCATCGCCGTGCACGGTGACGCCGGCCTCTTGCAGCGCGGCCACGACCGGTCCGACCAGGCGCGGCGCGGCATCCCGATGCACCAGCACCGTTTCGACGGCGTTGCACACGCTCGGTCGCTGCACCTTCGCGTTCACGATGATGTCGCGTGCCCAGTCCAACGGCGCACTGGCGTCGAGAACAATGTGCACGACGCCGGCGCCGGTCTCGATGACCGGCACGGATGACTCGGTCACAACGGTCTCGATGAGCTGCGCGCTCCCCCGCGGCACCAGCACGTCGACCAAGCCGCGCGCGTGCATCAGCTCGCGCGCCCCGTCACGACCGAAGTCGTCGACGGTCTGCACCGCCTGCGGGTCGATGCCGGCGGCGGCCAGCGCCTCGCGGATCACGGCGACGAGCACGGCATTGGTCCGCAGCGCGGCCGAGCCCCCGCGCAGCACGACGGAGTTGCCCGAGCGCAGCGCGAGAGCGGTGGTGTCGACTGTGACGTTGGGCCGTGCCTCATAGATCGCGCCGACGACGCCGAAGGGCACCGAGACCTTCTGCAGGCGCACGCCGCTGGGCAGCGTGCGCTCATCGAGCACGCGCCCGACCGGATCGGGCAGGGCAGCGATCTCGCGCACCGCGGCAGCCAGCGCCGATACCCGCACGTCATCGAGTCGCAGTCGGTCTTGCAGCCCCTCTGAGAGCCCGTTGTCGCGGCCGTGTGCGAGATCGTCGCCATTTGCGGCGATGATGCGGTCCGCCGCGACCTCGATGGCATCGGCCACCGCCAGCAGCGCGTCACGCTTGGCGCTGTCGGAGAGAAGTCCCACCGTGCGTGCCGCGTCCTTGGCCAACTGCATGCGGTCGCGGGCGGTGTCGACGGTGGTGCTCACCGCGTCAGTCTATCCAGTGGCACTCGGCCCGGCCCCGGCGGCGACCGATTGTGACGCGAGGGCCAACGCCCCGGTCAGCGTCGAATCCGGGGGTGCCGGGTTGGGTGAGAACCAGGTGCCGATGCGCTGCCCCTCCAGTGCGGGAGCGACAAGATCGGCGCGGGTGACCAGCGTGCCGATTCCGGATGCCGCGGCCAGCCGTGCCGCCGAGACCTTGGTGGCTGCTCCCCCGGTGCCGACGCTGTTGACCACGACCGAGCCGAATTCGAAGCCGGCCAGATCCTGCCCGAACGCGACATGGTCGATGGGCTGGGCGCCCGGCTGTTCGGGCGGCGCCGTGTAGAGGGCCTCGATGTCGCTGAGCAGCACGAGGGCGTCGGCCCGGATGAGTCGTGCCACCAGCGCGGCGAGCCGATCATTGTCGCCGAAGCGGATCTCGTGCGTGGCCACGGTGTCGTTCTCGTTGACGATGGGCATGATGCGCAGACCGAGAAGCCGTTCCATCGCGCGTTTCGCATTGGAGCGGTGGGTGCGGTTCTCCAGGTCGCCGGCGGTCAGCAGCACCTGGCCGGCGACGATGCCGAACTCGCGCAGGGCCGCCTGATAGCGATAGATCAGCACGTTCTGTCCAACGGCCGCGGCCGCCTGCTGCGTGGCCAGATCGGAGGGGCGCGAGTCGAGCTGCAGATAGGGCATACCCGTCGCGATGGCACCCGATGAGACGAGCACGACCTCGCTGCCGCGCGCGTGGGCGGCGGCGAGGGCGTTCACCAAGGCAGGGATGTTGGCCGCGGCCTCACCGCTCACCGACGACGAGCCGACCTTGACCACGACCCGGCGGGCAGCGGGCAGATCGGCGCGCAGTGCCGCGGTCACTGCTCGTCCTCCTCCGCGTCCTGGCGACGGGCGAGACGCTCGGCCTCGAGTTCCGCACGGGCTGCAGCCTTGGCATCCATGCGCTCGTGGTAACGCTCACGCCGCTCGGTGGTCGTGCGGCGCGGATTCAGGTCGAAGCGCGGGTCGGAGCCGCGCGGAGCGACCATCACCTCAGCCGCCGACGTCAGCGCGGGCTGCCAGTCGAAGATGACGCCGTCGCCGAGCCCGATGACGACCGTGGCACCCGGAATCGCACCGGCCTTGTACAGCTCGTTGTCCACGCCCAGCTTGTCCAGACGGTCGGCCAAGAAGCCGACGGCCTCGTCGTTCGTGAAATCGGTCTGCGCGACCCAGCGTTCGGGCTTGGCGCCCAGGATGCGGTACACCGGGCCGTAGGTGCCACCCTCGACACGCACCTCGAAGTCGCGCTCGGAGCCGCGGGGGCGAATCACGACGCGCGGCGGCGCCGGTTGGGCGGCAAGGTCCGCGCGGTGCCGGGCGATGATGTCGCCGAGCGCGAAAGTGAGCTGGCGCAGCCCATCGTGACTGACCGTGGAGATCTCGAAGACGCGGTATCCCTGCGCCTCCAGCTCGGGACGGACCAGCTCGGCCAGATCCCGCGCCTCGGGCACGTCGACCTTGTTCAGCGCGACAAGCTGCGGGCGCTCCAGCAGCGGCGTCTGCCCCTCGGGCACCGGATATGCGGCGAGCTCGCCGCGGATGACCTCAAGGTCGGTGAGCGGGTCTCGCCCGGGCTCCAGCGTCGCGCAGTCGAGCACATGCACGAGAGCGGTGCAGCGCTCCACATGGCGCAAGAACTCCAGGCCCAGGCCCTTGCCCTCGCTCGCGCCCTCGATCAACCCGGGAACGTCGGCGATGGTGAAGCGCACATCACCGGCGTCGACCACGCCCAGGTTGGGGTGCAGGGTCGTGAACGGGTATTCGGCGATCTTCGGCCGCGCCGCAGACACCGCGGCGATGAGGCTGGACTTGCCCGCCGAGGGGAAGCCCACCAGCGCCACGTCGGCGACCGTCTTCAGCTCGAGGACGACGTCGCCCTCCCAGCCCGGCGTGCCCAGCAGCGCGAACCCGGGGGCCTTGCGCTTGGTGCTGGCCAGGGCAGCGTTTCCGAGCCCGCCGCGCCCTCCGGGAGCGGCGATGAATCTCATGCCGGGCTCGATCATGTCGGTGAGCACGGTGCCGTCGACGTCTTTGACCACGGTGCCCACCGGAACCGGCAGCTCGACCGACTCGCCCAGCGCGCCCGAGCGGTTGTCACCCATGCCGAAGCCGCCGTTGCCTCCGGCCCGGTGCGGCGAGTGATGGTACGACAGCAGGGTCGTCTCCTGCGGGTCGGCAACCAGCACGATGTCGCCACCGTTGCCGCCGTTGCCGCCGTCGGGGCCGGCGAGCGGCTTGAATTTCTCGCGACGGACCGAGACGCATCCGTTGCCGCCCTTGCCCGCGCTCAGGTGCAGCGTCACTCGGTCGACGAAGGTGACCATGGTGCTCCCGGATGTTGTGTGGAAATCGGATGTCGCAGGCAAATGCGGCGAGGGGCGGGCCGAAGCCCGCCCCTCGTAAAACTATCGCGTGCGAACGCGGATCACTCCGCGCCTGCGACGATGTTGACGACCTTGCGGCCGCCCTTGGTGCCGAACTGCACAGCACCGGCCGACAGCGCGAACAGCGTGTCGTCGCCGCCACGGCCGACGTTCACGCCGGGGTGGAAGTGGGTGCCGCGCTGGCGGATGATGATCTCGCCGGCGTTGACGGTCTGACCGCCGAAGCGCTTCACGCCCAGTCGCTGGGCGTTGGAGTCGCGACCGTTACGGGTGGAGCTTGCGCCCTTCTTATGTGCCATCTCTGCGTCTCTCCCTGGCCTACTTGATGCCGGTGACCTTGACGCGCGTGAGGTCCTGACGGTGCCCCTGGCGCTTCTTGTAGCCGGTCTTGTTCTTGAACTTCTGGATCACGATCTTCGGGCCGCGCTCTTCGCCGAGCACCTCGGCGGTCACCGCGACCTTCGCGAGCTTGGCCGCATCGCTGGTGACGGCCTCGCCATCGACCAGGAGCACCGCGGGCAGCTCGATCGTGTCGCCGACCTTCGCCTGCTGACGGTCGAGAACGACGATCGTGCCGACCTCGACCTTCTCCTGCCGGCCACCGGCGCGCACAACTGCGTAAACCACTTCACACCTGTTTCGTCTGGGAGCGCACGGCTCCGATTGTCTTTGCGAGACTCGTCCACGCGGGCGCGGCTCTCGGGAAAGATGATGTCTTGGTGCCAGGACGGCTCACGTTGGAGACGCGGCCGGTCGACGTCTGCCTCGCGACGTGACGCACCAGGGATCTACTTTACCGGATGCCGGGGCAAGGGGCAAAGCGAGCGCGCGCGCCTAGGATCGGGAGCGTGGCGATCCTGATCGATGATGCGCGCTGGCCTGCCCACGGCATGCTGTGGGCGCACCTGGTCAGCGACAGTTCGCTCGACGAACTGCACGCCTTCGCACAGGCTCACGGCATCCCCCGCCGCGCCTTCGATCGCGACCACTATGACGTGCCGGAGCGCAGCCACGCCGAGCTCGTGGCGGGCGGCGCCGAGCACGTCAGCGGTCACGAACTCGTGCGACGTCTTATCGCGTCAGGCCTGCGTGTGCGGGCGCGCGACCGCAGGCCTCCCGCTCGCGGAGCGCGGCCTCCCGCTCCCTGAGCGAGCGCAGCGCGTCGAAACGCCCCACCTCAGTCCTCGCTCGCCACCTCGGGCGTCGTCGAGATCGGCGTGCCGGTCAGCGCGGCCGTGGTCACGCGCCGGCGCGAACGCCCCTGACCGGGTGCCTTGGGCTCGGGCAGCGCATTGAGCACAGAGTCCAGCAGCAGGTCACGCTCGGTCTTCGGCTCGTGCGACGACTTCGCTTCCTTCTCCTTGCGCTTCTTGCGCTTCTTCGGCCGTTCCGGCTCGGTCACCGCCGGAGCCGGCTCCGCGGCTTCGGCCACGACCTGCTCCTCGCCGTCCGCCGGGTGCAAAGTGGACGCCGCGATCTTCGCGAGCGCCGACTTGGCCCCCTCGGTGATCACGTGGGTGCCACCGGCCGGGGTCGTGGTGGGCACCGGCGCGGGCCGCGAGCGGCGGGAGTTGTTGCTGCCGGCGCTGCTGGAACCGCGGTGCTTGACGACCGGGTCGTGGTGCACGATGATTCCGCGGCCGGCGCAGACCTCGCACGGCTCGCTGAAGGTCTCGACAAGGCCGAGGCCGATCTTCTTCCGCGTCATCTGCACGAGGCCCAGCGAGGTGACCTCAGCCACCTGATGCTTCGTGCGGTCACGGCTCAAGCACTCCACAAGCCGCCGGAGCACGAGGTCGCGGTTGGACTCGAGCACCATGTCGATGAAGTCGACCACGATGATGCCGCCGATGTCACGTAGACGCAGCTGACGGACGATCTCTTCGGCGGCCTCAAGGTTGTTCTTCGTGACGGTCTCTTCGAGGTTGCCGCCCGTGCCGACGAACTTTCCGGTGTTCACGTCGATCACCGTCATCGCCTCGGTGCGGTCGATGACCAGCGAGCCGCCCGAGGGCAGCCAGACCTTGCGGTCGAGCGCCTTCTCGATCTGTTCGGTGATGCGGAATTCGTCGAACGGATCGCCATCGCCCTCGAAGCGCTCGACACGTTCGAGCAGATCGGGGGCGACCGCCTGCAGGTAGTTCTCGATGGTGTGCTGAGCGTCTTCGCCCTGGATGAGCATCTTCGAGAAGTCTTCGTTGAAGACGTCGCGAACGATCTTGACGAGAAGATCGGGCTCGGAGTGCAACAGGGCCGGTGCCTGCTGGGTCTCGACGAGGCGGTTGATGTGCTCCCACTGCGCGGTGAGCCGCTGCACGTCACGCGTGAGCTGGTCTTCGGTGGCGCCTTCGGCAGCGGTGCGCACGATGACACCGGATGACTCGGGCAGCACCTCTTTGAGGATGCGCTTGAGCCTGGCACGCTCGGTGTCGGGGAGCTTGCGCGAGATGCCGTTCATGGCTCCCCCGGGCACGTACACGAGGTAACGGCCGGGCAGCGAGATCTGGCTGGTCAGGCGCGCGCCCTTGTGACCGACGGGGTCCTTCGTGACCTGCACGAGCACCCGGTCGCCGGTCTTGAGCGCCAGCTCGATGCGGCGCGGCTGGTTGCCGGTCTCAACGCCGTCCCAGTCCACCTCGCCCGAATACAGCACGGCGTTGCGGCCGCGCCCGATGTCGACGAAGGCCGCCTCCATGCTGGGCAGCACGTTCTGCACACGACCGAGGTACACGTTGCCGATGAGCGAGGCGTCTTGGCTGCGGGCGACGTAGTGCTCGGCAAGGATCTTGTCTTCGAGCACTCCGATCTGGATGCGTCCGTTCTTCGAGCGCACGATCATCTCGCGGTCGACGGACTCGCGGCGGGCGAGGAACTCGGCCTCGGTGACCACCGGGCGACGCCGCCCTGCCTCACGACCATCGCGACGGCGCTGCTTCTTCGCCTCGAGCCGGGTCGATCCCTTGATGCGCTGCGGCTCGGTGATGACCTCGACCACGCGCTCGCGCGGCTGCTGCTGCTGCTCGTCGTCGCGCCCCTCGCCGCGGCGACGGTTGCGCCGGCGCGGCGACCCGCCTTCCTGCGGCGCGGGAGCATCGGGCAGCGGCGGCAACGGCGCGATCTCGGGAGCATAGAAGTGCAGGTCGGTCGATACCGCCGACACGAACTCTTCGGGCAGCAGCCCCAGGCTCACCGCGGTAGGCGTTTCGGGCTCGGCGGGAGCCTCCGGCTCTGCGGCAGCCTCCGGCTCGGCAGCAACCTCGGGCTCGGCGGCAACCTCAGGCGCGGCGGCAACCTCAGGCGCGGCGGCAGCCTCGGGCTCGGCCACAGCCTCGGGCTCGACAGGAACCTCCGGCTCAGCGATGTTTTCTGGCTCGGCAACGGGTTCCGGCGCCACCGACCCGGGCTCAGAAATCGACGGCGGCTCAGCGGCCTCGGCCGGCTCCACCGACGACTCCGCCTCGGCGGGTGCACCTTCTTCAGCCTGCTCCTGCTCCACCGGAACAACGGATGCCGCGGCCGGTGCCTCAGCGATCGTCGGCGCGCCCCAGGCCTGCGCGGCCTCGGCGGCGGGCAGCTCGGGAATCAGCGGCGGCTGGGTCGCGGCATCCCATTTCGGCTGATCTTCAAGGTTCTGGTTGTTCTCATCGACCGTCACCGGCGTACTCCCTGCGGGTGACACCGCGCGTCACCCGGCGAAATCTCGTGCGGCGCCGCTCCGCCCTTCTGGCGGGACGGGGGCCGCGAACTCACTCGGTCTGCAGCCGGCCAGTGGCGCTGGCTGCGAAGGGCGTTCGTCGCCCGAAGTCTTCGGTGATGCGTCTCGCGGCGCGGCCGCGAATGCATCCGACCTCCATTATCGCACTACCGGCGCGCAATACGCGAAGCGAGCACCTGTGCGTCGCCATAATCACGGCCGGTCCCCTCCGAACCCAGAGGTGGGGATGCCATAATTCCAGCCATGTCACAGCCCCAGTCGCACACCCGACCGACCGGCCTGGCCATCTGGCTCATCATCGCGGGGGTGATCGGCTGGTGGGCGGCGTTCCAGCTCACCGTCGAGAAGTTCCACGCGTTCGAGAACCCTGGTACCAAGGCCAGCTGCGACTTCAGCGTGCTCGTGCAATGCACCGAGAACCTCGACTCGTGGCAGGGCAGTGTGTTCGGCTTCTCCAACCCGATCATCGGGCTCACAGCGTGGGCTGCGCCCATCATCGTCGGTGTGGCCATTCTCGCGCACGCCCGCTTCGCGAAGTGGTTCTGGTGGCTGTTCTGGCTGGGGATCGTCGGCGCGTTCGCCTTCGTCTGCTGGCTGATCTTCCAGAGCATCTTCGTTCTGCACACGCTGTGCCCGTGGTGCATGGTCACATGGTCGGTGACGATCCCGTCGTTCTTCGCCGTCACCGTGCATCTGCTCAGAGCGGGTGTCTGGCCGCTGCCGGCCCGGGGGCGCCAGATCGCCGACAAGCTCATGGCGTACGTGCCGCTGATGACGATCGTCGGCTACGCCGTGGTGATCCTGCTCGCACAGGTGCGCCTGAACGCGATCCCGAACGTGTGGCACACGATCCAGATCGCGCTCGGCTGGGTCTGATCAGGCGAACCAGATAGCAAGTTCCCGGGCGGCCGACTCGGGGCTGTCCGAGCCGTGCACGAGGTTCTGCTGCACGGGCAGGCCCCAGTCGCGGCCGTAGTCACCGCGGATCGTGCCCGGCGCTGCCGTGGTCGGGTCGGTGGTGCCTGCCAGCGAGCGGAATCCCTCGATGACGCGCTCCCCCGCCACCCGAATGGCCACCGCGGGCCCCGACATCATGAAGTCGACGAGCGGCTCATAGAAGGGCTTGCCCTGGTGCTCGGCGTAGTGGTGCTCAAGCCGCTCGCGGTCGGGCTCGACCAGGCGCAGGTCGACCAGCGAGTATCCCTTCGCCTCGATGCGCGCCAGAATCGCGCCGGTCAGGCCCCGGGCGACGCCGTCGGGCTTGACCAGAACGAGTGTCTCTTCGGTGGCCATGTCATTCTCCGTTCGCAGATTCGGCTTCACGCATCAGCTGGGCATTGCGGCGGTCCAGAGATGCTCCCTTGATCGTCGCATACCCCCACATCGCACCGAAAACCAGTGCGACGAGCAAGATCGCCGGCACGAGGAAGGCGGCCAGGGCAAGCGCCACCTGCAGCGCCCAGCCGACGACGATCCCCCAGCGATAGCGCAGCACACCGCAGGTGGCCAGCATCAGCACCGCCATGATCGCCCCGGCGACGATCCCCCACCAGTCGGCCACGCCCTCCGGCAGCACCTTCAGACCGAACACGACAAGTCCCGCCAGAAACACGATGAGAGTCTCGAAGACCAGCACTATCTGGCCGAGCGATTCGGCGGCTCCGCGCCGACGCCGCGGCGCGGCATCCGGCCTCTGTGCTTCCTGATCGCTCACGCGTTCCACCCGCTCTTCCAGTCCTCGGCCTTCGACAGCGCGATAGCCTGCCCTGCCAGCACGATCGAGCCGGCGATCACGACGGCACGGCGATCGGATGCCGCGGCCCATTCACGCGCGGCATCGGCCGCATCGCCCAGGTCGGGGTGCACCGTCACCGGCAGCCCTGCTGCCTCGACGAGGTCGGCGACCTCATCAGCGTCGCGGGCCCGCTCTGACTCGGGCGCGGTGGCGAACACGCGCGTGGCGACGGTGGCGATCTCGGCGACGATGCCGACAGCGTCTTTGTCGGCGAGCACACCGAAGACGACAGCCCACTCATCGAAGTCGAACGACTCACGCAGCGCCTGCGCGAGCGCGTGTGCGCCGTGCGGATTGTGCGCGGCATCCACCAGAACCGTCGGTGCCGTGCCGACCAGCTGCAGGCGGCCGGGCGAAGTCGCCTCGGCGAGGCCTTCGGTGACGATCGAGTCGGGGATCGGCTGCGTGGCCGCGCCGATGAGCGATTCGACGGCGGCCAGGGCGAGGGCAGCGTTGAAACCTTGATGCGATCCGTACAGCGGCAGGTACTCCTCGGTGTAGGTGCCGCCCAGGCCCCGCACCGTGATCTGCTGACCGCCGACGGCCAGGCGCTGCTCGACCAGGGCGAAGTCCTCGCCCTCGAACGCTATCGTCGCGTTCTTCTCGGCCGCGACCGCGCGCAGCACGCGCTCGGCCTCGGGCACCTGGTGCGCCGAGACGACGGCCGCGCCCTCCTTGATGATCCCGGCCTTGACCGTCGCGATCTTCTCGATCGTGTCGCCGAGCCGGTCGGCATGATCCATCGCGATCGGGGCGATCACCGCGACGTCGCCGTCTGCGGTGTTCGTCGAGTCCCACGAGCCGCCCATGCCGACCTCGAGCACCAGCACGTCCACAGGCGCGTCGGCGGCCACGACGAAACCGAGCACGGTGAGCAGTTCGAAGAAGGTCAGGGGTGCGTCGCCCGCGGCCGCAAGCTCGGCGTCGACGATCTGCACGAACGGCTCTATCTCGTCCCAGGCATCGGCCACCGCGCCGTCGTCGGCCGGCTCGCCGTCGATGAGGATGCGCTCGGTGAACCGCTCCAGATGCGGGCTGGTGAAAAGTCCGGTGCGCAGGCCGTGCGCGCGGATGAGGCTCTCGATCATGCGTGCTGTCGAGGTCTTGCCGTTCGTGCCGGTGATGTGCACGACGCGGTAGGTGCGCTGCGGGTCATCGAGCAGTTCGAGCACCCGGCGGGTGCGCTCCACGCGGGGCTGCACCCACTGCTCGCCCTGCCTGGTCAGCAGCTCGGCGTACACCGCATCGGCACGGTCACGGTCAGTCATCGTCGCTCTCCTGTCGTGCGACCGCGATGAGCAGGTCGCCGGTGTTCGCGTACTTTCCTGCGGTGATCAGCGCGACGTGGTCGGGGCGGAACCCGTAGGCAGCCTCCCACGCGTCGAGCGAGTCCCCGATCGGAGACTTCCCGTCGCGCACCAGCGGGCCGAAGGCCGTGGCCAGCGTCTCACTCATCAGCAGCTCGGTGTTCGGCTTGTCTGCCGGCGATCCCTGCACCGGGAACACAGCCGCGTCTTCTGCACTGTCGAACAGGATGTACAGGCCGATGCGGTCGCTCACGTCGAACGCCGCGGCCTTGCGGGTGTCCTGCACGGCGCGGACGACGTCGCGCGCGAGGCCCTCTGCTTCCAGCTCGGGCGTGGTCACGGTGTCGAGCAGCACGATTCCGCCCTGCGGCAGCACGGCGAGCGCCTCGCCCTCGGGGCGGCCGCTGGTCTCCAAGACCAGCTCATACTCAGCAGGCTCAAGTGCGATGCCACCCGCGGTGACCACGCCGTCCTGCTCGCTCCAATCCCCCGACTTCGCAGCGCGGATCGCCTCCTGCACCCGCTTGCCCAGGCGGGGACCGGCGGCGCGCGCGTTGACCGACAACCGGTGGGTGATGCCGTAGTCGGTCGCGGTCGACTCTGCGAATTCGACGAATTCGGCGGCCTTCACGTTGAGCTCGTCGCGCAGGATCGCCTCGTACGGCGCCAGGGCCGCGGCATCCGGCACCACCACCGTCAGGCGTGCGAGCGGCAGACGCACGCGCTTGCGCTCTTTCTTGCGCAGCGCGTTGGCGACCGATGAGACCTCGCGGATGGTGTCCATCGCGTGCCTGATCTCGACATCGTCGGGGAAGGATGCCGCGTCCGGCCAATCGGTCAGGTGCACGCTGCGGCCACCTGTGAGGCCCTGCCAGACGCGCTCTGCCACGAGCGGGATGAGCGGAGCGGCCACCCGGCACAGCGTCTCGAGCACCGTGTAGAGGGTGTCGAAAGCCTCAGTGGAGCGCGGGTCTGCGGCATCCACCCCCGTCCAGAACCTGTCGCGCGACCGCCTGATGTACCAGTTCGTCAGCACCTCGGCGAAGTCCCGCAGTCGCTCGGTGGCCGTCGTCGAGTCAAGTCCCTCGAGATCGGCGGCGACATCGGTGACCAGCCGGCCGGTCAGCGAGAGGATGTACTGGTCGAGCACATCGGTCGAATCCGTGCGCCAGGTGGCCTCGTAGCCGCCCGACGCATTCGCGTAGGTGGCGAAGAAGTACCACGCGTTCCACAGCGGCAGCAGGAACTCGCGCACCCCCGCGCGGATGCCCTCTTCGGTGACGACGAGGTTTCCGCCGCGCAATACCGAGCTCGACATCAGGAACCAGCGCATGGCATCGGAACCGTCGCGGTCGAAGACCTCGCTGACATCGGGGTAGTTGCGCAGCGACTTCGACATCTTCTGTCCGTCGCTGCCCAGCACGATGCCGTGGCAGCTGACGCCGGTGAACGCCGGCCGGTCGAACAGCGCCGTGGACAGCACGTGCATCAGGTAGAACCAGCCGCGAGTCTGTCCGATGTACTCGACGATGAAGTCGGCCGGCGCGTGCGTGTCGAACCACTCCTGGTTCTCGAACGGGTAGTGCACCTGCGCGTACGGCATCGAGCCCGAGTCGAACCACACGTCGAAGACGTCCTCGATGCGACGCATCGTGGACTGCCCCGTCGGGTCGTCGGGATTGGGCCGGGTCAGCTCGTCGATGTAGGGGCGATGCAGATCGACCTCACCCTGCGCGTTGCGCGGCAGCGTGCCGAAGTCGCGCTCAAGTTCTTCGAGCGACCCGTAGACGTCGATGCGCGGGTGGGCCGGGTCATCACTGCGCCACACCGGGATCGGCGAGCCCCAGTACCGATTGCGGCTCACCGACCAGTCGCGCGCGCCCTCGAGCCACTTGCCGAACTGGCCGTGCTTGACGCCCTCAGGCACCCAGGTGATCTGCTCGTTGTTCGCGAGCATGCGGTCTTTGAAGTCGGTGACACGCACGAACCAACTCGACACCGCGCGGTAGATGAGGGGGTTGCGGCAGCGCCAGCAGTGCGGGTACGAGTGCTCGTAGCTCTGCTCGCGGATGAGCCGACCCTTGCCCTGCAGCAGGCGGATGAGCGGACGGTTGGCGTCCATCCACAATTGCCCCGCGACATCGGTCACCTGCGCAAGGAAGCGCCCGCCGTCGTCGAGGCTGACCACGACCGGGATGCCGTGCGCCTCACACACCCGCTGGTCGTCTTCGCCGTAGGCCGGGGCCTGATGCACGATGCCGGTGCCGTCGGTGGTGGTGACGTAGTCGTCGACCAAGATGCGCCAGGCGTTTCCGGTGCCGTAGGTGTCGGCGTCGGCGTAGTAGTCGAACAGGCGCTCATACGCGACGCCGTCGAGCTGGGCGCCCGTGACGGTCTGCGAGATCGCGGCAGCTGCGGCATCCCCCGTCTCATAGCCCAGATCTTTGGCGTAGTTCGCCAGCAGGTCTTCGGCCAGAATGTACGACGCGTCGTCATCGCGGGCGGGCCCGGCCGGTACGACGACATAGCGGATGCCGGGACCCACCACGAGGGCGAGGTTGGTCGGCAGCGTCCAGGGCGTGGTGGTCCAGGCCAAAGCCTGCACGCCCTCAATGCCGAGCGTGGTGGCTTTCTCGCCGATCAGCGGGAACGTGACGGTGACCGACGGGTCCTGGCGCATCTTGTAGACGTCGTCGTCCATGCGCAGCTCGTGGTTGGAAAGCGGCGTCTCGTCGCGCCAGCAGTACGGCAGCACCCGGTAGCCCTCGTAAGCCAAGCCCTTGTCGTACAGGGTCTTGAACGCCCAGAGCACCGACTCCATGAACGAGACGTCGAGCGTCTTGTACCCGCGCTCGAAGTCGACCCAGCGCGCCTGACGGGTGACGTAGTCCTGCCACTCGCGGGTGTACTCGAGCACCGACTCACGCGCCTTCGCGTTGAAGGTCGCGATGCCCATCTGCTCGATCTCATCCTTCTCGGTGATGCCGAGCTGCTTCATCGCCTCAAGCTCGGCGGGAAGCCCGTGGGTGTCCCACCCGAACACCCGGTCGACCTTCTTGCCGCGCATGGTCTGGAAACGCGGGAAGACGTCCTTCGCGTAGCCGGTGAGCAGGTGCCCGTAGTGCGGCAGCCCGTTCGCGAACGGCGGGCCGTCGTAGAACACCCACTCGTCGGCACCCTCGCGCTGTGCGATGGACGCGCGGAACGTGTCGTCGCGATCCCAGAACGCGAGGGTCTCGCGCTCGATCTCAGGCAAGCGCGGGCTCGGCACGGGAGCGGCGGCGGGGCCGAAGGCGGATTCGCGGGGGTAGGTCATGGGCGTCTCGCAGGGTCGTGTGCTCTGCGCCGGGACGACCTCTGCTTTACGCACGGGCCGCGGTACCACCCCGCGTGAGCGCACGCCCTTCGCGCGCGCTCCCCTCTCACAGCGGCTGTGACGGGCCTGCCCCGCTCGGTTCTACTGAACGCTTGCGCGCTGTTCTTCCGAGAGCTCCCCGGTGATGGCCGGATCGGTGCTTTGGGTTCATTCTATCCGCCGTCGGCGGGCGGTTTGCGGCATCCTCGCCCTCGCATTTTCTGGAACGGGTCCAACTAGCCCGCCGCGGTGGCAGGATGGAACCTCGTGACCACTGCGCCCACGCTCCCCGATGCCACTGCCACCCCCGCCCGCCGCGTTGCCTGGGCATCGATGGTGGGAACGTCGTTGGAGTCACTCGACTTCTATGTGTTCGCGTACTTCTCTGCCTACTTCATCGGTCCGCTGTTCTTCGATTCGCTCGGCCATTTCGGCGCAACGCTCGCCTCGTTCGCCACGATCGCCGTGGCCTTCGTCGTGCGCCCCATCGGCGCCGCACTGTTCGGGCACATGGGCGACCGGCTCGGCCGTCGCGCGACGCTGCTGTGGACCGTGGGCATCATGGGCGTTGCCACCGGCCTGATCGGCGTACTGCCGACGTACTCGGCAGCGGGGTGGTGGGGTGCGGTGCTGCTCGTTCTTCTCCGTGTCGTGCAGGGGCTGTCGTTGGGTGGCGAATGGGGCGGATCGATCCTGTTGGCCACCGAGCACTCCGGGCGCCTGCGCCGCGCGTTCTACGCGGCGATCCCGCAACTCGGCTCGCCCGTCGGGTCGACGCTCGCCGCCGCACTCTTCCTGGTTCTGGCCGCTGCGATGCCGGCAGCGCAACTGGCGGCGTGGGGGTGGCGCATCCCCTTCCTGCTGGCGGTGCCGTTGCTGGCCGTGTCGCTGTACCTGCGCTGGTCCATCGATGAGACGCCGGTGTTCCGCCGGGTCGTCTCCGAGAAGCGCCGCGACCGCGTGCCGTTCGCGACGATGTGGGCCAAGCGTCCGGGCGCCATCGTGATCGCCATCGGCGCGGCGCTGCTGGGCATCGGCTCGTACTCGCTGATGAACACGTACACCGTCAACTACGGCGTCGAGCATCTCGGCTTCGACTTTCAGGATCTGCTGGTGGCCACCACGATCGGCGCCCTCGTGCAGTTCGTCACCATCCCGCTGTTCGGAGCGTGGGCGAATCGCATCGGTTCGGCGCGGGTCGTGGCGTGGGGAGCGCTGGGAACCCTGCTCATCACGTTCCCGATGTACTGGATGCTGCAGTTCGCGACGTTCCCCATCCTCGTGGGCACGATGGTGATCGGCGGCATTCTGCCGACGATGTCGTGGGCGGCGCTGGGCGGACTCATGAACGACCTGTTCCCCGATCACTTCCGCTATTCGGCGCTGTCGGTGTCGTACGCGATCGCGGCGACCGCCAGCGGTTTCGTGCCGCTGATCACCGTGGCCTTGGGCCAGGCGACGGGGTATGCGTGGTGGCACCCCGGCGTCATTCTTGCCGTGATGTCGGCGGTGACGCTTGTCGCGGCCTGGGCGGCATGGCGTTTTGTGCGAGTCCGCGAGGACGCCGCGGCCGCGGCATCCACCCCTGCCGGCTGAGGCTGCCGGAACCGGGTCGCGCCCGCGACTCTCAGTCACGCCTCGTCCGCGTCACGCCTCGTCCGCCCGCCTCCTCACCCGCCTCCTCACCCCGCTCCCTCACCCCGTTCCTCACCCCGCCTCCTCACCCCGCCCCTCGCCCCGCCTCCTCATCCCGCCCCTCACCCGTCTCCCCTCGCCCGAGGCGAGGAGATCTGCCGGGGCGAGGAGCCGTTGAGAGAGAAGCATCCTCGCGTCGGCCTTTCTCCTCGCCCGGGGCGAGGAGAATCCGGAGTCAGTCCTCAGGCCGCCAGGTGCAGTCCCTGCGTGATCGCAGCGAGGATCCGCTCGTGCACATCAGGCCAATGGTTTACGACCTGGTCGTATCCGACGCGGATGACGGTGTATCCGCGCAGTACGAGTTCTGCATCGTGGGCAATGTCGGACGCACGCTGGGCCCCGACATGCTGTCCGCCGTCGATCTGAAGGACGAGGCGGTCGCCGATGAGGTAATCCACCCTGTGCCCATACAGCCATACCTGTGTACGGATCGGTACGGGGAGCCACCGCAGCCGCGGGGGAATGAAGGTTTCCAGCCCAGAGTCGTGGAACGGCACGGCCGCGCTGAGCAGTTGTCGCGCCTGGCCACGGAACGGCACGCGCTTGAGCTTCTCTCTGTCGATCAACCCCTTGTTCAACGCGCTCTCCCACACGGCGAGGGCCGCCTCGTAGGGTTGGCACTGCGCCACAGCCTGAAGCACGTTCACGATCGGATCGAGCAGGGCTCCGGGGTCACGCGGCACGAGCGGCGCGAATCGGTGCAAGACCGCACCCGACACGGCGACCATGCCGGCGTGCGGCGCGCACGCGACATGTGTCATCGTGGCATCCAGCACCCACAGCCCCAGACGCTGCGCTCCCGTGATGCACGACAGGACGACTCCCGCACGCGCCGCCGTGCGTAGGTCCTTGTCAGCGTCTGGTGTTGCGACCCACACTCGCCGCTCCCGCACGAGGGCGCCAGAACGGACGGCGGCCGCAATGTCGTGTTTGCTCGTGCCTTCACGAATGAGCGTCTGGCTGCGCACCACTCCCCCGTGTTTGCGCACGGCCTGGAGCACGTGGTCGATTCGAGTCTGCATGCGTTCGAGAATGGCGCGATCGCGGCCCACAGAGGACGGAATCTGCACATCTGTGGAGAACGCGCGCCCTGTGGAGGAACCGATGTCGGCCCTTCCTCGCCCCAGGCGAGGAGATCTGCCGAGGCGAGGACCGACAAGCGCGAAAGCCTCCTCGCGTCGGCCTTTCTCCTCGCCTCGGGCGAGTATGCGGCGGGCGGGCACGGCAGCGCGGCTGGCAGCGCACGGGCTCAGCAGCGCGGCTGGCAGCGCACGGGCTCAGCAGCGCGGCAGCGCGCGGAGCCCGCGCAGACCGCGAGGCCACCGGTCAGCCAGCATCCAGGCGCCGGTACCCGTACATGTCGGTGATGCGGCCGTTGATCCACAGCGAGGTGCCCTCGGGCGTCTCGACCAGCAGGGTGCGGTTGTAGGCCTCGTCGACGACCTCGGAAGAATGACCGGATGCCGCGAGCCGGCGGGCCAGCGCATCGAGATCTCCGGTGTACTCCATGCCCAGCACGGTGCCCGCCTCTGAGGCGGCGTGGAAGGCGACCGAGCCGCCGCCGGGCGCCACGAAGTCGAGCCACGTTCCGCTGTCAGAACCGATCCGAGGGCGCAGACCGAGGGCCTGAAGAATCGGCCGCACGATGCCGGCGTCGGTGTCGTACCAGATGGGCTGCACGAGGATCTCTCCTGCCGCGGTCCGCGCACCGGTCGACGCGCTGACCTTCGCCCCCGTCGACGTCGTGGCCGTCAGCAGCGGACCGACCTCGTCGACCGTCGTCCGCATGACCGAGACAGCGAGCGGAACGAGTGCCGCCTCGGTCGCGTCCAGATCGTCGACGAGCACATGGATGTCGGTCGTGCCGGCAAGAGGGTCTGCGGCATCCACTTTATGCACGGCGAGGATGCCGTCGCCGTCGAGCTCGCTCCACACCTCGCCGGGGTCGAATGCCGGCACCAGGCCCAGCGCGACGGCGAGTTCGCGCCATTGCGCCGGGTGGGCGGTGTACTGGATCGCCTGCACTGTCACGGCCATGTCAGTCCTCCTCGAGATACCGGGTCAGCGCCCGTTCAACCAGGGCCGAGAGTGACATCCCGTCGTCGATCGCCCGGTGCTTCGTCTCCCGTACGAGGGCCGTCGGCAAGTACACGTTGAACTGCGTCTTGGCCGCGGGCGGGGCATCCCTTCTTTCTTGCATGCTAGCAATATAGCATCTAGGGGTCCGTCCTGTGTTCGGGTGCTCACGACCCCTCGCTCGAGGCGAGGGGATCTGCCGAAGCGAGGGCCGTTCTGCGGAATGGCGCCCCTCGCTTCGTCCAGTCCCCTCGCCCGAGGCGAGGACCGCGCACCCTGGGCAACCACGCGCATCCGGGCGCGCGCAGGGCGGTCGGGTAGAATGGCCGGACATCCCACACTCAGGCACGCTCACACAGTGCCGCCTATATCGCGCAAGGAGACCCCATGGCCGACGCATCCATTCCCGACAAGCCCGCTCTCGAGGGTCTCGAATCCAAGTGGGATGCCGCATGGCGCGAGCAGGGCACGTACCTGTTCGATCGCGACGCCGCCAAGGCCACGGGCCGCGCGGGCGTGTACTCGATCGACACTCCCCCGCCCACCGCGTCGGGCAGCCTGCACATCGGGCACGTGTTCAGCTTCACGCACACCGACGTGAAGGCGCGCTACGAGCGCATGCGCGGCAAGAGCGTGTTCTATCCGATGGGGTGGGACGACAACGGCCTTCCCACCGAGCGCCGCGTGCAGAACTACTACGGCGTGCGCTGCGACCCGTCGCTGCCCTACGACCCCGACTTCACCCCGCCGTTTGCCGGCGACGCGAAGAGCCTCAAGCCGGCCGACCAGGTGCCGATCAGCCGCCGCAACTTCATCGAGTTGTGCGAGACGCTGACCGAAGAGGACGAGAAGCACTTCGAGAGCCTGTTCCGCCAGCTCGGCCTGTCGGTGGACTGGACGCAGACCTACCGCACGATCTCGGACGAGACGATCCGCACCAGCCAGCTGGCGTTCCTGCACAATCTCGAACGCGGTGAGGCTTACCAGGCCCTGGCCCCCACCCTGTGGGACATCGACTTCCGCTCGGCGATCGCGCAGGCCGAGCTCGAAGACCGCGAGCAGCAGGCCGCCTTCCACCGCGTCGCGTTCAGCCGCACCGACGGCGAGGGCGATGTGCTCATCGAGACCACCCGTCCCGAGCTGCTCGCCGCCTGTGTCGCCCTCGTGGCCAACCCCGACGACGAGCGCTACAAGCCGCTGTTCGGAACGACCGTGCGCACGCCGCTGTTCGACGTCGAGGTGCCGATTCTCGCGCATCCGCTCGCCCAGCAGGACAAGGGCTCGGGCATCGCCATGATCTGCACGTTCGGCGACGTGACCGACATCATCTGGTGGCGTGAGCTGCAGCTGCCCAACCGCACGATCCTCGGCAAGGACGGCCGGGTCATGGCCGAAGCGCCCGAGGCTCTGGTGACGGATGCCGCGAAGGCGGCATATGCGGAGCTGGTCGGCAAGACGGTGTTCAGTGCCCGCAAGCGCATCGTCGAGCTGCTCGACGAGTCGGGCGACCTGAAGAACGTGTCCAAGCCGTTCAGCCACGCGGTGAAATTCTTCGAGAAGGGCGACCGGCCCCTCGAGATCGTCTCCACGCGCCAGTGGTACCTGCGCAACGGCGCCCGCGACGAGGATGTGCGCGCAAAGCTCATCGACTTCGGGCGTGGCATGTCGTGGCATCCCGACTTCATGCGCGTGCGGTACGAGAACTGGACGAACGGCCTCACCGGCGACTGGTTGGTGTCGCGGCAGCGCTTCTTCGGCGTGCCGATCCCGATCTGGTACGCGCTCGACGAGAACGGTGAGCGCGACTACGAACGGGTGCTGACGCCGGATGCCGCATCCCTGCCGATCGATCCGACAACCGATGTGCCGGCAGGCTACACCGAGGAACAGCGCGGCGTGCCCGGCGGATTCGAGGCCGAGAAGGACATCTTCGACACCTGGGCGACCTCATCGCTCACCCCTCAGCTGGCCGGCGGCTGGCAGCGCGACGACGAGCTGTGGAACCTCGTGGCGCCGTACGACGTGCGCCCGCAGGGGCAGGACATCATCCGCACCTGGCTGTTCTCGACCATGGTGCGCAGCGTGCTCGAAGACGGCCGTGCGCCGTGGAGCGATGCGGCCGTCTCGGGCTTCATCGTCGATCCCGACCGCAAGAAGATGTCGAAGTCGAAGGGCAATGTCGTCACCCCCGCCGACATCCTCTCCACGCACGGCACCGACGCGGTGCGGTACTGGTCGGCCTCGAGCCGGCTCGGTGCCGACGCGGCCTTCGACCCGCAGAACCCCACGCAGGTCAAGATCGGCCGGCGCCTGGCGATCAAGGTGCTCAACGCGGCCAAGTTCGTGCTGTCGTTCCCGGTGCCCGAGGGCGCCGAGGTGACGCATGCACTGGATGCCTCGATGCTGACCACGCTCGACGGCGTCGTGCGCGAGGCGACCAAGGCGTTCGAAGCGTACGACCACGCCCGGGCTCTCGAGGTGACCGAATCGTTCTTCTGGACGTTCTGCGACGACTACCTCGAGCTCGTCAAGGAGCGCGCCTACGACCAGACCGACGTGGGGCAGGCCTCGGCCGCCCTCGCCCTTCGTCTGGCGCTGTCGACGCTGCTGCGCCTGCTGGCCCCGGTGCTCGCATTCGCGACGGAAGAAGCCTGGTCGTGGTTCGAAGAAGGATCGATCCACCGTGCCGCCTGGCCCGAGCCGCTTCAGATCGCCGGCGACCCCGCGGTGCTCTCGGCGGTCAGCTCGGCGCTCGTGGGCGTGCGTCGTGCCAAGACCGAGGCCAAGGCATCGCAGAAGACTCCTGTGTCGCACGTGACGATCGCCGGCCCCGCCGACGTGGTCGCGGCGATCCGGCAGGCCGAGGGCGACCTCAAGGCAGTCGGACGCATCGATGAGGTCACTTACGGCGAGGGCGACGAGCTCGCCGTACGCGAGATCGAACTGGTCGCACAGGAGGCCTGACATGCAACTGGGTACCCGCTGGGCCGCCGGAGCCGAGCCACCCGCGCGGCTGACCCCCGAGTTCATCGCGCAGCTGCGCGCTGTCGAGGCCGATCTGCCTCCGGATGAAGAGGGCATCGCGCAGTGGACGCTCACCTGGCTCGATGGGCGGCCGGTCGCCGAACTCGACACCGGGGTGATCGTCACCCTCGATCACACCGGCGGAGTCGTCGTGCGCCACGACGACGAGGACGAGTTCGGCTAGACCGCCGCGGCGACCTCGGCGCCAGCCCGGCGCGTGCCCACGGTGATGAGCCGCCACGCGCACACCGTCACCACCGCGATCACGGTGCCGGCGACGATGAACGGAAACCTCAGATCGATGCGCGACACGAGTCCCCCGGCAAGCGTCGCGATCGGGAACAGCCCCCACGTCAGTGTGCGGTTTATGCCGAGCACCCGGCCGAACAGCGCACGGGGAATGATCTGCTGTCGCAGCGCGCCCCACGGCACGTTCCACACCGATACCGCGAACGCCATGAGTGCGTAGGCACCCACTGCTGTCACCACGCCGGGCGCACAGCCGACCAGCACGCAGAAGACACCGATCGCCAGACTGGCGACAGCCATCACGGTCCCGCGGCCGAAGCGCGCGACCAACCGCGACGCCAGCAGCGAGCCCAGCAGCGCCCCGATGCCGACGCCGGCGGTGACGAACCCGATCAGGGCCGGCGGAACCTTCATCTCGTCGAGGAAGAGCAGCACGGTCACCGCCTGGGCGAACGACAGACTGCACCCCACGATGGCGGCCAGCAGCACCATCGATCGCAGATATCGGTGCCCCCACAGGTAGTGCAGCGCGTCGCGCGCTCGCGTCCCGTGCACGACCTCTCCTTCGACCGCGGGTTCGAGCAGCGGGCGCGCGGCCGACAGCGGCAGCATCAGCGCCAACGCGATGGGAACGAGGTATCCCACGGCGCCGGTCCACAGAGGAAGAGCGAGCGAGACGGCGAACAGGATGCCGCCGATCGGCGTCGCCACGAAGCTGTCGACCGTTATCTGCACGGCCTGCACCCAGCCGTTCGCCCGGTCGAGCTGGTCACGCCGCACCACTCCCGGCAGCACCGCGTTCGTTGCATTGTCGAACAGCGTCTCTCCGACGCCGAACACCAGAACCCCCGCGAACAGCGCCCACAGATTCAATGCGCCATAGATCGAGAGCACGGCCAGCACAAGCGCCACCCCGCCGCGAAGAGCGTTGGCGACGGCCATCACCTTGCGCCGGTCGCAGCGGTCGACGATCATGCCGGCCGGCAGTCCGAACACGAGCCACGGCACGAAGGCCAGCGCCGTGATCGCCGAGATCGCCAGCGGGTCGCGCGTCAGCGTCGTGGCGATGAGCGGAACGGCCGTGCGTCCCACGCCGTCGGCGAGGTTGCTGAACGCCGCCGCGCTCCACAGCGTTCCGAACGCAGAGCCCAGCCGGTCCCGCGGTGCCGCACGGTTCACCGGTAGAACGAGTGCCGAGCCGCGTCGAGGTCGTACGCGCGTCGCTGCTCGACGGGGTCGAACCCCTCAGCGATCCGCTCGGCCAGCTGCTGCCGCCGGAGCATGCGCCGGTGCGCGGATGCCTCCAGCAGTCGTGCGCCGGTCAGCAGCATCCTCTCGACTGCCGTCGGCGGCGCCAGGTAGGCGCGGGCGGGGATGCCTCGGGTGGTCATGGCGGTCATGTCAGTGCCCCTCCTCGGGAAGCGGGAAGACGTCGGCGCGGATGGTGACGGTGCGCACGTCGTCTCCCTTCTGGTCTCGGTATTTCTCGACGTACTCGTCGACGATGGTCATCAGGCTGTGGGCCAGCTCGCCCATCTGCTCGGGCGTGAGATGCGCCGTCGCGGTGTTGATGCTGGCATCCGGATCGTCACGCTCGGGGTTCGCGATGCCCTCAGCGATGTATCTCATGAGCTGCTCGTGACGCCGGTTGAAGAACTCTGTCATGACGACTTGAGTGGCCGCGCGCCCGGACGGCGTCTTCAGTCCCTCGGGGCTGCCGAACGACACGGCGCCGCGCGGCCGCTCCCACCAGCGCTCGCGAGCGTTTCCGCGCCCCTCAGCCTCTTGAATCAGCCCGTGCTTGGCAAGAGCGCGCAGGTGGTAGCTCGTGGCGCCGCTGGACTCGCCCATCATCTGCGCGAGGCTCGACGCCGTCTGCGGCCCGTACTGCGACACGATGTCGTAGATGCGCACGCGCAGGGGGTGCGCGAGAGCGCGCAATGCGCTCCCCTCGATGACGCGCGGCTCGTCGTGTCGGGGCACCTTGTTCTCGCTCATGCATGCAAAGATACCTTTGCGAACACCTCTTTGCAAGTATTTCTTTGCAATTGGATCTTTGCGTTCGGCGACTAGGCTGGATTCCATGACGGATGCCTCGGCCAACCCCCTTCTGCTCCCCAGCCGCCTTCCCTACCAGCTGCCCGATTACGCGCACATTCGACCCGAGCACTATCTGCCGGCGTTCGAGCTCGCCTTCGAAGAGCATCTGCAAGAGGTCGCCGCCATCACTCGCGTGCGTTCCATGCCCACGTTCGAGAACACGATGGTGCCGCTGGAGACCAGCGGCCAGCTTCTGGGCGATGTCGCCCGGGCGTTCTACACCGTGTCGTCGTCCGATGCCACCGACGAGATTCAGGCCGTCGAAGAGAAGCTGGCACCGCTGATGGCGGCGCATGAAGATGCGATCCAGCTCGATGGGCAGCTCTACTGGCGCATCAAGACGCTGCACGACAAGCTCGACACGCTCGAGCTCGACGCCGAGCAGCGCTACCTCGTACAGCGCTGGTACCGCGAGATGACGCACGCGGGCGCAGGTCTCGACGACGACGCGAAGAAGCGCCTCACCGAGCTGAACACGCAACTGTCCACGCTCACGACGGCGTTCGACAAGAACCTGCTCGCCGACACGAACGAGCTCGCGGTCGTCTTCGACGACGCCTCCGAGCTGGCGGGCCTCAGCGACGGCGAGCTGTCCGCCGCATCGCAGGCAGCGACCGACCGCGGCCTGGATGGCAAGTACCTGGTTACCCTCGTGCTGCCCACCGGGCACCCGTACCTCTCGTCGCTGACCGATCATGGAGCGCGCGAGCGGATCATGGCGGCATCCCGTACCCGCGCCTCGCGCGGCAACGACCACGACAACCGCGAGACTCTTGTGCAGATCGTGCGTCTGCGGGCCGAGCGGGCACAGCTGCTCGGCTACGCCTCGCACGCGGCGTATGTCACCGCCGACGAGACCGCCGGCACTCCTGAAGCTGTGCACGATCTGCTGCGTCGCCTCGCGGTTCCCGCCGCCCGCAACGCGCACCACGAGCAAGCGGCGCTGCAGGCGTCGGCCGGCTCTGACATCACCGCGGCCGACTGGGCCTTCTATACCGAGAAGGTGCGTCAGGCCCAGTACGCAATCGACACCACAGCGCTGCGCCCGTGGTTCGAGGCCGAGCGCGTGCTGCGCGACGGCGTTTTCTACGCGGCCACGAAGCTCTACGGCATCACCTTCACCGAGCGCGACGACCTGCAGACGTACCACCCCGACGCGCGCGTGTTCGAAGTGCACAACGAAGACGGGTCGCCGCAGGGCCTGTACATCCTCGACCTGTACACGCGCGACACCAAGCGCGGCGGCGCCTGGATGAACTCGATCGTCGACCAGTCCGCCCTGCGCGGCACGAAGGCCGTCGTGGTCAACAACCTCAACGTGTCCAAGCCCGCGTCGGGTCCGACGTTGCTGAGCTTCGACGAGGTGAACACCCTTTTCCACGAGTTCGGTCACGCGCTGCACGGACTGTTCGCGACCGTCACGTTCCCGCACTTCGCCGGTACCGAGGTGTTCCGCGACTTCGTCGAGTTTCCCAGTCAGGTCAACGAGATGTGGATGCTGTGGCCCGAGGTGTTGGAGAACTACGCCAAGCACCTTGAGACCGGTGAGCCCCTGCCGGCCGATGTGGTCGAGAAGCTGCACGCGTCGGAATCGTTCAACCAGGGATTCGAGACGAGCGAATACCTGGCCGCCGCCTGGCTCGACCAGGCATGGCATTCGCTGAGTCGCGAGGCGGCCGCCGCCGATCTCGATGTCGCGGGGTTCGAGGCATCCGCACTGGCCGATATCGGTCTCGACAACCCCGCCGTGCCCACCCGGTACTCGTCGACGTACTTCCAGCACGTCTTCTCTGGCGGATACAGCGCCGGCTACTACTCCTACATCTGGAGCGAGGTGCTCGACGCCGACACCGTCGAGTGGTTCAAAGAGAACGGCGGCCTCACCCGTGCCAACGGCGACCGCTTCCGGCAGCGACTGCTCGGCGTGGGCGGGTCGAAGGACCCTCTTGAGGCCTACCGCGATTTCCGCGGCCGCGACGCCGACATCGCGCCGCTGCTCAAGCGCCGCGGGCTGGACGGCTGATGGCCGTGCCGCGTGCACATCGGCGGAGATCTGCAACGACACACCGTTCTGCGGCGACCATCAGCGGTCTGTCGGCTGGGATCTCCGTAGTTGTGCTCGGGAGAGGGCGGCGATGACGGTTCTCGACGCACGAAGTGAAGCGATCAGCGAAGTGTTCGATGCCAAAGCCCCTCACTACGACGAAGACCACATGCACCGTGGGCTCGCGCGGGCGGTGGCCGAGTTCGTCCACACCGCGGACGTCACCGACGTGCTGGATGTCGCAACCGGAACGGGCCTGGTCCTTCGCGCGCTGCAGGACGCAGGCCTGCAGTCTGGAATGATCGGTGTCGATGTGTCTGCACAGATGCTCGCGGTCGCACACGCCCACCTGCCCACCGCGACCCTGGCGCAAGGCGACGCCGCCGCGCTTCCCCTCGGTGCCGCATCCGTGGATCTGGTCACCTGCGTCACCGGGCTGCATCTGTTTCCCGATCCGCTCGCTGCCGCGCGAGAGTGGCGCAGAGTCCTCCGACCCGGGGGACGGATCGTTACCGCAACCTTCGCTGAGGGCGGGTTCCATCCGCGAAACGGAGCAGTGTTCGCCGTCGACCACGACTCGTTCCGTACACCCGAACTCCTCCGGCAGTTCGGCCAGACATTCGGCTTCACGGTCACACGCCACCGATTCTGGTCGGACAAGTCACCCCAGATGCTCATCACCGAACTGGCAGGACAGGAGGACGGCCATGACCACAGCTGACGACCAGATCGCGGCAATCCGCGCCTCGTTCGACGCCCGGGCACCGGAGTATGACGAGAACGCGATGCACCGGGCGCTCGCTGCATCGGTGGCGCGCTTCGCGCGCGTTCCCGATGAGGGCAGCGCCGTGGATGTCGCGACCGGCACGGGGCTGGTTGCACGAGCACTCGCTGCGTTGCACCTGGGAGTGACGATCTCGGGCGTGGACGTGTCCCCCGGCATGCTCTCCGTCGCGCGCAGCGCTCTGCCGTCGGCGGAGTGGATCGAGGCGGATGCCACGAGCCTGCCTGTTGCCGCGGCATCCATCGATCTGGTCACGTGCGTGACGGCGCTGCACCTGTTCGCCGAGCCAGCACGGGCTATCGCCGAGTGGGCGCGGGTGCTGCGGCCCGGCGGTCGTGTCGTCACCGCGACGTTCGTCAGCGGCGGCCATCACGGGCAGCACGCGGCCGAGCACCATCCTGCCGAAGTCCCCTACCCGCGCGATCACGCGTCATTCGCGACGCCCGACCGCCTGCAGTCGTTCTACACGCCCGTCGGTCTGCGCATTGAACGCGTCGCCACCTGGGTGCGCGCGGGCGACCGCATGCTCATCGCCGAGGCCGTACGGGTTTGACCCGTCCCGGCCAGTCCGCCCGTCAGTATCTGCAACTGCAGGCGACCGAGACACGTCAGAACCGACTGCCGAAGCCTGCCAGGCCAATTCGGCAGTCAGAATCTGCAATCGCGGTCGCGTCGAGCACGCAAGTACTGCCTGCTGAACCCGCGTGCGCCGCGCGATACCTCAAAGGTGAGCGCGCGCCTTGTACCAGGTGAGCTGGTTGTAGCTCTGCATCAGACGGTCACCCAGCCGCTCGACCGAAGCAAGCGCGACTTCGATGATCTCGCCTCCGTCGAGGTCCTGCGTACCGACGCAGCAACCCCGCACCAGAAAATGGTGCACGCGGTTCGTCTGGTTGCCCCAATTCGCCCATGTCTGTCCGAGGTCGACGACATCGTCACCTGCGTACCCGGTCTCTTCGCGCAGCTCGCGCACCGCGGCTTCCCGTGGTGACTCACCATCTTCAACGGCGCCGCTCACCAGACCGACTGACACAATACCCGCGCCGTGGTGGTACTCCTCGACGAGAATCGCCTCGCCGCCCACTGTCAACGCAAGCACAGACACCCATTCAGGCTGCTCAAGAACGTAATAGGGGCCGATATCCCGGCCCCGTGCGTCACGGCAGTCGTCGGCACGAAGCGTGATCCATCGGTCCGACCGAACGACCGCGCTCCGGATGACCTCCCACGGAGTGGGACGAACGCCGGATGCCACCGCTCAGGCGCTCTTCTTGCGCTTCTCGCGCAGCACGAGAGTCGGCGCGGCACCCTCGTCGACGGCGGCCCTGGTGACGACGACCTTGTCGACGTCTTCGGTCGACGGGATCTCGAACATGATCGGCCCGAGCACGTCTTCGAGAATCGCGCGCAACCCGCGCGCGCCGGTCTTGCGGGCCACCGCCAGGTCGGCGATCGCCTCGAGTGCTTCGTGCTCGAACTCCAGGTCGACGTCGTCGAGCTGGAACATGCGCTGGTACTGCTTGACCAAGGCGTTCTTCGGGGTGGTGAGAATCTCCATCAGCGCCTCACGGTCGAGCGGCTCGACCGAGGCGACCACGGGCAGGCGGCCGATGAACTCGGGAATCAGCCCGAACTTGTGCAGATCTTCGGTCTGCACCTCGCTGAACAGGTTGAGGTCTTCGTCTTTGCGGTGCAGCGAGGCGCCGAAGCCCACGCCATGCTTGCCCACCCGTGCGGAAATGATGTCTTCAAGGCCCGCGAACGCGCCCGCCACGATGAACAGCACGTTCGTCGTGTCGATCTGGATGAACTCCTGATGCGGATGCTTGCGCCCGCCCTGCGGCGGCACCGAGGCGACAGTTCCCTCGAGGATCTTCAGAAGCGCCTGCTGCACGCCCTCGCCGGAGACGTCACGGGTGATCGACGGGTTCTCTGCCTTGCGGGCGATCTTGTCGACCTCGTCGATGTAGATGATGCCGGTCTCGGCGCGCTTGGTGTCGAAGTCGGCCGCCTGCAGCAGCTTGAGCAGGATGTTCTCGACGTCTTCACCGACGTATCCCGCCTCGGTCAACGCCGTGGCATCCGCCACCGCGAACGGCACATTCAGCCGCTTCGCCAGCGTCTGCGCCAGATACGTCTTGCCGCAGCCGGTCGGGCCCAGCAGCAGAATGTTGCTCTTGGCGATCTCGACCTCATCGGCGCGCTGCTCGGCCGACTGGATCGTCGAGTGGGCGCGCACCCGCTTGTAGTGGTTGTACACGGCGACCGAGAGTGCTCGCTTCGCGTCATCCTGCCCCACGACGTATTCCTCGAGGAACGCGAAGATCTCGCGCGGCTTGGGCAGGTCGAACTCCGACACCGTTCCCTCGCCGGACTCGGCCATGCGCTCTTCGATGATCTCGTTGCACAACTCAACGCACTCGTCGCAGATGTACACGCCCGGACCCGCGATCAGCTGCTGGACCTGCTTCTGGCTCTTTCCACAGAAGGAGCACTTGAACAGGTCAGCACTTTCGCCGATGCGTGCCATGGGCACCTCCTCGTCCGCGGCGGGTGTCGGATTCCCGCACCCTTCGAGCCTAATCGCAGGCAACGACATCCGGGGGCATTGCGACACGCGGTGCGCCCACAGCGAAGGCCCCGCCGCTCGGGTGAGCTGCGGGGCCTTCGCTCGACGATGTCTATGCGCCGATGGCGTTCTGACCGCCGCGCTTGCGCGTGGTCAGCACCTGGTCGACCAGGCCGTACTCGACGGCTTCGGTCGCCGACAGGATCTTGTCGCGGTCGATGTCCTTGTTGACCTGCTCCTGCGTGCGCTTGGAGTGCTTCGACAGCGTCTCTTCCAGCCACGTGCGCATGCGCATGATCTCGTTGGCCTGGATCTCGATGTCGGATGCCTGCCCCTGCCCTGCCTCGCCGACGGCAGGCTGGTGGATGAGGATGCGGGCGTTCGGCAGCGCGAGCCGCTTACCCGGCGCGCCCGCAGCCAGCAGCACGGCCGCAGCCGAGGCTGCCTGACCGAGAACGACGGTCTGGATCTGCGGCGACACGTACTGCATGGTGTCGTAGATCGCCGTCATGGCCGTGAAAGAGCCGCCGGGCGAGTTGATGTACATGACGATGTCGCGGTCGGGGTCCTGGCTCTCCAGCACCAGCAGCTGCGCCATGACGTCATCGGCCGAGGCGTCGTCGACCTGCACACCGAGGAAGATCACCCGGTCTTCGAACAGCTTGTTGTACGGGTCCTGACGCTTGTAGCCGTAGGCGGTGCGCTCCTCGAACTGCGGAAGCACATACCGGCTGCCGGGCATCTGCAGACCGTGCGGCGCGAGCGCCTGCGGCGAGGTGGGAAGACCGAAGGCGGGGGTGTTCATGCGTTGCTCTCCTTCGCATCCGACTGCTTGGTGCCGCCGCCGCCGTGCACGCCCTCGGCGTGTTCGCGGATGTGATCGACGAAGCCGTACTCGAGCGCCTCGTCGGCGCTGAACCAGCGGTCGCGGTCACCGTCGGCGTTGATCTGCTCCACCGACTTGCCGGTCTGCGCCGCCGTGATCTCGGCCAACCGCTTCTTCATGTCGAGAATCAGCTGCGCCTGCGTCTGGATGTCGCTCGCTGTGCCGCCGAAGCCGCCGTGCGGCTGGTGCAGCAGCACCCGGGCGTTCGGGGTGATATAGCGCTTGCCCTTCGTGCCGCTGGTCAGCAGCAGCTGCCCCATCGAGGCGGCCATGCCGATGCCGACGGTGACGATGTCGTTGGGCACGAACTGCATGGTGTCGTAGATCGCCATGCCGGCTGTGATCGAGCCGCCCGGCGAGTTGATGTACAGATAGATGTCTTTTTCGGGGTCCTCTGCGGCGAGAAGAAGGATTTTCGCGCAGATCTCATTGGCGTTGTCGTCGCGCACCTCTGAGCCCAGCCAGATGATGCGGTCCTTCAGCAGCCTGTCGAAGACGCTCGTCGCGACAAGGGGTTCAGCCATTCCAGCTCCTGATTCGGTTGCGTTCTTCGAATCTACCGGCGCGCACCTCGCGACCTGCCGCTGTTCGCCGTGGGCAGAGCGGGTCACCGGGAATGCGAGAAGGGCGGATGCCGCAGCATCCGCCCTTCTCGCATGTTCCGAGTTACTCGGCGTCGGTCTTCTCGGCAGCCTTCTTCTTGGCCGGAGCCTTCTTGGCCGGCTTCTCGGCCGCCTCGGCCTCGTCGGTCTTCTTGGCAGGAGCCTTCTTCGCGGCCGGCTTCTTGGCGGGGGCCTTCTTGGCCGGCTTCTCGTCGGCGGGTGCCTCAGCGGGCGTCTCCGCGGTCTCGTCGGCTGCGGCATCCCCCGCTTCGTCCTCGGTGGCGATGAATCCGGTCAGGTCGACCGCCTTGCCATTGCTGTCGACGACGGTGACCTTGCCGAGGGCCACGGCCAACGCCTTGTTGCGGGCGACCTCACCGACGAGAACGGGCAGCTGGCCGTTCTGCTGAAGGACCTCGACGAACTCCTGCGGCGCAATGCCGTACTGCGCGGCCGACTGCACGATGTACTGGGTCAGCTCGTCCTGCGAGACCTGCACGTCGTGCTGCTCGACGATCTTGTCAAGCAGCACCTGGGTGCGGAACTGCTTCTCGCTGGCCTCGGTCACCTCGGCGCGGTGCTCGTCGTCTTCGAGACGGCCTTCCTGCTCGAGGTGCTCGTGCACCTGGTCGGCAACCAGCTGCTCGGGCACGGGAATGTCGACCTTGGCCAGCAGCTCTTCGACGAGCTTGTCGCGGGCAGCCGAGCCCTGGGTGAACACCGACTGCTGCTGCACGCGCTCGACGAGCGACTCGCGCAGCTCGGCGATCGTGTCGAACTCGCTCGCGATCTGGGCGAAGTCGTCATCTGCCTCGGGAAGCTCGCGCTCCTTGACGCTCTTGACCGTCACTGCCACCTCGGCCTCTTCTCCGGCGCGGTCGCCGCCGATGAGGGTCGAGCGGAATGTGGTGTCTTCACCTGCGGTGAGCGAATCGATCGCCTCGTCGATGCCCTCGAGCAGCTCGCCCGAGCCGACCTCGTACGACACGCTCTCGGCGCGGTCGACCTCGGTACCGTCGATCGTGGCGACCAGGTCGAGTTCGACGAAGTCACCGGTCTTGGCCGGGCGGTCGACGGTCACGAGGGTGCCGAAGCGGCCGCGCAGGCGGTCGAGCTCTTCGTCGACGGCGGCGTCGTCGGTCTCGGCGGCGTCGACCGTGATCGTGGTGCCCGCGTAGTCGGGCAGCTCGACATCGGGGCGCACGTCGACCTCGATCTCGACCTTGAGGTCGCCGGAGAAGTCCTTCTCGTTCGGCCACTCGATGATCTCGGCGCTCGGCCGGCCGACGATGCGCACCTCGTGCGCAGTCACCGCCTCGCGGTAGAAGCCGTCGAGGCCCTCGTTGACAGCGTGCTCGATGACCGCGCCGCGGCCGACACGCTGGTCGATGATCGGTGCCGGCACCTTGCCCTTGCGGAAGCCCGGAACCTGGACGTCCTGGGCGATGTGCTCGTACGCGTGGGTGATGCTGGGCCCCAGCTCGTCGGGCGTGACGCTGATGTGCAGCTTCACGCGGGTCGGGCTGAGCTTCTCGACGGTGCTCGTGACCATGCCTGTTCGTTCTCCTCTGGTTTCCGCGGCTTGGCGCGCGCGGCGCAGTGCGGGGGTCTAGGGGCCGTGACGTCGGGGCGACAGGATTTGAACCTGCGGCCTCCCGCTCCCAAAGCGGGCGCTCTACCAAGCTGAGCTACGCCCCGGGGCGCATGGCGCCGAAACGGCCTGGAAAAGTCTAGCCGACCTGGATGTGAACGCCGTGCGGGTCAGTTTCGGCCCTCTCGGCCGCGCCATTTGCCGTCCCATTGTGCCGGTTGCGCGCCGGGATGCGACGGAATGGGCCGGCTCCTGGAGCCGGCGCCGGGGCGCGCTGTGCCATTGTGTCGCTTGCGTTCTCGTGAAGCGACAGAATGGGCCGGGTCTTGGAGGCGACACCGGGCGCGCCGTCCCGTTGTGTCGCTTGCCCACCGGGATGCGACCGAATGAGCCGGGTCTTGGAGGCGGCGCCGGGCGGACGTGCCGTGACAAGGCACCCGTTCGCGTCCGGTAGAGTGACATCGGCGCTTCGCGCGCCACGCGGGGATGTAGCTCAATGGTAGAGCCTCAGTCTTCCAAACTGATTACGCGGGTTCGATTCCCGTCATCCCCTCCACGAACTTATCGGGCGCCGCTGCGAGCCCACATCAATCCGCCCAGACCACATGAGTTTTCCGGAAATTTGATGTGGTGCGGGAAATTCCATATGGAATTGCCGCGCGCCGGACGCCACGCGCCGCGCGCCGCGCGGCGCCGCGCGCCGCGATTCACGCTCAGGCCGAGGCCGCATCGCGGTGTGCGGGCAGGTGTTCCTCACGGTACACACGGGCATTGCGCACGAGGCCGGCCTTCTCCTCCTCGGTGAGCTCGCGCCGCACCTTGGCGGGCACCCCGGCCACCAGCGACCCCGCCGGGATGTCGGCGTTCTCGAGCACGACGGCTCCCCCGGCCACCAGACAGCCCACCCCGATCGTCGCCCCGTTGAGCACGACGGCGCCCATTCCGATCAGCGACCCGTCGCCGATCGTGCAGCCGTGCACGACGGCGTTGTGACCCACCGAAACGTCCCGACCCACGACGACGGGAGACCCCTTGTCGACGTGCACCGAGACGTTGTCCTGCAGATTGCTGCCGGCACCGATCGTGATCGCGTCGCCATCGGCCCGCAGCACCGCGTTGTACCAGACGCTGACCCCCTCATGCAGGCGCACCGCACCGATCACGCGAGCGCCCGATGCGACGAACGCGCGCTCGTCGATCTCGGGGGCGGTGCCGTTCACGGACAGGATGCTGGCTTCAGCGGCGATCGTCATGATCCGACTCTACGACCCGTCGACAAACGCCAGGTAAGCCCAGCCTTTGCTTGCTTGCGGAATGCGCCGAGCTGGGTAGCGTTGTACCCAGATGAGGTAGCCATACCAAAACGGAGGCCATGACATGCCCACTACGAAGACCACTCCCGTCGCAGCCGTCGATCCCACTGTCGCCGCCGGTTCCGCACAGTTCCTGACCCCGGTCGTTCACGGCCTGCAGGCACTCGCAGTGAACGGCAAGCAGGCGCACTGGAACGTGCGCGGCACGAACTTCATCTCGATCCACGAGCTGCTCGACACCGTCGTGGCGCACGCGCAGGGATGGGCCGACGACGCCGCAGAGCGGGTCGTCGCGCTGGGACTGCCGATCGACGCTCGTTTGAACACCGTCGCCGAGAAGGTCGACGCCACAGGAGTGGACGCCGGCTTCTCGCAGTGGCAAGACACCGTCCGCGCCGTGATCGCCGACATCGACCGGGTGGGTGCCGACGTGCAGGCCGCCATCGACGGCCTCGACGAGATCGACCTCACCAGCCAGGACATCGCGATCGCCATCAAGGAGGGGCTCGACAAGGACCGCTGGTTCCTTGTCGCCCACCTCGCCGAGTGATCGGCACGCAACGATGACGAAGCCCCCGGAGATTCTCCGGGGGCTTCGTGCATCACGCCTGGCAGCGCGGACACCAGTACAGCTTGCGCGCGGCGGCTTCTTCCATCACTATCGCCGTGCCGCACACGCGGCACGGCAGCCCCGTGCGGTGGTACACCCAATGCCGGTCATCACGGCTGGCCAACGCCTTGCGATACTCCTCGGGGCCCAGGCCGTCCATCGTCATCATCTGACCGGTCTCCACCCCGACCCGCAGCAGTCCGGCCCAATCACGCCACAGCCCCCGAACGACCTCTTCGGGCACGTCCTTTCCCGGGGTGTGCGGGTTCAGCCGTGCGCGGAACAGCAGCTCGGCACGATAGACGTTGCCGATGCCGCTGACCACCGACTGATCCATCAGCAGCAGCCCGATCGGCGTGCGCTTGCGCCGCACCGCCGCAGTGAAGCGCTCCTCACCTTCGGCGGGGTCGCCCACGAGCGGGTCGGGCCCCAGCTTCGCAAGCGTGCCCAGCATCTCGTCTGGGGTCTGTACCTCGCACGCCGTCGGGCCGCGCAGGTCGGCGCACGTGATCTCGGTGAGCAGCCGCAAGCGCACCTGGCCCACCACCGGCGGCGGCCACTCCGGGCCCTCATCGGCAAGTCCCCGGGTCTGCTCCGACATGCGCACATGCACACGGGAGCGCCTCGGCGCACCGATCGACGTCAGCGAATTCTCGCCCGCGGCATCCCACACCGGTTCGTCGTCAAGCACGGTCCCGCGCTGGTTCGTCTGGCCCATGCGACCGTTGGCCGAGGCGATCGTCGGATCGGTGAAGATCTCACCGGCGAAATCCCACGCGCCGTACAGGCCCAGGTGCACCCGCAGCCACAGCTCGCCGTCGAACTCGACGAACATCTGCTTGCCGACCGCCTGCGCCGTCAACGCCTCGCGCCCGTTCAGCAGTGCCGCACCCTCGGCGAAACGGCCTTGGGGGCTGGATGCCGCCACCGGGCGGCCCACGAAGTTGCGAGCGAACTGACGGGCGATCCGATGGACGGAGTGTCCCTCGGGCATCAGCGAGCGGCGCGCGGGTCGGGCGCGAGGGTGCCGTCTTCCTCAAAGGCCCGCACCTGCGCGATGCGGCGCGCGTGCCGCTCTTCGCCCGAGAAGGGCGTGGCGATGAAGCGGTCGATGAAGGAGGCAGCCTCTTCGAAGGTGTGCTGACGCGCACCGATGGCGATCACGTTGGCGTCGTTGTGCTCACGGGCGAGCTCGGCGGTGGCCATGTTCCACACGAGTGCGGCACGGATGCCCTCGACCTTGTTCGCCGAGATCTGCTCTCCATTGCCGGAGCCGCCGAAGACCACACCCAGTGCCTCGACCCCCGCTTCCTGGTCGCGCACCACGGCCTGTGCAGCCCGGATGCAGAAAGCCGGATAGTCATCGAGCGCGTCATATTCGAGCGGCCCGTGATCGACGACCTCGTGGCCCTGGTCGCCCAGGTGATGCTGCAGACGGGTGGAGAATTCGAGGCCGGCGTGATCGGTCGCGATGTGGATGCGCATGTTTCCAATCCTAGAGAGGATGCCGCCGCCCACGGCTCTTCGTCCCGGCGGCACCGCTGACGTAGGCTGGGTGGGTTGCCGTCGCCGCCAGCAGCGACGTCGGTCCCCCCATCGCCCACAACACGGGAGCATCGCAGTGCCTGGAGAGAACCTCACCCGCATCGAGGCGCAGGAGCGCCGTGCCGTCGTCGACACTCAGGAGTACGACGTCGTCCTCGACCTGAACCGCGGCCCCGAGGTGTTCCGCTCGACGACCACGGTGCGTTTCACAGCGACCGAGGGCGCCTCGACGTTCATCGATCTGATCGCCCGCGAGGTGCACACCGTCACACTCAACGGCCGATCCCTCGACCCCGCCCGCGTCTACGCCGACTCCCGCATCGCACTCGATGGGCTGGCAACGCACAACGAGCTGGTCGTCGACGCCGACTGCCTGTACACGAACACCGGTGAGGGACTGCACCGCTTCGTCGACCCCGTCGACGGCGAGGTCTACCTGTACTCCCAGTTCGAGGTACCCGACTCCCGCCGCATGTACACGGTGTTCGAACAGCCCGATCTGAAGGCCGGCTTCCAGTTCACGATCACCGCTCCGGCTGCGTGGAAGGTCGTCTCCAACTCCCCCACACCGCAGCCGGTCCCGGCCGGCGAGGGCGTCGCGACCTGGACGTTCGAGCGCACGCCGCGCATCTCGTCATACATCACGGCGCTGATCGCCGGGCCTTACGAGTCGACGTTCTCGGAACTGACCAGTGCATCGGGCCGCGTCATCCCCCTCGGCGTGTACGCCCGCAAGAGCCTGTGGCAGGACATGGACGCCGACTACATCTTCGACAAGACCCGCGAGGGCTTCGCGTACTACGAGTCGAAGTTCGGCGTGCCGTACCCGTTCGCCAAATACGATCAGCTGTTCGTTCCCGAGTTCAATGCGGGCGCCATGGAGAACGCCGGGGCCGTCACCTTCACCGAGACTTATGTGTTCCGCAGCAAGGTGACCGACGCGGTCAAGGAGCGCCGTGTCGTGACGATTCTGCACGAACTCGCACACATGTGGTTCGGCGACCTCGTCACGATGAAGTGGTGGAACGACCTGTGGCTCAATGAGTCGTTCGCCGAGTGGGCCTCGACGATCGCCACCGCCGAGGCCACCGAGTGGACCCAGGCATGGACCACGTTCAACGCCATGGAGAAGAGCTGGGCGTACCGGCAAGACCAGCTGCCGTCGACGCATCCCGTCGTCGCCACGATCAACGACCTCGAAGACGTGCAGGTCAACTTCGACGGCATCACCTACGCCAAGGGCGGCTCGGTGCTCAAGCAGCTGACCGCCTGGGTCGGCATCGACGCGTTCTTCTCGGGCGTATCGGCGTACTTCGCCAAGCACAGCTGGGGCAACACCGAGCTGGCCGACCTGCTCGCCGAACTCGAGGTGACCAGCGGCCGCGACCTGTCGGCCTGGTCGAAGAAGTGGCTCGAGACCGCCGGCGTCAACACGCTGTCGCCTCTCATCGAGGATGACGCTGACGGCGTGATCACCCGGTTCGCCGTCGTGCAGACCGCCCCGGCCGACTACCCGACGATCCGCCCGCACCGCCTGGGCATCGGCTTCTACAACCTCGACGGCGACGCGCTCGTGCGTGTACACCACATCGAGCTCGACGTGGACGGCGACCGCACCGACGTTCCCGACCTCAAGGGCCTGAAGCGTCCCGATCTGGTGTTGCTCAACGATGACGACCTCGCCTACGCGAAGATCCGCCTCGACGACAGGTCGCTGGCCACCGCCGTCGCCCACCTCGACAAGATCAGCGATCCGCTCGCGCGCTCACTGGTGTGGGGTGCCGCGTGGGACCAGACGCGTGACGCCGAGGCATCCCCCAGCGACTATGTCGACCTGGTGCTGGGCAACATCGGCGCCGAGACCGAGTCGACGACGATCCGCACCACGCTGGGGCAGCTGCTGCTGGCCGCCAACGCCTACGTGGCCCCGGCGCACCGCGACGCGACCCGGGTGCGTGTCGCCGATGGACTGTGGGACCTGGCCCGGTCCGCCGCGCCCGGCAGTGACAGTCAGCTGCAGCTGACCACGTCGTTCGCTGCTGCTGCGGCCAACGATGCGCAATGGGAGCAGGTGCGCAGCATCCGTGACGGCAAGACCGCGCTCGAAGGCTTGACGATCGACACCGACCTCTCGTGGCAGCTGCTGATCTCGCTGGCCGCCGGCGGCAAGGTCGGCGCCGCCGACATCGACGCCGCGCTGGCAGCCGACAACACCGCCAAGGGCTCGGAACTGGCCGCCCAGGCTCGCGCCGCACTGCCGACGCCGGCCGACAAACAGGCGGCATGGGACAGCCTGGTCGCCAGCGACGACCTGCCCAACACGGTGGTGCGCTCGGCCGCCCTCGGCTTCGTGAACCCCGCCGGCGCGTCGTTGCTCGAACCGTTCGTCGCGCAGTACTTCGACATGCTGCTGCCGGTGTGGAACTCGCGCACCTACCAGATCGCCAGTTATCTCATCACCGGACTGTACCCGGCGCCGCTGGCCGACATCGCGCTGCGCGACGCCACGCGTGCGTGGTTGAGCGAGAACGCCGAGGCGCCCGCGGCGCTGCGCCGGATCGTCGCCGAGAACCTCGCCGGCGTCGAGCGCGCACTGTCGGTGCAGGCGCGCGACGCGCAGGACTGACACCGCGGTCATCGCTTTCGTCCCGTGGTACCGCCCCGATCGGTACCACGGGACGATGTGCACATCAGCGCCGGACCGATAGCGTCGAGGCATGATCACAGCAGAAGGTCTCACGAAAAGATTCGGGGACAAAACCGCGGTCGACGACGTGTCGTTCACCGTGCAGTCCGGCAAGGTCACCGGGTTTCTCGGCCCGAACGGCGCCGGCAAGTCCACGACGATGCGCATGATCGTCGGACTCGACCGGCCGACCGCCGGCAGTGTGACCGTCAACGGATCGCACTACGCCTCGATGCGCGCGCCCCTGCGCGAGGTGGGCGTGCTCCTGGATGCCAAGGCGGTGCACACCGGTCGCACCGCACGTAATCACCTGCGCGCTATGGCCGCCACGCACGGCATCGACTCCCACCGCGTCGACGAGGTCATCGAGCTCACCGGGATCGGCTCTGTCGCCCGCAAGCGCGCCGGCAAGTTCTCACTGGGAATGGGGCAGCGCCTGGGCATCGCCGCCGCGCTGTTGGGCGATCCTCAGACGCTGATCCTCGACGAGCCGGTGAACGGTCTCGACCCCGAGGGCGTGCGCTGGGTGCGTCAGTTCGTGCGGCACGTCGCCGGCGAGGGACGAACGGTGCTGCTCTCCAGCCACCTGATGAGTGAAATGGCCCAGACCGCCGACCACGTCATCGTTCTGGGCCGCGGCAAGGTGCTCGCCGACGCGCCGCTCGATGAGATCGTCAGGTCGTGGACCACATCCACGGCGCGGGTGCGAAGCCCTCGCCTGGCCGAACTCGTCACTCTGCTGTCGGCTCCGCAGGTGACGATCACCTCGACGGGACCGGGAACCGCCGACATCACCGGCGTGACCCCCGATCGAATCGGCGATCTGGCCGCGGCCCACGGCATCGCCCTGCACGAACTGACGCCGACGACCGGTTCGCTCGAGGACGCCTATCTCGCCCTGACCGAGCAGTCCGTGGAGTACGCGACGAAGGAGATAGCATGACCACCGTCACCGCCCCCGCCCCCGCACGTGCGCGCATCAACGACGGCGTACACCTCACGTTCGGCCGGGTCCTGCGCAGCGAGGCGATAAAGCTGCTGACGCTGCGCTCGACCTGGTGGTCGATCATCGTCGTGGCCATACTGTCTCTGGGGCTGGCGGCCATCGTGGCCGCGTCGATGAACTCATTCATGGACCCGTCGGCCAGGACCGCCGACGACCTGGCACGTTCGGTCGCCTCGGCAGTACTGGCGCCGATCCAGTTCACGATGCTCCTGGCCGGCGCCCTCGGGGCCATCGCCGTGACCGGCGAGTACTCGACCGGCATGATCCACTCGACCCTGGCGGCCGAGCCGCGACGCGGCGTGGTGCTGGCGGCCAAGGCGATCGTCGTCGCCGTGCTGCTGGCCGTTCTGAGCCTGGTCGTGTTCGCCCTGTCGACGATCCCTGTCGCCGCGATCTTGGACACGACTCCGTTCTCGGCAGCCGACCCGGGCATGGTGGTGCTGCCGATCCTCTACGGCAGTCTGGCCATGGCGGTGTTCGCGATCATCGGACTCTCGTTCGGCTTCATCCTGCGCAGCGGGCCAGGCGCCATCGCCGCAACCGTCGGGCTGCTGTTCGTGCTGCCGATCATCGGCTCCATCTTCCCGTCCGAGGGCGCCTGGAGCTGGCTGCACGACGCCGCGCAGTATCTTCCGATGTTCGCCGCGCAAGTGGTGACCAGTCCGCCGGCCGAGATCGGCATGAGCATCCCCATCGCGCTGTTGACACTGGGCTGCTGGGTCGTTGCGGGGCTGTTGAGCGGGTGGGCGGTGCTGCGCTCGCGTGACGCGTGACAAACCACGCCAGATGGCGATGCCGCCAGTGGGGGATCCCAGCTCTCGCGTCCCCGATGACACGGAGCTGAGATTGCCCCGCCCACCGGGGGTGATCCGGCGGTACTGGGCGCGGCACACACTGTTCGCCGACATCCTCATCGCGCTGGCGTGTGTGTTCTTCTCGCTCGGTGCCGCCGGCCTCGGCGCCTCCCGCGCCGGCGCAGCCACCGGTCCCACCTGGGCCTTCTCGCTCGTCATCCTCGTCCTGGCGCTGGCGGCGTGTACGGCGGTGCTGTTCCGCCGACGTCTGCCGCTTCTGCCGTTCATTCTCGCCACCGCCTTGCAGGCGACGAGCGTGGCGGTGCCGCACGGCGCCGCGGTGGCGCCCCTCGTGGTGAGCACGTACGCCCTCGCGGTCTACGGTTCGAACCGACTGTGCGCGCTGGCTGCGACGGCGACCACGGTCTTGGTGTCGCTGCTGAGCATCGGGGTGCTGGGGGCGACGCATCCCGAGATCGCACTGTCTGCGACGGCGAACACGTTCTTCAACACTGCCCTCTGCGTCGTCCTCGGCGCGCTGGTGGGAGTGAACGTGGGCAACCGCAAGCGTTACCTCGCCGCGGTGATCGAGCGCTCTCGCCGACTTCTGGTGGAGCGCGACCAGCAGGCGGAGCTGGCCGCCGCCGCCGAGCGGGAACGCATCGCCCGGGAGATGCACGACATCGTGTCGCACTCGCTCACCGTGATCGTCGCGCTTTCCGAGGGGGCCAACGCGACGAATGACCCCGCCCGTGCGCGGGAAGCGATGGCTGCAGCCACCACCACCGCACGCACAGCACTGGCCGATATGCGTGCAATGCTCGGTATTCTGCGCTCAGAGGACCCCGCCGCGCCCCTCGTTCCCGAGGTCACTCCCGGCGCCCTGGTGGCCGCCGCCCAGCGTGCCGGGTTCCCCGTCACGCTCACGACCACCGGCGCACCCGTGCGCGAGCCGGCCGCACGCTACGCGGTCGGGCGCATCGTCCAAGAAGGCCTGACCAACGCCATGCGCCACGCCCCCGGTGCCCACAGCATCAGCGTTCGCATCGATGCCGGGCTTGAGCGGGTTCGTGTGCAGGTGGACAACGACGGCGCGACCGGTGCCGCCGACACCGGCGGCTTCGGCATCCGTGGCCTCCACGAACGCGCCCGACACCTCGGCGGTACCGTCGAATCAGGTCCGCACGGCAGAGACGGCTGGCGGCTGCGAGCCGACCTGCCCCTGAGCGAACACGATGAGGAGAAGCCATGACCGAGCGCATCCGGGTGCTGCTGGTCGACGATCAAGAGCTCATCCGCTTCGGCTACCGTCTGGTGCTCGAGGCTGAGCCCGACATCGAGGTGGTGGGCGAGGCCGCCGACGGTCAGGCCGCCGTCGAGGGTGCCGCGAGGTTGCGCCCGGACGTGGTGGTCATGGACGTGCGGATGCCGCGGATGGACGGCATCGCGGCCACGGCCCGCATCGTCGACATCGTGCCGAGCGCCCGGGTGCTCGTCGTGACCACTTTCGACCTCGACGAGTACACCTTCGGCGCTCTCCAGGCGGGGGCCAGCGGGTTCCTCCTGAAAGACGCGACGCGCGAGCAGCTGACCTCTGCCGTGCGCAGCGTGCATCGCGGTGACGCGATCCTCGCCCCGCGCGCGACACGGCTGCTCATCGAGGCGTACACCAGCCCGGCTTCCAGCGCGACACCGCAGCCGCCGGCAGGCCTCACCGACCGGGAGCAGGACGTGTTCGTCGCGATAGGCCGCGGATTGACCAACGCCGAGATCGCCGAGACGCTGTTCCTCAGCGAGTCCACCGTGAAGACGCACGTGGGGCGGGTACTGGCCAAACTCGGCGCCCGCGACCGCGTGCACCTGGTCATCCTCGCCCACCGCATGCGGCTCGTGCAGTGATGCTGCACAGCCAGACCGGGGACGGCGGTCGTTAGGATCATGACGATGCCCGAGTTTCTGCAGAGCCTGGTCCGCATGGCCGAGAAGAGCGACACCCCCACGCTGCTCGAGAAGATCCTCGATTTTCTCGTGTCGGCGGGGTGGCGGCTGCTGTTGGCCATCGTGATCGTCCTGGGCGCGATCATCGTCGCCTGGCTGCTGCGCATCCTCATCCGACGAGTGGTCACGCGTATCGTGAACGGCGCGAAGAACAAGGCGCAGGTCGACGACACCCAGGCGCTGGAACGCTCACCCCTGGCCTCGGCACGACTCGTGCAGCGCACGCGCACGCTGGGCACGATCCTGAGCAACATGGTCAACGTGCTGGTGGGCATCATCGCCATCATCCTGGTCGTCAACGCCCTGTTCCCCGGCATCCTCGGCTCCTTCGCCCTGCTGACGGCGGCACTGGGGGCCGGTCTCGGTTTCGGCGCGCAGAACATCGTCAAAGACGTGCTCAACGGCATCTTCATCGTCGCCGAAGACCAGATCGGCATCGGCGACGTCGTTGACCTCGGGCTTGCCACCGGCATCGTCGAATACGTGAGCGTGCGAGTCACGCATGTGCGCGATGTGAACGGCACGCTCTGGTACGTGCGCAACGGCGAGGTCACCCGCATCGGCAACATGTCGAAGGGCTGGTCTCGGGTCATCATCGACGTCTCCGTTCCCGCTGATGCCGACGTCGATGACGTGGAGCAGAGGATGCTGGATGCCGCGACCGCCCTCGCGAAGGATCTCAAATGGCGCACCCGCATCACCGGCTACCCGGAGCTGTGGGGGCTGCAGTCGGTCTCGGGTGAGACGCTCGTGCTGCGCATCGTCATGAAGACCCGGGCCCATGCGAAGGACGACGTCGCCAGCGAACTGCGGTTGCGCTTGCGCGCCGCGCTGGGCGAGGTCGGCCTGGCCGATCTCGCCTCGGTGTTGCTCGAGGGCGCCGAGGGCGCGCAGCGCGTGCGCGGTGCCAACCCGCCCCGTACCCGGCCGAACCCGGTCGCCGGCGATGTGGTGTGGAAGCCGAAGAAGAAGAAGCCGAAGCGCGACAAGGGGCCGGGCGGCTCCGAACCGCCGGAAGGGACCACCCCGTGACCGATGCCGCCCCGGTGAGCTTTTACGACGAAATCGGCGGACACGAGGTGTTCGTGCGACTCGTGCATTACTTCTACGAAGGCGTCGCCACCGACGAAGTTCTCATCCCGATGTACCCTGCCCACGACTTGGATGGGGCCGAAGAGCGCCTGACGATGTTCCTCGAGCAGTACTGGGGCGGGCCGAACACTTACAGTCAGCGGCGCGGACACCCGAGGCTGCGGATGCGACACGCCGCCTTCCACGTCAACCCCGATGCCCGCGACCGCTGGCTCTCTCACATGCGCGACGCCATGGACCGGCTGCAATTGGCGCCGTTGCACGACGCCACACTCTGGGATTACCTGCAACGCGCCGCGCACTCGCTCGTGAACACTTTCGAGCCCACCCCGACGCCAAAGGAGACGTCATGACATCCGACAGCGCACACAGCGCCGACCTGCTGGTCATCGGCTGGGGACTGGCGGGCCTGGTGGCCGCCGGAGAGGCAGCATCCGCCGGAAAGCACGTCGTCATCGTCGACCAAGAACCGCGTACGAACCTGGGCGGGCAGGCCTGGTGGTCGTTCGGTGGGCTGTTCTTCATCGACTCTCCCGAGCAGCGCCGGTTCGGCATCCACGACTCCCTCGACCTGGCCCGCCAGGACTGGTTCGCCACGGCAGGATTCGATCGCGACGAGGATGCCTGGCCCCGGCAGTGGGCGGAGGCATATCTGCAGTTCGCCCATCAGGAAAAGCGCGCCTGGCTGCGCGAGAAGGGCGTCGGGTTCTTTCCCGTCGTCGGCTGGGCCGAACGCGGTGGATACACCGCCACCGGACCCGGCAACTCGGTGCCCCGCTTCCACATCACATGGGGCACCGGTCCCGGCCTGGTCGCACCGTTCCACGCCGCCCTCGAAAAGCACGAGGCCGAGGGGCGGGTGACCGTGCTCCCCCGCCATCGCGTGACGACGCTGACCACCGTCAACGGCACCGTGACCGGGGCCGCCGGCGACGTACTGGCGCCCTCGGGTGCCGCGCGCGGTGTCGCGACCTCGCGCGAGGTGGTCGGCTCGTTCACCATCACCGCCGCGGCGACGATTGTGTCGTCGGGTGGCATCGGCGGCAACCATGACCTGGTGCGCCGCAACTGGCCGGCGAGCCTGGGCACCCCACCGGCATCCATGGTCACCGGCGTGCCCGCCTACGTCGACGGCTCGATGCAGCAGATCACCGCGAGCGCCGGCGGACACCTCATCAACACCGACCGCATGTGGCACTACGTCGAGGGCATCCAGAACTGGGATCCGGTCTGGCCCGGCCACGGCATCCGCATCCTCCCGGGTCCCTCGTCGATCTGGCTCGACGCGACCGGCAGACGCCTGCCGGTGCCGCTGTTTCCCGGCTTCGACACGCTGGGAACACTTGCGCATCTGCGCTCGACCGGGTACGACCACTCCTGGTTCATCCTGTCGCAGAAGATCATCGAGAAGGAGTTCACCCTTTCGGGCAGCGAGCAGAACCCCGACCTCACCGAGAAGGACCTCTCTCTGCTGGTGAAGTCCCGCCTGGGCAAGGGGGCGGCCGGTCCCGTACAGGCGTTCATGGATCACGGCGCCGATTTCGTCGTGCGCGACACTCTCGATGAGCTGATCGCTGGTATGCGTGAACTGCCCGGCGGCGACGTTCTCGACGCCGAACGGGTGCGCTACGAAGTCGAGTCCCGCGACCGCGAGATCGACAACGACTTCACGAAAGACGCCCAGATCGCCATGCTGCGCTCGGCGCGTGCGTATCGCGGCGACAAGCTGATCCGCACCGCGACGCCGCACCGTGTGCTCGACCGGGCGGCGGGGCCGCTCATCGCGGTGAAGCTGCACGTGCTCACCCGCAAGTCGCTCGGCGGTATTGAGACCGACCTGTCGGCGCGCGCTCTCGCCGCCGACGGTGCGCCGGTGCCTGGTCTGTACGCGGCCGGTGAGGCCTCGGGGTTCGGTGGCGGTGGCGTGCACGGCTACCGGGCTCTCGAGGGGACTTTCGTGGGCGGATGCCTCTTCTCGGGGCGCGTCGCCGGGCGCGCGGCCGCCGCCGCCGTCTGAATCAGCGCGCAGCCGCCTCGCCGGTGGCGCGCACCTCGGTCATTCCCACGTGAGCCGGGCCACGCCACAGCACATGGCCGCGGCGCAGCGTCAGGCGTGTCCAGCGCCCGTTCGCACGCAACCGGGCGGGCTCGTCGCGCTCGGCCAGGAAGCCCAGCGTGAGCGCGGCGAACGCGATGCCGCGCGGCAGCCCCGCCAGGTCGTCATCGGGCTCGCTCCACACCCGACCGCGCACCATGCGCACGACCTCTTCACCCGGATCGATGGGCAGCGCGTGTGCGACCGCCGACATGCCCCACTGTCCGCGAGCCGACAGGGCGGCGGCATCCAGTTCGCCGACATCTCGCCAGTCGCCGCGCGGAATAGGTGCCTGCGCCCACAGCGGCGCTTCGACGGCGCTGTCGGGCAGCTGCACGGCCGAGGGTTCACCGGGCGCACCCTGCAAGGTGACACCCTCGACGACGAGATCGCACTCGAGTTCGGGATCGATCGGCAGCACGCGCAGCCCCAGGATGGTCGGGGTCGCATCCAGGAGCCCCTGGCGCACCAGCGGCGCCGCCGAGACCAGCAGCGTGCCGCCCGCGGCCCGCAAGTGCACGGCACCGTCGCCCGCACGCGACGCGCGGCCCGAGAAGGTGAGAAGGTCGGCGGCGGCGTAGGCATCGGGGAAGATCAGACGCTCGGCCATCGCGTTCTAAGCTAGTGCACGTGACCGACGCCGCCTCCGTTGACCCTGTCGAGACGCTGCTGACGGTGCTGGATCTGGCGTCCTCCGATGCCCGCACCACCGAGGACATCTTCGTCGGAGCGTCACAGCGCATGCCGCACGGCCGGGTCTACGGCGGTCAGGTGCTCGCCCAGTCGATCGTGGCCGCCCAGCGCACGGTCGACGTCGACCGGCACGCACACTCGCTGCACGGGTATTTTCTGCGACCGGGTGATGCGACGCAGCCGATCACGTTCTCGGTCGACCGCATCCACGATGGCCGTTCGTTCTCGACCCGGCGCACCCAGGCGTTCCAGAACGGTGTGCCGATCTTCTCGATGATCGCCTCGTTCGAGGTGGAATCGCCCGGCCTCGACCACCAGGTGCCCATGCCCGCCGGGCTTCCGGCACCCGAAGAGCTGCCACCGGCGGATACGACGTCAGAGGCCGTGGTTTCGCTCGACCGTCACGACGCGTGGGATCGGCCCGTCGAACACCGGCACGTTCCCGCCGATGCCTACGGCGCCGCTCCCGGCGAGCCGACGCTGCGGCACGCGGTGTGGATGCGCACCCCCAGCCGCCTGCCCGACGACCCCGCGCTGCACCGGGCGACCCTCGTGTACATGACCGATATGACGGTGCAAGAGACGGTGCTGCGCGCCCACGGGGTGTCGTGGTCGACGCCCGGTCTGAAGCTGGCCAGCCTCGACCACGCCATGTGGTGGCACCGCGACGGCCGCGCCGACGAGTGGCTGCTGTACGTGCAGGAGTCGCCGAGTGCCCGCGGCGGACGCGGGCTCACGCAGGGTCGCATCTATTCGCGCGACGGAGTGCTGCTGGCATCGGTCGCGCAGGAGATCATGGTGCGTGTGCCGAGCTGAGCCTCAGCGCCGGTGCGCGTAGGTGATCGCCGGGCCCCGGTAGGGCTCCCAGGCCTCGCGCTCGGCGGGTGAGAGTCGCAGCGGACGCCCGGAGGCGGCATCCACCTTCACGACGACCGTGGTCGCCCGGGCATAGACCTGCTGCGCCTGGCCGGCCGGCGTCGTCTCCCGTGGCGCACACACCTCGTAGCAGACCTCGATCGAGCTGCCGGCCACCTTCGCAAACCACATCTGCACGTCCAGTGGATGCCGCTGGTACGGCACCGGCGCGAGGTATTCGATCTCTTGCCGCGCGATGAGGGTGAGCACGTCGCTGGGGACCGCCGAGTCGAGCACCGCTGTGGACGGGGCAGCCTCTCCCGGTCCCGGCCTCCAGAAGGCGCGCACGCGCGCCTCTTCGAGGATCTTCAGCATCGAGGTGTTGTTGACGTGGTTGTACGCGTCAAGATCGCCCCACCGCAGTGGAACGGGCATGTGCAGACGGCGCGGGGCCGTCTCAGTCACGGGTGAGCTTTCGGTACGTGGAACGATGCGGGTTCGCCGCGTCGGGCCCGAGTCGCTCGATCTTGTTCTTCTCGTAGGCCTCGAAGTTGCCCTCGAACCAGTACCAGCGGTCGGGGTTCTCGTCGGTGCCCTCGTAGGCAAGGATGTGCGTGGCGATGCGATCGAGGAACCACCGGTCGTGGGTGATGACCACCGCACAGCCGGGAAACTCGAGCAGCGCGTTCTCGAGCGACTGCAGCGTCTCCACATCGAGGTCGTTCGTCGGCTCGTCGAGCAGCAGCAGGTTGCCGCCCTGTTTCAGCGTGAGCGCGAGATTGAGCCGGTTGCGCTCACCGCCCGAGAGGACGCCGGCCTTCTTCTGCTGGTCGGGCCCCTTGAACCCGAACTTGGAGACGTAGGCCCGCGACGGGATCTCGGTCTTGCCCACCGTGATGATGTCCAGCCCGTCCGAGACGACCTCCCACAGCGACTTGTTCGGGTCGATTCCGGCGCGAGTCTGGTCAACGTAGCTGATCTGGACCGTCTCACCGATCTTGAGCTGCCCACCGTCGAGGTCTTCCAGGCCCACGATCGTCTTGAACAGGGTCGTCTTGCCGACGCCGTTGGGGCCGATCACGCCGACGATGCCGTTCGGCGGCAGGCTGAAGCTCAGTCCGTCGATGAGCGAGCGGCCCTCGAAGCCCTTCTGCAGCTTCTTCGCCTCGATCACGACGCTGCCCAGTCGCGGCCCCGGCGGAATCTGGATCTCTTCGAAGTCGAGCTTTCGAGTGCGCTCGGCCTCAGTCGCCATCTCTTCATAGCGCGCCAGGCGCGCCTTCGACTTCGCCTGGCGGCCCTTGGTGTTCGAGCGGACCCACTCCAGTTCGTCGGCGAGCCGCTTGGCGAGCTTGGCGTCTTTCTTGCCCTGCACCTTCAGTCGCTCGCCCTTCTTCTCCAGATAGGTCGAGTAGTTGCCCTCGTAGCCGATCAGACGACCGCGGTCGACCTCGGCGATCCACTCCGCGACGTTGTCGAGGAAGTACCGATCGTGGGTGACGGCGATCACCGCACCGGGGTACTTCTGCAGGTGCTGCTCGAGCCACTGCACACTCTCGGCGTCGAGGTGGTTGGTCGGCTCGTCCAGCAGCAGCAGGTCGGGCTTCTGCAGCAGCAGCCGGGTCAGCGCCACACGCCGCTTCTCACCGCCCGAGAGAGTGGAGACCTCGGCGTCGCCGGGCGGGGTGCGCAGCGCGTCCATCGCCTGCTCGAGCTGAGAGTCGAGATCCCAGGCGTCGGCGGCGTCGATCTCTTCCTGCAGCGTGCCCATCTCGGCCAGCAGCGCGTCGAAGTCGGCGTCAGGGTCGCTCATCAGCGCCGAGATCTCGTTGAACCGGTCGAGCTTGCCCTTGATCGCCACGCCCTCCTGGATGTTCTCCAAGACGGTCTTGGCCTCGTCGAGCTCGGGCTCCTGCATCAGGATGCCGACCGAATAACCCGGCGACAGGGTCGCCTCGCCATTGGACGGATGGTCCAGGCCCGCCATGATCTTCAGGATCGTCGACTTTCCGGCGCCGTTGGGACCGACCATGCCGATCTTCGCACCGGGGAGGAACGCCATGGTGACGTCGTCGAGGATCAGCTTGTCGCCAACCGCCTTGCGGGCGCGGACCATCTGGTAGATATATTCAGCCATTCGAAAAGTGCACTCCCTGGGTCGTGACGTCAGCGTCCCAGCCTACCCGTTCGCGCCTGTACGCCCCGGCAGAGCCCGGCACCGGGTCGGACGCGCAGTCACCAATCGATGTCGCGCGTGTCTCCCAGCAGGCAGGTGCCGTCGGCAAGACCCGGAAGCACCGTGGTGACCGGCTTGCCGGTCTCGGGGCCGACCTGCCCGATCAGGCACTGGCCGTCGTTCCACCGCACCGAGAACTGCAGGGTCTCGGCGGGGTTGCCGACCGTCGAGTAGTCCTCGGTGACCTGCATCGCCGTCTTGTCGAAACCCGCCTTCACGAGGGCGTCGACGTAGGCACGGCCGTGCACCTTGTCTTTGCCCGCCCACACCTGCCGCGTCACCTCTCGGAACAGCGGCAGATTGTCGTCGGCGGTGCCGTCGGGCACCAGTGCGGGCGCCGTCGGACTGGGCGTCGCGGTCGGAGTCGAGGCGGTGGGGGTCACCGGCGACGCCGACGTGGGGGCGATGGTGGGTGAGGCATCCGATGTACACGCCGCCAGACCTGAGACGAGAGTGCACGCCGCCACCGCGCACGCCGCCGCGCGCGCGGCACGGTGACGGATGGAACGCGGGTGCACGCTCCGAGTCTAGGCGGTGGGGGATGCGCGGCCGGTGCGCTCTCCCCCACCGCGGTCTCAGAATGGTGCGTCGGCCAGGTCGCGGTCGGCCACCCGCTCGCCCAGCTCGGCAGGCTGCGCGGGCGCCGGCTGCGCCGCAACCGGTGCTCCGCCCCAGTCGCGCCCCGCCTCTGGCCCACCCTCGACGGGGGCCCCGTCGGCGGGCGCACCGGGCACTGCCGTGACCCACTCGCCCGTGCTCTGACCCTCGAGGCCGGGACCCTCGCCACCGGCCGCGGCGCCTGCCGGCACCTGCCACTGGTCACCGCGCTCGACCCTGGTGTACTTCGTCGTTCCCCACCGCAGATCGTGGCCGACGGCTTCGGCCTCGATCTCGACGCTGACGCCCTTGCCCTTCTCGTTCTCCCAATGCCGCACGCTCAGCCGGCCGGTGACGATGACCCGCTCGCCCTTGCGCAACGACGTGAAGGCGTGTTCACCGAGCGCACGGAACGCCGAGACCTGATACCAGTTCGGCTCGCCGTCCACCCAGTTGCCCGTCTTCTTGTCGAGATATCTGCGGCTGCTGGCCACCCGAAAACTGGTGACCGTCGTCCCACTGCCGATGAAGCGCTGCACGGGGTCGGCGGCGAGATTTCCCATGATCGTGATCGTGTCGTTCATCTCACTGTCCTTTCCGACACTGCCGGACAGCCGCCCGGCTGCTCCGGTGCCCCGTGCCCGGTCGGGCACCGGAGCTGATTCCACTGTGTCGCTCGCGGACACACGACGGGACCGCCGTCCACACATCTGTGGATGGCGGTCCCGATATCGCCGAATCCGGCTGTCTGTGGAGGAGAACGCGCGGGTGGATGTCGGAGGTCGCATCTATCTTCGAAGCAAGGAGGTCGACCATGGTCACCACAACCCCGATTTCAGGAGCCCCGCGGCTGCGCGCAAACCTCGGACTGCGACTGGCCGCCATCGGTGCACATCGCTGGCGCGTCGTCGATGCGGCCGGGCTCATCGTCGGTCACATCGACGAGTTCCGCACGGCACGCGGCATCCGTTATCGCGCCCTGCGCTACCACGCGGGCTCACGGGCGTTCCGCGAATTGGGCGCCTTCTGGTCGCTCGACGACGCCGTGGACTGTCTGCGCTATGCGCGCTGACGGCCGCTCACAGCGCCGACGGTTCAGTGCTGCTCGAACCGCGGCCAATCGCTGCCGGGCGTCATCGCCGAATGCAGCGCAGCCTTGGCCACTTCCATCGAGGGATATGTCCCCGCCGCCTGGTCGGCGCCGGCCATTGTGACGGTCCAGCCGCTCTCGTCTTCGCGAATGCTGCCGACCACACCACCCGATCCATAGGCCACCCACACCGCGTGCCGCGTCCCATGCTCCGTCGTCTGCTCACTCATCTCACGGCCTCCTCCCCCTTGCTGACCGTACCTATGCCGACCGTACGCCGGGGCGCACACGTCCGCCAGGCCTGTTCCACGAAGCGCCACAGGTTCGATAGCCTGTAACCACCCTTCCCTCCGTAGCTCAGGGGACAGAGCGAGCGGTTTCTACCCGCAAGGTCGGGGGTTCGAATCCTCCCGGAGGGGCTCATCGCGTCGGCGTGTCCGCGCACGTCACTAGGATGATTCCATGGCGGGAGCATCCGAAAACGACCGGCTCGTATGGATCGACTGCGAGATGACGGGACTCGACCTCAGCGTCGACGAACTCGTCGAGATCGCCGTCATCGTGACCGATTTCGAATTGAACGCGCTCGATCCGGGCTTGCAGATCGTGATCCGCCCCACGCCGGCCGCGCTCGACCATATGGGCGAGTTCGTCACGAAGATGCACACCACCTCGGGGCTGCTCGAAGAGATCCCGCATGGCGTGAGCCTGGAAGAGGCTGAGGATCGCACCCTCGCCTACATCAAGAGCTTCGTGCCGCTGGCGGGCAAGGCGCCGCTGGCGGGGAACACGATCGGAACCGACCGGATGTTCCTGGCGAAGTACATGTCTCGGGTCGACACCTGGCTGCACTATCGCAACGTCGACGTGTCCAGCATCAAGGAGCTCTCCCGACGCTGGTACCCGCGCGCGTACTTCCACGCGCCCGCGAAAGACGGCGGCCACCGCGCCCTCGCCGACATCCGTGAATCGATCCGCGAACTCGCCTACTACCGCGACGCGGTCTTCGTTCCTCAGCCCGGTCCGAGCAGTGACGATGCGAAGGCGGCCGCTGCCGCCGCCGTTTCGTCGTTTGCGGCCCAGGTATGAGAGAATCTTCTGGTTGCCCGTGAGAGCGGGCACATGGTGGCTGTAGCTCAGTTGGTAGAGCACCGCGTTGTGGTCGCGGGGGTCGCGGGTTCAAGCCCCGTCAGCCACCCCAAGTCATCCCGGGTGGTCACGATCGCCCCGGAAACACGCGGGAGCTGCGGATGCTGCAGATGGATGCCGAGGCTTTCGAAGCCCTCGTCGTCGCCGAGCTAGACCGGCTTCCCGACGACATGGTCGACGGGCTCGACAATGTCGTATTCGTGGTCGAAGACCGTCCCGAAGACGGCAGTCTCGACCTGCTCGGACTGTACGACGGCTGGGCACTCACCGAGCGCGACCGCTACGGCGGGGGCGAACTGCCCGATCGCATCATCGTCTACCGCGAACCGCACCTCGACGTCTGTGCCGACGAAGACGAGTTGCGCGGCGAAGTGCACACCACCCTCGTGCACGAGATCGCGCACTTCTATGGGATCGACGACCAACGCCTGCACGAACTGGGGTGGGCATGACCGCGCTGGCCTCCCCCGACACGCGTGAGGACGTCGACCTGCACGAGGCGGCAAACCCCGATCAGCCGTGGCAGACCGTGGTGTGGAACGATCCGGTGAACCTGATGAGCTATGTCGTCCGGGTGCTGCAGCAGTACTTCGGATACTCCCGCGAGGTCGCCACCCGTCTGATGCTCGCCGTGCATCACGAAGGCCGCGCCGTGGTGGCCGAGGGGCCGCGCGAACAGATGGAACTGCACGCCCAGGCCATGCACGACTACGGCTTGTGGGCAACCGTTCGAAAGGCACCGCAATGAGCGAGACGGCGATGGCCCTCACCCGGATCGAGACGGTGAACCTCGCCGAACTGCTGCGGCAGTTCCGCGAGCTGATGGATGCCGCTGACTCGGCCGACCCGGCGGTGCAGCGACTCACACCCGATGCGTACCCCGACGACGCCCGCTCATCACGGCAGTTCCGCGATCTGACGGCATCCGATCTGCTGGCTCGACGCGACGCCGACGCCGCCGCTGTGCTCGATTCGTTGGGAGCCCCGCTCGCCGCGCCCGACAACGAGACGGCGGCCCGCGAGGAGATCACGCTCTCGCTGTCCGCCGACCAGCTCGAGGCCTGGCTGCGCACACTGGCGGCGCTGCGCCTGGTGATCGCCTCGCGTCTGGGCGTCACGAGCGAAGACGACCATGACCCCTCCGATCCGCGGTACGCCGTGTATGAGTGGCTCGGGTACCGGCTGGAGATGCTCATCCAGCTCACGGAGTGAGTCAGGGCACGTCGACGACTATCTGCGCGAGGGCCGCCGGCGCATCGCGCACGATGTGCGTCCGTTCTTGCGTCGCCCACCGTTCCCAGTGCGGGCGATAGGCGTCACCGTCGCGATCGAGCGCACGGCGGCGACGTGACGTGGCTGGCGACTGAAGCCAGACCGTGACATCCGCGCACCGCGCGGTCGTCGGCGTGACGAGCCCTGCCCCCTCTATGAGAAGCGGGAGCGCGGGGTCGACGTCATGCTGCTCGGCCGGCGCGTTCTGTTCCCAGTCCCAACGCGACCACGCGCCACGTTCCGCCCGCCGATGCGGCTCCAGCACCTTCCGGCGGATCTGCTGCACCCCGGCATCCATGCCGTCCCACCCCGGATACAGCCAGTCCAATGCGACAAGTTGCACGGAATCGCCCCACCGAGCCGCGACAAGACCCGCGAGGGTCGACTTTCCGGCCCCACTGCGACCGTCGATGAGCACGACCGCGTTGGGCCGCCGAGCGTCGTGTACCGCGGCCAGAATACGGTCGGCCGCCTGCTGCAAAGCGGACCCGACCGGGTCGGTGTTATTTCTTGAGAGCGCGGATGACACGTGCCAGGGCGCGCCCGGCGACCCAGACGAACGGGATCGCGACAGCCACGAAGGAAACGACGTTGGGCTCGAAGCGCAGGTCGTCACCGCGACGCACGTACGCGCCGATCGGGATGGCGTAGCCGCCGCCTCCGCCGCCACCGTTTCCGGACTCGTCGGATCCACCCCCGTAGCCCGACCAGCTGATGGCCACGGGGATGACGCGGATGCCGTCGACATCCTCCTGCTTGCCATAGGCGCCGTTGACGCCGAAGGACGCCGCCTGTTTGCCGAGCTCGAGTGCGATGTTGGGCATGCCTCCACGGTAGTCGTCCCGGGCCGGCATTCCCACCCCTCAATCACGGCGACGAACCGGCGGGTGATGCGTGACCCCGCCGACGTCGCGCCGCGTGCCCAGCAATGCCGCGCGGGTGACCGCGCCCGCGCCGAAACGCGCCGTCGCGTCATCGAGCGCCCCCTCGACCTGCCGCCACTCGGCGTCGTCATCCCACAGCGCGAGCGCGCCGCTCCCACCCGCCCGCAGTTTCTCGGTGCGCACGCCGATCAGCCTGATCGGCAGGGGCCGCTCAAGCTGGTCGAAAAGTTCCAGCGCCGCAGCACCGATGCGCTGCCCGACAGCCGTCGGTTCGGGCAGCGTCTGCGCGCGGGTGAGGGTGGTGAAGTCGGCGAAGCGCACCTTGATCGAGACGGTCCGCGCCTCCCACCCCGCCTCGCGCAGACGGGCGCCCACGCGATCGGCGAGCCGGCGCAGCTCGGCGCGCAGGATGCGGTCGTCGGCGATGTCGGTGCGGAAGGTCTCTTCGTGGCCGATGCTCTTCTCGATGCGCTCGGTCTGCACCTCACGGGCGTCGAGTCCGCGCGCAAGATGCCAGATGCGGTCGCCCATCGTCGCGCCCAGGGTGCGCTCAAGCACCGCTCGCGGCGTCTCGCGGATGTCTCGCACGGTGCGGATGCCCCGTGACTCCAGCGCTTCGGACGCCTTCGGCCCCACGCCCCACAGCGCGCGCACGCTCAGCGGCGCCAGAAACGCCTCGGTGTCGGCCTCGGCGACGATGAGCAGTCCATCGGGCTTGCTCATCGTCGACGCGATCTTCGCGACGTGCTTGGTGGCCGCCGCCCCCACACTGCAGCTCAGACCGGTGTGCTCGTGCACGCGCGAGCGCAGCATCCGGGCGATCTGGCCCGGCGTGCCCCACAATCGACGGGCCCCGCGTACGTCGAGGAACGCCTCGTCGATCGAGAGCGGCTCGACGAGCGGGGTGACCTCATGAAAGATGTCCATGACCCGCGCCGACAGCTCGAGATACCGCGGAAAGTGCGGGGGCACCACGATGGCGCTCGGGCACAGGCGCAGGGCTTGGCCCACCGGCATCGCCGACCGCACTCCGTATCGTCGCGCCTCGTAGGTGGCGCTGGAGACGACGCCACGCCCTTCGACTCCGCCCACGATGACCGGTTTGCCGCGCAGCGAGGGGTCGTCGAGCACCTCGACAGATGCATAGAAGGCGTCCATGTCGACGTGCAGAATGCCGGCACCGGTGTCGTCGGCACCCGCAGGCGACACACGTCTGCCCGATCCGTCGCCGCGTCCCATGCCACCATTCTCGCCGAGCCCACCGACACTGCGGCTCTGCGCCGGCCGCGCGGGATGCCGCTACTCGGCTGCGCGCTCCAGGATGAGTTCGCGCACCCGGGCCGCGTCGGCCTGGCCGCGCATCGCCTTCATGACCGCGCCGATGATCGCGCCGGCGGCCTGCACCTTGCCGTCCTTGATCTTGGCGAGCACGTCGGGCTGCGCGGCCAGCGCTTCATCGATGGCCGCGATCAGCGCGCCATCGTCGGAGACGACAGCCAGGCCGCGCGCATCCACGATCTGCTGCGGCGTGCCTTCGCCTGCCACCATGCCCTCGAGCACCTGCCGAGCGAGCTTGTCGGTGAGCGTGCCGGCGTCGACGAGCTTCTGCAGCTCGGCCACCGCCGACGGCTCGACCAGCTCGCTGGCCTCGCGCCCGGCCGCATTGGCCAGACGGGGGATCTCGGTCGTCCACCACTTGCGGGCGGCGGTCGGCGTGGCGCCCGCCGCGATCGTCTGCTCGACCTCGACGAGCACGCCACCGTTGGCGACATCCTGGAACTCGAGATCGGTGAAGCCCCACTCGGTCTTCAGCCGGCGCCGACGTACGGCGGGCGGCTCAGGCAATGCCGCACGCAGCTGCTCGACGAGCTCGGCGGAAGGGACGACGGGCAGCAGATCGGGCTCGGGGAAGTACCGGTAGTCGTCGGCATCCGACTTCGGTCGGCCCGCCGAGGTGACGCCGGTGTCTTCGTGCCAGTGCCGGGTCTCTTGCGTGATGGTGCCACCCTCGGCGAGGATCGCCGCCTGACGCTGGATCTCGTAGCGCACGGCGCGCTGCACCGAACGCATCGAGTTGACGTTCTTCGTCTCGGTGCGGGTGCCGAGCTTCTGCTGCCCCCGGGGCCGCAACGACACGTTCGCGTCGCAGCGCAGGTTGCCGCGCTCCATGCGGGCGTCGGAGATGCCCAGCGACAGGACGATGTCGCGGATCGTGCGCACATAGGCCGCGCCCAGCTCGGGAGCGCGGTGCTCGGCGCCGATGATCGGCTTGGTGACGATCTCGACCAGCGGCACGCCGGCACGGTTGTAGTCGACCAGGGAGTATTCCGCCCCCTGGATGCGACCGGCCGCCCCACCGACGTGCGTCAGCTTTCCGGCATCCTCTTCCATGTGCGCACGCTCGATCGGCACCGTCACCAGCGTGCCGTCTTCGAGCTCGACCTCGACCTCGCCCTCGTACGCGATCGGCTCGTCGTACTGTGAGATCTGGTAGTTCTTGCCCAGGTCGGGGTAGAAGTAGTTCTTGCGCGCGAAGCGGCTCGACTCGGCGATCGAGCAGCCCAGGGCCAGGCCCAGGCTGATCGAGTAACGCACGGCCTGCTCGTTGACCACGGGCATCGATCCGGGAAGACCCAGATCGACCGGTGCAAGGTCGGTGTTGGGCTCGCGGCCGAACGAGTTCGGCGCGGCAGAGAACATCTTGGTGGCGGTGTTGAGCTCGACGTGCACCTCGAAGCCGAGCACCGGCTCGAACAGCTCGAGGGCCCGATCGAAGTCCATGATCTTCGCAGCCATCAGCGTGCCCCTCCCAGAACGGGGGCGCGATCCAGCAGCGGGCCGCCCCACGAGTCGACGAGCACGGCTTCGGTCGCCGCGCCCACACGGTACAGCCGGGCGTCTTCGCGCGCCGGCGCCAGGAACTGGATGCCGACCGGAAGGCCGTCGTCGGACGCCAATCCTGAGGGAATCGAGATGCCGGGGACCCCGGCGAGGTTCGCCGGGATCGTGGTCAGGTCGTTCAGGTACATCTGGAGCGGGTCGTCGATCTTCTCGCCGATCTTGAACGCCGTGGTCGGCGCCGAAGGGGTGGCGATGACGTCGACCTTTCCGAACGCCTCGTCGAAATCGCGCTGGATGAGCGTGCGCACCTTCTGCGCCGAGCCGTAGTACGCGTCGTAATAGCCGGCCGACAGCGCGTAGGTGCCCAGGATGATGCGGCGTTTGACCTCGTCGCCGAAGCCGGCGTCGCGGGTGGCCGCCATCACGTCTTCGACGGTGCCGCCGGGAACGTCGACCCGCAGGCCGAAGCGCACCGAGTCGAACTTCGCCAGGTTGCTGGAGGCCTCCGCCGGCAGGATCAGATAGTAAGCGGCGACGCCGTATTCGAAGTGCGGGGCGCTGATCTCGACGATGTCGGCGCCCTGCGCCTGCAGCAGGTCGAGGGTGGCCCGGAAGGAGGAGGCCACGCCGGTCTGGAAGCCGCTGTCGGGCAGCTCGGTGATCACCCCGATCTTCAGCCCCTTCAGCACGTCACCGCGCGCGCCCTCGCGGGCGGCATCGGCGAACGACGGCCAGGCATCGGTCAGCGACGTGGAATCGTGCGGGTCGTGCCCGCCGATCACGTCGTGCAGCAGTCCGGCGTCGAGCACCGTGCGGGTGACCGGGCCGACCTGGTCGAGCGATGATGCGAGGGCTATCGCGCCGTAGCGGCTCACTCCCCCGTAGGTGGGCTTCAGCCCCACCGTGCCGGTGACGTGCGCGGGCTGGCGGATCGACCCGCCGGTGTCGGAGCCGAGCGCGAGCGGCGCCTCGAACGCCGCAACGGCCGCGGCCGAGCCACCCCCCGAGCCGCCGGGAATGCGCTCGAGGTCCCACGGATTGTGCGTCGGGCCGTAGGCGGAGTGCTCGGTGGACGAGCCCATCGCGAACTCGTCCATGTTGGTCTTGCCGAGCGGGATGAGTCCCGCCTGGCGCGCTCGGGCGACGACGGTCGCATCGAACGGCGACATGTAGCCCTCGAGGATCTTGGATCCGCTCGTGGAGGGCATGTCGGTGGTGACCAGCACGTCCTTCACCGCCAGCGGAACACCGGCGATCGGGCCGAGCTGCTCGCCGGCCGCGCGTCGGCGATCGATGTCGGCGGCGGCATCCAGGGCCTTCTCGTTCACGTGCAGGAACGCGTGCACGTCGCCGTCGACGGCGGCGATGCGATCCAGGTGCGCCTGCGTGACCTCGACCGACGAGACCTCGCCACTGGCGAGCTTGTCGGCGAGCGCCGCAGCTGTCAGGCGGGTGATGTCGCTCACTGTTCCTCCCCCAGAATCGCGGTGACGCGGAATCGGCCGTCTGCGGCATCGGGCGCGTTGTGCAGTGCCTGCTCGCGGGTGAGCGTTTCGCCCACCTCATCGGGCCGGAAAACGTTCTGCAGCGGGATCGGGTGGCTCGTGGCCACCACATCGGGGGTGGCGACCTGAGACACCTTCGCGATGTTGTCGACGATGACGTCGAGCTGACCGGTGAGCCGCTCGACCTCCTCGTCGCTCAGTTGGATGCGCGCGAGCACACCGAGATGGCGCACGAGATCGGGGGTGATTTCAGACACCCCTCCAGTCTACGGGCGCGCAGATGCCTCTCCCGGCGGGGTGCGAATCGCCCTCATCCGCCATGGTGCCTGATGCCCTGACGCGTAGGCTGGCACAATGACGACGTTCGATCCGCCGCGCCCATGGACCGCGAGCTACGCCGACGGCGTTCCCATCGACCTCGAGCCCGTCAGCGGTTCGCTCGTCGACATCGTCGCGGCATCCGCACGGGACTACCCCGATGCCCCTGCTCTGCAGTTCTTCGGACGTGAGACGACGTACCGCCAGCTGCAGGAGCAGATCGATCGCGCGGCTGCCGGACTGAAGGCACGCGGTGTCGGCGCCGGCGACACCGTCGCGATAGTGCTGCCGAACTGTCCGCAGCACATCGTCGCGTTCTACGCGGTGCTGCGGCTGGGTGCCGTCGCGATCGAACACAATCCGCTCTACACCCCACGAGAGCTGCGCAAGCAGTTCGAAGACCACGGCGCGAAGACCGCGATCGTGTGGACGAAGGTCGTCGAGACCGTGCAGGAGTTCCCCGCCGACCTCGCCGTGACCAACCTCATCTCCGTCGACGTCGTCAAGGCGATGCCGCTGGCCACCCGAGTGGCACTGAAGCTTCCGATCGCGAAGGCCCGTGAATCGCGCGATGCGCTCTACAGCCGTGTCTCGGGCACGATCCCGTGGGAGCAGATCGTCGGCTCCGATCCCCTGCCGGCAGGCCACCCGAAACCCGCCACCGACGATCTGGCGATCATCCAGTACACGAGCGGTACGACCGGCACCCCCAAGGGCGCCGCACTGACGCACCGCAATCTGCTCGCCAACGCGGCGCAGGCGCGGGCGTGGGTGCCGCAGATCGTGCGCGGGAATGGATGCGTCGTCTATGCCGTGCTGCCGATGTTCCACGCATACGGCCTGACCTTGTGCCTGACGTTCGCGATGTCTATGGGCGCGCGACTGGTGCTGTTCCCGAAGTTCGACCCCGACATGGTGCTGGATGTCACCAAGAAGCATCCGGCGACGTTCCTGCCGCTGGTGCCTCCGATCGCCGATCGCCTGCTGAAGGCGGCGCAAGAGAAGGGTGTGTCGCTGCAGGGCACCGACATAGCCATCTCGGGCGCTATGGCGCTCCCCCATGAACTCGTCGTGCCGTTCGAGAAGGCGTCGGGCGGGTATCTCGTCGAGGGCTACGGCCTCTCGGAGTGCTCGCCTGTGCTGATGGCCAATCCCGTCGCCGACAATCGCGTGCCGGGCACCGTCGGCCTGCCCTTGCCGGGCACCGAATGCCGCGTCGTCGACCCGGAGGAGCCGACCAAGGATGTCGCGCCGGGCGAACCCGGCGAACTCGTCGTGCGCGGTCCTCAGGTGTTCAGCGGCTACTACGGCAAGCCCGAGGCCACCGAAGAGGTGTTCGTCGACGGCTGGTACCGCACCGGCGACATCGTCACGATCGATGAGGGCGGCTTCGTGCGCATCGTCGACCGCATCAAAGAGCTCATCATCACGGGCGGTTTCAACGTGGCCCCCACCGAGGTCGAGAACGCACTGCGCCAGCACCCCGATGTCGACGATGTCGCCGTGGTCGGGCTGCCCAGCGAACACTCCGGCGAAGAGGTCGTTGCCGCGGTCGTGCTCGCCCCCGGTGTGGCAGAACCCGATGTCGATGCCATCCGTGAGTTCGCGCGCAGCATCCTCACCCCCTACAAAGTGCCGCGGCGGGTGTTCGTCGTCGACGAGCTGCCGAAATCGCTGATCGGCAAGGTGCTGCGCCGCCAGGTGCGCGAGAAACTGCTGAACCTGACAGGAGCCGGACAATGACCGACACAATGGATGCCGCCGACAGCGGCGCGACCGAGACGGCAGAGGCCACACCCGAAGAGCAACAGGCACCGGGTTTCGCCGATCTCGGCGTCACGGGCCCGGTGCTGGCCGCCGTGCACGATCTGGGCTACGAGACGCCGTCGGCGATTCAGGCGGCCACGATTCCGCTGCTTCTCGAGGGCCGCGATGTGCTGGGCACTGCGCAGACCGGAACGGGCAAGACCGCGGCCTTCGCTCTCCCCGTACTCGAGCGGCTCGACCTGTCGCAGAAGACACCGCAGGCCCTCGTGCTCGCCCCGACCCGCGAGCTGGCTCTGCAGGTGTGTGAGGCGTTCGAGTCGTATGCCGGTCGCATGAAGGGCGTGCACGTGCTTCCCGTCTACGGCGGGCAGGCCTATGGCGTGCAGTTGTCGGCGCTGCGCCGTGGCGTGCACATCGTCGTGGGAACGCCCGGCCGCATCATGGACCACCAGGCCAAAGGCACGCTCGATCTGTCCGAGCTGAAGTACCTGGTGCTCGATGAGGCCGACGAGATGCTCAAGATGGGCTTCGCCGAAGACGTCGAGCAGATTCTCGCGCAGACGCCCGCCGACAAGCAGGTCGCCCTGTTCTCGGCCACGATGCCTGCCGCGATCCGCCGTCTCGCCCAGAAGTACCTGCGCGACCCCGAAGAGGTCGCGATCAAGACGAAGACCACGACCAACCAGAACATCACGCAGCGGTACCTCGTCGTCTCGTACGCGCAGAAGGTGGATGCCCTCACCCGCATTCTCGAAGTCGAGAATTTCGACGGGGTCATCGTCTTCGTGCGCACGAAGAACGAGACCGAGACTCTCGCCGAAAAGCTGCGCGCCCGCGGATACTCGGCTGCCGCCATCAGCGGCGACGTGGCCCAAGCGCAGCGCGAGCGCTCGGTGAACCAGCTCAAGGCCGGCAAGCTCGACATTCTGGTCGCGACCGACGTCGCCGCACGCGGTCTGGATGTCGAGCGCATCAGCCATGTGATCAACTTCGACATCCCCACCGACACCGAGTCATATGTGCACCGCATCGGGCGCACCGGACGCGCGGGCCGCTCGGGCGATGCGATAAGTTTCATCACCCCGCGCGAGCGATATCTGCTGGGGCACATCGAGAAGGCCACGCGCCAGAAGCCCGCCCAGATGAAGCTGCCGACCACCGACGACGTCAACACGACCCGTCTCGCACGCTTCGATGACGCCATCACCGCGGCACTGGAGGCGACCGGGCGCATCGAGGCGTTCCGCGACATCATCGACCACTATGTGCGCCACCACGATGTTCCCGAATCGGATGTCGCAGCCGCACTCGCGATCGTCGCGCAAGGTGAGACGCCTCTCCTTCTGGATCCCGAGAACGACCCGCTGGCGGTATCGGTCGACGCCGTGAACCGGCCGCAGAAGGATCGCGGTGCCCGCGCCGAACGGGGTACGCGGGAACCGCGACGCGGCCGCGGGGATTATGCCCCGTACCGCATCGAGGTCGGCCGACGGCACCGTGTCGAGCCCCGCCAGATCGTGGGCGCGCTGGCCAACGAGGGCGGCCTGCGCCGCGACGACTTCGGCGTCATCACGATCAAACCCGACTTCTCGATCGTTGAGCTTCCCGCAACCCTCGACCCGGGCGTGCTCGACAAGCTCAGCGGCACCCGCATCTCAGGCCGTCTCATCCAGATGAAGCCTGACCGCGGGGCGCCGCACCGGCGCCGGCCCGACGACGGCGACGACCGCCCGCCGCGCAAGCCGCGCCACAAGGTCTGAGTGTGGGCTGCCGGTTCAGACGCGGATGACGGTGACGCCCTTCGCGCCTTCCAGCGCGTCGAAGTCGGCATCCTGCGTCACGATCGGCAGCTCGTTCGCGACGGCGATCGCGGCGATCCACAGGTCGTTGACCTGCATGTTCCGCCCCGTATCCCGGAGGAACAGTCGCAGTCGTGCCCAATGATGAGCCGCTTCCCTCGTCACGGCGAGAACGCGCATCTCACTGAGTTTCTCAAGGGTCTCGAGGCGGCGCGATCGAGCTTGCGAGTCGTCCGTCGAGAGAACCCCGGCTTCGAGCTCAGCCTGTGTGATCACAGTCGAGACCATGCCGACGGGGATCTTCTCAAAGTCGATCTCGCGGCCCGATTCGAAGCCGATCATGATCGAGGTGTCAACGACTCCGATGGATTCGTCGCTCATACGATGTCCGCCTCGTCGGTCATCTCACCCGCCAGCTCTCGGAGTTCGTCGCGAAGACCAGGATCTGCTTGATGTTTGAGCAGCCAGGCGAAGAGCTCTTCACGCGGTATGACGCGCCGCCGCTCGGGGGCGGCCGGAATGAGCCTGACCGCGGGGTTTCCATGCACCGTGATCACGATGTCTTCCCCCGCCTGAGCGCGCCTGAGCACGCCGGCGGTGTCGTTGCGCAGTTCTCGGACAGGTACCTCAGCCATCTCCTCATCGTAGCTCTGTGTAGCCGCCTGTAGCACAGCTGTCGGCTGACCGGACCATGCAGGGATCGTTCCGCACAGTCCACCCGATCAGGCATCCGGCGATTCCAGAGCATCCGGCCCCTGCTCGACGAGGACCTTGAACTGCGCAGCATCGATGATGCGCACGCCGAGGTCTTCGGCCTTCGCAAGCTTTGAGCCTGCGCCCGGGCCGGCGGCGACGAAGTCGGTCTTCTTCGAGACGGAGGATGCCGCCTTGCCACCCGCGGCGATGATGGCCTCCTGCGCGCCCTCGCGGGTGTAACCCTCCAGCGATCCCGTCGCGACGATGGTCAACCCCTCGAGCACTCCCCCGGCCGATGCCGCGCCCGGCCCAGGATGGCCCGGAATCACCCATTGCACACCGGCCGCCGTCCACCGCTCGACGATCTCGCGGTGCCAGTCGACATCGAACCAGTCCAACAGCGAATCGGCGATGATCCCGCCGACGCCCTCGACCGCCGCCAGCTCCTCACGCGAGGCCGCACGGATGGCATCCAGCGACCCGAACCACTGGGCCAGCGCACGTGCGGCCACCGGGCCGACGTGGCGGATGTTCAGGGCGACCAGCAGCCGCCACAGCTCCTTCGTTTTGGCCTTCTCGAGCTCGGCGAGCAGCTTCACGGCCGCGGCCGACGGCTGCGGACCCTCGAGTCCCTCCTTCCGCTCTGCAGCGCTCGGATTACGCCGGAAGGGCGACCGTGTCTTGACGACGCCGTCGTCGTCTTCCTTCGGCAGCCCTGTCTCGGCGTCGCGCACAACCACAGAGATCGGCACGAGCTCGTCGAGCGTCAGATCGAAAAGCCCCGCTTCAGTGTCGAGCGGCGCGACCGCCGGCGCTTCGGCCTGTGTCAATGCTGCGGCGGTCACCTCGCCCAGCACCTCGATGTCGAGCGCCCCGCGCGAGCCGATGTGCTCGACGCGCCCGCGCACCTGCGCCGGGCACGATCGGGCGTTCGGGCACCGCAGGTCGATGTCGCCCTCCTTCGCCGGGCGCAGCGGTGACCCGCACTCGGGACACCGCTCGGGCATGACGAAGGCACGCTCGCTGCCGTCGCGCAGTTCGACGACCGGTCCCAGCACCTCGGGGATGACATCCCCCGCCTTGCGCAGCACGACGGTGTCGCCGATGAGCACGCCCTTGGCCTTGACGACGTCTTGATTGTGCAGCGTCGCCTGGCGCACGACCGAACCGGCGACGCGCGCCGGCGCCATCACCGCATAGGGCGTCGCCCGCCCGGTGCGACCCACCGACACGACGATGTCGAGCAGCTTCGTGTTCACCTGCTCGGGCGGGTACTTGTAGGCGATCGCCCAGCGCGGTGCACGGCTGGTGGCGCCCAGCTCGTCGTGCAGCGCGAGTTCATCGACCTTGACGACGATGCCATCGAGCTCGTGCTCGACATCGTGCCGGTGCTCACCGTAATACGCGACATAGTCGAGCACGCCGTCGATCGCCTCGGTGGTGCGATAGTACGGGCTGGTGGGCAACCCCCACTCGGCGAGCAATTCATACACTTCGCTCTGCGACGAGACCGGCGGGTCGGGCCACGCTCCGATCCCGTGCACGAGCAACCGCAGCGAGTTCAGGCGCAGCTGCCCCGACTCGAGCTCGAGCCCGTCCTTCTTCTCCAGCTGTTGCCGCAGCCCGCCGCTGGCGGCGTTGCGCGGATTCGCGAACGCCGGAAAGCGCCGCTGCGCACTGGCCAGCGCCTTCTGCTCGTCGAACCGTGGTTTCTCGCGTGCATCGGCGACCACCCGCTCGCGCAGTTCGCCTTGGAAAGCGTTGAGCTCTTCAAAGGCGGCGACGGGGATGAACACCTCGCCGCGCACTTCGACGAGGGCGGGATGCCCCGACCCGGCGAGCCGGTCGGGGATGCCGTGCACCCGCACGGCGTTCATCGTGATGTCTTCGCCGACGCGTCCGTCGCCGCGGGTCGCCGCCGACGTGAGCCGGCCGTGCTCGTAGCGCAGGCTGATCGCGAGTCCGTCGATCTTCAGCTCGGTGAGCCAACGCACCTTCCGCCCCGCGCCGGCCTCTGCCTTCACGCACCAATCTCTCAACTCATCGGGTGAGAAGACGTTGTCGAGGCTCAGCATCCGCTCGGCGTGCTCGACGGGGGCGAACGGCGTGTTCTCGGCCGCCCCCACCGTCAGCGTCGGCGAGTCCTGGCCTTGCAGCTCGGGATACAGCCGCTCGATAGCCTCGAGCCGCCGCATCCACCCGTCGTACGTCGCATCGTCGACGATCTCGGCGTCGCGCCCGTAGTACGCGTCGCGTGCCTGAATGATGCGATCGATGAGGCCGTTGGCCTCGTCGCGCGCCTGGTCGAGGGTCAGCTGATCGTCTGCCACCCGCTCAGTCTAGGATCGGGCGCCGACACTCTCGGGGACGGGCACCGCTGACACGGTCCGATCGATCGTGAACTGCCCGATCACCCGCGTGCCCTCGTACAGCACAGCGGTCTGGCCGGGAGCGACGCCGTCGAAAGGATGCTCGGGTCGCACTCTCACCGTGCCGTCGACGAACCACGCCTGGGCCGGTACCGGGTCGGCATGCGCGCGGATCTGCACCTCACACGCGAACTCGCCCTCGGACTGCGCCCGTCCAGCCCAGCTGAACCGCTCGCCGGCGATCTCGGCGGTGGCCAAGGCCTCTTTGGGTCCGACCACGACGGTGTTGGTCACCGGCTGCACCTCGAGCACGAAGCGGGGCTTGCCGTCGGGCGCGGGAACGCCCAGCTGCAGGCCGCGGCGCTGCCCGACCGTATACGCGTGCGCGCCATGATGCGTGCCGACCACTGCCCCGCTGCGATCGACGACCTCGCCGTCGGCTTCGCCGACCTTGTCGGCCAGCCAGCCACGGGTGTCGCCGTCGGGGATGAAGCAGATGTCGTAGCTGTCGGGCTTTTTGGCGACGGAGAAACCCCGGCGCTCGGCCTCGGCACGCACGAGCGCCTTCGAGGGGGTGTCGCCCAGCGGAAAGTAGGTGTGCGCGAGTTGCTCCGCGGTGAGCACGCCCAGCACGTAGGACTGATCCTTGGCCGCCTCCGATGCACGGTGCAGCTCGCGGCCGTCCGGCCCATCGACGAGCTTGGCGTAGTGCCCGGTGCACACGGCGTCGTAGCCCAGTTCAAGCCCGCGCTCCAGAAGAGCTGCGAACTTGATGTGCTGGTTGCAGCGCATGCACGGATTGGGGGTGCGGCCGGCCTGGTACTCGGCGATGAAGTCGTCGACGACGTCTTGCCGGAACCGCTCGGAGAAGTCCCACACATAGAACGGGATGCCCAGGATGTCGGCGACGCGACGGGCGTCCATGGCGTCTTCGATCGTGCAGCAGCCGCGACTTCCCGTGCGCAGCGTTCCGCCCGCGCGCGAGAGCGCCAGGTGCACCCCGACGACCTCGTGCCCCGCCTCCACGGCCCTCGCCGCCGCGACGGCTGAGTCGACACCACCGCTCATCGCCGCCAGAATTCGCATGGGCTCCAGTCTACGAGCGCGACACTGAACGGGGGCCGGACGAGGCCCTCGCCCGCTCGACCACCTGCGGCAGCACAGCCAGCAGCGCGTCGATGTCGCCCTCGGTCGAGGTGCGCCCGAGCGTGAAACGCAGCACCTGCCGGGCTTCGGCATCCGACCGCCCGATCGCCGTGACCACGTGCGAGGGCTCGGGAATCCCCGCTTGACAGGCCGATCCGGTCGACGCGCACACGTCGGCGCGATCCAGCAGGAACAGCAGTGTCTCGCCCAGCGCGCCGGGAAAGAGCACGTGCGCATTGCCCGGCAGCCGATCATGCGGGTCACCGAGCAGTTGCGCATCGTCGACAGACGCGCGGATGCCGCGAACCAGCCGATCGCGCAGCGCGGCCAGTCGTGCCGCCTCAGCGTCACGTTCGGCCCAGGCGCACTCGGCCGCCACCGCGAACGCCGCGGCGCCCGCGACATCCTGGGTGCCGCTGCGCAACGACCGCTGCTGCCCGCCGCCCTGCAGCAGCGCCGTCGGGGCGGCGTGGCGTGAGACCACGAGCGCGCCCACGCCGACCGGCCCGCCGATCTTGTGTGCAGACACACTCAGCGCGCAGAGACCACTCTGCCCCCGTGCGTCGCCGCGCCACGCGCGGAACGCGACGGGGATGTGCCCGAACGCCGCCACCGCGTCCAGGTGCAGCGGCACGCCGGCCTGCGACGCCGCGTGGGCCAGCGCGTCGGCGTCGTTGATCGTGCCGACCTCGTTGTTGGCGACCAGCGCCGTTGCGACGGCGGCGCCGGGCAGCGCGTCGGCGAACGCCTCGGCGGGGACTCTGCCTGCGGCATCCAACGCCACCGCGCGCACGGGGGCGTGCTCATGGTCGTGCAGCCACTGCACCGTGTCGAGAGTGGCGTGATGTTCGCCGTCGGGCAGCACCATGGCGTCGGTGCCGTCGGCGCGCGCCCACCACAGCCCCTTCAGCGCCGTGTTGATCGACTCGGTGCCACCGGAGGTGAACACGACTTCGATGGGGTCGCAGTCGAGCACGGCGGCCAGGCGCTCCCGCGATTCTTCGAGCAGCCGGCGCGCATCCTGCCCGGCGCGGTGGATCGACGACGCGTTGCCGCACCGCGCCGCGGCATCCAGCCACGCATCGCGCGCCTCGTCTCGCAGCGGCGTTGTCGCCGCGTGATCCAGGTAGACCGTCACCGGTCTACTCTTACACGCTCCGCGATGTCAGGGGGCGGGATGCCGCGCCACGGCGCGCACGCGCAGGGCGCCGACCAGGCCCAACACGAGGAACACCGCTGCGACCAGCAGCGACACGCGCGTCGCGTCGGCGAACCCCGCCGACAGCGCCGCCACGAGCGCATCGGAATGCTGGACGCGCAGTTGCGCTATCGTCGCGCCGGCGCTCGACCGCGTCGCCGCCACCACGGCGTCGGCGCCTCGCATGCCCTCCGTCGACGCCGGCAGCGTGATGGCGAGCGCAACCGACAGCGCCGCGCCCGAGAGCGCCGTTCCCAGGGCGCTGCCGACCTGGCGCACGGTGCTCTGCGTGGCCGATCCCTGCCCCGACTGATTCCGTGGCACGTCATGCAGCACCGTGCCGGTCAGCTGCGCCGAGGCCAGTCCCAGCCCGAGGCCGTACACGGTCAACGGCACCGCGATGAGCCAGGCCGCGGCATCCGGTGCCACCACCATGGCCACGATGCCGATGCCGACAACCTCCAGCACAAGGCCGAGGACCACGACCCCGGGCGCTCCCAGGCGCGCGGAAAGGTGCCGGGCCGCGGCGCCCGAGACGAACGCCCCGACGGCCATCGCGGCCAGCACGAGCCCCGCCTGCATGACATCGAGTCCCCGCGCGTTGACCAGGAACAGCGGCAGCACGAACACGATGGCGAACTCGCCGACGGCGATGGTGCCGGCCGTGAGGTTGCCCCAGCTGAAGGTCGGTAGGCGGAACAGTGAGAGATCGAGCAGCACGGTACCGCCGGCGCGAGCACGGCGCAGCTCCCACCACACGAACCCGCCCACGCCCAGAGCGCCGATGACGGCCAGCGGCACGACGATCGACACCGGCGCCGTGTGCGGCCACACGAGGCCGAGGATCGGAAAGTCCTGCAGCGGCCGCCACCACCCCAGATCGGGCCCCTCGATGACGACGAACACGAGCGCCGCAAAGCCGACGGCCGACAGCACCGCACCGACCAGGTCGATGCCGCCGCCGCCCGCGCGCTCGCTGGTCTCGCGCACGGTGAAGATCGCCACGATGAAGATGACCGCGCCCAGCGGCACGTTCACCAGGAAGATCCACGGCCACGACGCGTACTGAGTCAGGGCGCCGCCGGCCAGAGGTCCGATCGCCGCGGCACCGGAGATCACGGCGCCCCACACGCCGAAGGCGGCCGCCCGGTGCTTCCCGCGGAAGATCGCGTTGACGCTGGAGAGGGTCGTGGGCAGGATGAGCGCGGCCCCGAGGGCCTGTACGGCACGGGCCGCGATGAGCGCACTGCCGGTGAGGGATGCCGCGGCCACCGCACTCCCCGCCACGAAGACGACGACGCCGATGAGGAAGAGCCGCTTGCGTCCCCACCGATCGGCGAGGCGCCCCGCCGACAGCAGCAACGCCGCCAGGATCGCCGCGTACAGGCTGCTGACCCACTGCGCATCGGTGAGGGTGAGGTGCAGCGGCTCGATCATGTCGGGCAGCGCCACCCCCACGATGGTGCCGTCGAGCACTATCATCCCGAGTCCCGCGGCAAGGGTGGCAAGACCCAGCCAGTCGCGCCGTGTGGGCGCGGCGATGAGGGGATCGCTCAGAACGGTCATCACACCTCCCTACCTTCAGTATTACTGATGCCTGCTTCAGTATACCTGAAGGCAGGAGAGCGCGGCGCGCCGGCGTTCTTTCGGCGGCAGCTCAGCCCAGGCTGACCCCGAACAGCAGGCCGAGCAGATAGGTCACCGCAGCTGCTCCGTAGCCGATCAGCAGTTGGCGCAGCGCCCGACGCAGTGGGGAGGCCCCCGAGAGCAGTCCCACCATGGCGCCGGTGCCCAGCAGGGCGAGTCCGACGAGCACGAGCGCGAGGATCACCGCGGGCAGCCCCGACATCGTGAAAATCCACGGCAGCACGGGGATGATCGCGCCCGAGGCGAAACAGAGGAAGCTGAACAGCGCCGCCCGCCATGCGCTGCCGACCACGTCGTGGTCGTCGCCGACCGAGACCGGGTCGGTGTTCGGCGCCGCGGCGTCGGCACGGCGCGCACGCTCGAGCACGCGTTCGGCGCGTGCGAGGGCGTCGTCGGCACCCATCCCGCGCGTGCGGTAGACGAGCGCCAACTCGTTGGCGTCGAGGTCGAGGTCGGGAAGGATGCCGGCGGCGAACTCCCCCGGTTCGGTGGCATCGAGCATCTCGCGCTGCGAGCGTACCGAGACGAACTCACCGGCCCCCATCGACAGCGCACCGGCCAGAAGCCCCGCGATGCCGCTGAAGAGCACGAACTGCGGTGGCGCACCGGCCGCACCGATGCCCATCACCAGCGCCAGGTTCGAGACGAGCCCGTCGTTCGCACCGAACACCGCGGCGCGGAAGCCCCCCGACAGGCGGCGACGCCCACGGGCGGCGAGGCCACGAACGACCTCCTGATGCACCTTCTCGTCAGCGGCCATCGCCGCCGTCGCGTGCGGGTCGTCGTCATACGGCGAGCGCCCTTCGGCGTTCTGCGCCAGCGCGAGCACGAAGATCGAGCCGAAGTGACGGGCCATCCACCCGAGCATCCGGGTGCGCGTGGACGCGCGCGGCAGCGAGGCGGGCTCGCCGCCCAGCAGCTCCAGCCAGTGCGCTTCGTGTCGTCCTTCGGCGTCGGCGAGCGAGCGCAGGATGTCGTGCTCGTGGCCGACCTTGCGCTCGGCCAGTTCGCGGTAGACGCGCGCCTCTGCCCGTTCGTTGACGAGATACTGCGCCCACCGCCTGCGGTCGCGTGAAGTGGGTTCGGTCACGATGTTCGAGGCTATCGGGCCATGGATGTCACACCCGGCCGAACTGCGTGATTGCCAGCATTTCGGGGCTCCGAAGCTCAGCCGGCGAGCACCGCGCGCAGCCCTCGCTCGCCGCGCACCATGACCCGATCGTGCGCGGCTCTGAACATCGGGTGCAGGAACGGTGCCAGCGCGTTCATCCATGGCCGCCGCGTCGTGACATCCCAGCGGAAGTGCAGAATGCAGCCTGCCTCCACCGCCCACACGTCGATCGAGCCGCGGCCGCTCAGGTCTCCGTCGGCGTCCGCCGCCAGGCGACGGCCTGCGTCGACAGCCGTGATCCGCACCCGCGTTCGCAGTCGATATCCCAGCGGACTGCGCACCACGAGGGTGCATGCGGCGCCGGGCCGAGCGATCACCGGTGCGGGTTCGACGCGCACTCCCGGCCACCATGCAACGGCGCCCTCGCGCAGCATCCGCTCCAGTTCCTGCCAGCAGCGCGAAGGCTCCGCCGGCAGAGACCAGCGCGTCTCGAACGCATACGCCACGCCCACGCGGCGAGTCTACGAGTGCACGCGGCGACGCAGCACGTCGATGCGCTTCTGCAGCTGCGCCACTGTCGCCTGGCCCACCGCCGGTCCGCCGCACGTGCGCCGCAGCTCGGCGTGCACCATCGCATGGGCCTCCCCCGACTGGCGCGCGTACAGCCCGACGAGGCTGTTGAGCAGCTGGCGCTGTTCCTTCAGGGTGCGATGCAGGGCCTGCGGCGGCGCGTCGTCACGGTCGCCCGGCCCGTCATGCGCTTCGCGCGCGACGCGGTGCCGGCTCTGCCGCGCCTGCCGCTGCATGAGCAGCTCGTGCACGTGCTCAGGCTCGAGAAGGCCCGGTAGCCCGAGGAACTCCTCTTCTTCGGGCGTGCCGGGCGTGGCCAGCTGGCCGAACTCCTTGCCGTCGTACAGCACCCGATCAAAGTGCGCGTGCGAATCCAGCGCCTGATAGGTGAACTCATCGGTGAGCGCGTCGGAGGCCTTCTCCTCTCGCTGCGCCGCGTCCATCGCGTCTTCTTCGGCGTCCCATTCCTCGTCGCCGCTGTCGCGGTCCAGCGCATGATCGCGCTGCCGCTCGAGTTCATTCGCCAGTGCCAGCAGCTGTGGCACATGCGGCAAGAACACGCTGGCGGTCTCGCCGCGCCGCCGGGCGCGCACGAAGCGGCCGATCGCCTGCGCGAAGAACAGCGGCGTGGATGCGCTCGTGGCATAGACACCCACCGACAGGCGCGGCACGTCCACGCCCTCCGAGACCATCCGTACGGCCACCATCCAGCGGCTCGTCCCCTGCGCGAACGCTTCGATGCGACCGGATGCCTCGGCTTCATCCGAGAGCACGACCGTGACCGGCTCTCCGGTGATCTGCTGCAGCATGTCGGCATAGGCGCGCGCAGCGGTCTGATCGGTGGCGATCACCAGACCCCCGGCATCCGCAACCTGCTCGCGCACTTCGCTGAGCCGCCGGTCGGCGCTGCGCAGCACGGCCGGGATCCATTCGCCCTGGGGGTCGAGGGCTGTGCGCCATGCCTGCGCCGTGATGTCCTTGGTGTTGTCCTGCCCGAGCTGGGCCTCCATCTCATCGCCGGTCTTGGTGCGCCAGCGCATATTGCCGGCGTAGACCAGGAAGATGACCGGGCGCACGACGCCGTCTTCGAGCGCTCGCCGGTAGCCGTAGCTGTAGTCGGTGCGCGAGACACGGATCCCGTGCTGATCGGGGTGGTATTCCACGAACGGAATGGGCGCGGTGTCGCTGCGGAACGGTGTGCCCGAGAGCAGCAGGCGCCGTGTCGCGCGCCGGTACGCGTCGCGGAGTGCGTCGCCCCAGCTCAGCGCGTCACCGCCGTGGTGCACCTCATCGAGGATCACCAGGCTGCGCTTGTCGAGCACCAGCCGCTCGTGCACCGATGACTTCACCGCGACCTGCGCGTAGGTGACAGCAACCCCGTGATACTCGCGCGCGGGAGCGGCATGCCGATTGGAGAAAGCGGGATCGAGCCGGATGCCCACCCGGGCCGCGGCATCCGCCCACTGCGTCTTGAGGTGCTCGGTGGGCGCCACCACGACGATGCGGTCGACGACGCCGCGACGCATCAGCTCGCTGGCCAGCCGCAGCGCGAAGGTGGTCTTGCCGGCTCCGGGGGTGGCGGCGGCGAGAAAGTCGCGCGGTCCCTTGCCGACGCCGTCGGGCCCGTCGAGGCCGAAGTACAGATCGAGGGCTTCGGCCTGCCAGGCACGCAGCCGCTGCGCGGTGCCCCACGGGGCGCGCTGCGGGTAGGTGGGCGAGAGATGTTCGGCGGCGAAGCTCCCCAACGTGGCGTGCTCCTCCACCATGCGGTCTCCCTTCCGCTCGCGCGACGACATTCCACCTTAGGTGAAGGCTGCGACACCGCCGGCCATGAACGCGATTAGTCTGAATGTCGGTCCCGAGGAGGAAGTCGATGTCCGACGATCACCGCAGTCCCTATGTTCCCAATGCCGACCTGCACCCGTGGCGACGGTTCGTGGCGCTCGGCGACTCGTTCACCGAGGGGGTGGGCGATCCCTCCCCCGACGACCCCGATGTGTTCCGTGGGTGGGCCGACCGGGTCGCCGAAGTGCTCTCCAGTCAGGTCGACGACTTCGCCTATGCCAACCTCGCCGTGCGCGGCAAACTCATTCGGCAGATCGCCGCTGATCAGATCGAACCGGCGCTGGCGCTCAAACCCGATCTGATCACCTTCTCTGCCGGCGGCAACGACGTCATCCGGCCCGGTACCGACCCCGACGAGGTCTCGGAGCTCTTCCGCGACGCCGTCGTGCGACTGGCCGGCAGCGGCGCCACGATAGTGGTGTTCACCGGTATCGACACCGAGTTCACGCCGGTGTTCCGGGGCATCCGCGGCAAGGTGGCCATCTACAACGAGAACATCCGCGCCATCGCCGACGAGTATGACTGCATCGTGGCCGATCAGTGGGCGCTGAAGACCGTGCAGGACCCACGCTTCTTCACTGACGATCGGCTGCATTTCAACGCGCTCGGTCACCACGAGGTGGCGCGCATGGTGCTGCGTGCCCTGAACGTGCCCAACGACCTGACCCCGATGGAGCCCGACCCGCTGCCCGTGCGCACCTGGCGCGAAGCCCGCGCCGAAGACCTCGTGTGGGCGCGTACCCACCTCGTTCCCTGGGTGCTGCGCCGGCTGCGCCACCAGTCCTCGGGCGACAACGTCACCGCGAAGCGGCCCGAACCCCTGCCGGTGACCACGCTGGCGCCGGGGAAGGATGCCGCGGCCCACCGCGGCGACAAGGTCTAGACCGCGGCATCCCCTCGCGGCCGCACCATCCCCTCGCGGCCGCACCATCCCCTCGCGGCCGCAGCATCCCCTCGCGGCCGCACCACGCACCGACGTCCGCCGTCCCATCTCGTCGCATCGCGCGCGCCAACCGACAAATCGGGCCGGCGTTTTGCAGCCCGCGCCGCCAACACCGTCCCACCTCGTCGCCTCACGGCTGTGAAGCGACAAATCGGGCCGGTATCCCGGCGCGGGCGCAGCATCCCGTCGCCCGCGACGCGCGCTCAAGTCCGCCGTCCCATCTCGTCGCATCGCGCGCGCCAACCGACAAATCGGGCCGGCGTTTTGCAGCCCGCGCCGCCAACGCCGTCCCACCTTGTCGCTTCACGGTCTTGAAGCGACAAATCGGGCCGGCATCCCGGCGCGGGCGCAGCATCCCGTCGCCCGCGACGCGCGCTCAAGTCCGCCGTCCCATCTCGTCGCATCGCCCGCACCAAACGACACATCGGGACGGCACCTTGCAGCCCGCGCCGCCAACACCGTCCCACCTCGTCGCCTCACGGCTGTGAAGCGACAAATCGGGCCGGCATCGCGGACGGGCCGGCATCACGGACGGGCACCGGCATCACGGACGGGCACCGGCATCCCGTCAGCCCGCGCTCCGCCGGCCCGCGGGTCCGATCACCCCGCGCTCAGACCCGCAGCGCCCACATCGCGACGGCGGCGGCCGCGGCGACGTTGAGCGAGTCCACTCCCCCGGCCATCGGGATCGTCACCACCGTGTCGGCAGCGCCCAGCGCCTTGCGACCCAGGCCGTCGCCCTCGGCGCCGAGCATGAGGGCGACACGCTCGGGCGGCGCAGCGGCGAACTCGTCGAGTGAGATGGCTCCGTCGGCGAGTGCGAGAGCGGCAAGGTGAAACCCGGCTTCATGCAGCACGTCGCCGGCGGCAGGCCACTCGGGCAGTCGAGTCCACGGCACCTGGAACACGGTGCCCATGCTCACCCGCACGCTGCGGCGGTAGAGCGGGTCGGCGCAGCGAGGACCCACCAGCACCGCATCGGCGCCGAGCCCTGCCGCGCCGCGGAACATCGCTCCCACGTTCGTGTGATCCACGATGTCGTCCAGGACCAGCACGCGGCGCGCATCGCGCAGCACGTCAGCCGCCGGGGGCAGCTTTGGCCGGTGCATGGCGGCGAGCAGCCCGCGGTGCACCGCATAGCCGGTGAGCTTCTCGGCCACAGTGGCCGGCACGACGTAGACGGGAACATCGTCGCGCCCCTCCAGCAACGCCGCGGCATCGGCCAGCCACTTATCTTGCACGAGCACCGAGCGCGGCCGGTGCCCGGCCTCCAGAGACCGGGCCAGCACCTTGGCGGACTCTGCCATGTACAGCCCGCCGGCAGGTTCGAGCACCCGCCGCAGCGCAACGTCGGTGAGGTCGCGGTAGTCCGCCAGACGGGGGTCGGACGGGTCGTCGATGCGGATCACGCTCACCCCACCAGCATGCCTGCCGCAACGCCGAACGCGTAACCTGGGCTGGTGTTCGAGGATGCCGCAGCCGCCCTGACCGGCCGACGTATCGCCGTGCTGACCGGGGCGGGCATCTCCACCGACTCGGGCATCCCCGATTACCGGGGCGAGCACGCGCCGGTGCGCACCCCGATGACCGTGCAGCAGTTTCTCGCGACCGACGCCGCGCGCCGGCGGTACTGGATCGGCAGTCACCTGGGCTGGCGCCGGTTCGCCGCGGCCCGACCCAACGCCGGGCACCGAGCCCTCGCAGAGCTCGAACGCCGCGGTGTCAGCAACGGCGTCATCACGCAGAACGTCGACGGGCTACATCTCGAGGCGGGGTCCGAGCGCGTGGTCGAGCTGCACGGCACGCTGCGTCGTGTGATCTGTCTGCATTGCGGGCAGGTGTTCGACCGGCGCGATCTGGCCGTGCGCATCGAGGCCGACAACCCGTGGATCACAACCAGCGAAGACGCGGTGCTGCTGCCCGACGGCTACGTGCGCCCCGATTCGGTGGACGGCTTCGTCGTGCCCGACTGCGGAATCTGCGGCGGGATGCTGAAACCCGAGGTCGTGTTCTTCGGTGAGACGATCCCACCGGCCCGGTTCGCCGGCGCGGAGCAGATTCTCGCGACCGCCGAGGCCCTGCTGGTCGCGGGCTCGTCGCTGGTGGTCAACTCGGGCATGCGTCTCATCCAGCGGGCACAGCGGCGCGGCATCCCGATCGTGATCGTGAATCGTGGCGAGACGCGCGCCGATGCCCGCGCCACCGTCAAGATCGACGCCGGCACGAGCGAGGCGCTCTCGGCGATCGCGGAGCGACTCATTCGGTCGCACTGAGCTTCGCGCGCGCTACTGTGCACAAGTGAGCGCAGTCGTGTCACCGCGGGTGCACCGCACGCCGATCCGGCCCCCGCGCCCGGCCGTCGCCGCCGTGGTCACCGGCAGCGCGGCGGCTGTGCTCGCCGCCGGCGGCTCGCAGGTTCCCTCATACTGGGCCGACGAGATCGCCAGCGTGCAGGCGGCACGCTTGACGCCTGTCGCACTGTGGGGGTTCATCCAGCACAAAGACGGCGTGCACGCTCTCTACGACGCGCTCCTGCATGTGTGGGTGCTCGTGGCCGGCGATTCACCGTTCGCGACACGCCTGCTCTCCGCTCTGGCCGTCGGACTCGCCGCCGCCGGCGTCGTCGCTGTCGGAGCCGTCTGCGGCCGGCTGAAGGTGGGAGTGTGGGCGGGCGTGATCTTCGCCCTGCTGCCGCGCACCACCTTTATGGGTGCCGAAGCGCGTTCCTACGCACTGGCGACGGCCATCGTCGTATGGGGCGTGGTGGCCCTCGTGGTGGCATCACGGCGCCGCACCACATGGTGGTGGGCGCTCTACGCCGCGCTCGTGGCCGTCGGCGCCTACCTCTTTCTCGACACCCTCCTGATGTGCCTGGTACACCTCGTCTTCGTCGTCGCAGAGCGTCGCGGGATGCTGCGCCGGTGGCTGCTCGCGGTCGCCGGCGCCGTTGTCGCGACGGCGCCGTTGCTGGCGCTGGCCTCCCGCCAGCGCGCGCAGATCGCGTGGATCTCGGCAGAGGGCGCCGTCACTCCGTGGATGCTGTTCGTCGAGCCCTGGTTCGAAAGCTCGCTGCCGGCCGCTGTTCTCGCGTTGGTCCTGCTCGTGATGGCCACCGCGCGCTGGCGCACTATCGTGGCGCGCACGGGCACATCCCTGGTCATCCTCGGTCTGGCATGGGCGTTCGTGCCGTCGGCGGCACTGTGGGCGGCCGATGCCATGGCCGGGCCGCTGTATCTCGCACGGTACCTGTCGTTCGCCGCTCCCGGCATGGCGCTGCTGCTCGCCGTCGCGATCACCGGGTTGCCCTGGCACCGTTCGGGCCTGGCCGCGGCGGCTGTGCTCGCGATCGTCTGCGCGCCGACATACCTCGCCCAGCGCACGCCGTACGCGAAGGGCGGCGGCAGCGATCTGGCCCAGCTCGCCGGCTACATCCACGACCACGCGTCGCCCGGTGATGCTGTGTTCCTGGCCAACGACGGGCCCTTCACCCTGCGACCCCGTCTGGCCATCGACGGCTACCCCGGCTCGTTCCGCGGCCTGGATGATGTCGCATTCGTGCGCTCGGGCATGAGCACCGGCGTGTTCACCGACGTGACCCGCGCCCCTGGGGATATCGACTGGACCGACGTGCGCACCGTCTGGGTGGCCACCGACATCGCCGACGACGACGAAGGCATCGCGCGCACTCTCACCCAGGCGGGGTTCGCCCCCGATGCCCCGCACGCCCTGCACCGCACAACTGTGACGGAGTACTCACGGCGCCCCCGATAAGCTCGTGCTGTGACCACCCTGACGCTCATCCGCCACGGCGAGACCGACTGGAACCGCACCGGCCGCATCCAGGGCACCAGCGACATCCCGCTCAACGACACCGGCCGGCAGCAGGCCCGCGACACGGCCGCGATCCTGCTCGATCGCATGGACCCGGCACTGCCCGTCGCGGTCGCGGCCAGCGATCTGGCGCGAGCGCGCGAGACCGCCCAGATCATCGCCGACGAGCTCGACCTGCCCGCCCCGCACCTGTACCCCGATCTGCGCGAGCGCGCATACGGCGAGGCTGAGGGGATGACCGCCGCCGACATCGAGGAGCGCTGGGGCTCGCCCCGCCCCACCGATCTGCCCGGTGCCGAGCCCTGGCCGCAGGTGCGCCGCCGTGCCGTGCGCGGTGTGCGCCAGGTCGCGCGCGATGTGCGGCGGCTGACCGCGCCGGGCGCGGCATCGGCCATCGTCGTCTCGCACGGCGCGCTCATCCGCGAGCTCGTGCGGCACATCAGTCACGGCGAGCTACCCGATCCCGCCAGCCGGCTGCCCAACGGCGGCGGCTACACGATCCTCATCGAGCGCGATCGGCTGCGTCTTCTCGACACCGTCGCTCACTGAGCCCGCGCGAGCATCGCCCGCGCGTGCCGCAGCACCGGCTCGTCGACCATCCGCCCCTCGAACGAGAACACGCCACGCTCGCCCTCGGCGGCTGCGAGCACCGCTCGCGCCCACGCCACCGTCTTGGCGGCGGGGCGATACGCATCCCGTACGAGTTCCACCTGCGTGGGATGGATGCATGCCGTCGCGGCGAACCCGCTGGCCGCAGCATCCACGGCCTCTTTCGACTGCCCGCGCGCGTCTGCGATATCCAGGTGCACGGCATCGATCGCCGCCTTGCCACGCGCGCCGGCCGCCAGCAGCACACGCGAGCGCGCGTGCACCGCGACATCGCGGTAGTGCCCGTTCTTCTTGCGGCTTGAGGTGCCACCGAGCGAGGCGACCAGGTCTTCTGCGCCCCACATCAGCGCGACCACGTTGTCAAGAGCTGCGATCTTCTCCGCCTGCACCACGCCCCGGGCGGTCTCGCACAGGGCTATCACCTGGAACCGGTGGTCGAACTTCGCGAGCTTTTTCGCCGACTCGCTCTTGGCCACCATGACGGTGCGGTAGTCGGTCTGCGAGAGGGTCGACAGATCGGATGCCGCGTGCGGGGAATCCAGCGGGTTTATCCGCACAATCGTGCGGGCCGGATCCAGATCGCTGTCGATGACATGACCGCGGGCGGCGGCCTTGGCATCCTCGGCGACAGCGTCTTCGAGGTCGAGGATGACCGCGTCGGCACGCTCGGCGGCCTTCGCGAACCGCTCGGGGCGGTCGGCCGGGCAGAACAGCAGCGCCGGTCCCATCTGAAAGCTCATGCGTCCTCCTTTGGCAGACACCACATCAGCGCAACGCGGGTGACGGTGGCCACGACCTCGTCGTCCTGATTGCGTCCGGTGTGCGTCATCGTGACCAGCCCCTGCCCCGGGCGCGACCGTGACAGCCGCTTCGACACTATTTCGGTGTCGCCGTACAGGGTGTCGCCGGCGAACACGGGGTGCGGAAAGGAGATCTCCGAAAGCCCCAGCTGGGCCACCAGGGTGCCCTGCGTGATCTGGGCCACCGACATCCCCACCAGCGTCGACAGCGTCCACATCGAGTTCATCAGCGGCTTGCCGAACGGCTGCGTCGCCGAGTAGGCGGCATCCAGGTGCAGCGCCTGCGTGTTCATCGTCAGCGCCGAGAACAGAATGTTGTCGGCCTCGGTGACGGTGCGCCCGGGCCGGTGCAGATACCGCGCACCGATCTCGCACTCCTCGTAGTACAGCCCGCGCTGCACGATCTCGGTCATGGCTCTCACGCTAGCCCGAGTGCGCGGGCGATCACCAGCAGCTGCACCTCGGTGGTGCCTTCGCCGACCTCGAGGATCTTCGAGTCGCGGTAGTGCCGCGCCACCGGGTATTCGTTCATGAAGCCGTTGCCGCCGAACACCTGTGTGGCATCCCGCGCATTGTCCATGGCCGCATCGCCGGCGACGAGCTTGGCGATCGCCGCCTCGGTCTTGAACGGCTTGCCGGCGTCGCGCAGGCGCGCGGCGTGGTGCCACGCGAGCCGTGCGGTGTGCACGCGGGCTTGCATGCGCGCGATCTTGAACTGCATGGCCTGCTTGCTGGCAAGCGGCTGCCCGAACACCGTGCGACTGTGCGCATAGTCGACGGCCGCGTCCACGCACCCCTCGGCGGCGCCGGTGGCCAGGGCCGCGATGGCGATGCGCCCCTCGTCGAGGATGTGCAGGAAGGCAGCGAACCCGCGCCCACGCTCGCCCAGCAGGTTCGCTGCCGGCACCCGGGCGTCGGCGAAGCCGAGCGGATGCGTGTCAGACGCGTGCCAGCCGACTTTGTCGTAGGCCGGCTCGACCGTGAAACCCGGCGTGCCATTGGGAACGATGATCGTCGAGATCTCCTTGCGCCCATCCTGCTCGCCGGTGACCGCGGTCACTGTGACGAACCGCGTGATGTCGGTGCCCGAGTTCGTGATGAACTGCTTGGCCCCGTTGATCACCCATTCGTCACCCTCCAGACGCGCCGTCGTGCGGGTGGCTCCGGCATCCGATCCGGCGTCCGGCTCGGTGAGTCCGAAGCCGGCCAGCGCGCGACCGGCCAGCAGATCGGGCAGATACTCGCGCTTCTGCGCCTCATTCCCAAATCGGAATATAGGCATCGCGCCCAGGCTGACGCCGGCTTCGAGCGTGATGGCCAGCGACTGGTCGACGCGCCCGATGGCCTCGATGGCCAGGCCCAGCGCAAAGTAGTCACCACCCTGGCCGCCGTACTCCTCGGGAAACGGCAGGCCGAAAAGCCCCATCTCGCCCATCTGAGCGACGACATCCAACGGCAGCGTGTGGGTGCGGTTGGCCTCATACGCTATCGGCGCGATCACCGTGTCGGCGAACTCGCGGGCAAGGCCTGCCAGCTCGCGTTCGTCGTCGCTGACGTCATAGGTGGTGTAGGTGTCCATGTGTCCTTCATTCCGTTGCGGTCACGCGCGCGATGATCTGATCGCGGCGCACCTGATCGCCGGTGGCGACCTTCAGGGTGAGGATGCCGTCATGCGGCGCCGTCACGGGGTGTTCCATCTTCATCGCCTCGATCGAGACGAGCTTGTCGCCGGCCTTCACCGCTGCGCCATCGGCGACGTGCACGGCCACCACAGCGCCCGGCATCGGCGCGTGCAGTTCGGGATCGGACGCCCCCGACTCGCGCTCGCGCTGCGCAAGGCGACGCTCCATCTCCTGGCGTCGAGTCAGCGGGGTCAGCACCGAGGTGACGCCGTCGGCATGCACCCAGATCTCACCGGTCGCCGCGCCCCCGGTCGTTGAGCGAGCGCAGCGAGTCGAAACGACGGCCGCGTCGCTGTGTCGTTTCGACTCGCTCGCTTCGCTCGCTCGCTCAACGACCGTGCCACGCGATGTCTCGAACCGGGCCCGCGGCGGCACGGGGTCGGCGCCCATCCGCCAGCCCGAACGGCTGTGCCAGAGGTCGCCCTTCTCGACGGGCATCGCGTGCGCCGCCGCATCCAGGGCCGCCTGACTCGGCTCGGGGTCTTCGAACGGCGGCATCCGGTCGATGAGCCCGGTGTTCATATCGCCGGCCTGCACGACGGGATCGGCCAGCAATGCCCGCAGAAAGTCGATGTTGCTCTCGACTCCGAACAGCACCGTGTCGGCCAGCGCCGCATCCAATCTCGCCAGGGCCTGGGTTCGGTCATCGCCGTGCGCGATGACCTTCGCGATCATCGGGTCGTAATCGGTCGTGACGGCGCTTCCGGTCTGAACCGCGGCATCCGTGCGCACTCCCTCGGCGCTCTGCCACCGCAGCACGAAGCCGGTAGCCGGCAGAAACCCACGCGAGGGGGCCTCGGCATACACGCGCGCCTCGATGGCATGACCGTCGAGGGCCACTTCGCCCAGCGTGAGCGGCTCGCCCGCGGCGATGCGCAGCTGCTGTTCGACCAGGTCGACGCCGGTCACCAGTTCGGTCACCGGATGCTCGACCTGCAGGCGCGTGTTCATCTCCATGAAGAAGAACTCGTCGGGTTTGTCAGCAGAGACGATGAACTCGACCGTTCCGGCGCCGGTGTAGGCGACGGATGCCGCAGCCGCACACGCGGCTTCGCCCAGGCGTGCGCGCGTCGCGGCGTCGATGAGCGGCGAGGGAGACTCTTCGATCACCTTCTGGTGGCGTCGCTGCAGGGTGCATTCACGTTCACCCAGGTGCACCACAGTGCCGTACGTGTCACCGAGCACCTGCACCTCGATGTGCCGTGGGCGTTGGATGAGCCGCTCGAACAGCAGCGTGTCATCGCCGAAGGCTGCTTTCGCGACGCGCCGTGCTGTGGCGACGGCATCCCGAACCTCGTCCTCGGAGTGCACCTCGTGCATCCCCTTGCCGCCGCCGCCGGCGGACGGCTTTATCAGCAGCGGAAAGCCGGCCTCGCGTGCGGCCTCGACGATCCGGTCGTCGTCCATGCCGGCCGCGCTGAACCCCGGCACAATGGGCACTCCGCGGGCGGCGACGTGCTCACGGGCGCGGATCTTGTCGGCCATGACATCGAGCGCCTGCTCCCCCGGGCCGATGAACACGATGCCGGCGTCGGCGCACGCGCGCCCGAACGCCGCGTTCTCGGAGAGGAAACCATACCCCGGGTGGACAGCCTGCGCCCCCGCCGCGCGTGCGGCGGCGATGATCGCGTCGATGTCCAGATAGGAACGGGATGCCTCGGCCGGCCCGATCCGCACGGCCTCGTCGGCTTCGGTCACATGCGGGGCGGTGGCATCCGCGTCGCTGTAGACGGCGACGGAGCGGATGCCCAGGCGGCGCAGCGTGCGGATGACACGGCGCGCGATCTCACCGCGGTTGGCGATCAGGACGGTATCGAACACGGTGCCTCACATCCGGAAGACGCCGAAGCGCGGTTCGGGCAGGGGTGAGCGCGAGACGACGTCGAGGGCGAGCCCGAGCAGGTCGCGGGTGTCAGCGGGATCTATCACTCCGTCGTCCCACAGCCGGGCGGTGGCGTAGTAGGGGCTGCCCTGCTGTTCGTATTGCGCACGCACGGGTTCCTCGAACGCCGCCTGGTCCTCGGCCGACCATTGTTCGCCGCGGCCCTCCAGCTGATCGCGCTTGACCGTCGACAGCACGGAGGCGGCCTGCGCGCCGCCCATCACCGAGATGCGGCTGGCCGGCCACGTCCACAGGAATCGCGGCGAGTACGCCCGGCCGCACATCGAGTAGTTGCCGGCACCGAACGACCCGCCGATGACGACGGTCAGCTTGGGCACGCGGGTGGTGGCGACGGCGGTGACCATCTTGGCCCCGTCCTTCGCGATGCCGCCGGCTTCGGCATCCCGCCCCACCATGAAGCCCGAGATGTTCTGCAGGAACAGCAGCGGCACGCCGCGCTGATCGCACAGCTCGATGAAGTGCGCCCCCTTGAGCGCCGACTCGCTGAAGAGCACGCCGTTGTTCGCGATGATCCCGACCGGCTGGCCGTGGATGTGGGCGAAACCCGTCACCAACGTTGTGCCGTACTCCTTCTTGAACTCGTGCAGCTCGCTGCCGTCGACCAATCGCGCGATGACCTCACGCACGTCGTATGGCTGGTTCACATCGACGGGAACGACGCCGTAGAGCTCGTGCGGGTCGGCGAGCGGTGGCTCGTCGGCGTCGACCTCCCATGCGGGCTCGTCCGAAGGTGGCAGGGTCGCGACGATGTCGCGCACGATCTCCAGCGCGTGCTCGTCGTTCTCGGCGAGGTGGTCGACGACGCCCGAGCGGCGGGCGTGCAGCTCACCCCCGCCGAGCTCCTCGGCGGTGACGATCTCGCCGATGGCGGCCTTCACCAGCGGCGGCCCACCCAGGAAGATCGTGCCCTGGTTTCGGACGATCACGGTCTCGTCGCTCATCGCGGGCACGTACGCGCCACCGGCCGTGCACGAGCCCAGGACGGCGGCGATCTGTGGGATGCCGGCGGCCGAGAGCCTGGCCTGATTGAAGAAGATGCGCCCGAAGTGGTCGCGGTCGGGGAAGACCTCGTCTTGCATCGGCAGGAAAGCGCCGCCCGAGTCGACGAGATAGACGCAGGGCAGCCGGTTCTCGAGTGCCACCTCCTGCGCGCGCAGGTGCTTCTTGACGGTCATCGGGTAGTAGGTGCCGCCCTTGACCGTGGCATCGTTGCACACGACCATGACGTGCCTGCCGTGCACCAGTCCGATGCCCGCAATGACTCCGGCGGAAGGTGCCTGACCGTCATAGAGTCCCTCGGCGGCCAGCGGCGCGAGCTCGATGAACGGACTGCCCTCGTCGAGCAGCCGGGTGACCCGGTCGCGCGGCAGCAGTTTGCCGCGCGCCACATGCCGGTCGCGGGAGGCCGGCGGACCGCCCTGTGCCGCTCGCGCGAGGCGCTCGCGCAACTGGCTGGCCAGCTCTTGCTGCGCGGCGCGATTGCGCTCGAAAGCGTCGCCGCCGGTGGGCGCGGTCGCGATCGTCGGTGCCCGTCCGGTCATCACATCTCCATCGACTGTCGCAAACTGTTAATGTTCGCTAACCGAGCTACAATGTTAGCGAGGATTAACTGAAATGACAACGGCTCCGACTGATCGCGAACGCGCCAAGTCTCGCCGCCAGGCCGATCTGATCGCGGCGGCGGCACGGCTGTTCGCCGAACGCGGGTTCACCGGGGTGAGCCTGGAAGAGATCGGCGCCGCCGTCGGTGTGAGCGGTCCGGCCGTGTACCGTCATTTCGCGAGCAAGCAGGCACTCCTGGCGGCGATCCTGGTCGGAGTCAGCGAGCATCTGCTGCAGGGCGGCGAGGCGGTCGTGGCCGCAGAAGGCGACGCGACGTCGGGCTTGAAGGCGCTGATCCGGTTCCACGTCGATTTCGCGCTCACCGATGCCGACGTCATCCGCGTGCAGGATCGCGATCTCACCTCGCTCGCCGACACCGAGAGGCATCGGGTGCGCCGGCTGCAGCGCGAGTACGTGGAACTGTGGGTGGGTGTGCTGCGCGGCATCCATTCGTCCCGCACCGATGCGAATCTGCGCGTGCGCGCGCATGCGGTGTTCGGGCTGATCAACTCGACGCCGCACAGCGTGCGGGGTCTGCGCGCCGTACCCGCCGAGAACGAGGTGCGCGAGGTTCTCGAGCAACTCGCCTGGGCAGCGCTGACGATCTGAACGCCGGTTCTCGCGGCTCAGGACGCAGCTCACGGGCAGTCAGAAGACCCGACGGGCACGTGCACCTCGTATGGCGAGCGCGACGCGGGAGCCACTCTGATCGTCACGCATGCGAGAGCGGGAGCGAGGATCAGAGAGGGATAGGCGTCGACGGCATCGCACGCGGGAAGATCAGCAGCTGTGGCGATGTAGGTCAAGGGACTGACCTCGGCTGCCTGCGCCCACACCTGGGCGGTCGCGACCACGAGTCGTGCCGACGCCGGTGAGACGACCCGCACGCTCCCGCCTGCCGACGCTGCGACGCTGATCGGCGCCTTGACGCTGTTCCACTCCCGCCCGTCGGGCCCCGTGATCACGTAGGGCGTCATGCCGTCCGACACGCCCTGCCAGCCCAGACTCCAGATCGGGTGGGCGTCGCTGAGCCCGGAATCCGCCGCCGATGCGCCGAACCCGGTGCCGCACCCGAGCACCAGGGACGGCGCCGGATCGGGCGACGTCGATGCCACCGCGGGAGTCTCACGCCGCGGCGAGCCCGCGAACCACGCACACGCCGTGAGGCTCGCGGCCACGGCCACAGCCAAGGTCAGGCCGAGAACACCGGTCGTGATCGGTGAACCATTCCGCATCTCATCACCCTTTTCGCTCACGATACGCCGCAGATCCCGATAGCATCACCGCGATGCCTGACACCGCAAAGTCCCCGCAGACCGCCTCGACCCCCTGCTTCGATTCCGGTTCCGTCGTCGCGCTGCGAAGCGTGAGGTCGTACCCGGGCCGCGGAAACGCCGTCGGCTTTGCCGTCGCCGGGCGCGTGATCGTGGATACGCCTGATCTCAGCGTCGTGTGCACCACGGTCGGCTCGGACCTCCGCCGCCGCGCCGGCGAAGGCAGCGGCCCTCGAGGCCGGCTCGTCCTCGCTGCCGACTGGGACGGCACCCACGTGAGCGCAAAGTGGCGAGGTACCGCGGTGGTGCGCGTGCACGAGCGCGGCACCCCCTGGTCGGTGTGGCGATGGCACGACGGCACGAGGTGGCTGCCCGGCTGGTACATCAACATCGAGACCCCATGGCAGAGAACATCCCTCGGCTTCGACACCGCCGACGGCACACTGGATGTGACCGTTGACGACGCCCGGGGCCGCTGGATCGTCGAGTACAAAGATGAGGACGAACTCGACTTTCTCGCATCGGTGGGCGAGACGACTCCCGAGCAGGTCGCGCGCATCCGGGCCGCCGGCGCGCAGGCGTTCGGGCTGGCGACATCGCGTGGCTGGCCGTTCCAGGCCGATTGGTCGCCCTGGATTCCCCGCGACCCGAGTCCCGCGATGCTCCCCGAATCGTGGAAAAGTCTCGGCTGCGGGGCCTCGATCTAGCACCGAGACAGGGGAATCCGCGCGAGACATGGGGCGTGGCCCCTTGTCTCGGCGCGAATCCCCTGTCTCGCGGCGTCGGCGGGCGCGCGGCGACGCGGGGCGCGACGACGCCCGCCGACCCGCGCGCGGCGCGCGGCGGCGCGCGTCAGCGCAACAGCATCGCCCGCCCGGGCTGCTCGAGCACGCGCGCGACGTCGACGAGGAAGCGCGAGCCCTCCGCGCCATCGACAAGCCGGTGGTCGAACGACAGGCTGAGCGTCATCACATCGCGCAAGACGATCTCGCCGTCGTGCTCCCACGGGCGGTGCGCCACGGTGCCCAGACCGAGAATGCCCGCCTCCCCCGGGTTGAGGATCGGCGTGCCCGCCTCGACGCCGAAGACGCCGAAGTTCGTGATCGAGAACGTTCCACCGGTCATCGCCGACGGCGGCGTCTTACCCGATCGCGCAACCGCGGCGAGATCGCCGATCGCGTCGGCCAGCTCGGTGAGCGTCATGGCATCGGCATCCGGGATCACCGGCACTATCAGCCCGCGGTCGGTGGCCGCCGCCACCCCCAGGTTGACGTAGTGGTGCTCGACGATCTCTCCGGCCGCGTCGTCCCACTTCGCGTTCAGGCTCGGGTTGCGACCGAGTGCCAGGCACACGGCCTTCGCCGCGACGGCCATGACACCGATCCGGTGGCCCTCCAACGACCGATCCGCCTTGAGTGAGGCGACCAGTTCCATCGTCGCGGTGACATCGACGGTCTGGAACGTCGTCACATGCGGCGCGGTGAAAGCGCTGCGCACCATGGCCTCAGCCGTCGCCTTGCGCACGCTGCGGATGGGCCGGCGCGTGACGCGCTCGTCCCCTGCGGCGGCGGGGACGGATGCCGCATCCCGCCCCCGTTCATTGAGCTCGGCCGTTCCCGACGTGACCTGGATGCGTGCCGCATACGCCTCGACGTCGGCACGTGTGATGAGGCCGGTCGATCCTGTCGCCTCCACGAGTGCGAGATCGACGCCGAGGTCCTTGGCGAGCTTGCGCACCGGTGGTGTCGACCGCGGCCGTTCGATGGGACGCTCCAGCGGCTGCTCGACGATGGCGTCATGCGGCGCGGCCTCCAGCACGGCGGTGTCGGTCGTCGATGCAACGCCGTCGGCGCGGGCCATCCGCGTTCTGCGCTGCGGGCGCGCGTTCTTGCGCGGTGCGGCGCCATACCCGACAAGGTTCGGTGTGGCCTTCTCCTCTTCGGGCTCGGCTGCCCCTTCTTGCGCAGCCGGGGCCGCTTCTTGCGCAGCCGGGGCAGCCGGCGCAGCCGCGGCATCCCCCGCCTCGCCGGCAACAGCGAACGTGACGATCACATCGCCCACATCAATGGTGTCGCCGGCGGCATGGTGCAGCTTCTGCACGGTGCCCGCGAACGGCGAGGGAAGCTCGACGACCGCCTTGGCCGTCTCGACTTCGGCGATGTTCTGGTTCAGGCTGACAGTGTCGCCCTCGGCGACCAGCCACTGCACGAGCTCGGCTTCGGGAAGCCCTTCGCCGAGGTCGGGGAGTCGGAAGTCCTGGGTCACAGTTCCACCCCCGTCAGGCTGTTCGGGCGATCCAGCACCCGGTCGACGCCGTCGAGGATGCGGTCGAGGTCGGGCACATGGTTCTTCTCGAGTTTGGCGGGCGGGTACGGAATGTCCCACCCGGTCACCCGCACCGGCGGGGTCTCCAGGTGGTAGAAGCAGCGCTCGGTGACACTCGCGATCAACTCGGCGCCCAGGCCCGCTTCGCGCGCGGCCTCGTGGGTGACCACGACCCGTCCGGTCTTGCGCACCGAGGCGGTGACGGTCTTATAGTCCACCGGCGACAGCGAGCGCAGATCGATCACCTCGATGTCGATGCCCTCGTCTTCGGCCACGGTCGCAGCATCCATCGCCGTCGACACCTGTGCGCCGTAGGTGAGCAGCGTCACGTCGGAGCCCGCACGCGCGATGCGCGCCAGCCCCATCGGCGCCGCGTCGGCGAGATCGACGTCGAGGTCGACCTCTCCCTTGCCGTGGTAGAGCCGCTTGGGCTCGAAGAACACCACCGGGTCATCGCAGGCGATGGCCTGCCGCAGCACCACGTAGGCGTCCTGCGGATTCGACACGGCCACCACGCGGAGACCCGAGGTGTGCACGAAATAAGCCTCGGGCGATTCGGAGTGGTGCTCGGCGGCCCCGACTCCCCCCGCCCAAGGGATGCGGATGGTGATCGGCATCTTCACCGCGCCCTGCGAACGGTAGTGCAGCTTGGCGACGTTCGAGACGATCTGGTCGAACGCCGGGTACACGAATCCGTCGAACTGGATCTCGACGACCGGCCGGTATCCGCGGTAGGCGAGCCCGACCGCCGTGCCCATGATGCCGGATTCGGCCAACGGTGTGTCGACGATGCGCTGCGCGCCGAACTCCGCCTGCAGGCCGTCGGTGATGCGGAACACGCCACCGAGCTTGCCGATGTCCTCCCCCATGACCAGGACCTTGTCGTCGTCTCGCATAGCGCGGCGCAGTCCCTCGTTGAGGGCCTTTGCCATGGTCAGTTCGGTCATCGCTGCGCCTCCTCGGCGAAGCCGTCGAGGTAGGCGGCGAACCAGGTCTTCTCCTCGTCGAGGCCGGTGTGCGGTTCAGCGTAGACGTTGTCGAGGATGCTGAGGGCCGGGGCACTGGTCATCGCCAGACACGTCGGCCGCACCGCGGCGCCCAGCTCGTCGGCATCCTGCTGCACCTGCGCGGCGAACGCATCATCGAACTCACCGATGCTGCGCAGATACGCCTCGACGCGGGTGAGCGGGTCGCGCTCGCGCCAGCGTTCCAGTTCGTCCTTGTCGCGATAACGCGTGGGGTCGTCGCTGGTGGTGTGCGGTCCCATCCGGTAAGTCACCGCCTCGATGAACGCAGGGCCTTTGCCGGTGCGGGCGTGTTCGGTGGCCCATCGCATGGCGGCGGTGACGGCGAGGATGTCGTTGCCGTCCACGCGCATGCTCGGGATGCCGAAGCCCGGCGCACGACCGGCGATGGGGGCTTTCGCCTGCACGCCCACCGGCTCGCTGATCGCGTATTGGTTGTTCGTGCACACGAACACGACCGGCGCCTGGTACGACGCGGCGAACACCATCGCCTCGTTCACATCGCCCTGGCTGGTGGCGCCGTCGCCGAACCAGGTGGCCACGACCTGGTCGGCGCCATCACGCTGGATGCCCATGGCATAACCGACGGCGTGCAGAGCCTGCGCGCCGATGATGATCTGCTGCACGGCGGTGCCGAGCTCGTGCGGATCGTAGCTGGAGTGCGCCTCGCCGCGCCAGGCCCGCAGGAAACCTTCGGGCTTGGCACCCCGCGCGTACACGACGCCGGTCTCGCGGTAGCTCGGGAACGCGAAGTCGTCGGTGCGCAGCACCCGTGCGGTGCCTATCTGGGTCGCTTCCTGGCCGTTGGAGGGCGCCCACAGGCCCAACTGTCCCTGGCGCTGCAGAGCCATGCCCTCGGAATCGATGCGCCGCAGCAGCACCATGTCGCGGTAGAGCGCCCGCAGCTGCGCAGCGTCGAGATCGGCGACCCACCCGTCGAGGTCGCTATCGTGGATGCGCTCGCCGTCGGCGGTCAGCAGCCGGGCGACGTCGTCGACATCGGTCTTGAGATCGGCGGTCGGGGTCAGGGTGTGCACCATCGTCATCCCTCCTTCTCGCGGGTCCCTCGTGGGGCGCACCGCGTGATGAGCCGGCGTCTTCGCCGGATACCCTGAGGCTACGTCGATGTCGCACCTAGCTCAAGCATCCGCGGCAGGGCTGAGCATGTTGCGCAATTTCCCTTCTGCCGACCGTGCTAGTGTTTCGCACTATGGCCCACCTGGACAGCGTCGACCTGGAGCTTCTGGCGATCCTCTCGCGCGAACCGCGCGCCACCGTGGTGGCACTGGCCGACGCCCTGGGGCTGAGCCGGAACACCGTGCAGGCGCGGATGGCGCGTCTGGAGCGGTCGGGCGTGTTCCTCTCCTTCGAACGTTCACTCTCACCGAGCGCGATGGGTTTTCCGATCGAGGCGTTCATCTCGGTCACCGTCCGCCAGGCAGAGTTGCCGCAGATCACGGCCGAACTGCACCGCGTGCCCGAGGTGCTCCAGGCGCACGGTCTGTCCGGCGAGGTCGATCTGCTCGTGCGGGTCGCATGCCGCGACACGCAGCACCTCTTCGACACCGATGCCCGCATTCTCGCCATCGAGGGTGTCGAGCGCACCGAGACCTCGCTGGTGATGGGCGAGGTGATCGACTATCGGGTGCGCCCGCTCATGGAGCTGGCGCGAGGAACCGCCTGATCGCTGCCGCGGCCGGCTGCGGCGTCTCGTAGTGGATGAGATGGCCGACATCGGGGATCTCGACGAGCTCGACGGCAGAGAAGAGGGTCGCGAGCTCGCGCTCCTTCTCGATCGGCGTGATGTCGTCGCGCTGCGCCGCTATCAGCAGCGTGGGCACGGCGATCTCGGCCGCAGACTCGCGCACGTCGTGCGACACGCTGGTGACGAAGGCGTCGTGCAGCACGTCGCGGTCGGCGAAACGGGAGAAGTAGGTGTCGTGCTGATCGTGCACGAAGCGCCGCAGCGCGGCATCCTTCGTCTTGACCATTGCCAGGCTCATCACGCGCACGATGAGGCGATTGCGCAGCAGCGCCTCTCCCAGCCGCGCCGGCAGCTTGGCCCCGGCCCAGTAGTAGAAGACGGCGAGCCGCGTGAACACTCCGCGCGGTCCCGACAGCGCCGGTGCGCCGATCGGATTGACCAGGATCAACCGCGGCGTGGGCAGTGCGTGCGCGACCGCGGCCGCCGCGACGATCGAGCCGAAGCTGTGACCGAGCACGGGCGCCCCCGGCGCGACCGCTGCAGCGAAGGCGGTGAGCCAGTCGACATAGGCGTCGAGGTCATGCACACGGTCCGGCAGCGGCGCGGACTCGCCGAATCCCGGCAGATCGGGTGAGATGAACCGCACGTCGGGCAACTGCGCCACGATCGGCTCGAGGCCGTGGTGCTCGCCGCGAAAACCGTGCACCGCCAGGATCGTGGTGGCCGCATCCGCGGGCCCGTACACCCAGTAGGCGCTCGTGCCGCCAAGCACCTGAACCTCGCGGCGCTGCACCGGGATGGCGGCGAGCTGTTCGGCATACGGGCTGGGTACTGTCACCTGAGAAGTCTACGGACCCGGCATGCCGGAACACGGATGTCGGGGGTGTGCCATACCGTAGGCGGCATGGACGAACTTCCCCTCTTCGATGCGCCGGAATGGTCTTCACGAGTGGGGGTGTTCGACCTCGAGACGACGGGCATCGATGTCACCCGCGATCGCATCGTCACCGCGCACGTGGGAGTGCTCGACGGCACCGGCGCTGTGCTCGACGCTCACGACTGGCTCGCCGATCCGGGCGTGCCGATTCCGGATGCCGCAGCCGCCGTGCACGGAGTGACGACAGCGCGCGCCCAGGCCGAGGGCCGCCCTGCGGCCGAGGTCGTCGCCGAGGTCACCGCGGCGGTGCGCGTGCTGTTCGAGGCCGGCATCCCCGTGGTCGCCTACAACGCGCCCTTCGACTTCTCGCTGCTGGCCCACGAGGCCGTTCGGCACGGCGTCGCGCCGATCGCCACGCCCTCGCCGGTGATCGACCCACTCGTCATCGACAAGGCATGCGACCGGTACCGGCGCGGCAAGCGCACGCTCACCGCCGTGGCCGCGCACTACGCGGTGCAACTCGGCGACGACGCGCACGAAGCGTGCGCCGATGCCGTGGCGGCCGGGCGTGTCGCCCTGGCACTGGCGCAGCGATTCCCCGACGCGCTGCCGACCACCGCGATCGAGCTGCACACGCAGCAGATCGGCTGGGCGCGAGATCAGGCCGAGAGCCTCACCGAATACTTCGTGCGGATCGGCCGGATCGACCCGGCCGAAAAACTCGACGGCAGCTGGCCGATTCGCTGACGCGACTCTCCCGGGAATGCAGAAGGCCCCGCCGAAGCGGGGCCCTGCCAGAAGGACGAAGCTTACTTGGCGCCGCCGAAGCCCTTGAAGCGCTGGTTGAACTTCTCGACGCGGCCGGCCGAGTCGAGAATGCGCTGCTTGCCCGTGTAGAACGGGTGCGAGGCAGACGAGATCTCGACGTCGATGACCGGGTACTCGGCACCATCGAGCTCGATGGTCTTGTCGCTGGTCGCGGTCGAACGGGTCAGGAAGGTCTCGCCCGAGCCGAGGTCACGGAAAACGACGGCGTGGTATTCGGGGTGGATGTCAGTCTTCATAAGGGTTTCCTTGCGAGTACGGAAGGGAAATCTACGGCGCAGAAGCACCAAAGGTCGATTCTATCAGTCTCCGGAGCCGTTCGACGACGCGGCCCGGGCGGCGTATCGTCCGTCGGCTGTCGTGAGGGCGATCGGCAGGTCGAATGTGGCGCTCAGGTTCTCGGCGGTCAGCGTGCTCTGAAGCGGGCCCGCAGCCACCACGGTGCCCTCACGCAGCAACAGCACGTGCGTGAAGCCCACCGGGATCTCTTCGACGTGGTGCGTGACCATCACCATCGCCGGCGTCGTGGGCGCCTGCGCATAGCCGCCGAGCAGCTGCAGCAGCTCTTCGCGCGCACCCAGATCGAGGCTGGCGCTCGGCTCGTCCAGCAGCAGAAGTTCGGGATCGGTCATCACGGCGCGGGCGATCTGCACGCGCTTCTGCTCGCCCTCGGAGAGAGTGCCGAACGTGCGATCGGCGAGATGATCGAGCTTCCACTCGGCAAGCACCCGCAGCGCCCGCCGCTCGTCGATGTCTTCGTAGGCCTCGTTCCAGCGCCCCATCACCGAGTAGGCCGCGGTCATCACGACGTTCAGCACCGTCTCTTCGGCCGGGACACGCCGGGCCATGGCGCTGGAGGCGAAGCCGATGCGCGGGCGCAGCTCGAACACGTCGGTGCGCCCGAGGCGCTCATCGAGGATCGTGACCGTGCCGCTGGTGGGGTGGAGCAGGGTCGCCGCGAGCTGCAGCAGCGTCGTCTTTCCGGCACCGTTCGCACCGAGAATGACCCAGCGCTGGTCGTCGGCGACGGACCAGTCGACATGGTCGACGATGTCCCTGGCGTTTCGGCGGACGACGACGTCGGAGAAATCGAGGACCTCAGGCATGGCCCCCAGCCTACTTGCCGGAAGCCGACAGCTCCGCGTACAGCGCCGCGGTCTGCTCAGCTATCGTCGTCCAGCTGAAGTCGCGGGCGGCACGCTCCCGTCCCGCTCGGCCGTATCGGGCGGCCGCGTCACGATCGGTGACGACCTCCGTGAGCACCTCGGCCAGGTCGGCGACGAACCGATCGGGGTCATGCGGCGTGCCGGTGCCGTCGTCGAGCTGGTCGATGGGCACCAGCCGGCCGGTGACCCCGTCGACGACCACTTCTGGGATGCCGCCGGTGGCGGTGGCCACGACCGCCGCGCCGCACGCCATGGCCTCGAGGTTCACGATTCCCAGCGGCTCGTAGATCGACGGGCAGACGAAGGTGGTGGCCGCCCCCAGGATCGTGCACAGCTCGTGACGGGGCAGAAACTCCTCGATCCACACGACCCCCTCCCGATGCGCCTGCAGCCCGCGCACGAGCTCCTGCACCTCGGTCATGATCTGTGGCGTGTCGGGCGCACCCGCGCACAGCACCAGCTGCACCTCGGCGGGCAGCCGCTGCGCGGCCCGCAGAAAATACGGCAGTCCCTTCTGGCGCGTGATCCGACCGACGAAGACCACCGATGGCCTTGCGGGGTCGATGCCGTGCTTTGCCAGCACGCTGGGGTCGTCGACCGGATGCCACGCCTCGACGTCGATCCCGTTGTAGATGACCCGCACCTTGCGCGGGTCGAGCTCGGGGTAACTGCGCAGGATGTCGGAGCGCATGCCGTCGGACACGGCCACGATCGCAGCGGCCGACGCATAGGCGGTGCGTTCGATGAAACTCGACACCGCGTATCCCCCGCCCAGTTGCTCGGCCTTCCACGGACGCAGCGGCTCGAGGCTGTGTGCGGTGATCACGTGCGGGATCCCGTGCAGCAGCGAGGCCAGATGGCCCGCGAAGTTCGCGTACCAGGTGTGCGAGTGCACGATGTCGGCCCCCGCAACGTCGGAGACGATGGCCAGATCGGTGCCCAGCGTCTGGATCGCGGCGTTGGCGTCGGCCAGCTCCGCGGGAACCGTGTACGAGCTGGTGCCTGCCTCATCACGTCCGGAGCCGAAGGCCCGCACCCGCACGTCGATGCCGATCTCAGCGGCATCCCGCATCGCCTTCACCAACTCGGCGACGTGCACTCCGGCACCCCCGTAGATCTCCGGCGGGTATTCCTTCGTGACGATGTCGACGCGCATGTCTGGAACGCTAGTACAGGCACGCAACGGGGGCATAGTGTGGTGCCATGCCAGGCGCTCCCAAAGTGTTCGGAATCATCCTCGCCGGTGGTGAGGGCAAGCGGCTGATGCCGCTGACGACCGACCGTGCCAAGCCGGCAGTGCCGTTCGGCGGCCAGTACCGGCTGATCGACTTCGCGATCTCGAACCTCATCAATTCGGGGCTGCGACAGATAGTGGTGCTCACCCAATACAAGTCGCACAGCCTCGACCGGCATGTCTCGCAGACCTGGCGCATGTCGGCGCTGCTCGACTCCTACGTCGCGTCGGTGCCGGCACAGCAACGACTCGGCAAACGCTGGTTCACGGGGTCTGCCGACGCGATTCTGCAGAGCCTGAACCTGATCAATGACGAGCAGCCCGATATCGTGATCGTCATCGGCGCCGACCACGTCTACCGCATGGATTTCCGTCAGATGCTCGACGCACACATCGCCTCGGGCGCGCGTGCGACGGTCGCGGGCATTCGTCAGCCGGTGTCGCTAGCCCATCAATTCGGGGTGATCGACGCCGATGAGAACGGGCGCATCCGGCAGTTCCTCGAAAAGCCCCAGAACCCCGACGGTCTGCCCGACTCGCCGAACGAAGTGCTCGCGTCGATGGGCAACTACATCTTCGATTCCGACGCCCTCATCGAGGCGGTGACCGACGACGGTGAAGATGCCACGAGCAACCATGACATGGGTGGCGACATCATCCCCTACTTCGTCGAGCGTGGCGAGGCCGGCGTGTACGACATGAAGAACAACGAGGTGCCCGGGTCCAACGACCGTGACCGTGCATATTGGCGCGATGTCGGAACGATCGACTCGTTCTTCGACGCACACATGGACCTCATCTCCACGCTGCCGGTGTTCAACCTGTACAACATGGACTGGCCGATCCACTCGCAGACGGTGAACTCGCCGCCGGCGAAGTTCGTGCGCGACTCGGTGGGCCGCATCGGCAATGCCATCGACTCGATTGTGTCGCTGGGCTCGGTGCTGTCGGGCACGCACATCGAGCGCAGCGTCGTGGGCCCGTGGACGCTGGCCGCCGGCGGATCGACCATCACCGACTCGGTGCTGTTCGAGCACGTGCAGGTGGGGCAGGGAGCGCGAGTGCATCGCGCGATCCTCGACAAGAACGTGGTGCTGGCCCCCGGCGCGACTGTCGGGGTCGATCGCGAGCGCGACCGCGAACGTGGCTTCACCATCACCGACTCGGGCATCACCGTGGTCGGCAAGGGCGCGCACGTCGACGGCTGAGCCGTCCCGGTACTGTGGTGGGGTGCCCGCGCGTCTGCTCGTCGTCCTCGATGCCGATTCCACCCTCATCCGCAACGAGGTGATCGAGCTCATCGCCGACGAGGTGGGGCGCGGCGCAGAGGTGGCAGCGGCCACCGAGGCCGCCATGCGCGGCGAAGTGGATTTCTCCGCGAGCCTGCGCTCGCGCGTCGAAGCCCTCGCCGGGGTGCCGGTGGCAGCGTTCGCCCGCGTGCTGGCACGCATCGAACCGACGCCGGGCGTAGGGGCGCTGATCGATGCGGTGCACGAGCGCGGCGGTGTGGTCGGGGTGGTCTCGGGGGGATTCCACGAGATCCTCGACACTCTCGCGCCGCGACTGGGCGTGGACGTGTGGCGGGCGAACCGTCTCGAGGTCGCCGACGGCGTGCTCACTGGTCGTGTCGAGGGGACGATAGTGGATGCCGCGGGCAAGGCGGCGGCGCTGCGGGAATGGGCTTTCGCCCACGACGTGCCGTTGACGCAGACCATCGCGATCGGCGACGGCGCGAACGACCTGCAGATGATGGCGGCCGCCGCCCTCGGGATCGCGTTCAATGCGAAGCCCGCCGTGCGTGCGCAGGCCGACCTGGTGATCGGCCCGGTCGATCTCGCTCAGGTCGTTCCGCTGCTGCCCTAGCGCAACGCCGCTCGCCCTCCGAGTGATGTCGGCGGGTCGCGCTACCGTTCCCTCATGGATGTGATCCTCGTTCCGGGGCTGTGGCTGGACGCATCGTCGTGGGGTGCGGTGATTCCCGCCCTCGAGCGAGCCGGGCACACGGCCCACGCGCTGACGATGCCGGGTATCGGGGCAGCCGCGGCCGAGTCCTCCCATGTGCGCTTGGACGACTGGGTGGCCACGGTGGTCGCCGAGATCGACAAATGCTCCGCGCCCGTTGCCCTGGTCGGCCACTCCGGCGGCGGAAACGTCGTCTGGGCGGCCGCTGACGCGCGCACCACGCACGTGTCACATGTCGTCTTCATCGACACCGTGCCCCCGGCATCCGGTTTCGGCATTTCAGAGTTCCCCTCGCGCGACGGTGTGGTGCCCTTCCCCGGCTGGGATTTCTTCGACGGCGCCGATATCGAAGACGTGGACGAGGCGACCCGGCGGGCGGTGCGCGTGGGGTCGGTTCCCATGCGCGTGCCCACCGATGCGGTCGAGCTGAACGATCCGGCGCGACACGGCATACCAGTGACCCTGCTGTCGGGACGACAAGACGAGGTCGAGCTGCGCAACGAGCTCGCGCACTGGGGGCCGTGGGAAGACGAGTTCAATGCCATCCACGATGTCGAGGTGGTGCATCTGAACACCGGCCACTGGCCGCAGCTGTCGCAGCCCGACGTGTTGGCGGCGGCGATAGTGAAGTCGCTGGCCGCGTGAGTCGGGTCGGCGCTTTGCGTTCATATATTTGGTTTTTATGAGGTACTTCTCCTCATAGTATCGAAGCTTAGTGCTATTATAGGGCCATGGACGCAGACGTTTTCGAGTCGGCTCGAGAGCCGGTTGATGACGTCTTCGTGCTGCGGTCGATGTTCGAGTCTGCCGAGGCCGATCAGTACGCGGCCAACCGCGCTGCGGCACGGCGAGCCGAGCAGCTCGCCGACATCCTCGATTTCGCGCGAGGGAACCCCGGCGTCTACGTCGATGACGGCATCCCCGGCCCATCGGTGCGCGAAGAGATCGAGCTTGCCGAGCGATGCGCGGCCGTGGAGGCTGCGTCGCGGATGTGCCTGTCAGAGACCGAAGTTCACGCGCTGGCCGAGGCCGCCCGCACCGGTCGATCGCGACTTCCGGGGCTGTGGCATCACGTGCGAGAGGGTTTTGCGACCCCCGCGCATGTGCAGGCCGCCGGCGCGCATCTGGCCGGGATGACATCGCGGGCCGAGCTGCTCACCGAGTATGACCGGGAGCTGTCCGATCTCGCGTTGCGGGTGAGCCTTGCGGTGTTCCGCCGCAAGGCGAAAGACATCGCGCACAGGCTCACCGGCGCCACCAACGCCGAGAAGCATGCGCAAGCGCTGAAGGAGCGCAAGGTGGTCGTCACCGACCTGCCTGATGACGTGTCGTGGTTCGGCGTGCTGATGCCCACGTGGAAAGCCCACGCCGCTTTCCGCAGGCTCACCTCCACCGCGAAGCACCATGCCAAAGACAAGCGGGAGGATCGCACGCGGCATCAGCTGCGCGCAGATCTGGCCACGGCGCTGCTGCTCGGGGTGGGCACCGAGCAGATGGTGCAGACGAAAGTATTCGTCACGATCCCGCTCGATCGCCTCGCACCCGATGCCCGCGTGTCGGTGCGCCCGCATGCACCCGGCACGACCGGCCTCGATCTCAATCAGGAGGCGCTGGTGCCGGGCGACGGACCCCTCGATGACGCCACAGCGCGACAGATCCTGTGTGACGCCGGAGCATTCACCCGGGTGATCACCGACCCCATCACGGGAGTGATCCTCGACATAGACCGCCGTTCCCGGCGCGCCACCGACGCCCAGCGCGCGTGGTTGGCGCTGCAGCACGGCACCTGCCTGCGCGACGGATGCGATCGGCTCGCTCTCGATGCCGACATCGATCACTGGTGTCAGTTCCACGGTCCGAAACGCGGTCCGACGAACATCGCCAATCTCGATCCCCTCTGCGATCCCGACCACGTCATCAAAGACTTCACCAAGGTCAGACATCGCCGGCGACGAGATCGCAGCATCGAACTTGAATTCCCCACCGGGCACCGCACCGCAGCGGCGAACCCACTTCCGGATGACCCGCCGTTCTGAGCGTGCCCTGAGCGCCGGCACCGACGAAGCGATACGGTGACCGGATGACATCGAAGCCCTGGATTCTGTTCGACATCGGCGGCGTGCTGGAGCTCGCCGATGACGGCGTGTGGCAGAAGCGCTTCTCGCAGAGTCTGCGTGCGCGCTCAGGACTGGACGACGAGACGTTCGGTGCGCGCGTCGATGCCGCCGATCTCCCCCGCGCCGACATCGAGTCGGGTGTGGAGTCCGAGTACTGGCGCCGCCTCGGCGACGCGCTTGGCTTCGATGACGACACCAGAGCCGCCGTCTCTGCCGAATTCTGGGACTCATACTGCGGAGTGGCGAACGCAGAGCTCCAGGCCTATGCGAGAGCCCTTCCCGTGCACGTCGGACGTGCGGCCCTGTCCAACTCGATGGACGGCGCGCGGGAACAGGAAGAGCGCCGCTTCGGGTACTCCCGCCTCGTGAACCCGATCTGCTACAGCCACGAGATCGGTGCGGCCAAGCCCGATCCCACTGCGTACGCTGCTGCGCTGTCGGCGATGGACGCCGATGCGAGCGATGTCCTGTTCATCGACGATCATCAGGTCTCGATCGACGGAGCTGCGGCCGCCGGTATCCGCGGCATCCTGCACAGCGACAACGCGACCACCATTGCGGCGATCGAGAGCTTCCTCGCGACGCGCTCTTAGCCTCGATCCACCTCGCAGGTGCAGGCGATGTCGCCTCGAGCGGACATGTAAACTAAACTTGACTGTAAAGCTAGCTTTACATATGTTGGTGGGCAAGAGCTTCGAGCCGCAGAAAGGCACAACCCATGTCTGAACACACCAGCAACGGCCACCCCGCTCGCACCGGCAGTTCGGTGCAACGCGTTCTGCTCATCGTCCTTGCGGCGGCTGTCGGGGCGGGAGTATTCGGAGTGACGGCGTGGCCGATCGGGTTGCGGGATGACGACCCTTCGGCGGTCGGTCCGACGATCGCGGCGTTCAGTGTGCTGTGGTCTGCACTGATCGGCGGTGCGATGGCGGCGACATTGGCCTGGGCGATCCTCATCGGCCGGCACTCGCCACACACGCAGCGAGCCAATTCAAGAGACTCCATCGAGCGGAGCCAATCGGAACGAGCCCGGGCGGGTGCATTCACGGATGTTCTCTTCGTTGCCGCTGGCGGCCTGCTGCTCGTGTCACTGCTTCGGGTTGACGCGTCAGCACTACTGGCGCTCTCACTGTTGATGGCGGTCGGGCTGCTCGACTTCTCGGTGCGGTACTGGGTGCTGAAGCACCGGGAGTCCTGATGCGCAACGATCTGCGTGAGCGTCGCGCGGCGGCCGGCCTCTCCCAGGAGCGCCTAGCAGACCTCGTCGGCGTCTCGCGGCAGACCATCATCTCTATCGAGCGAGACCGGTTCGATCCCAGCCTTGATCTTGCGTTCCGCATCGCTGCAACGTTCGACGTGCGGATCGAGGAGGTCTTCTTTCCCTCGCCCGCCGCGTAGCCGGGGCCTCATGTTGAGCAGGCAGCCGCCCACCACGCTCCTGCCGCGGTGTCTGCGGTGTTCGATGACCCGAATCTCGTCGAGGCTTAGTGCCCCATCCCCAGCCCGCCGTCGACGGGGATGACGGCGCCGGAGATGTAGGCCGCGTCGTCCGATGCCAGCCAGGCCACGACGCCGGCGACCTCGTCGGCCGACGCGTACCGGCCCACCGGAATCGCCTTCTTGTACTCGGCCTTCTTCTCCTCGGGGAGTTCGGCGGTCATCTCGGTTTCGATGAAGCCGGGCGCAACCACATTGGCCGTGATTCCGCGGCCGCCGAGCTCACGGGTCAGCGACCGGGCGAATCCCACCAATCCGGCCTTCGAGCTCGCGTAGTTGATCTGGCCGGCCGATCCGTAGAGCCCGACCACCGAGGAAATGAGGATGACCCGGCCCCAGCGGGCCTTCAGCATGCCCTTGGATGCGCGCTTGACGACGCGGAAGGTCCCGCCCAGGTTGGTGTCGACGACCGAATCGAAGTCGTCTTCGCTCATGCGCAGAAGCAGGGTGTCCTTCGTGATCCCGGCATTGGCGACGACGACGGTGATCGGCCCGAGCTGCTGCTCGACCTCGGTGAATGCGGCGTCGACGGATGCGGCATCCGTCACGTCGGCCCGCACCGTCAGGGTGCCCTCGGGCCCTTCGCCACTGCGAGCGGTCACGGCCACCCGGTATCCTGCAGCGACGAAGCGGGCGGCGATGGCGCGGCCGATGCCCCGATTGCCGCCGGTGACCAGAACGACGCGGTCGTCGGACATGAAGAACCTCCGAGTATCGGGAGTGGATGCTCGCCCCAGCCTAGCGGCGACGATCGATGTCACCCGGCGTAGGCTGGGACGACAGTGAAGACTTCTGCTCACCCCCAATCCGCCACGTCATTGCCGCGCGCTCCCCGTGACGAGGTGACGTCGCGCTCGGCGCGATACCTCATCATGATGGCGGTGCGTGTGCTGTGCTTCATTCTCATGGTGTTCGTGCAGCCGTTCGGGTGGTGGACATGGATCTTCGGCGCCGGAGCCATCTTTCTGCCCTACATCGCCGTGGTGCTGGCCAATGTCGGCGAGGAGGGCAAGACGATCGACGCGGTGGCTCCCGGTCATGAGCTCGACGCCCACGCGACGACGCGCCCCACGCACGCCGATGAGGTGATCACGGTCCGCGAGACACGCGAGACACGCGAGGCCGATGAGCCCCGGCAAGGTCCGGAGGCCGCGCCGTCCAAGGACGACACGCCGTGAGCGAAGCACCCGTCTGCTCGCGCGCCGGATGCCACACCCCCGCCACGATGCAGGTGGTGTGGCGCAATCCGCGTATTCATGCCCCCGATCGCCGCAAGATCTGGCTGGCGTGCTATGAGCACGCCGGCTATCTGCGTGATTACCTCGCCGCCCGCGCGTTCCCGGTCGCGGTCGAGCCGTTCCCCACCGACGACGCCCAGGAGCTTCGATGAGCCGACGACAGTCCGCGCCGGCCGCGGTGCGCTGGACCGCCTACATCGGCGTGGCGATAGTGTTCGCCATCGCCTGCGCATTCCTCTCGCACTGGCAGCTCAGCAAGAACGCCGATCGTACGGCGCAGCTGGCCATCATCGATGAGAACTACAACGCAGCACCGGTGGCGCTGGATGAGCTGCTCTCGCCCGGTGACACGCTGCCGGCCGGCCTGAAATGGCGGCAGGTGCGCATGACCGGCACGTATCTGACCGATCAGCAGCTGCTCGTGCGCAACCGCGTGCACGAGGGCACCGCCGCCTACGAGATCATCGTGCCGTTGCGGCTGGCAGACGGCCGGATCTTTCTGGTGAACCGCGGATGGGAACCGCCAGGCAACCGGCAGTCGACGCCCGACACCGTATCGGATGCCCCGACGGGCCAGGTCGCGGTGGTCGTGCGGCTCGTGCCCGGCGAGAAGCTGCCTGCCTCGGGTCCGAACGCCCCGCAGGGCCAGGTGCCGTCGGTGAACCTGCCCTTGATCGCCGACAAGATCGGCGGTGCCGATGGCGCCGCTCTCGAGCAGGGTGCCTACGGCGAGCTCGTCTCCGAAGACCCGGCGCCGGCCACGATGCCGCAGGCGTTCGAAGTGCCGTCGGCAGATCCCGGTCCCTACCTCTCCTACGGCATCCAGTGGATCATGTTCGCCGTGATGGGGTTCGTCTTCATCTGGTACGTGATCCGCTCCGAGCGTCGTGCCCGCCGTGAGGCCGCCGAAGACGCCGCAGCGGTGGCGGCGCTGGCCGCGAGCGACCCCGAGGCCGCTGCGGCGTTGCAGGCCGAGACATCGGCCCGGCGCATCCGCGAGAAGCGCGCCGCCCGGCGCGACCGCGACTCAGAAGACGAAGACGCGCTGTTGGACAATGCGTCGCACTGAGTGTTACGCCAGCGTGACCAGGTCGACGTAGTCCCGCCCCCAGATGTCTTCGACACCGTCGGGGAGGATGAGAACCCGCTCGGGGTTCAGCGCCTCAACGGCGCCCTCATCGTGCGAGACCAGCACGACGGCCCCTTCGTAGTGCGCAAGAGCACCGAGGATCTCCTCGCGCGAGGCGGGGTCGAGGTTGTTCGTGGGCTCGTCCAGCAGCAGCATGTTCGCACTGGAGACGACGAGGGTGGCCAGCGAGAGCCTCGTCTTCTCCCCGCCGGAGAGCACACCGGCCGGCTTCAAGACGTCATCGCCGGTGAACAGGAACGACCCGAGCACCTTGCGCGCTTCGGTCGCCGAGATGTCGGGAGCCGCCGACATCATGTTCTCAAGCACCGTGCGGTGCACGTCGAGGTTCTCGTGTTCCTGCGCGTAATAGCCGATCTTCAGGCCGTGCCCGGGTTCGAGCTGGCCCGTATCGGGCTGGTCGACCCCGGCGAGAATGCGCAGCAGGGTGGTCTTGCCGGCGCCGTTGAGCCCCAGCACGACCACCTTCGACCCGCGGTCGATCGCGAGATCGACGTCGGTGAAGATCTCCAGCGACCCGTATGACTTCGACAGGCCCGAGGCCATCAGCGGCGTCTTGCCGCACGGAGCGGGCTTGGGGAACCGCAGCTTGGCGACCCGGTCGACGGCCCGCACCTCTTCGAGCCCGTTCAGCAGCTTCTCGGCGCGTGCCATCATCTGGTGGGCGGCTGCGGCCTTGGTGGCCTTGGCGCCGAACTTCGCGGCCTGCTGCTGCAGCGCCGTCGCCTTCTTCTCGGCGTTGGCGCGCTCCTTCTTGCGGCGTTCCTCATCGGCCACGCGCTGGCGCTGATAATTGCGCCAGTTCATGTTGTAGATGTCGATGACCTGCCGGTTCGCGTCGAGGTAGAAGACTCTGTTGACGGTCTCGCCGACCAGGTCCACGTCGTGGCTGATGACGATGAGCCCGCCCTTGTAGCCCTTCAGGAACTCCCGCAGCCACACGACGCTGTCGGCGTCGAGGTGGTTGGTCGGCTCATCGAGGATCATCGTCTCTGCATCGGAGAAGAGGATGCGGGCGAGCTCGATGCGACGCCGCTGACCGCCCGACAGCGTGCGCAGCGGCTGCTCGAGGATGCGGTCGGGCAGCGACAGGTTGTGGGCGATCGAGGCGGCTTCGGCCTCGGCCGCATATCCGCCGAGGGCCTCGAACCGCTCCGTGAGATTCGCGTACCTGCGCATCGCGCGGGCAGCGGCATCCGCATCATCGGAGGCCATGTTCTCGGATGCCTCACGCATGCCCAGTTGCAGCGAGCCGAGTCCGCGCGCATCGAGGATGCGGGTGCGGGCGAGCATGTCGGGGTCTCCCGAGCGGGGATCCTGCGGCAGGTAGCCGAGCTCGCCGGAGCGGTCGACCGTGCCCTCGGCGGGCAGCACATCGCCGGCGAGCACTTTGGTCAGCGTGGTCTTTCCGGCCCCGTTGCGCCCGACCAGGCCGATCTTGTCGCCGGCGGCGACGCGGAACGAGACATCCGCCATAAGGGTGCGCGCGCCCACGCGAATCTCGAGGTCGTGCACGGCAAGCACAGCGAAACATCCGTTCTGTCGGGGGTGGGCGGCCGAATGGCCAGCCACTCAGTATACGGGCCCGTGCCGAAAGACCCCTCCACGGTATGACGGTGCCGATACTCCAGAGGGATGTGCCGCTGGGCGCCGGCTTCGTAGCGTTCCCACGTGGACCTGATAAACGCCTTCATCCTCACCGCTGCCTCCTCTGGCTGGGTGCTCCTGGTCATGTTCGCCGTCGCGGCGATCGACGCCGTGTTCCCGCCCATCCCGAGCGAGACCGTGCTGGTCGCCGCCGCGGCGGCGGCCGCGGCGTCCGGCGCGCTTGCGACAGTGCCGCTGCTGTGCGTGGCCGCCGCCCTCGGCGCGGTCCTCGGCGACAATCTCGCCTACGCGCTGGGCCGGTCCTTGGGTACGGAGCGCTTCGCATGGATGCGCCGCCCGCGCGTCGCCGCCGCGTTCGGGCGCGCTCGAACTTCGTTGTCGCGCGGCGGTGCCGCCCTCATCATCGGCGCGCGGTACGTCCCGGTCGGCCGGGTCGCGGTGGCCGCCTCGGCCGGCGCCCTCGGATATCCGTGGCGTCGCTTTGTGTCCCTGACCGCCGTCGCCGCGGCTCTGTGGGCACTGTACGGCGCCGGCATCGGCATCCTCGCCGGCAACTGGCTCGGCGACCAGCCGCTGCTGGCGGCTGCCATCGGCGTGGGCGTGGCACTGGTCATCGGGGTCGGCATCGACCGTGTCGCCGCTGCCCGCCGACGCCGCCGCGCGGCGGACGCCCCGTCCGCGGCGGCCGAGACCACCGAGATGGCCGAGGTGGCAGGATGAAGCGCATGCGCGCGAAGCCCTGGCGTTGGGTCCCCCACTGGATGCGGGACCGCCGCACGATGAGCTACATCGGCTTGGGCGCTGTCGCCGTCGCCCTGTACGCCGTGCTCGTGCCGCTGCAGGTCTCGCTCTACAGCGCGAACGTTCCCGTCACGATGCTGCTGGGCGCCCTGGCCGTGGGTGCTCCCCTCATTGCCGTGCGCCGGCCGACACTGGCAATAGCGCTGTTCACGGCATCCGCCGTGCTGATCCCTCTCATGGTCACGCGTGAGCATGCCGTGACAGCGCCCTGGCCATGGTCGGTCGCCATGATCATCGCCTTCGTCGTGTGCCTTGTCGTGGTCACCATCGCACACGGCTGGCGACGCGGTCTCGCCCTCTTCGTCCTCGGCAACGCGGCCGGCGTCCTGCCGGTCGCCATGCTCCCATCAGTCTCCAGCGGAAACGTCCTCATCGTCACCGGGGCCGTCTCTGCAGCGTTCCTGCTGGTGTCGGTGCTTTTGGCCGGCCGGCTGCGCCTGGGCCAAGAACTGAGCAGCCAACGTGCCCTCACGGCCGCCGAGCAGGCTCGGCGCGAGCTCGTCGAGGAACGCACCCGCATCGCACGCGAGCTTCACGACGTCGTCGCGCACAGCATGTCGCTCATCCAGGTTCAGGCATCCACGGCACGGTATCGGGTGCCCGATTTGCCCGCACCGGCGGCCGCCGAGTTCGACGACATTGCAGCGACCGCACGCACGTCGCTCACCGAGATGCGTCGAATCCTCGGTGTGCTGCGCACCGAGGATCAATCCGCGGAACTCGCCCCGCAGCGCGGGGTCGACGACATCCCCGCCCTCGTCGAGTCCACGCGCCGCGCGGGCGCGACGATCACGCTCGTCCACGACGTGTCGAACGACATCGACCCCGCCACGCAGATTGCGGCCTACCGCATCGTGCAAGAGGCCCTGAGCAACGCCGTCCGGCACGCGGCAGGGGCCCAGATCGCCGTGTCGGTGACCACGGATGCCGCGGATCTGCGCATCCGCGTCCGCAACGAACCGTCCGACCGTGCCCCGGGAGCGCCCGGCGGTCACGGACTGCGGGGCATGAGTGAACGTGCGCAGCTGCTCGGCGGTAACGTGGAGGCCCATGCCGATTCGGACGGCGGCTGGAGTGTCGTCGCCCGACTTCCGCAGCATCCGCCCGCAGAGCCCATGGAGGCCACTCGGTGAGCATCGACGTCCTTGTCGCCGACGACCAGCCGATCGTGCGGGCGGGCTTTGCGGCGTTGCTCGACGCCCACGACGGCATCACCGTCGTCGGGCAGGCCGCCACCGGACAGGAAGCCGTCTCGTTGTCGGCGCGCGTGGATCCCGACGTGATCCTGATGGACGTGCGCATGCCCGAACTCGACGGCATCGAGGCCACGCGCCGCATCCTCGGCCCCGATTACCCGGCCGCCAAGGTGCCACGCATCATCATGCTCACGACCTTCGACATCGACGACTATGTGTACGACGCCCTCCAGGCCGGTGCGAGCGGATTCCTTCTGAAGGACGCCCTTCCCGAAGAGCTCGTGACCGCGGTGCGGGTGGTGGCGTCCGGCGACGCGCTTCTGGCGCCGCGGGTCACGCGCCGGCTCATCGCACAGTTCGCGACGCAGAAGCCGCGGACCACGCGTGCCTCCACCGCGCTGAACGATCTCACCGATCGCGAGCGCGAAGTGTTACAGCTGATCGGCGAAGGCCGCTCGAACACCGAGATTGCGGCGGAGCTGTTCATCGCCGAGCAGACCGTGAAGACGCATGTCGGCAAAGTTCTCGGCAAGATCGGCGCACGAGATCGCGTGCAGGCGGTCATCTTCGCCTACGACACCGGCCTGGTCGAGCCTGCCTCCTGACACACCACGTCATCGGCGTGGACCCCGCTTCGCGGCGCTGTTAGGCTAGCCTTACCAATCCCCGCCGTGTGAAGGAGATCTTCCTGTGCCCATTCGCCGCGCGCTGACGCTGACCGCCCTGGCTGCCGTCACCGCCTCATCGCTCCTCCTGGCCGGCTGCGCGAGCAGCGCCGACACCCCCGGCGATGACGCGCGGGCCGTGGCATCCGATGGATTCCCCGTGACGATCTCGAATGTCTACGGCCAGACCACCATCGAGTCGAAACCCGAACGCGTCGTCGCGACCGACTGGGGCAACAACGAAGCAGCGCTCGCGCTGGGAGTCGTTCCGGTTGCGATGCCCAAGGTCACGTACGGCGATGAGGACGGTGACGGCCTGCTCCCGTGGGTCAAGGACAAGCTCGCCGAGCTGGGCGCGGACACCCCCACGCTTCTGGATGAGACCGACGGATACGACTACGAGGCCATCGCCGACGCGAAGCCCGATGTCATCCTCGCCGCGACCAGCGGCATGACCAAGGAGCAGTACGACACGCTCAGCAAGATCGCACCGGTGGTCACCTACCAGGGGATCCCGTGGGGCACCAGCTGGCAGGACATGACGGTCATCGACGGAACGGCCCTGGGCCTGAAGGACGAGGCCGAAAAGCTCGTCTCGTCGTTGGAGGACCACATCACGCAAGAAGCCGCCAAGTACCCGGCGCTGGCGGGCAAGAAGTTCCTGCACAGCTACATCGATCCCACCGACCTGAGCACCCTGGGTTTCTACACGACCGAAGACGCGCGCACCGCGTACCTGAGCGAACTCGGCCTTGTCCCCTCCGACTACGTCGCGTCGCAGTCGAAGGGTTCCGACCAGTTCTGGCTCACCGCCAGCACCGAGAAGATCGAGAACTTCGAAGACGTGCAGGTGATCGTCGCCTACGGCAGTGAAGACCTGTTGAAGACCCTGCAGTCCGACCCGCTTCTGGGGCGCATCCCCGCCATCGCCGACGGCGCCGTCGCCCTCGTACCCGACAACTCGACGCTGTCATCGGCCGTGGATCCCAGCCCGCTGTCGATCGGCACGAGCTACGGCGACGACTACATCAAGCTCGTGGGTGAGGCAGCCGCAAAGGCGTCATGACCGCGCACGCAGCGACCGACGCCGTTTCCCACACGCTGCCCCGGCGGCGCGTGGGACGGCGTGCACTCTGGCTCGTGGTCCTGCTGGCCGCGCTCGCGCTCGTCGCGGTGGCATCCGTCGCCATCGGCGCACGCGTGGTCGGATGGGACGACATCTGGAACGGCGTGCTCGGCTCGACCGACACCGTCTCCGCGGCATCGGTGAGCAAGCGCATCCCCCGCACGATCCTGGCGATGATCGTGGGCGCCGCCCTCGCGGTGGCCGGGGCCACCCTGCAGGGGTCCATGCGCAATCCGCTCGGCGATCCGCAGCTGCTGGGTGTCACCGGCGGCGCCTCGTTGACGATCGTCATCGGGATCGCCTTCTTCGGGCTCTCCTCAGCGGCCGGATACATCTGGGTGGGGATGCTGGGCGCAGCCGTGGCCGCAGCCTTCGTCTATGCCGTCGGCTCACTCGGACGCGGTGGTCCGACGCCCTTGCGGCTCGCCCTTGCCGGGGCCGTGATCGCGGTGGCCTTCAGCTCACTGGTCAGCGCCATCCTGCTGCCGCGCATCGACGTGATGAGCGTGTTCCGGTTCTGGCAGGTGGGCGGCGTCGGCGGCGCGACGCCGCAGACGATCCTGCAGGTGCTGCCGTTCCTGGTCGCCGGCTTCGTGGTCTGCATGGCCAGTTCACCGTCGCTGAACGCGCTCGCCCTCGGCGACGAACTCGCCGCGGGCTTGGGAACGCGGGTGCGCACGGCGCGTCTTGTCTCGAGCTTGGGCGCCGTCATCCTCTGCGGCGCGGCCACCGCGGTGGCAGGCCCGATCGGATTCGTCGGCCTGGTGGTGCCCCACGTGTGCCGTCTGCTCATCGGCGTCGACCACCGCGCTCTGCTGCCCTTCTCGGCGGTGACCGGTGCCGTCCTGTTGACCGCCGCCGACGTCCTCGGGCGCGTCATCGCGCGCCCCCAAGAGATCGAGGTCGGCATCATCACGGCGGTCCTGGGTGCCCCGTTCTTCATCGCCATCGTGCGCCGCCAGAAGGTGCGGGCGCTGTGAGCACCACGGTCTCGTCCGAGGCCCTGCACCTTGTCGCACGTGGCCGACGCCGCCGGGCACGACGCTGGTGGACGGTCACCGGCGCGCTCCTGGCGGCTGTGGCGGCCGCCTACGCCCTCACGCTCATGTTCGGCGACACCTTCTACTCGCCCGCCGAGGTGTGGGCCGTCATCACCGGCCACCGGGTGCCCGGTGCATCCTTCACCGTCGGCGAGCTGCGCCTGCCGCGGGCCACGACCGGACTTCTGGCCGGGCTGTGCTTCGGCATGGGCGGCGTGGTCTTCCAGACTCTCCTGCGCAATGCACTGGCCAGCCCCGATGTCATCGGCATCACTTCCGGTGCGAGCGCGGCCGCCGTGTTCGGCATCGTCGTGCTGGGCTTGAGCGAGACGGCCGTGTCGTTTCTGGCGACGGCGTCGGCGCTGGTGGCCGCGCTGCTCATCTACCTGCTCGCGTACAAGGACGGCGCCTCGGGTCCCCGCCTCATCCTCATCGGCATCGGCGTGGCGGCGATCTTCGACAGTGTGATCTCGTACATCGTGTCCCGGGCGGCCGAGTGGGATCTGCCGGCGGCCATGCGCTGGCTGACCGGAAGTCTCAACGACGCGTCCTGGGAGCGCGTTCTGCCGCTGGCGCTGGCCATCGTCGTGCTGATGCCCGTGCTGCTGGGCAGTGCGCGCGATCTCGAGCTGCTGCGCCTGGGTGACCACACGGCATCCGCCCTGGGCGTTCCGGTGGAGCGTCGACGGGTGCTGCTGATAGTGACGGCCGTGGGCCTGCTCGCCTTCGCGACCGCCGCGGCAGGTCCGATAGCGTTCGTCGCATTCCTGTCGGGGCCGATAGCGGTGCGCGTCCTCGGCCCCGTCGGGTCGCCGATCCTGCCCGCCGGCCTGGTGGGCGCGCTGCTCGTGCTGGTCGCCGATTTCGCCGGCCAGTACTTCTTCGCCACCCGCCTGCCCGTCGGCGTCATCACGGGAGTGCTCGGTGCGCCGTATCTCGTCTACCTGCTCATTCGCAGCAGCCGATCGCAAGGAACGACGCTATGACCGCGAATCGATCCCTCCACGCGCAGGCCGTGACCCTCGGGTACGGGGACCGCATCATCGTCGACGGGCTCGAGTTGGCCGTGCCGCCGGGACGGATCACCACGATCGTCGGTGCGAACGCCTGTGGCAAATCGACGCTGCTGAAGGCGATGGCGCGACTTCTCGCACCCACATCGGGCTCGGTGCTTCTCGATGGCAAGGCCATCCATCGCCTGCCCACCAAGCAGGTGGCCCGTGTGCTCGGCCTGCTGCCGCAGTCGCCGATCGCCCCCGACGGAATCTCGGTCTCTGATCTTGTCAGTCGCGGGCGGTACCCGCATCAGGGCGCGCTGGCGCGGTGGACGAAAGAGGATGACGCAGCAGTGGCCCGCGCCCTTGAGGCGACGGGGACCACGCACATCGCCGACCGCTCGGTCGATGAGCTCAGCGGCGGCCAGCGCCAGCGCGTCTGGATAGCGATGGCCCTCGCGCAGGAGACCGATGTACTGCTGCTGGACGAGCCCACGACCTTCCTGGACATCAGCCATCAGGTCGATGTGCTCGACCTTCTCACCGACCTGAACCGCGAGCGCGGCACGACGATCGTCATGGTGCTGCACGATCTGAATCTTGCCGCGCGCTATGCCGATCACCTCGTGGCCATGGCAGGCGGCCGCATCCTGGCCTCAGGAACCTCCGACGATGTCCTCACCGAAAGCACGGTGCGCGGCGTGTTCGGACTCGACAGCCGAATCATGCCCGATCCGCTGACCGGACGGCCCATGGTGATTCCGATGGGACGTCATCACACCGTCAGCGAGCCCGGTGACCTCACTGTGCCGTCGGCCTGACGGGCGACCGGCTACTCGATGCGCTCGGACTGACCCCGTCGCCAATACCCCATGAACGCGACTCGCTTGCGATCGACGCCGCACTCCGAGACGAGCAGGCGGCGCAACGTCTTGACCGTGCCGGCCTCGCCCGCCATCCAGGCATAGAACTCGCCGTCGGCGGCTTCCGGGCTGTCCCACAGCAGTTCGCGGTCCACGTCGACATCGGCCAGTTCCTGGCGGTGGCCAGCTGCGGCACGGCTCAGCAGCTGTGCGGATGCCGCAGCCCAGGTCCGCACCGCGGCGATCAATCCCGCCCCGTGCTCGCCGCCCTCGCGCGGAATCCAGGTCAGGCGGGTGCCGGCCGCATGCGACACCGGAAGCACATCGGCGGCCGTGGGTACCTCGAGGAAGGCATCGACGTCGTAGTCGTCACTGAGCGACTCCAGAATCGAGCCGATGGCCGGGGCCGCCGTCTCATCGCCGGCCAGCAGAATGCGTCGTGCGGTGCCCGGGTGCCAGTCGATGCCGCCACGCGAGTGCGGGCTGCGCTCGTCGGGCCCCACGACGATGAGCTCCTGCCCGGCAGCGGCGGACTCGGCCCACGCACCGGCGGGCCCGGCGCCGGGATGCACCACGAAGTCGATGTCGAGTTCTCCGGGTACTATCCGTCGCACGGTGTAGGTGCGAAAGAGGTTGCGTTGCGCGTTCGGCAGCGCCCGCCAGCGGTCGTACCAGTCCCCCGCGCCATCGTGCTGGCCGATGTCGGTGAAGCTCCCATCGGCGTGCGGCAGGATCACCTTGATGCGCTGATCAAGACCCGCGGTGCCGAAATGCTCGAAGTCGGCACCGGTGAAGGTCACCCGAACGAAGTGGGGACTCAGCCGCACAACGCGCACGACCTGAGCGAGATACGGGCGGTAGGGGGCGCGGACTACTTCTGCGGTATCAGGCATGCTCTTAGGCTAGCCTAACCAATGCTCATCGGGCGAGGAGCGTTCCGATCCGTTGCACGGCCTCAGTGAGAACCTCGGGCGCGCAACCGATGTTGATGCGCACATGGCCGGCGCCCTCGGCGCCGAACTTCGGGCCGAAGTGCAACGCGACCTTCGCGTCGCGCAGGATCTTCACGGCCGGGTTGGCGCCCCACCCCAGCTCGGACAGATCCACCCAGGCCAGATATCCCGCGTCGGGAATCTCGTAGCGAGCCCCGGGCACATGCGCGGCCAGAAGATCAGCCAGCAGCCGCCGGTTGTGATCGAGGGTCGCCAACAGCGCGTCGAGCCAGGCGTCGCTGGCCGGATCGAAGGCAGCCACGCCGGCCAGGGCGCCGAACAGGCCGGTGCGCCATTCCACCTCGTCGGGCAGCGCGTCCACAACCGCGGTGGTCGCGTCAGAGGCCGTCACCATCAGCGCACACTTCAGACCCGCGAGGTTGAAGGCCTTGCTGGCACTGGTGACGGCGAAGCCGACGCGGGCCGCGGCATCCGAAGCCGCCAGAAACGGCGTGAACTCCGCCGGTGCATGCGTGAGGGGCGCATGGATCTCGTCGCTGACCACCCGGGCACCGTGCCTCTCGGCGATCTCGGCCAGCGCCGCCAGGCTCTCCTGCGCGTGTGTGGTGCCGGTCGGGTTGTGCGGATTGCACAGCAGCACCACGCGAGCACCGTCGGCCAGCGCCGCCTCGATGCCGGCCAGGTCGAGCTCCCAGCGGCCGTCCACGTGCGTCAGCGGAACACGCTCGACGACTCCCCCGGCCTCGGGCACGCAGTCATAGAACGGCGGGTACACCGGAGGGGTGACCACGACCCGGTCGCCGGGCTCGATGATGGCGCGCACGATCTCGGTCACGCCCATCATGACATCGCACGTCGAGCGCACCCGCCGTGGTTCGACATCCCATCCGAAGCGCCGACGCGCGAACGCCACGAAGGCTGAACGGATGCCGGGGTCCGGTGGCGTGTACCCCGTGTCGCCGAGCTCGACGGCCCGCTCCAGTCGCTGCGTGATCGCCGGCGCGAGCGGAAAGTCGGTCTCGGCGACGAACAGCGGCAGGACGTCTTCGGGGTACGTCCGCCACTTCGTGCTCGAACGTTGGCGCAGTTGATCGACAGGCAGGGCTTGCAACGGGGTGACACTCACCCTTCGACCCTAACGGCCACCCGGGCCGCGGCATCCCGCTCGTGTCAAATGGCGAAACCGAGCGCGCGCATCATGTCGCGGCCGTCGTCGGTGATCTTCTCCGGACCCCACGGCGGCATCCACACCCAGTTGATGCGGAACCGGTCCACGACATCGTCGAGCGCCTGCGCCGTCTGCTCTTCGAGCACGTCGGTCAACGGGCATCCCGCCGACGTCAAGGTCATGTGGATGACCAAAGCATCGTTCTCGTCATCCCACGCGAGGTCGTAGATGAGCCCCAGGTCGACGACGTTGACCCCCAGCTCGGGGTCCATGACGTCTTTGAGCGCTTCGATGACGTCGTCATACTTCTCGGGTGTCAGCGTCGCGGCCATGGCAGAAGTCTACGCGTCGATCTCGACGGTGGGCTCGGGCTCACCCTCGAGATAGCGGTCGTACCCTTCCTCCTCAAGCCGGTCGGCCAGCTCGGGGCCGCCCTCTTCGGCGACGCGACCCTTGACGAGCACGTGCACGAAGTCGGGGTGGATGTAGCGCAGGATGCGGGTGTAGTGCGTGATAAGCAGCACACCGAGGTTGGTGGCAGCCTTGGCCCGGTTGACACCCTCCGAGACGATCTTGAGCGCATCGACGTCCAAGCCCGAGTCGGTCTCGTCGAGGATGGCGAGCTTGGGCTGCAGCAGCTCGAGCTGCAGGATCTCGTGGCGCTTCTTCTCACCGCCCGAGAAGCCCTCGTTGACGTTGCGCTGGGCGAACTTCGCATCCATCCGCAGGTTCTTCATCGCCTGCTTGACGTCTTTGGTCCACGTGCGCACGGCGGGGGCGTCTCCGTCGATGGCGGTCTTGGCGGTGCGCAGGAAGTTCGTGACCGTGACGCCCGGGATCTCCACCGGGTACTGCATGGCCAGGAACAGCCCGGCGCGGGCGCGCTCGTCGACGGTCATGGCGAGCACGTCTTCACCGTCGAGGGTGATCGAACCGCTGGTGACCGTGTACTTCGGGTGACCGGCGATGGTGTAGGCCAGCGTCGACTTACCCGAGCCGTTGGGGCCCATGATGGCGTGCGTCTCGCCGGTGCGGATGGTCAGCGTGACGCCGTTGAGGATGGGGGTGACACCCGCATCCGTCTCCACAGACACGTGCAGGTCGCGGATCTCGAGGACAGACATTCAGATTTCCTTTGTGACGTTCGGGTCGATGAGCACGTCGTCGCCGTCGATCGTGACGGCGTAGACCGGGACGGGCTCATACGCGGGGAGGTTGAGGGGCGCGCCGGTGCGCAGCGAGAAGCGGGAGCCGTGCGCCCAGCACTCGACGGTGTCGTCTTCCACGAACCCCTCGGACAGGGAGATGTTGCCGTGCGTGCAGGTGTCGCCGATCGCGTGCACCTCGCCGGCCGAGTCTTTCACGATGCAGATCGGCACGCCTTCGAGCTCGACGCGCAGCGGGGAGTCCTGCTCGAGCTCGCTGAAAGTGCAGGCCCGCGCGACGCTCATGCCTGAGGCTCCTCACCGAGCTCGCGCTCGATGTCGGCGATGAGTTCGGCTTCCAGCTCGGGCAGGCGCAGCCGCTGCACCAGTTCGCTGAGGAAGCCCAGCACGACCAGCCGGCGGGCCTCTGCCTCGTCGATGCCGCGCGCCTGCAGGTAGAAGAGCTGCTCGTCATCGAAGCGCCCGGTGGCACTGGCGTGGCCGGCCCCGATGATGTCGCCGATCTCGATCTCGAGGTTCGGGATCGAGTCGGCGTGGGCGCCCTCGGTCAGCACCAGGTTGCGGTTGGCTTCGTACGAGTCGGTTCCGAACGCGTCGGGGCCGATGAGCACATCGCCGATCCACACTGTGTGGGCGCCGACACCCTGCAACGCGCTCTTGTACAGCACATCAGCGCTGGTCGACGTGCCCTCGTGGAACACGTACACCTGGTTCTCCAGGTGCTGCCCGGCGTCGCAGAAGCCGATGCCGTAGACGTCGGCGTGGGAGCCGGCGCCGGCCAGGCGCACATTCGGGTTCACCCGAACGACGCCGCCGCCGAAGCTCACGATGAAGTGCCGCAGCGTCGCATCCTTGCCCACCCGCGCCTGGTGTGCCGACAAGTGGATGGCGTCGTCCTGCCACTCCTGCACGGTGACGAGCTTCAGGTGCGCGCCCTCGCCGACGATGATCTCGACGTTCTCGGCGAGTGCGACCGAGCCGCTGTGCCGCAGCACCACGGTGGCCTGCGCATTCGGGAGCGCCTCGATCACGATGTGCTCGTGTGCGACTCCGCCGTTGCCGACGACCCCGATCACGATGGGCTCGTCGGCTTCGCCTTCGACCACCACGTGGCGGGCCTGGGTGGCCTTGACCCAGGCGATCGCCGCGGTCAGGTCTTCGGGCTCGAACGCAGTGCCGCGCGGGGCCTGACCGATGGCGAGGGTGCCGACCGGGGCTCCGCTGACCGTCACTGTGACGGCATCCGGGTCACCGGCATCGGCGTCCAGCAGGGCACCGATGCGGTTCATCGGGGTGTGCTTCCAGTTGACCTCGCGCCCGGTGGGGGCGCCGAAATCGGCGGGGTCGTACGACCGCGGCCGCTCGGAACGGGTCTGGACCGGCACGTCATAGCCGGTCAGCCGTGCCGCCGGGTCGATGTGCGCGTGGGATTGCTCCGTCCGAGCAGTCTGCTCGGACGCTGTCGTCGTGGCCGCCATCTAGCCGACCGATCCTTCCATGCCCATTTCGATGAGCTTGTTCAGTTCCAGTGCGTATTCCATCGGCAGCTCGCGCGCTATCGGCTCGATGAAGCCGCGCACGATCATCGCCATCGCCTCGTCTTCGGGCATGCCCCGCGACTGCAGGTAGAAGAGCTGCTCGGCACTGACCTTGGAGACGGTGGCCTCGTGACCGAGCTCGACGTCGTCGACGCGGATGTCGATGGCCGGGTAGGTGTCGGAGCGCGAAATGGTGTCCACCAGCAGGGCGTCGCATCGCACCGTGTTGGCGGAGTGATGCGCGTTGGGTTCGACACGCACCTCGCCGCGATAGCCGGAGCGGCCGCCGCCGCGGGCGATCGACTTCGAGATGATCGAGGACTGCGTGTAGGGCGCGAGGTGGATCATCTTCGCGCCGGCGTCCTGATGCTGGCCGGGGCCGGCGAAGGCCACCGAGAGCGTCTCGCCCTTGGCGTGCTCACCGGCCAGGTAGATCGACGGGTACTTCATCGTCACCTTGGAGCCGATGTTGCCGTCGACCCATTCCATGGTGGCGCCCTCGTGGGCGATGGCGCGCTTGGTGACGAGGTTGTACACGTTGCTCGACCAGTTCTGGATGGTCGTGTACCGCACGCGGGCGTTCTTCTTCACGACGATCTCCACGACCGCGGAGTGCAGCGAGTCGGACTTGTAGATCGGCGCGGTGCAGCCCTCGATGTAATGCACATACGAGTCTTCATCGGCAATGATCAGCGTCCGCTCGAACTGGCCCATGTTCTCGGTGTTGATGCGGAAGTAGGCCTGCAGCGGGATCTCGACGTGCACACCCTTGGGCACATACACGAACGAGCCGCCCGACCAGACCGCGGTGTTCAGCGCCGCGAACTTGTTGTCACCGGCGGGGATGATGGTGCCGAAGTACTCCTCGAAGAACTCCGGGTGCTCCCGCAGCGCGGTGTCGGTGTCCATGAAGATGACGCCCTGGCTCTCCAGATCCTCACGGATCTGGTGATACACGACCTCGGATTCGTACTGGGCCGCCACACCGGCGACCAGACGCTGCCGCTCGGCCTCGGGGATGCCCAGGCGCTCATAGGTGTTGCGGATGTCTTCGGGCAGGTCTTCCCACGACTCGGCCTGCTTCTCGGTGGAGCGCACGAAGTACTTGATGTTGTCGAAGTCGATCTCCGACAGATCCGCGCCCCACGTCGGCATCGGTTTGCGCTGGAACAGCGCCAGACCCTTCAACCGGTTGCGCAACATCCACTCCGGTTCGTTCTTCATTCCGGAGATGCCGCGCACGACAGCTTCGCTGAGTCCCCGCTGGGCGGTGGCTCCGGCGATGTCGTCATCGTGCCAGCCGAATTCGTACACCCCCAAACCGTCGAGCTCGGGGCGTTCGATCAGAACATCGGACATGACGTCACACACTCTCCTCAATAGACCGCAACGGTGTCATCCGTCCCGACATCCCTGATCCCCTCGGGAGTGCTGAGGGGGAGGATGCCGCTTTCCGGGTCCGCTCTGGCGACGCGCCACGCGCGCCTAGACTGTCAGGGATGCGGGGATCATGAACCGCATCCGACCCCTCGATTCTATAGGCTCCACCTGACATTCGGGTCGGAGCCGCGCAGCCTTCCAGGAGATGAACACCCGCATGTCCGCGAATCAGCCGACAACCAGCACCCCGGGCCTGTGGCGGCGGTTCCTGAACTGGCTGCCCGATCACGTGGATCGTCGCGTCCGTGTCGCGGCCTGGATCTCGCTCGTGCTCGAGATAGCCATCGTCGGCACGGGTGGCGCGGTGCGCCTGACCGACTCGGGACTGGGCTGCGCCTGGCCGCTGTGCACGCCCGACTCGCTGTTCCCCACGGCGCAGCAGAGCTATCACAGTCTCATCGAGTTCGGAAACCGCGGGCTCTCGTTCTTCGTCGGGCTCGCCGCGGTGGCCGTCATCGTGCTCATCTCGCAGTTCCGCAAGCAGCGGCGCGATCTGTGGGCCCTGGCCTGGACGGTGTTCGCCGGCGTGCTGCTGCAGGCCGTGGTCGGCGGCATCCTCGTGCTTTTCGATCTGCGGCCCAACCTGGTCTCGTTCCACTACATCGTCTCCATCGTGCTCGTGGCCGTCGCAGCAGCCTTCATCGCCCGGATGGGGCAGGCGGCGGGGCCCCGCGAGCGCGTCGTCCCCCGCTGGTTCGCGATCCTCACCCACATCAGCTCGTTCGTGCTCGCCCTGACCGTGCTGATCGGCGTGCTCACCACCGGCGCCGGACCGCACTCGGGAGATGCCGAGGTCACCCTGCGCAACGGCTTCGATGCGACGCTGCTCGAACATGTGCACTCGTGGCCGGCCTATACGCTGTTCGCGCTGACCATCGCCCTGGTGATCGGCGCGTCGAGCTTCGCCGCCCAGGCACCGGCAGTGCGCCGCTGGGCGATCGGCCTGCTCGCCGTCGAACTCGTGCAGATAGCTGTGGGGCTCTACCAGGCCCGCAACGACCTGCCGCCGCTGGCCGTGGGCGTGCACATGGTATTGGCCGCAATAGCGGTCGCCACCATGACAGCTATGGTGTTCCAGCTCAAAAGACCCGTCACGGCAGACGCATAGCCCACGCATCGACGCCACGCCGACTGCACTGACATCGTGGGATGCCGCGGCCGCTCGGGTCGCCACATCCCAGGAGTGATCGACATATGCACACCACGCGTCCCCGTCTTGCCCGCAACATCCCGTTCTGGCTTCTTCTCATCGTCTCGCTGGGCGCCACCATCGGCGGCGCGCTCGTCGTGAAGATCGAGCTCGATTGGATGACGACGGCGCTCACGGCGAACACCGCGACGGGCGTCGACGTCTACGTCGGCCAGGTCGCCGTCGTCGTCGCGGGCATCGTGTGCGGCGCCGGTGTCGTGGGCCTGCTGCTCACCCTGACCATCGCCGCCCTCTCCGGCCTGCGCGCCACCACACCGGTCGTCTCGGACGCCCCGGCCGAGCAGACCACGCTCGACGGGGCCGAGCCCGAGGTCGAGCCTGAGGCCGAGCCCGAGGTCGAGCCTGAGGCCGAGCCCGAGGCCGCGCCTGAGGCCGAGCCCGCGGCCGTCTAGAACGGCAGCAGCGGGTCGACGGCGACGGCGACGAAAAGCAGCGTCAGGTACGTGATCGACGCGTGGAACACGCGCATCGGTTGCGGCGCGGTGCCACGCACGGCACGGCTGTACAGCAGGTGCCCCTCGTAGGCGAACCACCCGCCGAACACGACCGCCGACACCGTGTAGACCAGGCCCATCTGCGCGATGGGGATCAGCAGCAGCGAACACGCGACAGTGGCCCAGGTGTACAGGATCACCTGCATCCCGACCTGGGAGCCGTCGCGCCTCGCGCCGAGCATCGGAACGTCGACGTCGTCGTAGTCGCGCTTGTACTTCATCGACAGCGGCCAGTAGTGCGGCGGTGTCCACAGGAAGATGACCACGAAAAGCACCAGCGGCGGCCAGTCCAGCGACCCGGTGACCGCGGCCCATCCGATGAGCACCGGGAAGCAGCCTGCGATGCCGCCCCAGACGATGTTCTGTTCGGTGCGGCGCTTGAGGATCATCGTGTAGATCACGACGTAGAAGAAGATAGCGAACGCCGACAGAGCCGCCGCGAGGGCGTTGGTCATCAGCCACAGCCAGAGGGTCGAGACGACGGCGAGCACCCAGGAGAACACGAGAGCGCCGCGGGGCGAGACCTCGCCGGTGACCAGTGGACGGTTCTCGGTGCGATGCATCCGCACATCGATGTCGCGGTCGAGATACATGTTGAACGCCGCGGCCGATCCGGCCGACAGCGCACCGCCTGCCACCGTGGCCGCGACCAGCCAAAGGTTCGGCAGGCCGCCGGCTGCGAGGAACATCACCGGCACCGTGCTCACCAGCAGCAGCTCCATGACCCGAGGCTTGGTGAGCAGAACGTATGCGCGAACGGTACGACCGAGCGACCGTGGCCGCGGCGGCTGACGTGTCTGGGCGACACGGGACGTCATGCTGATGGCGATCCCCCCTGAGATACCGACCCGGGGATACCGAGCCGGGAACCTCACAAGTCTACCCGGCCGGTCTGTGCGCCCCACGTCATGGGCCGACTCACACCGCGACGGGATGGGTAAGCTGGCTGTACGCGCGCGCCCCGCACCGGACCAGCGCTGGCAGATGCCACGCCGACCGGTCGCCTCGGGCGCTTTCCCCTTACGAAAGGCTGTCTCGTGTCGGAACTGCGTTGGGATGAGATCGATCGGCGAGCAGTGGACACCGTCCGTGTCCTTGCCGCGGATGCCGTGGAGAAGGTCGGCAACGGCCACCCGGGCACCGCGATGAGCCTCGCTCCCGCCGCCTACCTGCTCTATCAGCGGGTGATGCGGCACGATCCTGCCGACACCGGCTGGATCGGCCGTGACCGGTTCATCCTGTCGTGCGGTCATTCCTCACTCACCCAGTACATTCAGCTGTATCTGGGCGGCTTCGGCCTCGAGCTCGAAGACCTTCAGTCGCTGCGCACCTGGGGCTCACTGACGCCGGGCCACCCGGAGTACCGTCACACCAAGGGCGTCGAGATCACCACCGGCCCCCTCGGGCAGGGCCTGTCGTCGGCTGTCGGCTTCGCCTACGCCTCGCGTTACGAGCGCGGGCTCTTCGACCCGGATGCCGCAGCCGGCACCTCGCCGTTCGACCATTTCGTCTACGTCATCGCCTCGGACGGCGACCTGCAGGAGGGCGTGACCAGCGAGGCCTCGTCGCTGGCCGGTCACCAGCAGCTGGGCAACCTCGTCGTGCTCTACGACGCGAACCAGATCTCGATCGAGGACGACACCGACGTCGCGTTCACCGAAGACGTCGCCGCGCGCTACACCGCATACGGGTGGCATGTGCAGACCGTCGACTGGAAGAAGACCGGTCAGTACGTCGAAGACGTGCAGGAGCTCTACGACGCGATCGAGGCCGCCAAGGGCGAGAGCGACCGTCCGTCGATCATCATCCTGAAGACCATCATCGGCTGGCCCAGCCCCGGCAAGCAGAACACCGGCAAGGTGCACGGTTCGGCGCTGGGCGCCGACGAGGTCGCCGCCACCAAGAAGGTTCTCGGGTTCGCCCCGGAGCGCAGCTTCGCGGTGGCCGACGAGGTCATCGCCCACACCCGCGCGCTGGGCGAGCGCGGCGCCGAGGCCCACCGCGCCTGGCAGAAGGACTTCGACGCGTGGGCCGCGGCCAACCCCGAGCGCAAGGCGCTGCTGGATCGCCTCGAGGCGCATGCGCTGCCCGACGGCGTCGACGAGGTCGTCCCGGTCTTCGAAGCCGGCAAGGATGTCTCCACCCGCGCCGCCTCGGGCAAGGTGATCAACGCCCTGGCCGGTGTGCTGCCCGAGCTGTGGGGTGGATCTGCCGACCTCGCCGAGTCGAACAACACCACCATCGCCGAAGGCGGCTCGTTCAACCCGCGGCAGTGGTCGACGCACGAATGGACCGCGAACCCCTACGGACGCGTGTTGCACTTCGGCATCCGCGAGCACGCCATGGCGGCGATCCTGAACGGCATCACGCTGCACGGGCCGACACGCGCCTTCGGCGGCACCTTCCTCATCTTCAGCGACTACATGCGCCCGGCGGTGCGCCTGGCCGCTCTGATGGACATCCCGTCGACGTTCGTGTGGACGCACGACTCGGTCGCCCTGGGCGAGGACGGCCCCACTCACCAGCCCATCGAACAGCTGGCCGCACTGCGCGCCATCCCGAACCTCAGCGTGGTCCGTCCGGCCGACGCCAACGAGACCGCGCAGGCGTGGCTGGAGATCCTGCGCCGCCACGGCGGACCGGTGGGCATCGCTTTGACCCGCCAGAACGTGCCGACGTTCGAGCGCGGCGAAGGCGCGGCATCCGGCGACACCCTCGCCTCGGCGACCGGCACCGCGAAGGGCGCGTACGTCCTGGCCGAGGCCTCCGGCGGCGCTCCCGACGTGATCCTCATCGGCACCGGCTCCGAAGTGCAGCTGGCCGTCGCCGCCCGCGAGACGCTGGAGGCGGAAGGCGTGAAGACCCGCGTGGTCTCGGCGCCGTCGCTGGAGTGGTTCGCCGAGCAGGACGAGGCGTACCGCGAGCAGGTGCTGCCGGCAGCGGTCACCGCCCGGGTGTCGGTCGAGGCGGGCCTGGCCCTGCCCTGGCGCGGCATCGTCGGCGATCGTGGACGCTCGGTCTCGATCGAGCACTTCGGTGCCTCCGCCGATTACAAGACCCTTTTCCAGAAGTTCGGCATCACCGCCGAGGCCGTCGTCGAGGCGGCGCGCGAGACCCTCAAGGAGAACGCATGACCACTCCCACCCAGCAGTTGTCCGAGCAGGGCGTGAGCATCTGGCTCGATGACCTGTCGCGCCAGCGCATCACCACCGGCAACCTCGTCGACCTGATCGCCCATCGCAACGTGGTCGGCGTCACGACGAACCCGACGATCTTCGCGAACGCCGTCGCCCATGGCGACGGGTACGAGCAGCAGGTCGCCGAGCTCGCCGCGAAGGGCGCCTCTGCCGACGACGCCATCTTCGAGATCACGACGACCGATGTGCGCAACGCCTGCGAGATCTTCGCCCCGGTGTACGAGGCCACGACAGGCCAGGACGGCCGGGTGTCGATCGAGGTCTCGCCCGACCTCGCACACGACACGCAGGCGACCATCGACCAGGCCGCGCAGCTGTGGTCCACGGTGGACCGCCCGAACGCCTTCATCAAGATCCCGGCGACCAAGGCGGGCCTTCCCGCCATCACCGAGACCATCGCCGCCGGCATCTCGGTGAACGTGACGCTGATCTTCTCGCTGGCCCGCTACGCCGAGGTCATCGACGCCTACCTCACGGGTCTGCAGAAGGCGCAGGCCGCCGGGCACGACCTGGCGCAGATCCATTCCGTGGCCTCGTTCTTCGTCTCGCGCGTGGACACCGAGGTCGACAAGCGCCTGGCCGCCATCGGCACCGACGCCGCGGCCGCGCTGAAGTCGAAGGCCGGCGTGGCAAATGCCCGCCTGGCCTATGAGCTGTACGAGAAGGAGTTCGGCTCCGACCGCGCGAAGGCGCTGTTGGATGCCGGTGCCACGGTGCAGCGCCCGCTGTGGGCCTCGACCGGGGTCAAGGACCCGTCGCTGCCTGACACGCTGTACGTCACCGAGCTGGTCGCCCCCGGCACCGTGAACACCATGCCCGAGAAGACGCTGGAGGCCGTGTTCGATCACGGTGAGATCGGGGGCGACGCGGTGACCGGCGCCTACGCCGACGCGCACGGCGTCATCGACGGCCTCGCCGCGGTCGGGGTCGATTTCGACGACGTCACCCAGGTGCTTGAGGACGAAGGCGTGGAGAAGTTCATCACCTCGTGGCACGAGCTGCAGGAGACGGTCGCTCAGGCGCTGACATCGGCGGGCGGAGCCCGGTGAGCTTCGACATCCGCGTCAGCGGCCACGTCAAGGCGGTCGTCGATGAGACTCTCACCGGTCTCGTCGCCGACCTGGTCGCCTCCGGCGTGACCGCGCAGGACCCCACCCTGTGGGGACCCGACGCGGAGGCGGAGGCCTCTCGACGCCTCGGATGGGTGCAGGCAGTGTCGGTCTCGCGCCCGTTGCTGCCCGAGATCACCGCCCTGCGTGAGCAGCTGGTCGCCCGGGGCGTCACGCGCGTCGTGCTGGCCGGAATGGGCGGATCGTCGCTGGCCCCCGAGGTGATGGCGCGTACCGCCGGCGTGCCGCTGACCGTGCTCGATGCCACCGCACCGGGCCAGGTGCTGGCCGCGCTCGACGGCGACGACGAGGGCGGGCTCGCCCAGACGGTGCTGGTGGTCTCGTCGAAGTCGGGCACGACCCTCGAGACCGACTCGGCCCGACGTGCTTTCGAGGCGGCCTTCGGCGATCTCGGCATCGACCCCGCCGAGCGGATAGTGGTCGTCACCGACCCCGGTTCGCCGCTCGAGGAGTCGGCGCGCGCCGCCGGCTACCGCGTGTTCACCGCCGATCCCACCGTGGGCGGGCGCTACTCGGCGCTCACCGCGTTCGGACTGGTTCCCGCGGGGCTTGCCGGCGTCGACCTCGACGAGCTGCTCGACGAGGCCGATGCGACGCTGCTTGAGGTGGCGATCGACAGCCCCGAGAATCCGGCGCTGGTCCTGGCCGCCGCGATCGCCGGTGGCGCACCACGCCGCGACAAGCTCGCCCTTGTCGCCGATGGCACGCACATCGACTCCCTGCCCGACTGGATCGAGCAGCTGCTGGCCGAATCGACGGGAAAGGCGGGAACCGGCATCCTGCCCGTCGTCCTTCTGCCGGTCTCCCCCGAACTCGAAGCGCGACCCGCCGACCTGCAGGTGCTGCGGCTGGTCGACGAAGCCGACGAGTTCCATCTCTTCGACCGACACGAGGGCGAGATCCTCGTCAGCGGGTCGTTGGGCGCCCAGTTCGTGGTGTGGGAGTACGCGACCGCCATTGCCGGGCGGATCCTGGGTGTCAATCCCTTCGACCAGCCCGACGTCGAGGCGGCCAAGTCCGCCACGCGGGCGCTTCTCGAGCACCGTCCCGAACCGCAGCCGCCGGCATTCGCCATCGAGGGGGTGGAGGTCCGGGTCTCCGACCCGGAGCTCGCCGCCTCCGGCACCATCGCCGGTGTGCTCGACGCCCTGTGGTCACGGCTCGGACCCGATGGCTATGTCGCGATCCAGGCCTACGTCGACCGGCTGAACCTGGCCGAACTCGCCGGCCTGCGTGAACTGGTGGCCGCCGATTCGGGCCGGCCGGCGACGTTCGGGTGGGGTCCGCGTTTTCTGCACTCCACCGGCCAGTTCCACAAGGGAGGGCCGGCGACCGGCGTCTTCCTGCAGATCACCGAGCGCACCGACGTCGACGTGGGGATCCCCGGCCGCCCGTTCACTTTCGGAGAGCTGGTGGCCGCTCAGGCCGCCGGCGACGCATCGGTGCTGGCCGCCCACGGCCGCCCCGTCGTCACCCTGACCCTGACCGATCCTCAGCCTGAAGTGCTCTCGCTCTTCGAGGCCGCTCAGTAGGAGATCCATGACCGTTGAGATCGCCCGGGGACAGAACCCCCTTCGCGACCCCGACGACCGCCGCCTGAACCGCATCGCGGGCCCCAGTGCGCTGGTCATCTTCGGTGTCACCGGAGACCTGTCCCGTAAGAAGCTCATGCCGGCCGTCTACGATCTGGCCAACCGCGGCCTGCTGCCTCCCGGATTCGCGCTGGTCGGCTTCGCCCGGCGCGACTGGGCCGACCAGGACTTCGCCGAGGTCGTGCGCGCCGCCGTCGAGGCGGGTGCCCGTACCGAGTTCCGCGAAGAGACCTGGCAGCAGCTGCTGCAGGGCATCCGGTTCGTCTCGGGCGAGTTCGACGATCCCGACGCCTTCCGCCGGCTGCGCGAGACGGTTGAGAAGCTCGACGTCGAGCGCGGCACCATGGGCAACCATGCCTACTATCTGTCGATCCCGCCGAAGTCGTTCGCGGTGGTCGCCGAGCAGTTGAAGAGCTCGGGCCTGGTCGACGACACCGCAGATCAGCCCGACCGCTGGCGACGGGTGGTGATCGAGAAGCCGTTCGGCAACGACCTCGCCTCGGCGCGGGAGCTCAACAGCGCGCTGCGCAGCGCGTTCCCCGCCGACTCGATCTTCCGCATCGACCACTACCTGGGCAAGGAGACGGTCCAGAACATCCTCGCGCTGCGGTTCGCGAACGAGCTCTACGAGCCGATTTGGAACCGCAACTACGTCGACCACGTGCAGATCACGATGGCCGAGGACATCGGCGTCGGCGGCCGCGCAGGCTATTACGACGGCATCGGCGCGGCGCGCGACGTCATCCAGAACCATCTTCTGCAGCTGCTCGCGCTGACCGCGATGGAAGAGCCCATCTCGTTCAACGCGAAAGACCTGCGCACCGAGAAAGAGAAGGTGCTCGCCGCGGTCACCCTGCCCGACGACCTCTCCCTGGCCACCGCACGGGGCCAATACGGGGGCGGCTGGCAGGGCGGCGAGCAGGTGCTCAGCTTTCTCGACGAAGACGGCATGGACCCGCAATCGACGACCGAGACGTATGCGGCCATCAAGCTCGGCATCAACACCCGCCGCTGGGCGGATGTGCCGTTCTACCTGCGCACCGGCAAGCGACTGGGCCGGCGGGTGACCGAGATCGCCGTCGTCTTCAAGAAGGCGCCCGAACACCTCTTCAGCCGGTCGCAGACCTCGGGCCTGGGGCAGAACGCCCTGGTGATCCGCGTGCAGCCCGATGAGGGCGTCACGATACGGTTCGGGTCGAAGGTACCCGGGGCGGGCACACAGGTGCGCGACGTGACGATGGACTTCGGCTACGGCCACGCCTTCACCGAGGCCAGTCCCGAGGCGTACGAGCGCCTCATTCTCGATGTGCTGCTCGGCGACCCGCCGTTGTTCCCCCGGCACGAAGAGGTCGAGCTCAGCTGGCAGATCCTCGATCCGATCGAACAGTTCTGGGCAGCCCAAGACGGTTCGGCCTCCGGCGCTGCCCTCGAGCAGTACACACCCGGCGGCTGGGGGCCGCGCTCGGCCGACGAACTGCTGGCCCGCGACGGACGGACGTGGAGGCGCCCATGATCATCGACCTGCCCGACACCAACGTCAGCAAGATCGCGAAGGCGCTCGTCAATGTGCGCGAAGAAGGCGGCGCTGTCGCCCTCGGCCGCGTGCTGACCCTCATCATCCTGGTGCGCCACGGCGCCGAGGAAGAGGTCATCGAGGCCGCGAACGATGCCTCGCGCGAGCACCCGATGCGTGTGATTGTGCTCATGAGCGATCCGCACGGCCCCGACGCCGACGCACAGGCACGCCTGGACGCCGAGATCCGCGTGGGCGGCGACGCGGGGGCCAGCGAGGTCGTCGTGCTGCGCGCGTACGGCGCTGCCGGCAACAACTCCGAAAGCCTCGTGACAGGTCTGCTGCTGCCGGATGCCCCGGTCGTGGCCTGGTGGCCGCGCGAGACGCCGACCAAGCGCCCGTCGCGGTCGTCGATCGGAAAGATCGCGCAGCGGCGCATCACCGATGCCGCCACCCAGCCCGATCCCGCCGCTTGGGTGGCCGGGCTGGCCGGGCACTATGCACCCGGCGACACCGATCTGGCCTGGACGCGCCTGACCCGCTGGCGCGAGCAGCTGGCCGCCGTACTCGATCAGCCCCCGTACGAGCAGGTCACCGCCGTCGAGGTGCGCGGGGCCGGCGACTCGCCGTCGACCGCACTGTTGGCCGCGTGGCTGCGGCTCGCCCTCGATGTACCCGTCGACTGGGAGTATCTGCCCGAAGACGAGTGGGCGCACGGCATCAAGTCAGTGCGGCTGGTGCGCCCCTCCGGCGACACCCTGCTGGAGCGCCCCGAGCCCGCCGAGGCGATTCTCACCCAGCCCGGTCAGCCCTCTCACGAACTCGCCTTCCCGCGCCGCACGCTGCGCGAATGCCTGGCCGAAGAGCTGCGCAGCCTCGATCCCGATCTGCTGTATGGTCGGGTCATCACCGAGGGGTGGGCTCTTCTGCAGGGCGGCGACAGAGGCGAGGATGCCGAGAATGGCTGAGAACAACGTCAAACGGGTCGTCATCGCGGCCGATCCGCAGGCACTGGCCACGGCAGTCGCCGACCGGTTCTACACGCGGGTGGTCAAGCGGGTGCGCGCGGGAAAGACCGTGCACGTGTCGTTGACCGGCGGCGGGATGGGAACGGCCGTGCTGCGCGCCGCGGCCGCCCACCCGAAGGCATCCGACCTGGACTGGTCGAACGTGCACTTCTGGTGGAGCGATGAGCGGTTCGTGCCGGCCGGCTCGGCAGAGCGCAACGAGGTCGGTGCGACCGAGGTGTTCTTCTCGCGGCTGAACGTGCCCGCCGCGAACATCCACCGCATGGCGGCATCCGACAGCGGCGTCTCCATCGACGCTGCCGCCCAGGCCTATGCCGCCGAGCTTGCCACGTTCGCCCCGGCCGTGGACACGGCCACCGGGCCGCTGGCGGGCGACTGGCCCGCCTTCGACATCTGCTTCCTGGGCGTCGGGCCCGACGGCCACATCGCGTCGCTGTTCCCCGACCGCCCCGAGATCGCGATCACCGATCGGGCGGCCGTGCCGGTGTTGGACTCCCCCAAACCACCGCCGCAGCGGATCACCCTGACCCGCCCCGTGATCAACTCGTCCCAGCGGATCTGGCTGGTGCTGGCCGGGCTCGACAAGGCCTCGGCACTGGGACTTGCGCTTGCCGGGGCCAGCTACCACAGCGTGCCCGCAGCCGGTGCCCGCGGACGCCGCCGCACCGTCTTCTTCGTCGATGAGCAGGCGGCCCAGAACGTGCCGCCCGATCTCATCGACGGGTCATACTAGCCCGCCTCGTCGTCGGCTACTGGCCGCGGCGCTCGCGCAGCTGACGCAGCGCGTCGTCGAGCAGCTGCTGCGCCTCGTCTTCGGTGCGACGCTCTTTCACATAAGCGAGATGCGTCTTGTAGGGCTCGGCCTTGGCCAACTCGGGCGGATGCTGCTTGTCGCGCCCGGCGGGAAGCCCCGAATGCGGCGAGTCGATGGTGTCGGGAATCTCTTCGGCAGGAATGTCGGCCGCGAAATAGCGCACCGTCTCGTTGCCGAGGGCGTCCCAGTACGAGACCGCCACGCGGTCGGCGTGGTAGCCGTGGTCCTGCTCGCCCATCGGGCCGGCGCCCACGCGCGTACCCCGGATAGCATTGCCGCCCGTTGCCATGTCAGATCCCCTGCAGCTTGGTGAGAAGGCCCAGCGCGACCACGGCCACGAACCAGATAAGTGCCAGGACCACGGTGAATCGATTGAGGTTGCGCTCGGCCAGGCCGGATGACCCCACTGCCGAGCTCATGCCACCGCCGAACATGTCCGACAGGCCGCCACCGCGACCCTTGTGCAAAAGGATCAGGAGGGTCAGCAGCAGGCTCGTGATGCCGAGCACCACCTGCAAGACGAACTCGAGGATCTCCACGCTTCAATGCCTTTCGCGGCGGCCTGGCGGCCGCACCCGGTCAAGTATACGGGAGCGGTGCGGCGGGGCCGATGCCCCGCCGCACGTGCTCACACTCCGACGTGCTTCTGGTAGCGGATGATCGCGGCGAACTCGTCGACGACAAGGCTCGCTCCACCCACCAGCGCACCGTCGACGTCGGGCTGACGCATGAAACCGGCGATGTTGCCCGATTTCACCGATCCGCCGTACAGGATGCGTGTGCGCTCGGCCGCATCTGCACCGATGGACTCGGCGACCACCTCGCGCAGCGTGGCGCAGACATCCTGGGCCTGTTCCGGCGTCGCCGCCTGACCCGATCCGATCGCCCAGACCGGCTCATAGGCCACCACGACCTCGGTGCCGGCAGCCACGCCTGCCAGTGCAGCGGTCAGCTGCGCGACGGGTACGGCGCTGGCACCGTGGGTCTGCAGGTCTTCGGCCGTCTCGCCCACGCAGATCACCGGCACGAGCGAATGCCGCAACGCCGCCTGGACCTTGGCGGCCACGACCTCGTCGGTCTCGGCATGGTACTCGCGACGCTCAGAGTGCCCGATGATCACATAACGGCAGTCGAGCTTGGCCAGGAAGGCCCCCGACACCTCTCCGGTGTAGGCACCGGAGTCATGCGCCGAGAGATCCTGCGCACCGAGGGCGAACGGGATCTTGTCGGCGTCCAGCAGCGTCTGCACGGTGCGCACATCGGTGAACGGTGGGAAAACGGCCACCTCCACCGAGTCGGCGTCGTGCTTGGCGTCCTTGAGCGTCCAGTGCAGCTTCTGCACCAGGGCCACCGCCTGCAGGTGGTCGAGGTTCATCTTCCAGTTGCCGGCGATGAGCGGCGTACGGGTCACTGCTCCCATCCGAGCACCTCCAGTCCGGGAAGCTTCTTGCCCTCGAGGAACTCGAGGCTCGCGCCTCCGCCTGTGGAGATGTGGCCGAAGCTGTCATCTGAGAACCCGAGCTGACGCACGGCGGCGGCGGAGTCTCCCCCGCCGACCACGCTCAGCCCGTTCACTTCGGTCAACGCCTGCGCGACCGCCTTGGTGCCGGCCGCGAACGCCGGCATCTCGAACACGCCCATCGGCCCGTTCCAGAACACCGTGGTGCTGCTGCGAATCGCAGCGGCGAAGGCCTCCGCGGTGCGCGGCCCGATGTCCAAGCCCAGTCCCGACGCCCCGAACGGGGTGTCTTCGAGGGCATCGGCGTCGGCCACGACGTGGTCGGCAGACGCGTCGAAGGATGCCGCCACCACCGCATCCACGGGAAGGATGATCTCGATCCCCCGCTCCCGTGCGGTGTCCAGGTAGCCGCGGACGGTGTCGAGCTGATCCTTCTCGAGCAGGCTCGCACCGACGGCGTGCCCCTGTGCCGCGAGGAACGTGAACATCATTCCCCCGCCCACCAGCAGCTTGTCCACGCGCGGCAGCAGATGCGCTATCACGCCCAGCTTGTCGCTGACCTTCGAACCGCCCAGCACGACCGCGTACGGCCGCTCGGGCTTTTCGGTCAAGCGGTCCAGAACGTCGACCTCGGCAGCGATCAGCAGACCCGCGACCGAAGGCAGCAGCCGGGCCAGGTCGTAGACGCTGGCCTGCTTGCGGTGCACGACACCGAAGCCGTCCGAGACCAGTGCAGCACCGAGTTCGGCGAGTTCGCGTGCGAACGCCTCACGTGTGGCGTCGTCTTTGGACGTCTCGCCCGGGTTGAACCTCAGGTTCTCGATGACTGCGACCTCGCCGTCGGCCAGGCCCGCCACGGTCTCGCGTGCCGAGGCGCCCACCGTGTCGGTCGCGAAAGCGACCGGCGCGCCCAACAGCTCGGAGAGCCGATGCGCCACCGGGGCGAGGCTGTACTTCGGGTCGGGCGCACCGTCGGGGCGGCCCAGGTGAGAGCACACGACAACACGTGCGCCCTGGTCGATGAGGGCCTGGAGCGTGGGTACCGATGCACGCACGCGGCCATCGTCCGTGATGACGCCGTCCTTGAGCGGGACGTTCAGATCACAACGGACGATGACGCGCGTACCTGCCAGCGGACCGCCCAGGCGTGAGGCAAGGGTGTCGAGGGTGTGCAGAGCCATGTCGACTCAGAGACGCTCGCCGACGTACTCGGTGAGGTCGACGAGGCGGTTGGAGTAGCCCCACTCGTTGTCGTACCAGCTGGACACCTTGACGAGGTTGCCGCTGACGTTGGTCAGCCCGGCGTCGAAGATCGACGAGTGCGGGTCGAGCTGGATGTCGCTGGAGACGATCGGGTCGGCGGTGTACTTCAGGATGCCGTTCAGGCGTCCCTCGGCGGCCGCGCTCTGGTAGGCGGCGTTGACCTCGTCGACGGTCAGGCCCTCACGGGGCGTGACGATCGTCAGGTCGACGATCGAGCCGGTGGGCACCGGCACCCGGTACGACGAGCCGCTCAGCTTGCCGTTGAGCTCGGGGAGCACCAGACCGATGGCCTTGGCGGCGCCGGTGGAGGCGGGGACGATGTTGATCGCCGCCGCGCGGGCACGGCGCAGGTCGCCATGCGGGCCGTCCTGCAGGTTCTGGTCGGCGGTGTACGCGTGCGCGGTCATCATGAAGCCGCGCTCGATGCCGAAGGCGTCCTCGAAGACCTTCGCGAGCGGCGCGAGGCAGTTCGTGGTGCACGACGCGTTGGAGATGATGTTCATCGTGGCCGCGTCGTAGGTGTCTTCGTTCACGCCCATGACGAACGTGCCGTCGACGTCGGTGCCCGGCGCCGAGATGATGACCTTCTTGGCACCGCCGGCGATGTGCTTGCCGGCATCCACGGCCTTGGTGAACCGGCCGGTCGACTCGATGACGATATCGACGCCGAGTTCGCCCCAGGGCAGGTTCGCGGGGTCGCGCTCTTCGAAGACCTTGATGGCCTTGCCGCCGACGGTGATCGCGTCGCCGTCGTAACTGACTTCCTGCCCGAGACGGCCGCCGACCGAGTCGTAGGCGAGCAGATGCGCCAGGGTCTTGTTGTCAGTCAGATCGTTGACAGCGACGATGTCGATGTCAGCGCCCTGCGCGAGGGCCGCGCGGAGGAAATTGCGTCCGATGCGGCCGAAGCCGTTGATTCCGATCTTGACGGTCACGGAATGTCTCCCAGGTGTCGTGCGCGAATGCGCGGTTTTTTCACGGGGTGGGACAACGGCGTCCCGGCGGGCTCCCACCGGGACGCCTGCGCTGGCTATGACAGTACCAGCAGGCCCGCCGTCTTCTCACGCGCGGCGTCGAAGCGCTGCTGCACGTTCTGCCAGTTCGCGATGTTCCAGACCGCCTTGACGTAGTCGGCCTTCACGTTCAGGTAGTCGAGGTAGAAGGCGTGCTCCCACATGTCGAGCTGGAAAATCGGTACGGTCCCCTGCGCGGTGTTCGACTGCTGGTCGAACAGCTGCTGGATGATCAGCTGCTCGCCGATCGGGTCCCAGCTGAGCACGGCCCAGCCCGATCCCTGAATGCCGGTGGCAGCAGCGGTGAAGTGAGCCTGGAACTTGTCGAAGCCACCGAAGAACTCATCAATGGCCGCAGCCAGCTCGCCCTCGGGCGCACCACCGCCGTTCGGCGACAGGTTGGTCCAGAAGATCGAGTGGTTGACGTGGCCACCGAGGTTGAAAGCAAGGTCCTTCTCGAGCTTATTGACAGCGCCCAGGTCACCGGACTCGCGCGCCTCGGCGAGCTTGTCCAGCGCCGTGTTGGCACCGGTCACGTAGGCCTGGTGGTGCTTGTCGTGGTGAAGCTCCATGATCTTCGCGCTGATGTGCGGCTCGAGCGCGGCGTAGTCGTAAGGGAGGTCGGGCAAGGTGTACTTCGCCATGTTCTCTTCTTCCTGTCGGTGCCGCGCCATCAGCGGAGACCAGGTCGTCCCCGGACGCGGCGAGGGTGACGTTCTCATCCTAGTGAGCGTGTCAGTCGACGGCACCGGCCGGTACGGCCGACTCCGTCCCGGGGATCCCCTCGGTCTGGGCTTTCTTGTCGGCCATCGCCAGCAATCGGCGGATGCGCCCCGCGACGGCGTCTTTGGTCAGCGGGGGGTCGGCGTGGTGGCCGAGTTCGTCAAGGCTCGCATCGCGATGGTCCAGCCGCAGCCGCCCGGCCTCGCGCAGATGCTCCGGGACCTCGTCGCCGAGGATCTCCAACGCCCGCTCGACCCGGGCGCACGCGGCCACTGCCGCCTGTGCCGATCTGCGCAGATTCGCGTCATCGAAGTTCACGAGACGGTTGACGCCGGCACGCACCTCACGGCGCTGCCGAAGCTGCTCCCACGCCGCCGCAGACTGCACCGCACCCATCGCGGCCAGCGCCGCCCGGATCGCCTCGCCGTCGCGCACCACCACCCGCGGCACGCCGCGCACCTCGCGCGCCTTGGCAGTCACCGCCAGCCGGTGAGCGGCACCGACCAAGGCCATCGCCGTCTCCGACGAAGGACAAGTGATCTCCAGCGCGGCAGAGCGACCCGGATCGCTGAGCGTTCCCGCCGCCAGGAACGCGCCGCGCCACACCGCTGCCAGATCGCCGCGCGAGCCGGTGGTGAGCCGGTTCGGAAGCCCACGCACGGGGCGCCGGCGCTGATCGAGCAGGCCGGTCTGCCGCGCCAGCGTCTCGCCCGCCTCGATGACGCGGACGACGAAGCGCGGACCCGCCGACCCCTGCATCTGCGCGAGCTCGGGGCGCACGCCGTACAGTTCGGCGATCTCGCGCGCGGTGCGCCGGGCCAACACGTCGGAGTCGACCTCGGCCTCCACGGCGACGCGGCCGGCGATGAAGTGCAGGCCGCCCGACAGGCGCAGCAGCGCCGTGAGCTCGGCGACCCGAGCGCTCGGCCGCGGATCTCTGACGACGACGAGCTCGGCTTTCACGTCTGCGGTCAGCGGCACGGGTCTCCTCAGGTGCGGGCGGGATCGGGACGAGGAACCAGCCTACCCGCTACTCGCGGCCCAGATCCCGGTGCGCGACGCGCACGGCCACGCCGGCAACGTCCTGCAGGCGCCTGCCGAGTTCGGCGGCCATCGCGACCGAGCGATGCTTTCCGCCGGTGCAGCCCACCGCGAGCACGCTGTGGCGCTTGTTCTCGCGCTGATATCCGGCCAGCACATCGGCCACGGCGCGCGTGTAGGTGTCCAGGAAGTCCTCGGCGCCGGGCTGGGCGAGAACGTACTCGCGCACCGCGTCGTCTTCACCGGTGAGCGCGCGGAGTTCGTCTTGCCAGTACGGGTTGGGCAGGAACCGCATGTCGGCGACCATGTCGGCGTCGGGTGGCAGACCGTATTTGAAACCGAAGCTGAGCACTGTCAGCGCATGACGGGCGGCGCCCCGGTCGCTGAACAGCTCGACGACATGCGTCGCGAGCTGGTGCACATTGAAATCGCTGGTGTCGATGACCACGTCGGCGCTCTCGCGCACCGTGGCCAGCCGCTGCCGTTCCCGGCGGATGCCGTCGACGATCGTCCCGTCATCCTGCAGCGGATGCGGCCGCCGCACCGCCTCGTAGCGTCGCACGAGCACATCGTCGGAGGCATCCAGGAACACCACCCGCAGCTGTTCCCGGGCCCCCCGCAGCGCGCGGGTCACCTCGGGAAGCTCGGTGAACAACGCACCGCCGCGCACATCGACGACGGCCGCGACGCGCGGCAGCGCCTCACTGGCCAGACCGGACAGGTCCAGCAGCGGCTTGAGCATCTGTGGCGGCAGGTTGTCCACGACATACCAGCCCATGTCTTCGAGCGCGTTCGCCACCGTCGAGCGGCCGGCCCCCGACATCCCGGTGACGATGATGATCTCGCCCGAGCTCTCCGATGCTGTCTCGGCCATGGCTCCCCCGTTTCGGCTCGCGTCCAGCCTATCGAGCGCGCCTACCGCTGGGCCAGGCGCCGCTGCACGGCGGCCGCGGTGGCGGGGCCGACGCCGGGTACCTCGGCGATCTGCTCGACGGTGGCCTCGCGCAGCGCCGTCACCGAGCCGAACTGCCGCAGCAGCGCCTTGCTGCGCGCGGGGCCGAGCCCCGGCACCTCGGTCAGCACCGTGGTGATGTCGCGCTTGCGGCGCTTGCGCTGGTGGGTGATCGCGAAGCGATGCGCCTCATCACGCAGCCGCTGCAACAGGTAGAGCGCCTCGGAGGTGCGCGGAAGGATGACCGGGAACTCCTGGTCGGGCAGCCACACCTCTTCGAGGCGCTTGGCGATGCCGCACAGGGCGATCTCGGAATGGCCCGCTTCGGCCAGTGCACGTGCGGCGGCGGCCACCTGCGGCAGGCCGCCGTCGACCATCAGCAGCTGCGGAGGGTACGAGAACCGCTTGCGCTTGCCGTCGGTCTCGGGCTCTTGCTCGTCGGGGTCGTCGAGCCGAGCGAGCCGGCGCAGCAGCACCTGATGCATCGAGTCGGTGTCGTCGGTCGTCTCGGCGATCGAGAACGAGCGGTACTGGTCTTTGCGGGGCAGACCGTCTTCGAACACCACCATCGACGCGACCACATTCGTGCCGGACAGGTGCGAGATGTCGTAGCACTCGATGCGCAGCGGCGCCTCGGCCAGGCCCAGGGCCTCTTGCAGGTCGGTCAGCGCCTGCGTGCGGGCGACGTAGTCGCTCGTTCGCCGGGTGCGGTGCAGCATCAGCGCCTGCTGCGCATTGCGTGTGGCGGTCTTCATCAGCTCTGCCTTGCGCCCGCGCTGGGCGACCGAGATGGTGACCTTCTTGCCGCGTCGTTCGCGCAGCCACGCTTCGAGCTCGTCGACGTCGTCGGGCAGCGACGGCACGAGGATCTGGCGCGGGATGTCGGCGGATGCCGCAGCCCCGTACACGCGCTGCAGCACCTGATCGATCAACTCGGCGCCGGAGATGTCCAGTTCTTTCTCGATCGTCGTGGCCCGCACGCCGCGCACGCGGCCGCCGCGCACCACGAAGTGCTGCACGGCGGCGGCGAGTTCGTCTTCAGCGACGCCGAACAGGTCGGCGTCCATGTCGGAGGCGAGAACCAGGGCGCTCTTGGAGAGCACCGCGTCGATCGACTGGAGTTTGTCGCGATACTCCGCGGCCGCCTCATAATCCAGCGCGGCAGCGGCCTCTTTCATCCGGCGCGTCAGGTCGCGACGGAACCGCTCGTCACCGCCGGAGAGAAAGGCGATGAAGTCGTCGACGATAGCGCGATGCTCTTCGATGCTGACCCGCATCGAGCACGGGCCACCGCACCGGCCGATCTGCCCGGGAAAGCACGGGCGGCCGGTGGCCATGGCCTTCTTGTACGACGAGTCGCTGCAGGTGCGGATCGGGAACACCTTGATCATCTCGTCGATGGTGTCGTGCACCGCCCACACCTTCGGGTACGGACCGAAGTACTTCGCCCCCTTGATGTTGTGGTTGCGCGTGACGATGACGCGCGGAGCCTCATCGGCGAGCGTGACAGCCAGGTAGGGGTACGACTTGTCGTCTTTGTACCGCACGTTGAAGGGCGGCTTGTACTCCTGGATCCACATGTACTCCAGCTGCAGCGCCTCCACGTCGCTGCCGACGACGGTCCACTCCACCGACGCGGCGGTGGTGACCATGCGGCGGGTGCGTTCGTGCAGCGTGCGCAGCGGCGCGAAATAGTTCGACAGCCGGGAACGAAGATTCTTCGCCTTGCCGACGTAGAGGATGCGCCCGTCGCGATCGCGAAACCGGTACACGCCGGGTTCGGTGGGGATCTCGCCCTGCTTGGGCTTGTAGGCGAGCTGATCGGCCATCGCCTCAGCCCGCCTTGCGCTGCTGCCCGGCCCCGTCGAGGATCTCGGCCAGGAACGCGCCGGTGTGCGAACCCTGGGCACGCGCGACCTGTTCGGGCGTGCCGGTGGCCACCACGGTGCCGCCGCCCGAGCCGCCCTCGGGCCCGAGGTCGATGATCCAGTCGGCCGACTTGATCACGTCGAGGTTGTGCTCGATGACGATGACGGTGTTGCCCTTCTCGACCAGACCATTGAGCACCTCGAGCAGACGCCGCACGTCTTCGAAATGCAGCCCGGTGGTCGGCTCGTCGAGCACATACGCGGAGCGGCCGTTGGAGCGACGCTGCAGTTCGGTCGCGAGCTTGACGCGCTGCGCCTCACCGCCGGACAGGGTGGTGGCCGACTGCCCGAGCCGCACGTAGCCGAGTCCGACATCGACGAGCGTCTTCAGATAGCGGTGGATGGCCTGGATGGGCTCGAAGAACTCGGCGGCCTCGCTGATGGGCATCTCGAGCACCTCGGCGATGTTCTTGCCTTTGTAGTGCACGGCAAGCGTGTCGCGGTTGTACCGCTTTCCGTGGCACACCTCGCAGTCCACGTACACATCGGGAAGGAAGTTCATCTCGATCTTGATGGTGCCGTCGCCCGAGCAGGCCTCGCAGCGGCCGCCCTTGACGTTGAAACTGAATCGGCCGGGCCGGTAGCCCCGCGCCTTCGCCTCCGGCGTCTCGCTGAACAGCGTGCGAATGCGATCGAAGACCCCGGTGTAGGTGGCCGGGTTCGATCGCGGGGTGCGGCCGATGGGCGCCTGATCGACGTGCACCACCTTGTCGAGGTGGTCGAGGCCTGTCACGCGCGTGTGCTTGCCGGGAACAGTGCGGGCGCCGTTGAGCCGTGCCGCGAGCACCTGGTAGAGGATGTCGTTGACCAGCGACGACTTGCCCGAGCCGCTCACCCCGGTCACGGCGGTGAACACGCCCAGCGGAAAGTCGACGTTCACGTTCTGCAGGTTGTTCTCACGGGCGCCGGCCACCGACAGCTGGCGCTTCTTGTCGATCTTGCGGCGCCGGGCCGGGGTGGGGATCTCGCGCCGACCGGCGAGGTAGTCGCCGGTGAGCGATTCCCGCTCTTCGAGCAGCAAGGCGAGCGGACCGGAGTGCACGACGTTGCCGCCGTCGACGCCTGCGCGCGGGCCGATGTCGACGATCCAGTCGGCGGCGTGGATGGTCTCTTCGTCATGCTCGACGACGATGAGCGTATTGCCCAGGTCGCGCAGGGTCTCGAGGGTCTCGATCAGGCGTCGGTTGTCGCGCTGATGAAGGCCGATCGAGGGCTCGTCGAGCACGTACAGCACGCCGGTCAGACCCGAGCCGATCTGCGTGGCCAGCCGGATGCGCTGCGCCTCGCCGCCCGACAGTGACCCCGCCGATCGCCCGAGGTTCAGGTAGTTCAATCCCACCTGCACCAGAAAGTCGAGCCGCACGCGGATCTCACGCAGCACCTGCGCGGCGATCTTCGCTTCGCGATCGGTCAGCTTCAGGTTCGCGAAGTAGTCCTGCGCCTCGGCGAGGCTGAGGCGGGATGCCGCGGCGATGGAGTGCCCATGCACGGTCACCGCGAGCACCTCGGGCTTGAGCCGGTCGCCGTCGCACACCGGGCACGGCACTTCGCGCAGATACTCCGCCCAGCGCTGCCGCGAGGTGTCGGACTCGGCCTGCATGTACTGCCGCTCGATGTAGGGCACGACGCCCTCGAAACCCGAGGTGTAGCGCATCTCGCGCCCGTAGCGGTTCTTCCACCGCACCGTGACCTTGAAGTTGTCGCCGTGCAGCACGGCGTCTTTGACGTTCTGCGGCAGCATTCGCCACGGGGTCTCCAGCGAGAACCCGAGATCATCGGCAAGCCCCGACAGCAGGCGCTCGTAGTACTGGAACAGACCCTTGCCCTGCGTCGTCCACGGGATGATGACGCCCTCGGCCAGGGAGAGGTCTTCGTCGCCGAGCATGAGCTCGACGTCGACCGACATGCGGGTGCCCAGACCCGAACACGCCGGGCAGGCACCGAAGGGTGCGTTGAACGAGAAGGTGCGCGGCTCGATCTCGGTCAGCTGCAGCGGGTGCCCGTTGGGGCAGGCGAGCTTCTCGGAGAAGCTCTGCCATGCGGCATCCCCGGATTCGTCCACGAAGTTGACCTGCATGATGCCGTCGGCCAGTGCCAGCGCGGTCTCGACGGAGTCGGTGACGCGCTCGAGGATGCCCGCGGCCGCCACCAGCCGGTCGACGACCACGGCGATGTCGTGCTTGTAGCTCTTTTTCAGTGCGGGCGGCTCGGCCAGCTGCACCAGCTCCCCGTCGACGACGGCGCGCGCGTATCCCTTGGCCGAGAGCTCTTTGAAGAGGTCGACGAACTCGCCCTTCTTCTGCGTGACCACCGGCGCGACGATCTGGTAGCGCGTGCGCTCGGGCAGCTCCATGAGCTGATCGGCGATCTGCTGCACGGTCTGCCGCTGGATGACCTCGCCGCACTCGGGGCAGTGCGGCACGCCGATGCGCGCCCACAGCAGACGCATGTAGTCGTGGATCTCGGTGATCGTGCCCACGGTCGAGCGCGGGTTGCGGTTCGTGGACTTCTGATCGATCGAGACGGCCGGGCTCAGCCCTTCGATGAAGTCGACGTCGGGACGGTCGACCTGACCCAGGAACTGCCGCGCGTACGCGCTCAGCGATTCGACGTACCGACGCTGCCCCTCGGCGAAGATCGTGTCGAAGGCGAGGCTGGACTTTCCGGAACCGGACAGGCCGGTGAACACGACGAGCGCATCGCGCGGAATGTCGAGATCGACGTTGCGCAGATTGTGGACGCGCGCGCCGCGAACGCTGAGCTTTCCGGCGACGTTTCCGGGGCTGGTGACAGGGACAATGGGCACCGACCAAGTCTAGGTGGGGGCACCGACACTGGGCCGGGCAAGCCCCGAGGGCCCTGCGCTCGCGGCGAACAGACGGTCACCGCCGCGCGGCCAGCAGCCGCACCAGGACGACCATCGCCACCACGCAGACGGCTGCCACGATCGCCACCGCGCCCGCCGGGACCACGCCGCCCAGAGGCAGCCCGATCGCGGCCAGCACGATCAGCAGCAGCGCCTGCGCCGGCAGCTGCAGCAGCAGCCAGCGCCGTGCCGGCCCGACCAGCGCGCGCAGCTGCAGTCGCCCGGTGGCCGGCAGCGCCAGCGACAGCGCACCGATCACATGCAGCAGGTGCACGACCAGCAGCAGAGCATTCGCACGAGCGTCGAAAGCCAGCGGGTGCGCGAGCTGGGCCAAGGCCAGCACGACGATGGCCGCCCAGGTCGTGAAGGTGCGCGGCACCAGCGCTCCGACCGCGGCCAGGCACACCACGATGATCGCGTACGGCAACGGGATCAGCAGGAAGGATGCCGCGGCCACGACGACACCTGCCGCCGGGATCAGCGGAAGGGGCACGGTGCGCCCCGCGGTGATCCGTACGGTGTCGTCGCGCGTCATCCCCGCCTCCGCTGCCGCGTCATCGCCCGCAACGCTGCCGCACGCGCCCCGGGCGCGACATCCCACGCCAGCAGGTCGACGCCCATGGCACGTACCTCGGCGAGCCGGTCGGCGCGCGCGCCGAGCACCATGCGCGCGGCGGCGATCTCTTCACGACGCAGCCGCTCGGTGCGCAGCTGCGGAAGCACGTCGACGGCGACCACGCGGTGCCCGCCGGCGCGCCACAATCCGGCCAGCCGCACCGGCTCATCGTCGAGGAACGTCGACAGCAGCACCACCAGCGCCGAGGACGGCACCGCCGGGGTGCGCATGCGCGACATGCGCTGCTGGGCCGTGACGACGGCGATCGCCGCACGCAGGCGCTCGCGGTGGCGTGCCCCCGAGCCGCGGGGAACGGCAGTGGACAGCCGCGAAAGCACCTGGAACGAGACCTGGTCTGCCCGGTCGAGATAGGCCCGGGCCAGACTCCAGGCCGCCTCACGCGCGACATCCATCGACGAGGGCAGCCCCAGCGCACGGTCACCGTGCGCCCAGTCGCCGACCTTGCCGGTCAGATCGTCGCCGTCGTCCAGCACGAGGGCGACATCGATATCGCTGGTGGCCATCGTTCGCCGCACGTACAGGTCTCCGGGCCGCCGCCCGAGCCGCGCGGTGGCCTTCCAGTCGATGCGCTGCAGTCGATCACCGGGGGCGAACGGGTGGATGTCGCGGAACTCGCCGCCGTCGCCGGGGCGGGGCGCATCGTGCCCGCCGGTCAGCCCCGCCGGAACCCGGGGCAGCGGCAGATCGCGCACGACGCGTGCGTGCGGGTCGATGCGGGCCCGCAGAGTCTGCGACGGCCCCATCGCCGCCGTCCACGTCGCGTCCGGCCCCACGGTGGTACCGCTGACCGTCAGCAGATCCTGGTCGCCCGAATGCACCGTGCGCACCCGTGCCGACACCGCTGTCGTCGAGCCTGCCAGCACCGTGCGCCGGGCGCGACGACCGGGCGACTGGACGGTGACGACGACGAGCTCGGCGCCGGGCGCCGAGACCTCGAGCCGCACCGGCAGAATCATGCCCTGCCCATCGGCGTCGCTGCGCGCCTCGCCTCGCTGCAGGTGCAGCACCGCCTCGCCGCTGCGCGGAGCCGATGAGGCCGCCGCGGTGGCGATCACCAGGAGCACCCCTGCCACCGCCAGGTCGGGGCGGCCGAACCCGATCGCAGCGGCCAGCATCAGCACCGCCGTGCCGATGCCCGCGGCGATGGCCGGGGTGGGGATACGGCGCATCAGGAGCTGCTGCCGGCCCGCGCCATCGACGGCGGAACCGCTACCGATGCGACGATGGCCTCGACCACCCGCGCGGGGTCGGTGCCGTTCGCCCACGCCGAGGGGGTGAGGGTGAGCCGGTGCGCGAGCACCGGCACCGCGACGCGCTTGATGTCATCGGGTGTGATGTAGTCGCGTCCGTCGATCACCGCCACCGCACGCGCGACGAGCATGAGAGCCTGCGAGCCGCGCGGCGACGCGCCCACCTCGACCGAGAGGTCGGTGCGGGTGGCCGCTGCCAGGTCGACGCAGTAGCGCAGCACATCGGGGTCGACGTGCACCCGCTCCACGCCCGCCTGCATGGCCCGCAGACGGGCCGGATCGACCACCTGGGCGACATGGGCCACCTCGGTGCGGCGATCGATGCGGTTCTGCAGGATGCGCTCCTCCCCCGCCCGATCGGGATACCCGACGCTCAACCGCACGAGGAACCGATCGAGCTGTGCCTCGGGAAGCGCGTAGGTTCCCTCGTACTCGATGGGATTCGCCGTGGCGATCAGGTGAAAAGGCTGCGGCAGGGGAAAACTGTCGCCCTCGACGGTCACCTGCCCCTCGGCCATCGCCTCCAGCAGCGCCGACTGCGTCTTGGGCGCCGTGCGGTTCAGCTCGTCGGCCAGCAGCAGCCCGGTGAACACCGGGCCGGGACGGAACTGGAACGTACCGGCGTCGGGCGCATACACGTACGAACCGGTGATGTCGCTGGGCAGCAGGTCGGGCGTGCACTGCAGGCGACGGAAGGCGAGCCCGGATGCCTGTGCCAGCGACCGCGCGGCCAGCGTCTTGCCCAGCCCGGGCACGTCTTCGAAAAGCACATGCCCGCCGGCGAGGATCGCCGCCAGAGCCAGACGCAGCGGGCCTTCCTGTCCGATGACCACGGTGCCGATCTCGTCGAGGATGCGGCGGGCCAGCTCGCCCACCTGCGCCGGGGCATAGGGCTCGAGTGCGTCGTCGGTGTCTGTCACGAGGAATGTTCTCCTGTCTTGGGAAGGGATTCGAGCATGCTCAGGCAGTGCTCCACATCGCTGAGGCGCACGCCGTCGTTGCGCATGAGGGTCGTCCAGGCTCGGTCGCCGAGCGCGCCGCGCACGGCACCGGCGTCGGCAGGGTCGTCGAGGTCCCAGCCGCGACGAGCCAGGCGGCGGCGCGCGAAGCCACGCAGTCGCTTCAGCCCGGCATCGGTGATCTCGCCGTGCCGGCCGCGCAGGGACCATGCCGTCTGAACGAGCTCGAAGCGGGTGCCCGGGCGCGGGTCGGCGTCGGCCTCGGGATACAGCGGCAGGGCTGCGCCGGTGTGGGCCAGCCATGCCAGGGTTCCCGCGAGGAAGAGCGCCGCCGCGGCGACGGCGAACGGCCATGTCACCCCGAAGAACCAGAGCGCACCACCGATCAGCACTGCCGGCACCACTGCGCCCCCGGCCGTTCGCGCCAGTGCCTTCATCGGGATGCCACCTCGGCCTCGTGCCATGATGCCTGCAGGCGCACCAGACACTCGCGTGCTGCCGCGACCGATGCCGCGTCGGCGGCACGGGCGCCGAACCGCACGTCCTGGTACAACCGCAGCAGTGCCTGCGCCGCCTCGCGATCGGTGTCGAACCTCTGCACGATGCGAGCGGTGTATTCGGCCGGCGTCTCGGCGGCAGCGCGCCCCGCGCCGGCATCGGCGGCCGTCTCCTCCAGTCCGAGCCATGCCTGGATCACGGCATCCGACGGCTCTCGGTCTGCGTCGAGCACCTGCAGCGCGCGGGCTATTCCGCGCCGCATGACCGGCGCAGGAACAGCACCGTCGGCGGAGCCGAGCACGCCGCCGCCCTCGGTCTGGACGGCACGGCGGCGGCGGACCAGTCGGCGGCGCTGCTGGATGCGTCGCACGATGAAGACCACGAGCACCGCCAGCAGGGCGGCCACGCCGGCGAAGAAAAGCACCTGCAAGACGATGCCGAACACGGTCGCCACGATCGGCGACGGCTCGGCAGTCGGCGCCAGCTGCCCGGGCCCGGCCCCGGGCAGTTCGATCGGCGTCGGAGTCACCGGTGCAGGGCTCCATCGCGGCGCCTCGACCTGTACCGGCCCGGCGGCCAGCACACTGAGCACCACCACGACACCGGCCGCCACGACCGCGCCGATCATCAGACCGCGGCCGTTCGGGGTTCTCACACGCTCACGCTATCGGATGCCCGCGGCGCGCTCAGGCGTGCCCGGCCCGCTCCATCGCCCGCAGTTGCTTCTTCAGATCCTGGACCTCATCGCGCAGCCGCGCCGCGAGCTCGAACTTGAGCTCGCCGGCCGCGGCGAGCATCTGGCCGGTCAGGTCGCCGATGGTGTCTTCCAGTTGCTGCGCGCCCTCGGCGGCCAGCCCCTCGCGACGCAGCCGCGGCGTCGGACTCTTGCCCTTGCCCGACTTCATCTTCGCGGCATCCCGCTTCGACATCATCGCCGCGGTGTCGGCGCCCTCGCGGGCGAGCACCTCGGTGATGTCGGCGATGCGCTTGCGCAGCGGCTGCGGGTCGATGCCGTGCTCGGTGTTGTACGCGATCTGCTTCTCCCGACGCCGCTCGGTCTCATCGATCGCGTTGCGCATCGAGTCGGTCATGTTGTCGGCGTACATGTGCACCTGCCCCGACACGTTGCGCGCTGCACGCCCGATCGTCTGGATGAGCGAGGTGCCCGAGCGCAGGAAGCCCTCTTTGTCGGCGTCGAGAATGGCCACCAGCGACACCTCGGGCAGGTCGAGGCCCTCACGCAGCAGGTTGATGCCGACCAGCACGTCGTAGACTCCGGCGCGCAGTTCGGTGAGAAGCTCGACGCGACGCAGCGTGTCGACGTCGGAGTGCAGGTAGCGCACCCGCACCCCGTGCTCGCCGAGGAAGTCGGTGAGCTCTTCGGCCATCTTCTTGGTCAGAGTTGTCACCAGCACGCGTTCGTCACGCTCGGCGCGCACCCGGATCTCTTCGAGCAGGTCGTCGATCTGCCCCTTCGAGGGCTTGACCACTATCTGCGGATCGACCAGCCCGGTGGGACGGATGATCTGCTCGACGACGCCGTCGGCGATGCCCATCTCGTACCGGCCGGGCGTCGCCGACAGGTACACGGTCTGCCCGATGCGCTGCTTGAACTCGTCCCAGCGCAGCGGACGGTTGTCCATCGCCGAGGGCAGCCGGAACCCGTGCTCGACGAGAGTGCGTTTGCGCGAGGCATCCCCCTCGTACATAGCACCGATCTGCGGCACCGTCACGTGCGACTCGTCGATGACCAGCAGGAAGTCGTCGGGGAAGAAGTCGAGCAGGGTGTGCGGCGGCTCGCCCGGCTGGCGGCCGTCGAGATGGCGGGAGTAGTTCTCGATCCCCGAGCAGAAGCCGAGCTGCTGCAGCATCTCGAGGTCGAACGTCGTGCGCATGCGCAGCCGCTGTGCCTCCAGCAGCTTGCCCTGCCGCTCGAATTCGGCGAGGCGCTCAGCGAGCTCTGCCTCGATGGTGCCGATCGCCCGGTGGATCACGTCGGTGCCGGCGACGTAGTGGGATGCCGGGAAGATGGGCACCGAATCGAGGGTGCGCACCACATCGCCGGTGAGGGGATGCAGCATGTACAGCGCCTCGATCTCGTCGCCGAACAGCTCGATGCGGATCGCGTACTCCTCGTACACCGGAATGATCTCGATGGTGTCGCCGCGCACCCGGAAGTTGCCGCGCGAGAAATCGACGTCGTTGCGGTTGTACTGCATGGCGATGAACTGACGGATCAGCGCATCACGGTCGTAACGCTCGCCCACCTGCAGCGCCACCATCGCGCGCAGATACTCCTCGGGCGCGCCCAGACCATAAATGCACGACACCGTCGAGACCACGACCACGTCGCGACGGCTCAGCAGCGAGTTCGTCGTCGAGTGACGCAGCCGCTCGACCTCGGCGTTGATCGACGAATCTTTCTCGATGAAGGTGTCGGTCTGGGGCACGTAGGCCTCGGGCTGGTAGTAGTCGTAATAGCTGACGAAGTACTCGACCGCGTTGTTGGGCATGAGATCGCGGAACTCGTTGGCCAGCTGCGCGGCCAGCGTCTTGTTGTGCGAGAGCACCAGCGTGGGCCGCTGGACCTTCTCGATCAGCCACGCCGTCGTCGCCGACTTGCCGGTGCCGGTCGCCCCCAGCAGCACGACGTCGGTCTCGCCCGCGTTGATGCGCGCCGCAAGCTGCTCGATGGCCTGCGGCTGATCACCGCTGGGCACGTATTCGCTGACGACCTCGAAGGGCCGGACGGAGCGTGTGGTCTGCATCACTCCAGGCTACGTCGGGTCTCCGACACTCGCTCCCAGAGCGCATCTGCCTGTGCGAGCGTCTCGCCGATCGAGGCCGCGGTGTCGATCACGACATCGGCGAGCGCGAGTCGTTCGTCGTCACCGGCCTGTGCGGCGATGCGGGCGCGCGCCTGTTCTTGCGTCATCCCGCGCAGCTCGATCAGTCGTCGCTCGCGCACCGCGGCCGGCGCATGCGCGACCACGACAAGGTCCCAGTCGTCGTCGGCGCGCGCCTCGGCCAGCAACGGCACGTCGTAGACGACCACCGCCGAGGGGTCCGCTGCGAAGGCCGCGGCGAAGCGGCGCAGCGATTCGACCTTCACGGCCGGGTGCACGATGGCGTTCAGCCGCGCGACGAGATCGGGCTCTCCGAACACACGAGCGCCCAGGGCCGCACGGTCCAGAGAGCCGTCGGGGTGCAGCATCCCCTCGCCGAACGCCTCGGCGATGTCGGTCAGCACCGGCGAGCCCGGCTGTTGCACCTCGCGCACTATCGCATCGGCATCGACGACGACGGCGCCGTGGGCGGCGAGGCGGTCGGCGATGGTGGACTTTCCCGAGGCGATTCCCCCGGTGAGCGCAATCAGCGGCATGCCTTCGAGGATGCCACGTCCACCCACCGCACGCAGCGTGTCGGATATCCTGACCGCAGGGGGGAGAGCCCATGGTGGACGTGGGAGAAGTGCGCAGCGCGGTCGTCATCGAGGACGAGCGCGACATCCGTCATCTGCTGGCCACGGTACTCACGCAGGCCGGCTTCGCGGTTCGCGCCGCCGCCGATGGCGCCACCGGACTGTCGCTGGTGCGCGAGTACGCGCCGCTGGTGACCACTCTGGACATCAACATGCCGGGCATGGACGGCTTCGAAACCGCGCGCCGCATCCGGGCGGCAAGTTCCACGTATCTGGTGATCCTCACCGCCCGCAGCGCCGAGATCGATGCGCTGCAGGGGCTGGAGGCCGGCGCCGACGACTACATCGCCAAGCCCTTCCGGCCTCGGGAGCTGCGGGCGCGCATCGACGCCATGCTGCGACGACCGCGCACCCATCTGCTGGCACCCGGAGCGGATGCGCCGCCGAGCGCCGACCACGGATGGCTCGAACATCGCGGTCTGCGCCTGCATCGGCAGATGCATCTTGTCGAGGAGGACCACTCTCCGCTCGTGCTCACCCGCAGTGAATTCGATCTGCTCGCCGAGCTGATGAGCTCGGGGCGTCGCGTACGCAGCAAGAAGGAGCTGGCGCGGGCCCTGCGCGGCACGCATGCGGGCGCCTCTGATTTCGTCAGCGACAGCGATGCCCGGGCCATCGAGGTGCACATGGCGAATCTGCGCCGCAAGCTTGGTGAGAACCCGTCACAGCCGCGGTGGATCGAAACCGTCCGCGGTGTCGGATACCGCCTCACCGCCCAATGACGCCGCGCGGGCGGCGCTGACCAGACGGTCGACGTCGGGGCCCTGCGTGTCGCTGAGCGCCACTCCCACTCCCACGGCAGGCAGGATGGCACCGGGAACGGCCTGCAGCTGCTCGAACACGCCGCGCGAAATGCGAACCGCCAGACGCCGCGCTTCGGCGGCAGATCCGACCACGCTGGTCACCAGCAGCAGTCCTTGGCCGTCCTCGCCCACCCGTGCTGCCGCGGGTGCGCTGTGGCGCACCCCGCGACGCCATGCCTGCGCGACCTCCTGCGCCGCCTCGCTGCCGAACGCCTGCGAAATCTGCGCGAGGTCGTCGATGCGCACGGCGAGCACAGCGACCAGTTCGTCGTGCCACTGAGCGCGCGTGAGAAGGCCCTGCAGAGCGATCCAGAACTGCTCGGCCACCAGTACGCCGCTGTCGGCCCCGGTCGCCCGTGCCATCTCGCGCGCCGCACGCCCGCGCGCAGCATCCATCTCCTGCAGACCGCGCACCGGAGTGCGTCCGGCGCGTAGGACGGATGCCGCCACCAGCGACACGATCGTGAATGTCACTGTCACGAAACTCGACGGGATCGTCGACAACCACATCTGGAAGAAGGGTCCGTTCGGACCCTCTACACTGAACACCACCAGACGCACCACGCAGTACACGCCATACAGGCCCAGCACCACCGCCAGCGCCCAGGCCGTGCGCGAGGCCCGCAGTGCGCCGCGAAGACACTCCACGCACCCGAGCGTGCTGAACACTGCGAGCAGGGTGAACATGGTGCGCGCGCCTGCCCAGTCGCCGCCCTGTGGGCCCGCCACCACCACCATCACCGCGGTCACCACCGCTGCCACGCCCGCCGCCGCGGCGGCGGCGCGGCTCGCGCGGGCGTTGTAGCGTCGGCATCCCAGCCAGATCGCCGAGATCGTCGTGACGAACGCCGCATTGCCGACGGCGATCGCCCACCACGCCGAACGGTCATAGGCCCACACCAGATACGCCAGCAGCGCGACCGGGGCCGCCAGAAACGCCACCGCCCAGACGCGGCCCACGCCGTCGTCGCGCCGAATCACCGTCTCGGCGATGAAGACGATGCTGCTCACGGCGACGACCAGCGCCGTCATCACCAGCACAGAGGCCAGATCAAGATTCATCGATGCGCTCCTGGCTGCTCGGGCCACCCTTCGGCAACCGTACGGTGAACGTCGTGCCCACCCCGGGGGTGCTCTCCACCGAGATGTCGCCATCATGCGCCCGCACGATGTCACGGCTGATCGCCAGCCCCAGTCCGGTGCCGGGAAGATGGGCTTCCCGCACGGCGCGCGCGCGATAGAACCGCTGAAAGAGCTGCGGCAGATCGGCGGCAGTGACACCGATCCCGGTGTCGTGGACGGTGATCCGGACATCGGAGCCGAAGCCGTGCGTGGCCAGCTTGACCCTGCCCCGCTCGCGGTTGTAGGCGATGGCGTTGGCGATGAGGTTGTCCAGCACCTGCCGCAGCCGCGAAGGATCCACGACAGCGTGCACCGGCCGGACGTCGGTGTCATCCACCTCGATGCCGCGCTCCCGCGCACGCGGCATCGCCGACTCCGCGGCGCGCCGCACGATCTCGGCGACATCGGCCTCGACCGGTTCGATGCTCAGTTGCGTGGTGGCGTCGTGGGTGCGCTGCGAAGCGGCCAGGATGTCGCCGATGATCTTCAACAGCCGCTCGGCGTTGCGCTCGGCGACCTCGACCCGGGCCCGTGCCTCGGCGGGAACGGTGGGGTCTTCCAAGACAAGGTCGAGAAAGCCGAGGATCGATGTGAGCGGTGTGCGCAGTTCGTGCGAAACAGAGGCGACGAGTTCATCGCGCGCGCGCAACGCCGTCATCTCGGCGGTGACGTCGCTGGAGACGACGACGGCCCCGACATCGGCCCCGCTCGGCAGCCTGAGCCGCCGTGCCGTCACGCTCAGCGCCTGCCGGCGCCCGTCGGGCGGGCCGAACCAGACCAGCTGATGATCGAATGCCTCACCGCGCCGCGCCCGGGCCAACGGCAGCTCGGGCGGCGCGAGCTGCGTGGTGCCGTCAGGTCCGTAGGCGTCGGGAGCATCGTCGCCGAGCGCGTGCTGCAAACGCTCGTGCGCGTCGTTGGCAACGGCCACCGCGCCGTCTGCCTCGATCCGCACGACGCCGAAGTCGACGGCGTCGAGCACCTCGGCCAGTTCCTGCTCCTGTTGCCGGGTGCGCTGCAGCGCATCCACGAGCACGCGTGCCTGTCGGTCCAGCAGAGCGCGCTGCGCGCTCGAGCGCCGCGCAGTCACGAACGTCACCAGGCTCACCGCCAGCACCGTCAACGGGAACAGCAGTGTGCCGTACTCGACGCCCGCGTGATAGTCGTGCGCGACGGCGAGGGCGAACAGCCCCGTGCTGGCCACCGTTCCCCCGATGATGCCGGCCACACCGAACCCCGCCGCCAGCCACATCGCCGGAAAGACCCACAACAGGCCGAACCCCGACAGCGTGCTCGAGATGCGCATAGCGCCGATCGCCAGGATGTCGACGGCCGGCACGAGTGCCAGCCAGGGCGGTGCCACGCGGTCCCATGGCACGACCAGGGTGACCCCCGTCATGACGAACACCCCCAGCGCGCCCGCGAAGAACAAAGCGACATCGCCGGGAAATTCACCCGCCAGCACCAGGAACGTGACCACCAGAACGACACAGGCCAGCATCAGCTGGTTCAGCAGCGCGCTGCGCTCGCGTGTGCGGTCGACCCCCAGCGGCCCGGTCGCAGGCTCGTGCATACTGCGACCGTAGCGCCTCGGCGGCTCATTGTGCGTCCAGACGCGGAAAGGGCCGGGGCTCGCGGCCCCGACCCTTTCGACTGCTCTTCGTCGGCTCAGTTGCCCGAGAGCTTCTCACGCAGTGCGGCGAGAGCCTCGTCGTCGGCCAGCGTGCCACCCGGAGTGGACTCGCTGGAGAACGACGACGACGCCTCGGCGGCGCCGAAGCCGGTGGCCTCGGCCTCGGCCGCCTTCGCGACCTGAGCCTTGTGGGCCTCCCAGCGCGCCTGGGCGGCAGCGTATTCCTGCTCCCACTTCTCGCGCTGCTCGTCGAAGCCTTCCTTCCACTGGTTGGTCTCCGAGTCGAAGCCCTCGGGGAACTTGTACTCCCCGTTCTCGTCGTACTCGGTGGCCATGCCGTAGAGGGCCGGGTCGAACTCGGTGCCGAACGGGTCGACGGCGTCGTTCGCCTGCTTGAGCGAGAGCGAGATGCGGCGACGCTCGAGGTCGATGTCGATGACCTTGACGAAGACCTCTTCGCCCACCGACACGACCTGCTCTGCCAGCTCGACGTGCTTGCCCGACAGCTCCGAGATGTGCACGAGGCCCTCGATGCCGTCTGCCACACGCACGAACGCGCCGAACGGAACGAGCTTGGTGACCTTGCCCGGTGCGATCTGGCCGATCGCGTGCGTGCGGGCGAAGACCTGCCACGGGTCCTCCTGCGTCGCCTTCAGCGACAGCGAGACGCGCTCACGGTCGAGATCGACCTCGAGAACCTCGACCGTGACCTCCTGGCCCACCTCGACGACCTCGCTGGCGTGCTCGATGTGCTTCCAGCTGAGTTCGGAGACGTGCACCAGACCGTCGACGCCGCCCAGGTCGACGAACGCGCCGAAGTTGACGATCGACGAGACCGTGCCCTTGCGGATCTGACCCTTGTGCAGGTTGTTGAGGAAGTTCGTGCGGGACTCGGACTGCGTCTGCTCGAGCAGGGCGCGGCGCGACAGCACGACGTTGTTGCGGTTCTTGTCGAGCTCGAGGATCTTCGCCTCCAGCTCCTGGCCCAGGTACGGGGTCAGGTCGCGCACGCGGCGCAGCTCGATGAGCGAGGCGGGCAGGAAGCCGCGCAGCCCGATGTCGACGATGAGGCCGCCCTTGACGACCTCGATCACCTGACCGGTCACGACACCGTCGTTCTCCTTGATCTTCTCGACGTCGCCCCAGGCACGCTCGTACTGGGCGCGCTTCTTGGAGAGGATCAGGCGGCCTTCCTTGTCCTCCTTCTGAAGGACCAGGGCCTCGACCTGGTCGCCGACGTTGACGACCTCGTTGGGGTCGACGTCGTGCTTGATCGAAAGCTCACGCGAGGGGATCACGCCCTCGGTCTTGTACCCGACGTCGAGGAGCACCTCGTCGCGGTCGATCTTCACCACGGTGCCTTCGATGAGGTCGCCGTCGTTGAAGAACTTCAGGGTCTTCTCGACCGCGGCCAGGAAGTCCTCAGCAGATCCGATGTCGTTGATGGCGACCTGCGTGGTGGCCGGGGCGGTCGTTGCGGTAGTCATGTAGTGGGTTGTCCTTGTAGGTTCAGGAATCGGGCCCCGGCGCGCGCGTGCCCCCCGAAAGGGACACGTCGTGGATGCCGGAGCGAAGCGGATTGTGTTGCGATGTCACGTGCGCGCACCGTGCGGTCACGCGAATGACACTCCAGGTTATCAGAACCCGCCCTGCGCCCGCGATGTTCCCGGCATCCGTCTACCGTGGTGGTGTGGCCGATTCCGCTGATGCCCTCACCATCGTCTCTTCCCGCCGCAATCTCGTCGTCCTCCTCGTGATCTGCGTGCTCTTCACCGCAATGGGGATCGTCGTGCTGGCGCTGGCGCCGACCAAGACGCTCAACCTCGTCGTCGGCATCGCCGCAATCGGCTTCTTCGGGTTCGGCGGGGGCGTTTCGCTGATCGGCCAGTGGCGTCGTTCCGTGGTGCTGGTCGCCGACGACTCCGGCATTCGGATCACCGGAGCCGGCCGTATCCCCTGGGCCGACGTCGACCGGATCGGCGCGACCGGCGAGGGGCTCGGCATCCGGCTGCGCCGCTACGACACGTTCCTGTCCACCGCTCCCGCCAAGGCCGAACACACCGCCGCCACGCTGCGTGCCGGGCGCACCCAGCACGCCGGCTACGATCTTGTCTTCGCCGAGCGCTTCCTGGACCGCTCGCCCGGTGAGGCCGCCCGCGATCTGCAGCGCCGACGTCCGGTCAGCTGAGCACGGTCTGGTCCGCACGCACCGAAAGAGCGCGCACGCCCAGCACCGCCAGGCCGATTCCGATACCCACGGCCGTGCCCCAGAAGCGGTCCGACAGCAGTTCGCCCATCGGACCCGGGCGTGCGGCGTTGCCGATCAGCAGCGCCAGGGGCGTGATGAAAAGCATCGCGACACCGTAGTTGCGCTGCACGAACATCTCCGTACCCAGCTGCAGCCCGAGCGCGACCGGCACCAGGGCCCATCCCGGCAGCTGCAGCATCAGAAGGGCCGCGGCCACGACAAGACCGGCCGCCGTGCCCACCACCCGCAGCGTCCCGCGCACCAGCCACGGCCCGCGCAGCGAGACAGACGCCGGTACGACCGCCGAGAGCACGGCCCAATAGACGTGATGAAGTCCCAGACCTATCGCCACGGCACCGGCCAGCGACGACGCCACCACGACGTCGACGAGCACGCCACCTCCGGCGGCATCCCGCCACGTCCCGTGCCAGGGCGCCTGCCGCGGTCCTCCGCGCAGGCGGCCTCGCCCCCGCACCACGGCTCCCGCCATGCCCACGAGCACCGCAAAGCTCGCGGTGCCGGCGGTCACCGCGACCACGAGCGCCGACGCCCAGCCGCCCAGCGCCGGTCCCGACGCGAAGGCGCCCGAGGCGAAGACGAAGAACAGCGGCCCCGCCGGCTTCCACCGCACGACGTTGCCGAGCACGGTCGCCGCCACCGCGACCAGGACCACCACCAGGGTGCTCGACCACGGGCGCAGCGGCAGGTGCGCCGCCGCCAACCCGACGGTCACCGCCGCGGTCAGACCCGCCCCGGTGATCGCCTGCACGCGAAGCCGCGCCACGGGGGCGAGGTCGCGGCCGAACACGGCGGCGAAGGCGCCGAAGGCGGCGGCGCCGAGAAGGTCGAGCCGCCCGGTCGCCAGAAGCACGAGCATCGGGATGCCGACACTGACCGCGCATCGGAGGGCGACACGGTGCGCCCCCGCATTCGGTCCGATTCGCAGCAGCTGAACGCCGAATTCCCTCACCGAACTCCTCACATTTCGTTTACTTGTGAACTATAATACTTCACAAGTGAAGGGCTTTCAATGGACGATGAAGACATGGTCGACCGCATCCGCGCCGATTGGGCGCAGATGCGGCCTGAGCTGGACACCGCACCGATCGCCGTGATGGGCCGCATCCTGCTGGCAGCCCGACTCGCACAGGAGCGCAGCGACGCGGCGATGACGGCGGCCGGTCTGACCCGGGCGGAGTTCGATCTGCTCAGCCAGCTGCGACGCAGCCTGCTCCCCTTGCGACCCGGCGATCTGACCCGCGGCATCGTCGGCTCGCCGGCGGCGACCACCAAGCGTCTGCACCGGCTCGGCGAGCTCGGCCTGGTGCAGCGCACCGCCGACCCCCTCGACGGCCGGGCGGCTCGCGTGTCACTGACCGAGAAGGGTCGACAACTGATCGATGACCTGCTGCCGCGCCAGCTCGCCGATGAGGCTGAGTTGCTGGCCGCGCTCACCCCGCAGCAGCAGGCCCAGCTCGGCGCGTTGCTGCGGGTGCTGCTGCGCGCGTGGGAACCCTGATCAGCCCGCCGCCGGTCAGCCGCGCGCGCTCTGGGCACACGAGACGCACAGCGTCGCCATCGGGCGCACCCGCAACCGCCCCACCGGGATCGGGCGACCGCATCCTTCGCACAGACCGTAGGTTCCGGCATCCCACCGCACGAGGGCTGCGGCCAGATCGTCGCGCTCGCGCAGCTGCTCGGTGCGCAGTCCCTGTAAGCGCGACCACTCCCCCGACAGCGTCACGCCTTCGGGATCGTGTTCGTCGTCGGCCGTCGCGTCGCCGCGAGCCTGGGCGAGAGCATCGAGGTCGGCCGCCAGCGCGGCGAGGGTCTTCTCGACCTGCGCCGCCCGCTCATCCAGCAGAGCACGCAGCTCCGCGCGGTGCGCATCGTCCATGATCTCCCGAGCTTAGGCCCGCGCCGCACATGCGGGCGCAATACCGTGGACTCATGCGCATGACCGAGTTGTTCCGTGCGAGCCGCCGGGCCCCCGTGCTGCAGGTGCTCAAATCGGCGGTGGCCACCGTGGCCGCGTGGCTGCTGTGCGCCTGGCTGATTCCCGGGCCGCTCCCGGTGTTCGCGGCCATCGCGGCGCTGCTGGTGGTGCAGCCGAGTCTGAACCAGTCGTTCTCGAAGGCCGTCGAGCGCACCGTGGGCGTGATCATCGGCGTGGCCGTGGCGGGCCTGCTCGGCCTCGTACTGGGCAACGGCACGTGGGTGGTCATCGCCGCTATCGTGATCGCCCTGCTGTTGGCCTGGGCGCTGCGGATGACCTCGGGCACCGCCAACCAGGTGGCCATCAGTGCGATGCTGGTGCTCGCCCTGGGCACCGCGACACCGGGCTATGCCCTCGACCGCATCATCGAGACGATGATCGGCGCGGTGATCGGCTTCATCGTCAATGTGCTCATCGTGCCACCGGTCGCGATCGCACCCGCCCATCGCAGCGTCGATCTGCTGGGCGCCGAGCTGGCGAACACCCTCGACCGCCTCGGCGATGCGCTGCACCGCCCGCAGTCAGCGGCCAGCCTGACCGAGCTGCTGGTCACCGCGCGTCTGCTGCGCCCGATGCGCGAGGCTGCCGACAGCGCCATCCGCACGGCTGTCGAATCGCTCACCCTGAACCCGCGGGCCGGCCGGCATCGCAGCGAACTCACTGAGCTGCAGACGCTGTTGGACCGCTTCTCGACAGTGGTCACCCAGACGATCGGCATGTCGCGCACGTTCTACGACCGCTACGACGAGGAGCTCGAGACCGAGCCGACGGTCGCCGCCATCGCCGAGCAGCTGCACCGGGCCGCGCACGACGTACGGCTGCTGGTGCAGCGGCTCGATGACGAGGCCGACCTCGCGCCGGCCGAGGATCAGGCCCCTGCCCTCACCCGCCCGCTCTCGGTTGCGGCTCCCCGGTCGGGGCACTGGGTGCTGGTGGGCTCGCTGTTGGTGGACCTGCACCGCATCCACGACACGCTGACCGAAGACGTCGAGCCCCCCTCACGCTGAGCGCAGGGCGTCGCGCCCTCGCCCACCCACTGGCGCATCCGCTCCGTGACGCTAGCCTGGCGCCATGCCCGCAGACACATCATCCTCCGCAGAGAAGTTGCTCCTGCTCGACTCCGCATCGTTGTACTTCCGCGGGTTCTATGGAGTCCCGGCATCCGTCACCGCACCCGACGGCACTCCCGTCAACGCCGTGCGCGGATTCCTGGACATCATCGCCAAGCTCGTGACGATGTATCGACCGGCATCGGTCGCCGCCTGCTGGGACGATGCCTGGCGCCCGCGCTGGCGCGTCGAGCTGATCGCGTCGTACAAGGCGCACCGTGTGGCGCAGACGCTCGCCGACGGCACCTCGATCGAGGAGGTGCCCGAAGAGCTGACGGTGCAGGTACCGCTGATCCGCGAAGCGCTCGAGGTCCTCGGGATGCCGCCGGTCGGCGCCGCCGATCATGAGGCCGACGACGTCATCGGCACGCTGGCGGCACATGCCACCGGTCCGGTCGACGTCGTCACCGGAGACCGCGATCTGTTCCAGGTCGTCGACGACGATCGCCGGGTGCGCGTGGTGTACACCGCCCGGGGAATGAGCCATCTCGAGGTGGTCACCGACGACGTCGTGCGCGCCAAGTACGGGGTGCGCGCCGCGCAGTACGTCGATTTCGCGGTGCTGCGCGGAGACCCCTCCGACGGGCTTCCCGGAGTGGCCGGGGTCGGTGAGAAGACGGCCGCGAATCTGCTGGCCGCGCACGGCGACCTGGCCGGCATCCGCGCGGCGGCGCGGGATGACCGGCAGCTGACACCGCGGGTGCGCGCCAAGATCCTCGAGGCATCCGACTACCTCGACGTGGCCCCCGCCGTCGTACGGGTGAGCGACCACGCCGATGTCGCGGTTCCCGCCCCCGCAGTGCCGGATGCCGCAGCCGCCACCGCGCTCGCACGGCGATGGGGTCTGGGCGGCGCGATGGATCGCGTGCTCGAAGCCCTGGCCGCTGCCGCCGGCTGAGCGGCTCTCACCCAGCGGCGCTCAGGCCGCCAGCTCGCGAGTCGCCGAAATCCACGCGTCGAGCTTCGCCGACGCGGCCCCGCTGTCGATGACCTCGGCGCCGTCGCGCAGCGCCTCGGTCAGGCGCTCCAGAATCGGGCGCTGCACCTGGGTGGGGTCGCGGAACAGCCGATACGAGACCAGCCCCGCCGCCGTGTTGAGCAGCACCACGTCGCGCACCGCGCCCTGCTCGCCGGCCAACGTGCGCCGGACGACCTCGGCGTTGTGGGCGGGGTCTCCGCCGATCAGGTCGTCGAGCTGCGCGAGCGGCAGCCCGAGGTCTGGCGGATAGATGTCGTGCTCATGGATGTCGCCGAGGCTGACCTCCCACACGCGGGTGTGCCCCGTGGTGGTCATCTCGTCGAGACCATCGTCACCGCGGAAGACCAGGGCCGTGGCCCCGCGGGTGCGGAACACGCCGGTGATCAGCGGCACCCGGTCGAGCTGCGCCACCCCCACCGCGTTGGCCTCGGCGCGGGCGGGGTTGCACAGCGGTCCGAGGAAGTTGAAGACCGTGGGAATGCCGAGTTCGGCACGCGTGGCCCCGGCATGCCGGAATCCGGGATGGAACGCCGAGGCGAAGGCGAACGTGATGCCGGTGCGCTCCAGCACCTGGGCCACCTTCTCGGGCGCGAGGGTGAGATCCAGGCCCAGAGCCGCGAGCACATCGCTCGATCCCGACGAAGAGCTGGCGGCCTTGTTGCCGTGCTTGACGACGGGAACTCCGGAAGCCGCGGCGACGACGGCTGCCATCGTGGAGATGTTCACGGTGCCCACCCGGTCACCGCCGGTTCCCACGATGTCGAGCACATCGGCGCTGACCGGCAACGGCAGTGCGGCTTCGAGGATCGCGTCGCGGAATCCGACCACCTCGTCGACGGTCTCGCCCTTGCGCCGCAGCGCCACCAGGAACGCCCCCAGCTGCGACGGCGTCGCCGCGCCGGCCATCACCTGACGCATCGCCCAGGTGGCCTCCGCGACACTCAGATCGCGACCCTCCAAGATCGAGGTGAGGATGTCGGGCCACGAGGTGAGTTCTGCCATGGATGAAAATCCTATCTCAGCGTCATCCCAGCAGATCCGAGGCGGATTTTCATCTAAGACGGGGCGACTTCTTAGGTTCGCCTAACCGGTGTCGAGACCCGATTCGGGCACGTCGATGCGAATATCCCCGCCTGAAATCGGCCATAATGGTGTGCGTGACGACCCCAGCGACTTTCAATCAGGCTCTGCGCACAGTGAAGCGACCTGACCCGGTCGCCGTCGGCACAATCGTCTGGCTCGGCAGCGAGGTGATGTTCTTCGCGGGTCTGTTCGCGATCTACTTCACGCTGCGCAGCACCTCCCCCGGTCTGTGGGCGGAGATGACGCAGCACTTGAACGTGCCGTACGCCGCCGTGAACACGATCATCCTGGTGCTCTCGTCGGTGACCTGCCAGATGGGTGTGTTCGCGGCCGAGCGGTTCCAGCCGTATTCCGTGCGCAAGCGCGGTCCCCTCGGATGGGGCATGGTGGAGTGGTTCTTCCTCACCTTCGCCATGGGCGCGATCTTCGTGTCCGGGCAGGTGTGGGAGTACGCCCAGCTCGTCACCGAGGGCATGCCGATCAGCGCCAACGCGTACGCCTCGGCGTTCTACCTGACCACCGGGTTCCACGCACTGCACGTGACCGGCGGCCTCATCGCGTTCCTCCTGGTGATCGGGCGCGCCTACGCCGTGAAGAACTTCGGGCGCAAGGAGATGACGACCTCCATCGTCGTGTCGTACTACTGGCACTTCGTCGACGTCGTCTGGATCGCCCTGTTCCTCGTCATCTACTTCCTGAAATAAGAGTGAAGGCCGCATCGAAAATGGCACGTGAGAAGAAGCGTCGCGCCTCTGGGCGTCGCAGTCCGCTGGCAGCAGTCGTCCTCATCGGCATCGGCCTGCTGGCCACCGGCGGCATCTACGCCGGCGCCTCCGCGGCGGTCGCCGCGACCAACGACAGCGCATCGACGTCGAGTACCGCACTGACCGTCGACGACGGCAAGAAGCTGTTCCAAGCGAACTGCGCGACCTGTCACGGGCTGGATCTGCAGGGCTCTGAGGCAGGGCCGTCGCTGTTCGGCGTCGGCGAGCTGGCCGTTGAGTTCCAGGTCTCCACCGGGCGCATGCCGCTGGCCATGCAGGGGCCGCAGGCCCCGCAGAAGCCGGTGCAGTTCACCGAAGACCAGATCAAGGCGATCGCCGTCTACGTCCAGTCGGTCTCGCCCGGTCCCACCTACCCGTCCGAGGAAACGCTCGACGGCGAGGGTGACGTGGCCAACGGCGCCGAGATCTTCCGCACCAACTGCGCGATGTGCCACAACGTCGCCGGTGCTGGTGGTGCGCTCACCGAAGGCAAGTTCGCCCCCGCACTAGGGGAGACCAGCCCGCTGCACATGTACGCCGCGATGGTCACCGGCCCGCAGAACATGCCGGTGTTCAGCGACCTGAACCTCAATCTCGAGGAGAAGCGCGACATCATCTCGTACCTGCTGTTCATGCAGGACCACGCGTCCGCCGGCGGATTCGCACTCGGGTCGCTGGGCCCGGTCGCTGAAGGTCTCTTCATCTGGATCTTCGGCATCGGCACCCTCATCGGGGTGACGGTGTGGATCACCGCGAAGTCCAACTGATCGTTCACTGAATTCCACGCACGAGGAGCACCATGGCACACGAGGAAGACCCGCTCGAGCACGAGAGGGCTTCGTGGAAGCCCTCCCCCGGGCTCGCCGTCGCGGTCCCCGACCCGGTGCAGAACAGCCAGCTGCCGCCGCACCGCGAGCGGGTGACCGACCAGGACCCCGCCGCCATGAAGCGCGCGGTCCGCACGGTGTACACGCTGTTCTACCTGTCCGTCGCCGCCAGCATCTGGGCTGTGGCTGCCTACATGATCTTCCCGATCGAAGACGGCCAGGTCACCAGCATCCGGCACAACAACCTCTTCATCGGCCTCGGCATCGCCCTCGCGCTGCTGGCGATCGGCATCGGCGCGATCCACTGGTCGAAGGCGATCATGTCCGACAAGGAGTACATCGAGCCGCGGCACGCGACGCGCGGTCGCGACACGACCCGCGAGGCGGCCGTCAAGGCGTTCTCCGACGCGAACGAAGACTCCGGCTTCGGTCGTCGCGCCATGATCCGCAACTCGCTGTTCGCAGCGCTGGTCGCCTCGGTGATCCCCGGCATCACGCTCTTCCGGGGCCTGGCTCCGCAGAGCTCTGAAGCCAGCCCGCACGCCGGCGACCCGGTGTATCTGCTCAGCCACACCATGTGGAAGAAGGGCATGCGCCTCGCACACGACCCGAGCGGCGTGCCGATCAAGGCGTCCGATGTCACTCTCGGATCCGCCTTCCACGTGATCCCCGAAGACCTCGCCAAGGTCGCGCACGGCGAGGGCTACCTCGAAGAGAAGGCGAAGGCCATCGTGCTGCTGATGCGCCTTCCCGTCGACCAGCTGCACCCCGAGCCGGGGCATGAGGACTGGGGCTTCGACGGCATCGTCGCCTACTCCAAGGTCTGCACCCACGTCGGATGTCCGGTGGCGCTGTACGAGCAGCAGACACACCACCTGCTGTGCCCCTGCCACCAGTCGCAGTTCGACGTCTCGCACGGCGCCCGCGTGATCTTCGGTCCCGCTGCCCGAGCGCTGCCGCAGCTGCCCATCGAAGTCGACGACGAGGGCTACATCGTCGCTCAGAGCGACTTCCACGAACCCGTCGGCCCGAGCTTCTGGGAGCGTCATTGAGCACTGCAACCACCACCTCCCGTTTTCAGGAGGACACGAAGGAAAAGCCGCTCGGTGGCCGGTTCGTCGGCTGGGCGTCGAACTACATCGATGAGCGCACCAGCCTGTCGGGGTTCGTCAAGGAGCTCGGCCGCAAGATCTTTCCCGACCACTGGTCGTTCATGCTGGGCGAGATCGCGCTGTGGAGCTTTGTCGTCATCCTGCTCTCGGGCACGTTCCTGACGTTCTTCTTCCAGGCCTCGATGGTGCCCACGCACTACGCCGGCGCTTTCATCCCGATGCGCGGCGTCGAGATGTCGGCCGCGCTGGATTCCACGCTGCGCCTGTCGTTCGACATTCGCGGCGGGCTGCTGGTCCGGCAGATCCACCACTGGGCCGCGCTCGTGTTCGTCGCCGGCATCGGCGTGCACATGCTGCGCATCTTCTTCACCGGCGCCTTCCGCAAGCCGCGTGAGCTGAACTGGGTGATCGGCTTCATCCTGTTCATCCTCGCGATGGCCGAGGGCTTCACCGGGTACTCGCTGCCCGACGACCTGCTCTCGGGCAACGGCCTGCGCATCATCGACGGTATGGTCAAGGGCATTCCGCTGGTGGGCACCTGGATCTCGTTCCTGCTGTTCGGCGGGGAGTTCCCGGGTGATCAGATCGTGGGACGCCTCTACACCCTGCACATCCTGCTGCTGCCGGCGATCCTTGTGGCTCTGCTCGTGCTGCACCTGATGCTCATGGTCATCAACAAGCACACGCAGTTCGCCGGCCCGGGCCGCAAGAACAGCAACGTCGTGGGCTACCCGATGATGCCGGTGTACATGTCGAAGATGGGCGGTTTCTTCTTCATCGTCTTCGGCGTGATAGTGCTGATCGCGTCGCTGTTCACGATCAACCCGATCTGGAACTACGGCCCATACGATCCCTCCCCCGTTTCGGCCGGTACACAGCCCGACTGGTACATCGGCTTCGCCGACGGCGCCCTGCGCCTGGTCCCGCCACACCTCGAGTTCGTATGGCTCGCTCGCACCTGGTCGTTCAACATCATCCTGCCGCTGCTGGTGATCGGCATCTTCATCGTCCTGGTGCTGATCTACCCGTTCATCGAGGCCTGGGTGACCGGCGACAAGCGCGAGCACCACATCGCGCAGCGTCCGCGCAACGCCGCCACCCGCACCGCGATCGGCGTCGCCGGCGTCATCTTCTATGCGGTGCTGTGGGCCGCGGCGTCGTCCGACCTCATCGCCACGCACTTCTCTCTGACGATGGAGGGGGTCATCCACACGCTGCAAGCGCTGCTGATCCTCGGCCCGATCATCGGCTACTTCGTCACGAAGCGCATCGCCCTCGCACTGCAGAAGAAGGACCGCGAGATCGTGCTGCACGGGTACGAGTCCGGGCGCATTGTGCGCCTGCCCGGCGGCGAGTTCATCGAGGTGCATCGCAGCGTCGAGCAGTTCGACCGCTTCAAGCTCGTCGACTACGAGACCTACGAGCCGCTGGTGGTGCGTCCGAACGCGAAGGGCAAGATCGGCTTCTGGCAGAACACCCGCTCGGCTATGTCGCGCTGGTTCTTCGAAGACCGCCTCACTCCGGTGACCCAGTCGGAGCTCGACGCCGCTGTGGCGCACCAGCACCACACCCTCGAGGAGCTCACGGCCACTGCGTCGGCCGAGATCCAGGGAGCGCACACCCGTGCCGGTCACCCCGAGTCGCCGTTGCGCCCCCAGGAACCCGACGCCAAGACGGGCGAGATCCCGACGGCGCCGACCTCGGTCCTCAGCGACGACGAGGAGAACAAGCACCACCGCGAGAAGGACCGCGACCAGTAGGGTCGGATTCTCTCCGCCTGGGCCCCGCCCGCACTCTGTGCGGCGGGGCCCTTCCCGTACGGCGAGGAGTGCTGCCGGGCCCGGCTTCGGGGCGCGTGTGCGGACTCGGGTAGCGTTTGGGGGTTCGGGGCGCGCGCAGATTCGGGGCGCGTGTGCGGAATCGGGTGGCGCGACGGGCGGATGTCGCCGTTCGGGGCACTCGCGCTATCGGAATCCGCGTTCGCGTATGCGAATGACAGGCGCGAACGCGGAATCGGGTAGCGCGAGCACGACGCGCGCCCGCGCGCGCAGATTCGGGGCGCGTGTGCGGACTCGGGTAGCGCGACGGGCGGATGTCGCCGTTCGGGTCACTCGCGCTATCGGAATCCGCGTTCGCGTATGCAAATGACAGGCGCGAGCGCGGAATCGGATAGCACGAGCACAACACGTCAGCCGGCGCGCGCAGATTTGGGGCGCGTGTGCAGACTCGGGTAGCGCGACGGGCGGATGGCGCGGCCCGGGTCGCTCACGCTATCGGAATCCGCGTCGGCGTATGCGAATGACAGGCGCGAACGCGGAATCGGGGAGCGCGAGCACGACGCGCGCCGGCTCGCGGGGATTCGAAGCCCCGCTGCGCGCCGGGGCACGCGCAGATTCGGGGTGCGCGCAGATTCGGGGTGCGCGCAGATTCGGGGCGCGAACGCCGAATCGGATAGCGCGAGCACGACGCGGGCGGCCCGCCAGCACAACGCGAGCGCGCCCGCGAGCACGACAAGGGCCCCGGCCCGGGGAAACCCGGCGCCAGGGCCCTGTGAAAGGTGTGTCAGCGGGCGAAGTGTCCGCGGTAGTACTCGTACACCCAGCCGACGATAGCCACGACGAACACGCCCAGCCCGATCGGGACCATCCAGTGTCCGACAGCTAGGCCGATCATCGCGAGGGCGGCCGAGAACGCCAGAACAAGCGGCCACCACGACCACGGCGAGAACTCGCCGATCTCGGGGTCACCATCGTCGATCTCAGCGGTGAGGATGTCAGCGGGCAGCTCCCCGCCCTGAGCGTGATGCACACGCCCGATATAGAACGCGATGAGCGCGGACATGAGCGCGACAAAGAGCAGCGCGACCGAACCCACCCACTCGATGGCGTGATACCAGACGATGTCGGGGTGGTCGATGATGTTCCAGCCGGTGTAGACGATGCTCATCAGCAGGAAGAAGCCAACCAATACCCACCAGATGACGGCGTTGCTGCGCATCTACTTGGCCTCTCCTTCGGCGACAGCTGCTCCCACGAGAATCGGCTCGCCCGCAGCCTCGGGATGGTTGAGGTCGAACGCGGGCCGCTCGCTGCGGATGCGCGGGATCGACGTGAAGTTGTGCCGCGGCGGCGGGCAACTGGTCGCCCACTCGAGCGAGGCACCGTAACCCCACGGGTCGTTCACTGTCACCCTGGGGGCATTGCGGGCGGTGATCCATACATTCAGCAGGAACGGGATCATCGACGAGCCCAGCAGCATGGCACCGATCGTGGACACCTGGTTCATCCACGTCCAGCCGTCAGAGGGCGCGTAGTCGGCGTACCGCCGCGGCATCCCGTCGACGCCGGCCCAGTGCTGCACGAGGAACGTCATGTGGAACCCGATGAACAGCATCCAGAAGTGCACCATGCCCAGCCGCTCGTTGAGCATCTTTCCGGTCCACTTCGGCCACCAGAAATAGAAGCCCGAGAACATGGCGAACACGACCGTGCCGAACACCACATAGTGGAAGTGCGCGACGACGAAGTACGAGTCGGAGAGGAAGAAGTCCAGCGGCGGCGACGCCAGGATCACGCCGGTCAGACCGCCGAAGATGAATGACGCCAGGAACCCGATCGCGAAGACCATCGGCGTCTCGAATGTCACCGAGCCGCGCCACATCGTGCCCAGCCAGTTGAAGATCTTCACACCCGTGGGCACCGCGATCAGCATCGTCATCAGCGAGAAGAACGGCAGCAGCACCGCGCCGGTGACATACATGTGGTGCGCCCACACCGATGCCGACAGTGCGGCGATCGAGATGGTGGCGTAGACCAGCGTCTTGTATCCAAAGATCGGCTTGCGGCTGAACACCGGGAACACCTCGGAGACGATGCCGAAGAACGGCAGCGCGATGATGTACACCTCGGGGTGGCCGAAGAACCAGAACAGGTGCTGCCACAGCAGCACGCCGCCGTTGGCCGGGTCGTAGATGTGCGCGCCCAGCACGCGGTCGGCAGCGGCGGCCAGGATCGCGGCGGCCAGCACCGGGAAGACCATGAGGATAAGGATGCTGGTGATCAGTGTGTTCCAGCTGAAGATCGGCATGCGCCACATCGTCATGCCCGGCGCGCGCATGGTGATCACGGTGGTGATGAAGTTGACCGCACCCAGGATGGTGCCGAAACCGCTCATGCCGAGCCCGAGCATCCAGAGGTTGCCGCCCGCACCCGGAGAGAAGGTCGCATTGGCGAGTGGCTGATACGCGAACCAGCCGAAGGCGGCCGCGCCCTGCGGGGTCAGGAATCCCGACACGGCGATCAACGAGCCGAACAGGAACAGCCAGAATGCGAAGGCGTTCAGACGCGGGAAGGCCACGTCGGGAGCGCCCAGCTGCAGCGGCAGGATCGCGTTGGCGAACCCGGCGAACAGCGGCGTCGCGAACATCAGCAGCATGATCGTGCCGTGCATCGTGAACAGCTGGTTGAACTGATCTTTTGTGGGGATGATCTGCATCCCCGGCTCGAACAGCTCAGCGCGGATGATCAGGGCCATGACGCCACCGAGCATGAAGAACATGACGGAGGCGATCAGGTACATGTAGCCGATCGTCTTGTGGTCGGTGGAGGTGATCCACTTGACGACGATGTTGCCCTTCTGCTCGACCCGGGTCGAGGACAGCAGTGCGGCCTGGCGCGGCGGCAGGGTCGTCGTGCGGCTTGATTCCTGCAACGGGAGCGTCGTCGCCATCTCAGTTCTCTCCCTCGTTCTGGGCGTCGGTCCCGGGCGCATTGCCCAGCCGGTCGTATTCGTCGGTGATGTCGCCCGTGTTGCCTTCGTCGCGCAGCTCTTGCAGATGCTGCTGGTACTCGTCGGCGCTGACCACCTTCACCTGGAAGAGCATGGCCGAGTGGTACTCACCGCACAGCTCGGCGCACTTGCCCTGGTACGTGCCCTCGCGGGTCGGGGTGAACGACCACGAGTTGTCCTTGCCGATGTACAGGTCTTTCTTGTACAGGAAGTCGATGATCCAGAACGAGTGGGCCACATCGCGCGACTGCAGATCGATGCGCACGCTCTCGTCCACCGGAAGGTAGAGGGTCGGCAGGGCGTCTTGATCCACGTTGCCGCCCGCGTCGGGCTGAGCCTGTGTGCCCATCGACCACACGGCGTCGGAGTTGTCTTCGGCCTCGCCGTTGTACTGGAAGTCCCATGACCACTGTTTGCCGATAGCGGTGACCGACACGTCGGGGTTCTCATCCTGTGTCTCGAGGATCGCCTGGTCGCGGGCGGTGAAGGCGAACATACCGGCCACCAGGATCAGCGGCACGACCGTGTAGAAGATCTCGATCGGCATGTTGTAGCGCAGCTGCACCGGCAGACCGGTCTGCCCCTTACGGCGGCGGTACGCGACCATCGCCCAGAGCATCAGGCCCCAGGTGAGGAAGCCGACGATCAGAAGCACGATCCAGGAGTTCGTCCACAGGCCGGCAACCATGTCGGTGTGGTTCGTGGCCGGCGGGGCGTCGGCATCCTCGAACCCGGGCAGAAACCCGTGGAGCTGGGTCGACGTGCAGCCCGCCAACGCGGCGGCCGCACCGGCGCCGAGCGGGAGGGCGAGCCAGCGGAGGCGACGTTTCGAGGGCACAGTGCACCTTTCCGGATCAACGAACTGACAGTGGCCAGTCTAGGGCAACCTCCCACCTGATTCTGGCCAATCGTCCAGGTGGAGGCCACGCGCCGCGGCGCGTCTGCGGCTCAGTGGAAGCTGTCGCCGCACGCGCAGCTGCCGGCTGCGTTGGGGTTGTCGATCGTGAAACCCTGCTGTGCGATCGTGTCTTGGAAGTCGATCGTGGCCCCGTCCAGATACGGGATGCTCATCTCGTCGACGATGACCTCGACGCCCCCGAAGTCGACGGCGTGGTCGCCGTCGAGGAAGCGCTCGTCGAAGTACAGCTGATAGATCAGCCCGGAGCATCCGCCCGGCTGCACGGCAACACGCAGGCGCAGGTCGTCGCGACCCTCCTGAGCCAACAGGCTCTTCACCTTGTCGGCGGCCGCATCGGTCAGCAGCACCCCGTGCTCGCGGACGGGCTGTTCGGTGGTCAGCGCTGTGTCGGTCATGGCTCTCCTGACGTGACTGAGGGTCGGATGCCACGAGTCTACGCCCGGGGCGGCCCGCGCGGACCGCGCCCGGCCGTGTCGTCAGAGTGTGCGCGTATCGAGGCGTTCCAGTAGCAGCGCCTCGGCGCTCAGAGCGTGGCGGAACGTGTCGAGGTGCAGGGATTCGTTCGGGCTGTGCGCACGGGCATGCGGGTCTTCGACCCCGGTGACCAGGATTTGCGCGGCCGGGAACTCGCGCACAAGGTCGGCGATGAACGGGATGGATCCCCCGACGCCCAGGTCGACCGGGGCAACGCCGTACCCGTCCGCCAGCGCGGCGCGGGCATCCTGCACGGCCCACCCCCCGGTGTCGACGAGGAATCCGTCGCCGCAGTCGACGTCGGTGAACTCGAGCTCGGCGCCGAACGGTGCGTGGGCGCGCAGGTGCGCGGCCAGCGCCTCATATGCTTCGCGCGCGGTCTGACCGGGCGCTACCCGCGCGCTGATCACCACGGTCACCTCGGGAGTGAGGGTGTTCGAGGCGTTGACGACACTGGGCGCATCGATGCCGGTGAGGGTGATCGACGGCTTGTTCCAGATGCGGCTGAGAATGCTGTCTCGACCGATCGGCGTCACGCCGGCGGGCAGTCCCGCCTCGTCGCGCAGCGTCTCTTCGGAGTAGTCGGGGGTTGCGGCATCCCGGGTCGCCAGTCCCTCCACGGCCACGGCGCCGTCGTCGTCCCACAGCGTGGCCAGCAGCTTCACCGTGGCCATCAGCGCGTCGGGCACTGCTCCCCCGTACATGCCCGAGTGCGACGCGTGATCGAGCGTGCGCACGCGCAGCGTGAAGCGGGCATTGCCGCGCAGCGATACCGTGACCGCCGGTGTGCGGGCGTCCCAGTTGCCCGAGTCGGCAACGACGATCACGTCGGCGCGCAGGGCGTCGGCGTTGTCGGAGAGGAACTGCGCGAACGAACGCGAGCCGGCTTCTTCTTCACCCTCGATGAAAAGCGCCACGCCCAGATCGAAGTCGTCGCCGAGCGCTTGGCGCAGGGCCCGCAGCGCGCCGATGTGCACCATGACCCCCGCTTTGTCGTCGGCGGCGCCGCGACCGTAGAGGCGTCCGTCGCGCACGGTGGGCTCGAACGGGGCCGATTCCCACAGCGCCTCATCGCCCACCGGCTGCACGTCGTGATGCGCGTACAGCAGGATGGTCGGCCGCCCGTTGCGCGCCGCGCGCGTGGCCAGCACCGCCGGCATGCCGCGCTCCTCGGTGTCGGGCACGGCCGCGTCGCGGATCTCGACGCGCTCGAACACGCCGGTCGCCTCGGCGAGAGCCTTCACCGCCTCGGCGCTGCGCTGCACCTGGGCATGGTCGAAGCCCGGAAAGGCGACCGACGGGATGCGCACGAGCGCGCCCAGATCGGCGAGGGCTTCGGGAACGGCTTCGTCGGCGGCGGTGCGGACGGCTTCGTGTCGAGACAGCTCGGAGGTCATGCGGGTAATCTTAAAGGCACCCATTCATCGATCCCGAGGTTTCATCGTGTCCAAGAAGACCGCCGCCGACGAGCAGGACGTCGCCGAAGAGACGTCGACGAGCGGAAAGGGACGCCCCACTCCCACGCGCGCCGAGCAGGAGGCCGCGCGCAAGCGCCCCCTCGTTGCCGACACGAAGGAGGCGAAAGCACGGCAGAAGGCCGATGTCGCGGCGCAGCGCGAGCGGGCGCGGATCGGCATGGCTGCCGGTGACGACAAGTACCTGCCCGCGCGCGACAAGGGGCCGCAGCGCCGGTTCGTGCGCGACACCATCGACGCGGGCTGGCACGTGGGCGAACTGGTCATGCCGCTGATGATCCTCGTGATCGTCGTGATGATGATCAACGCCCCGCTCATCCAGTTCTACGCGATGATCGTGCTCTGGGCCTATGTCGTGCTGGTGATCATCGACATGGTGATCACCTCGATGCGCATCAAGAGCGCGGCGGCCAAGAAATTCGGTGACCGACGCGAAAAGGGTCTGGGTTGGTACGGCGCGATGCGCACGATCCAGATGCGATGGATGCGGCTGCCCAAGCCCCAGGTCAAGCGCGGGCAGCACCCCGCCCGCTGAGACTCCGGCTCAGCCCCCGGTTTATCTGGCGCGCCCAGAAGGGTCCGCGGTACAGGAACGCTGTGTAGCCCTGCACCAGGTCGGCGCCGGCATCCAGTCGCTCTGTGACGTCGGCCGCGGTCTCGACGCCGCCGGCCGCAATGACGGCGAACTCGCGCGGCACCACGGCGCGCACCTGCCGAAGCACCTCGAGCGCGCGCTGCTTCAGCGGCGCGCCCGAGAGACCGCCCTCCCCCGCGGCGGCGACCAGGGCCGGGTCGGTGGAAAGGCCGGCACGAGAGATCGTCGTATTGGTCACGATGATGCCGGCAAGGCCCAGGTCCACGGCCATCGTCGCTATCGCGGCGATCTCGTCGTCGGGCAGGTCGGGGGCGATCTTGACCAGCAGCGGCGTCGCACCCGCGGCATCCTGCACCGCCTGCAGCAGGGGCCGCAGGGTCTGGACGGCCTGCAGCCCGCGCAGGCCCGGGGTGTTGGGCGACGACACGTTCACGGCGAGATAGTCGGCCAGCGGCGCCAAGGCAGTGGCGCTGCGCACGTAGTCGGCGGTCGCATCGGCGACGTCGACCACGCGGCTCTTGCCGATGTTCACTCCGATGACCGCGCGGTGCCGCGTGCTGCGGCGCAGGCGACGCAGACGGGATGCCGCGGCCTGGGCGCCGCGGTTGTTGAAGCCCATCCGGTTGATGACGGCGCGATCGGGGATCAATCGGAACAGGCGCGGTTTCGGATTGCCGTCCTGCGGGATAGCGGTGACGGTGCCCACCTCGACGTGCCCGAAGCCCAGGGCCGACAGTCCGCGCACCCCGACGACGTTCTTGTCGAAGCCGGCGGCCACTCCGAACGGCGAATCGAAGTCCAGACCCAGCACGCGGGTGCGCAGGGCGGGATCGGGCGCGGTCAGCGCACGAGTCGCCCAGGCGAATGGACGCACACCCAGCACGCGGATGACGATCATTCCGCAGTGGTGCGCGAACTCCGCATCCAGACGCGACAGCACCGTGCGGAAGAGGAAGGGGTACATCGTGCTCCGGTTCTCAGTCAGGCGCGGCCGTGGTCGGCGCGCAACTGGGCGATGGAGGCTTCGAAGTCCTCGAGGGAGTCGAAGGCCTGGTAGACGCTCGCGAACCGCAGGTAGGCGACCTCGTCGAGCTCACGCAGCGGCCCGAGGATCGCCAGCCCGATGTCGTTGGTCTCCAGCTGCGAGGCGCCGGTGCCGCGCAGCGTCTCTTCCACCTGCTGTGCGAGCATCGCCAGATCGTCTTCGGTCACCGGACGACCCTGACACGCCTTGCGCACGCCGGCTGCCACCTTCTCACGGCTGAACGGCTCGGCAACGCCGGAACGTTTGACCACGGTCAGACTCGCGGTCTCGACCGTCGAGAAGCGCCGGCCGCACTCGGGGCATTGGCGGCGCCGGCGGATGCTGAGGCCGTCGTCGCTCGTGCGAGAGTCGATGACGCGGGAATCGGGGTGGCGGCAGAAGGGGCAGTGCATCAGCGGACAGACTACCCCGCGAACCTTGCCGTCACGGCCTCGCCGTGCGCGGGCAGGGCTTCGGCGTTCGCCAGTGCGACGATGTGCTCGGCGACGGCCGCCAACGCGGCGCGGTCATAGACGATGACCTGCTGCGGCCGCAGGAACGTGGCTGCCGACAGCCCCGCGGCGTAGCGGGCCTGGCCGCCGGTGGGCAGCACGTGGTTGCTGCCGGCAAGGTAGTCACCCAGACTCACCGGCGAACTGGCCCCCACGAAGATGGCGCCGGCGTTGACGAAGTCATCGGGCCGGGGATCGGCAAGGTGCAGCTCGAGGTGCTCGGGAGCGTAGGCGTTGCTGAACGCGGTGGCCGCGGCCAGGTCGTCGACCAGCACAATCGCCGATTGCTCGCCGTTCAGCGCCGTCTGGGCGCGCACGCCGTTGCGGGTGGCGCCGACGCGATCGGTGACGGCGGAGCGTACGTTCGCGGCGAGCTGCTCACTGTCGGTCACGAGCACGGCCGAGGCCTGCTCGTCGTGCTCGGCCTGGCTGATCAGATCGAACGCGATGAGCACCGGGTCGGCCGCGGCATCCGCGACGATGAGGATCTCGGTGGCGCCGGCCTCGGCGTCGGTGCCCACGAAGCCGGCCACCGCCCGTTTGGCGGCGGCGACGAAGTTGTTGCCAGGCCCGGTGACGACGTCGACCGGTTCGAGGCCGATGCTCTCCACACCGTAGGCGAAGGCGCCGACGGCCCCGGCACCGCCCATCGCATAGACCTCGTCGACGCCCAGCAGGCGTGCCGCGGCGAGAATGTCAGGGTGCACTCGGCCGCCGAACTCGGCCTGCGGCGGCGAAGCGAGCGTGACCCGCTCGACGCCGGCCACCTGGGCGGGCACCACGTTCATGATCACGCTCGAGGGGTAGACAGCCTTGCCGCCGGGCACGTACACACCGGCGCGCCGCACCGGCTGCCAGCGCTGCTCGACGGTGCCACCCGCAGCCAGCTCGGTGACCGTGCGGCCGGGCACTTGTGCGGCGGATGCCGCGCGCACGCGCCCGATCGATTCGTCCAGTGCCGCACGCACCGCGGGGTCGAGACCAGCCAGTGCTTCGTCGAGGTGCGCGGCGGGAACGCGCAGGGCATGGCCGGAGACCTGGTCGAACTGCGCGGCCTGCTCGCGCAGGGCGCTCTCGCCGCGCGCCGCGACATCGTGCACTATCCGCGCGGCGGTGTCCACGGCGTCGGCGCGCGAGGCCCGGGCGCGCGGGACGGCGGCGAGGAGAGCGGCCGGCGACAGACGCCGGCCGCGGAGATCAATCGTGCGCAGCATCCCTCCAGGCTATCCGGTGGGATGCTGCGCACGCGTCGTTCTTACGCGGTCAGCCCCGGGTGATGCCGGTCACATCGGTGAGCAGGCCGACCCGGCCGTCTTCATGACGGATGACGAACGAGGAACCGCGGTCTTCGATCACCAGCGCCCAGGCGGTGGGCCCGACGCGGAAGATCGGCGTGCCGTTCTCGTCGACGACGTCGCGTTCTTCGGGCGCGAGCGCCCAGAATGCCTGCTGCGCCGGTGCCGCCTGCTGCGCAGCGGGCTGCTCGGCGGCAGGCTGCGCGGCGGCAGCCGGCTCCGACGACTCGGCCGTCGGCTGTGCCGCCTCGGGAGCGCACTCACCGGCGGCGAAGGCCGCGGGCGCGTAGCCCTCGGCGGGTGCGTAGCCCTCGGCAGGCGCGTAGGCGTCGGTAGGTGCGTAAGCGTCGGTAGATGCGTAAGCGTCGGCAGGTGCGTAGCCGTCGGCGGGCGCGTAGGCGTCTGCGGCGGCGTACTGTGCGCCGGCGCTCTGCGGCGCGAAGGCGGGCGCCACCCGCGGGCGTGCCACCACGCTGCGTGCGCCGCGTGCGACGCGGTGGGCCGGAATCTCGGCGCGCTCGAGGAAGTCCCCCGCCAGGCCCGGAATGACCGGTGCGAAGACCGTCAGCACGACGCCGGCGAGCATCATCACGAACTCCACCCAGATGACCCACGTGGTCACCCAGGGACCGCCCGCGATCGTCACGCCGATCTGCGACCAGATCTGCCCCAGCCACAGCACCGCGGCGACCGAGAACGCGACCGATGCGAACTGATCGATGCCCAGCGACCCGACACGGCGGATGCCCGTCGGCGACAGCCGGCGCAGCACCACCAAGAACACGGCGACCGTGGGCACGCCGATCGTGAGGATCCAGCTGATGCCGCTGGTCCACACTGAGCTGAAACCGAAGCTCGACGTGGAGAAGAACGAGACCACGAAGGCGACCAGCCACACGCCGGCAAGGATCACCTCGCGCAGCGAGAAGGGGCCGATGCCGTACAGCGGGGCGACTCCGCCCGGTGCCGGGGCAGCGCCGGGTTGATCGCCGCTGTCGGGTTCCTGCGGCACCGCAGCCTCGTCGGCCGCGGCGTCGGCGCGCGCCGGCAGGTCGTCCCGCACGATCGTGTCGTCGTCGGCGACATCGTCGGCTGCGGGGACCTCCCCGGACGATGCAGCCTCGACGATCGGATCGTTCTGCTGTTCCTCGGTCACGTGTGCTCCCTTCCGATCCGCACCCATGGGCGCGCGTCGTCCGATACTACCGGAGGGCTACCCCAGGCACTGGGGTCCCAGCAGTCCCTTCAGCTCTCCATAGAGATCGGCGCTGACGCGTACCGGATGCGGCACCTCGAACACCTTCGCGACGCTGCCCCGGTGCAGCTTGAGCGTCACCTCGGTGTCGCCGTGATGGCGGTCGAGCATTTCGGCGAGCTCGGTGACCAGGCGGTGGGTCGCGCGGTGCTCGGGCATCAGCAGGGTCAACGGGCCCGAGACATCCACCACTCCCAGATCGGGGGTGAAAGCCGACTGGGCATGCAGGTTGAGCCCGTCGTCGCGGCGTGACACCCGGCCGCGCACGACGAGGATCGAGTCGGCCTGCAGCATCGTCTGGAACTCGGTATATGTCTTTCCCATGAACATCACGGTGACCTCGCCGTCGAAGTCTTCGACGGTGATCATGCCGTAGGGATTGCCGCTGGATTTGGCCACCCGGTGCTGCACGCTGGTGACAAGACCCGCGACGGTGACCTGATCGCCGTCGCGCACGTCTTCGTTCGAGAGCAGATCGTGGATGTTCGTCGATGCGTGCTTGGCCAGTGGGATCTCCAGCCCCGCCAGCGGATGGTCGCTCACGTACAGGCCGAGCATCTCGCGCTCGAACGCCAGCTTGTCTTTCTTGGTCCATTCGGGGCGGTCGGGCACCTTGGCCACCTGGGCGGGCTCGTCGTCGCCCCACAGCGAGTCGAAGTCGAACCCCACCTCGCCGTTGGCCTCGCGCCGCTTGTCGAGCACGGCCGCCTCGGTGGCATCCTCGTGGATCTCCATCAGCGCGCGTCGCGTGTCGCCGAGCGTATCGAAGGCGCCCGCCTTGATGAGCGACTCGACGGTGCGCTTGTTCGCGACGTGTGTGGGAACGCGGCGCAGAAAGTCGTGGAACGACGCGTACGGGCCCTCGGCTCGCGCCTGCACGATGCCGTCGACCACGTTCGAGCCGACGTTGCGCACGGCTCCCAGGCCGAAGCGGATGTCCTCCCCCACGGCGGCGAAGTACTTGATCGACTCGGAGACGTCGGGCGGCAGCACCTGGATGCCCATGCGCCGGCACTCGTTGAGGTAGAGGGCGAGCTTGTCGCGCGAATCTCCGACGCTGGTCAGCAGCGCCGCCATGTACTCGGCGGGATAATGGGCCTTCAGATACGCGGTCCAGTACGAGACCAGACCGTAAGCGGCCGAGTGCGCTTTGTTGAACGCGTAGTCGGAGAACGGCAGCAGGATGTCCCACAGCGCCTTGACCGCGCCCTCGCCGTACCCGCGGTCGATCATCCCCTGATGGAAGCCCGCGTACTGCTTGTCGAGTTCGGACTTCTTCTTCTTTCCCATCGCGCGGCGCAGGATGTCTGCTTGGCCGAGCGAGAACCCGGCCACGCGCTGGGCGATCGCCATGACCTGTTCCTGGTAGATGATCAGGCCGTAGCTGGTCTCGAGGATGTCTTTGAGCGGCTCTTCGAGTTCGGGATGGATCGGCGTGATCTCTTGCTGGCCGTTCTTGCGCAGCGCGTAGTTGATGTGCGAGTTCGCCCCCATCGGACCGGGGCGATACAGCGCGATGACGGCCGAGATGTCCTCGAAGTTGTCGGGCTTCATCAATCGCAGCAGCGACCGCATCGGCCCACCGTCGAGCTGGAACACGCCCAGCGTGTCGCCGCGCGAGAGCAGCTCATACGAGGGCTTGTCGTCGAGCGGCAGCTCTTCGAGCACGAGCGGATGGCCCCGGTTCGCCTCGATGTTGTCGAGCGCGTCATTGATGATGGTGAGGTTGCGCAACCCCAGAAAGTCCATCTTTATCAGGCCCAGCGTCTCGCACGACGGATAGTCGAACTGGGTGACGATCTGGCCGTCTTGCTCCCGCTTCATGATCGGGATGATGTCGGTCAGCGGGTGGCTCGACATGATGACACCGGCCGCGTGCACGCCCCACTGCCGCTTCAGGTTCTCCAGGCCCACCGCGGTGTCGAAGACGGTCTTCGCCTCGGGATCGGTCTCGATGACGGTGCGGAACTCGGATGCCTCTTTGTAGCGCGGATGCTGCGGGTCGAACATGCCGCCCAGCGGCATGTCTTTGCCCATGACCGCCGGCGGCATGGCCTTGGTGAGCTTCTCGCCCATGCTGAACGGGAACCCGAGCACGCGGCCGGCGTCTTTGAGCGCCTGCTTGGCCTTGATGGTGCCGTAGGTGACGATCTGCGCGACCCGGTCGTCACCGTACTTCTCGGTGACGTACTGGATCACCTCGCCACGGCGGCGGTCGTCGAAGTCAACGTCGAAGTCGGGCATCGAGACGCGGTCGGGGTTGAGGAAGCGCTCGAAGATCAGCCCGTGGTCGAGGGGGTCGAGGTCGGTGATCCGCATCGCGTACGCGGCCATCGATCCCGCACCCGAACCGCGGCCGGGGCCCACCCGGATGCCGTGGTCCTTGGCCCAGTTGATGAAGTCGGCGACGACGAGGAAGTAGCCGGGGAACCCCATCTGCGCTATCACGCCGCATTCGTAGTCGGCCTGCGCGCGCACCTTGTCGGGGATGCCGTCGGGGTAACGGAAGTGCAGCCCCTTCTCGACCTCTTTGAGGAACCAGGTCTCTTCGGTCTCGCCGTCGGGCACCGGGTAGCGGGGCATGTAGTTCGCCCCGGTGTTGAAGGTGACGTCGCAGCGCTCGGCGATCAGCAGCGTGTTGTCGCACGCCTCGGGGTGATCGCGGAACATCTGCCGCATCTCGGCGGGAGATTTGATGTAGTAGCCGTCGCCGTCGAACTTGAACCGTTTGGGGTCGTCCAGCGTCGATCCGGACTGCACGCACAGCAGTGCCGCGTGACTGGTGGCGTCGTGCTGATGCGTGTAGTGCGAGTCGTTGGTGGCCAGGAGCGGAATCTTCAGGTCTTTCGCGATCTTGAGCAGATCGTCGATGATGCGCCGCTCGATCGACAGACCGTGGTCCATGATCTCGCAGAAGTAGTTGTCGCGACCGAAGATGTCTTGGAATTCGGCCGCCGCCGCTCGCGCCGCTTCGTACTGCCCCAGCCGCAGTCGGGTCTGGATCTCGCCCGACGGACAGCCCGTGGTCGCGATCAGCCCCTGGTGATAGGTCTGCAGGATCTCGCGATCCATCCGCGACTTGAAGTAGTAGCCCTCCAGGCTCGCCAGGCTCGAGAGCCGGAACAGGTTGTGCATGCCCTCGGTGGTCTCGCTGAGCAGCGTCATGTGCGTGTAGGCACCGGAACCCGACACATCGTCGTCGTTCTGCTCGGGTGTTCCCCACCGCACCCGGGATTTGTCGGAGCGGTGCGTGCCCGGCGTCACATACGCCTCGATGCCGATGATCGGCTTGATGCCGGCGGCGCCCGCTGCCTTGGCGAACTCGAATGCCGCGAAGGTGTTGCCATGGTCGGTGACGGCTATCGCCGGCATCTGAAGCCGCGACGCCTCGGCGACCATGTCGCCGATGCGCGCTGCACCGTCGAGCATCGAGTACTCGCTGTGCACGTGCAGGTGAACGAAGGAGTCGGATGCCACGTCTCGAGTCTACGTTCGGGGTCGGACTCTCACGTCGTGCGCCGACGGGCCAGTTCTTCGCGTACCTCGCGACGGATGACCTTGCCCACCAGCGACCGGGGCAATGCGTCGAGCTGTACGAACGACCGCGGCACCTTGTAGCCGGCCAGGTGCACGCGGCTGTGTGCGCGCAGGCTCTCCGGATCGAACACCGCTCCTTCGCGCAGGACGACCGCGGCATTCACCGCCTCTCCCCCGTCGGGGCGGGCAAGGCCCACGACCGCCGCTTCGACCACGTCGGGATGCAGCAGGAGTGCGTTCTCGACTTCGCTCGGGCTGATGTTGAATCCGCCGGTGATGATGAGCTCTTTGATCCGGTCGACGACCGTGACGAAGCCGTCGGCGTCGGCGGTCACGATGTCGCCCGTGCGCAGCCAGCCGCCCTCCAGCAGCGTGCGCGCGGTCTCGTCGGGCAGGTTCCAGTACCCCTGGAACACCTGCGGGCCGCGCACGAGCAGCTCGCCGGGTTCGCCCAGCGGGCGGTCGGTGCTCGGATCTTCGGGATCGACCACCCGGATCTCGGTGCTCGGGAAGGGCACGCCCACCGTGCCGGTGCGGCGCCGCGGACCCATCGGGTTGCCCAGCGCGATCGGCGAGCACTCGGTCATGCCGTATCCCTCCACCAACACGCCGCCGGTCGCCTTCTCCCAGCGCCGCACTGTCGCCTCGGGCAGCGCCATCGCGCCCGAGATGGCGTTGCGCAGGCTCGTCAGCGCGATCCCCGCGCGGCTGGTCGCGCGCGCCAGGGCGTCGTAGATCGGCGGGACGGCGGGCAGGAAGGTGGGCGGGGTGCGCCGAATGGCATCGAGCGTCATCGTCACCTCGAAGGTCGGAAACAGCACGATGCGCGCGCCGATCGAGATCGCCGTGGTCAGGCACAGCGTCAGGCCGTAGGCGTGGAACAGCGGCAGCACGGCATAGAACACCTCGCCGCCGGGCACCAGATCGGGCACCCAGGCGACGGACTGGGCCGCATTGGAGCGCAGGTTGCGGTGGGTCAGGACGGCGGCCTTGGGCAGCCCCGTCGTACCGCTGGTGAACTGCAGCACGGCGATGTCATCGAGCTCGGGTCGCGCGAGGCGCGACCGGATGCGCCGCGACTGTGCGACGCGCGGCCACGTGATGACGCTCTTCGCCGTCGGGCGAACCGTCAGCGACGCGCGGGTCGCGCGCGCCTTGGGAACCGGCAGACGCAGCATCGTGCGCAGGCGCCACGGCATCGCCTCGGGCATTGTCACGGCGACGATGTGGGCGGGGCGGATGTCGGACGGAAAATCCGCGACGGTGTCGGCAACGGCATCCCACACGATGGCGACCTTCGCGTGATGCACCTCGAACAGGTGACGCAGCTCCGGGCCGTGTACCGCGGATTGTGCTCGACGACGATGGCGCCCAGCCGCTGCGCCGCATAGAACGCGACGATGTGCTGCGGGCAGTTCGGAAGGATCAGTGCGACGCGGTCGCCTGAGGCCACGCCGAGCCGGCGCAGACCTTCCGCCGCACGCTGGACCTGCTCGCCGAGGTGGGCGTATGTCGTGGTGGCACCGAAGAACTCGAGTGCAACGCGCTGGGGAAACCGCGCCACCGCGTCGTCGAGCATGTCGATCAGCGTCTGGTTCACCGGTTCGATCTCGGCGGGCACACCCTCGGCGTACGAGGTCAGCCAGGGGCGCGAGGCGAGGGCGTTCATCTCTTCAGCGTAGGTCGCGCGGTGTACCGCTGGGCGCATGTCTTGCGCCCGCGGGGTGCCTCACTCGGCGCGGAGGATCTCCAGCGCGTGTGCGAAGTCGGCGGGGTACGGTGACGCGAACGACACCCGCTCCCCCGTACCGGGATGTTCGAACGCGAGGCGGTGCGCATGCAGCCACTGTCGAGTCAGCCCGAGCCGCGCCGACAGCGTGGGGTCGGCGCCGTAGAGCGGATCGCCGACGCAGGGATGCCGGTGCGCGGCCATATGCACGCGGATCTGGTGAGTGCGCCCGGTCTCAAGATGGATCTCGAGCAGGGATGCCCCGCGGAAGGCCTCGATCGTCTCGTAATGCGTGATCGAGTCCTTGCCGTCGGGCGTGACGGCGAACTTCCACGGGTGCGTGCGGTGTCGCCCGATCGGAGCGTCGATGGTTCCCGCCAACGGGTCGGGATGGCCCTGCACCACCGCGTGGTAGATCTTCTCGACCGTGCGCTCTTTGAAGGCACGTTTGAGTGCCACATAGGCCCGTTCACTGGATGCCACCACCATCAGTCCGCTGGTTCCGGCATCCAATCGGTGCACGATCCCCTGCCGCTCAGCCGGGCCGCTCGTCGCGATCCGGAAGCCCGCCGCCGCGAGGGCTCCCAGCACTGTCGGCCCCTCCCAGCCCAGCGAAGGGTGGGCGGCGACCCCGGCGGGCTTGTCGACCACGACGATGTCATCGTCGCTGTAGACGACGCCGAGGTCGGGAACAGCCAGCGGCACCACCTGCGGTTCGCTCTTGGGCGTCCATGAGACCTCGAGCCACGCGCCCGCGTGCAGGCGGTCGGACTTGGCCAACACCCGACCGTCGGCGCTCACGCCGCCGGCATCGGCCACGTCGGCGGCGAAGGTGCGCGAGAATCCGAGCATCTTGGCCAGCGCGGCATCCACACGGGTGCCGTCCAGGCCGTCGGGGACCGGCAGGGTGCGCGACTCCACGTCAGTCCTCGATCGTGGCGTCACCCGTCGCACGCTTCTCGCGTGTGCCGTCCAGGCGCAGGCCGATCAAGACGAGGATGGCGACGCCGACCATCATGGTCGTGATGAACATGTCGGCGACGTTGTAGGTCGCCGGCATCATCCACGGGGTGTTGATGAAGTCGACCACGTGCCCGACTGCGAAACCCGGCTCACGGATGAGCCGGTCGGTGAGGTTGCCGAGCACTCCGCCCAGCAGCAGGCCCAGGATGATCGCCCAGGCCCGCGAGCGCACCCGCGTGCCGACGAGCCAGATGATCACGAGGGCGACGACCGCGAGGGCGATGGTGAAAAGCCAGGTGACGTGCTCGCCGAGCGAGAATGCCGCCCCGGCATTGGTGATGCGGAAGAAGATGAGGACATTGCCGATGACATGCACCGGCTGTTCCAGCGGAAGATGCTGCAGGGCGAGGTACTTGGTGAACTGGTCGACGGCCAGCACCAGCGTTGCGAGGATCACAACGAGGGTGCCGGCCGTCGCCGTACGCAGGGGGGCGCGACCGCTCAAGAGCGTGGGCCGGGGCCCGGACTACAGTCCGGCCGAGACCGGCGTCGCACCTGAGCTGGTGCCGGTGGTCTCGAGATCGCGGAGCTTGCCCTCGATGTAGCTGCGCAGCTGCGAGCGGTAGTCGCTCTCGAACTTCTCCAGCTCGGCGATGCGACCCTCGAGGGTGGTGCGCTCCTTGTCGAGGCGGGCGATCTCGTCGCGGCCGCGAGCCTCGGCCTCAGAGATGATCGAGGCGGCCTGGGCACGGGCATCGGCGATCAGCTGGTCGTGCTGCGCCTTGCCCTCGGCGACGTGCTCGTCGTGCAGGCGCTGGGCCAGCTCGATGATGCCCGCGCTCTGCGCGGCGCCGTCGGTGGCGGCCGGTGCGGCGGCCACGGGAGCCGCGGCCACGGGCGCGGGCTGCGGCTCGGCAGCCGGCTGCGGCGCCGGCGACGCGGCCTCGCCCGACTCATACGCGGCGAGCTTGGCCTTCAGTTCCTCGTTCTCGGCCAGGGCCTTGCGCCACTCGACCACGATCTCATCGAGGAAGTCATCGACCTCATCGGGATCGAAGCCCTCCTTGAACCGGACGTGCTGGAACTGCTTGGTGACGACGTCATCCGGAGTCAGTGGCATTTCTTCCTCTTTCGGGCTCGTTCTTCTGCAAAGTATCTTGCGTGGCCGATGCCAGGGCGCCGACCTCGCGGTCGGTCACTTCAGGCAAGCATAGTCGCCGGGCCACCCCGACGCGAAGGCTCGGTCATAGGACGGAAAGGGCTCCCGTGATCGACATCAGCACGAAGCACACAAGGATCACGATGGTGAAGGAGAGGTCGATCGACACCGCTCCGATGCGCACCGGGCGCACGAACCGACGGAGGAGTCGCAGCGGCGGATCGGTCAGGGTGTAGACGATCTCGGCGAACACGAGTCCGGCGCCTTTCGGACGCCATCCCCGGTTCACGATCGGGATGATGTCGAGGATCATCCGTGCGAACAGCACGAGGACATACAGCAGCAGCAGGGTGTTGACGATCGCTGCGATCAGTCCGACTATTCCCACGTCTGTTACGACTGCGCGAAGGGCGTGACCTCGGGGTCTGCCTGCGCGACGGTGCCGTCACCCGAGAGCGCGACGTTCTCGGGCGAGAGCAGGAACACCTTGCTGGTGACCCGCTCGATGCGACCGTACAGCCCCAGCGACAGACCGCTCGCGAAGTCGACGAGACGGCGTGCATCGGCGTCGCTCATCTGCGAGAGGTTGATGATCACCGGGATGCCCTCGCGGAAGTTCTCGGCGATCAGCTGCGCATCGCGGTACTGCTTCGGGTGCACCGTGAGAATCTCGGTGACCGTGCTCGGCGCGGGCTGGCGCACCACGGCGGGCCGGTGGATGGGGGTCACCGGAGCGGCCTTCTCGACGCTCTTCACGGTGCTCTTCGCGGTGCCGCGAGCGGCAGGCTGCGGCGCTTGCTCCTCTTCGTACACCTCTTCCTCATCGGCAAGACCCAGGTACACCATGGTCTTCTTGAGCGGGTTCGACATCGCATCCTCCGTTTGCTCGTCTGTATCGAGGCTAAATGTGTGGGGGCCGCTCGCCCGTGATTGCCGACCCGATCCGCAGGTGTGTCGCACCTGCGGCGACCGCCTCGACGAAGTCGGCGGTCATGCCCGCTGAGATCCAGTCGGCGTCGGGCACCACGGTGCGCAGCCGCTGCGCGTAGCCGGCGAGTCTTTCGAACGCGGGTGCGGCGGGCTCGTCGAGCGGCGCGACCGCCATGACTCCGCGTATCCGCAGGGTGCGGCATCCGGTCACGACGTGCTCGGCAAGAGCTTCGATATCGCGCGGCGCGACACCTCCGCGGGCGGGATCGTCGGTCAGGTTCACCTGCAGCAGCACGTCGAGCTCACCCTCGCCGGCGTGATCGAGAGCGTCGGCAAGGCGGGCGCGGTCGACGGAGTGAACGGCGGATGCCGCAGCCCGGATCGCCCGCGCCTTCTTTGTCTGCGCCTGGCCGATGAAGTGCCAGCGCAACCCGGCGAGATCGCCGAGCTCGGCGGCCTTCGCCGTCAACTCCTGCTGCCGGTTCTCTCCCACGTCGCGAACTCCGAGACGGTAGAGCTCGGCGACGAGGGAGGCCGGATGGAATTTCGTGACGACGATTCGGGTGATCTGGGCCGGATCGCGCCCCGCCGCGCGCGCGGCATCGGCGATGCGCGCGTCGACGGTGGCGAGGCGGGCGGCGAGATCGTCCACTTACTTCAGGAAGTCGGGGATGTCGAGATCGTCATCGCCGAACGCCGAGTCGTAGCCCGAATCGGCCACGACCGACACCGGCTCGGGGGCCTTCGTCGGAGCGGGCTCGGACTCTTCGCCGGCACGGGCCGCCTCATCGGCGGGCGTGTCGGGAAGCGCGGGAGCCACCGGTCGCTGGGCGAGAATCGGCTCGATGCGCGTCTGCGGTTCGCCCCCGTCGAACCCGGCGGCGATGACGGTGACGCGCACTTCGTCGCCCAGGGTGTCGTCGATGACCGTGCCGAAAATGATGTTCGCCTCGGGGTGTGCGGCTTCTTTCACCAGTTGCGCAGCATCGTTGATCTCGAAGATGCCGAGGTTCGACCCGCCCTGGATCGACAGCAGCACCCCATGGGCGCCCTCGATCGAGGCCTCCAGCAGAGGCGATTCGACGGCCAGCTCGGCAGCCTTGATGGCCCGGTCGGCGCCGCGGGCCGAGCCGATGCCCATGAGCGCCGAACCCGCGCCCTGCATGACCGACTTCACATCGGCGAAGTCGAGGTTGATCAGCCCAGGCGTGGTGATCAGATCGGTGATGCCCTGCACACCGGCCAGGAGCACCTGGTCGGCAGTGGCGAAGGCCTCGATCATCGAGATGCCGCGGTCGCTGATCTCCAGCAGCCGGTCGTTGGGCACGACGATGAGGGTGTCGACCTCTTCTTTCAGGCGCCCCACCCCGACCTCGGCCTGACTCTGCCGACGCCGGCCTTCGAACGAGAACGGCTTGGTGACCACACCGATGGTCAACGCGCCGATCGACTTCGCGATCTTGGCGACCACCGGGGCACCGCCGGTGCCCGTTCCGCCGCCCTCGCCCGCGGTCACAAAGACCATGTCGGCGCCCGCGAGCGCCTCTTCGATCTCTTCCGCGTGGTCCTCAGCCGCACGACGGCCCACTTCGGGATCGGCGCCCGCGCCGAGCCCGCGGGTGAGCTCGCGTCCGACATCGAGTTTGACGTCGGCGTCGCTCATCAACAGCGCCTGCGCATCGGTGTTGATGGCGATGAACTCCACACCGCGCAGACCGAGTTCGATCATGCGATTGACAGCGTTCACGCCGCCGCCACCGACCCCGACCACCTTGATCACTGCGAGGTAGTTCTGGTTCTGGCTCATGCCGGCCTCCGTCTCGTCCCGAACCAAGCTTGTAAACCTTCAACCTCATCTAGAGGTTTAAAGAATTGCCCGGTATGCAATTCCTTTGTCTGAAGGTAAGCGGCGCCGCCCCGGAATCGCGGCGCATACGGGCGTGTCGGTCAAATTAGCCGACTAATTGGTCGACATCGGCCAGGACAGTCCGGTCGTCAGCGCACCAGCACGGCGTCGGGGCTGGACACGTCGTAGGAATGCACCTTCGACGGTGGCTTGCTCTTCATCATCGTCTGCAGCACCAGACCCTTGCGCGCCGAGTCGTCGGCACTGCCCCAGATGATCTTCGTATCGGTGTCGCCGAGGGTCAGCGTGACGTCGTCGGCCGTCGAGGCCGACACCGCGGTCACCTTCGTGCGGATCGTCGATGGCAGCGAGCGCATCACCTGGCCGGCCGCGCGGAAGGCCTCAGAACGCGTGCCGCCGTCGATCGTGAGCACCGGCTGGTTCTTCGGCTTCGCCGACGTGGTTGACAAAGCCACCCCCGCCGCGTCGACGAGCGTGTATCCGGCGGCAGAACTGACAACGCCCACCGGCGTGCGCTCGACGATGCGCACGACGAGTTCGTGCGGCGGGCGCGCCTGGAGTGTATATGTCTGAACAAGCGGGAACTTCACGAGTGCGGCCTTCACGGCGGCCTCGTCGACGAGGGGCAGTGGTGTGCCCAGCTGCCCGGCCAGCGCTTTCGCGACCGCCGCCTCGTCGAGGGTCTTGGTGCCCACGACGTGGATGTCATGCACGGCGAACAGCGGACTGTACGCCGCGCCGAACGAGCCGGCGATCAACAGGACGAACGCGCCCAGGGTGCTCAGCCACACGACTCGGCGCCGGCGTTGGTGAACGGTGAAGCGTCGCACTTCGGCACGCAATGCGCGCCGGCGGGCGTGGGATGCCTTCCACACGTCCCAGAGCCGAACGCGCGACGCATCGCCCGACACCGGCGCGGGCCCGTCAGCGGCGTCGGGTGCGGGCTCAGACAGCGGGCGCGCCGGCGGGGATGCGGCATCCCCCCGGTCGCCGAACGGAATGATCGGGGCCGTCGGCTCGGGCTCTGCCTCGTGCGATTCGGGGGCGTGCGCCCGCTCGGGACGCTGGGCTCGTGGCGGAGCGGGCAGAGGCGTGGGCCGACGCACGGGTCATTCTCCGGCCGCGAGCGCCTGCAGCACCTGCGGGATGATCAGGTACACGTTTCCGCAGCCGAGCGTGATGACGTAGTCACCGGCCCGGGCGATCGATGCGGTGTAGTCGGCGGCCTCCTGCCAGTCTTCGACGTAGCGCACCCGGGCGGCATCGGCGAAGTCGTCGCTGACGAGCCGGCCGGTCACCCCCGGGATCGGGTCTTCTCGCGCGCCGTACACGTCGAGAACGACCGTGTGGTCGGCACGCGATTCGAGCACCTCGGCGAACTCGCGGTGCATCTGCTGGGTGCGCGAGAAGGTGTGCGGCTGATGCACCGCGATGATGCGGCCGTCACCGATGACGGTGCGCGCGGCATCCAAGGCCGCAGCCACTTCGGTGGGGTGGTGCGCATAGTCGTCGTACACGCTCACTCCGCGTTCGATGCCGTGAAGCTCGAAGCGGCGCACCGTGCCGGTGAAGCCCTCGATGGCACGCACCGCCGACTCGAGGTCGTGGCCGAGAGTGACAAGCACGGCGGCGGCCCCTGCCGCGTTGACGGCATTGTGGGCACCGGGCACGGCCAGTTGCGCCCGCACCGACACGGCTCCGTGGGTCAGGGTGAACGATACCGGCCCATCGGTGACCACATCCGACACGCGCACGTCCGCGCCCTGTGCCTGCCCGAACGTGATCACGTTCGCATGCGTGATGCTGCCGGTCACCCGCCGTGCGCCGGGATCGTCGGCCGAGATGACGACGGCCTCGCGCGCCTGGTTCGCGAACTGCGCGAATGCCGCATAGAAGGCATCACCGGTGCCGTAGTGGTCGAGGTGGTCGGGGTCGACGTTGGTGACAAGCGCGACCGAGGTGTCGTAGAGCAGAAAGGTGCCGTCGGACTCGTCGGCCTCGATCACGAAAAGCTCGTCAGAGCCGGTGCCGCTGGAGGCCCCCAGCTGCGCTATCACTCCCCCGTTGACGAAGGTGGGGTCGGCATCCAGCGCCTGCAGCGCGGTGACGATCATGCCCGTCGAGGTGGTCTTGCCATGGGCACCGGCCACCGAGACGAGGCGTCGCCCGCCGATGAGCCAATGCAGTGCCTGCGAACGGTGGATGACAGCCAGGCCGCGCTCTTTCGCAGCGAGGTACTCGGGGTTCTCGGGCCAGATCGCCCCCGTGTGGATCACGGTGTCGGCGTCGCCGAGGTGTGCGGCGTCGTGCCCGATGTGCACGTCGGCGCCCAGCTCGGCGAGGGCACGGAGGTTCGCGCTGTCGGCGCGGTCGGACCCGGACACCCGGATGCCGCGGGCCAGGAACATCCGCGCCAGCCCTGACATGCCCGAACCACCGATGCCGATGAAGTGCGCGGCACGGATCTCGTCGGGGATGGGAAGGCTCAAATCGGGTCTGATCATGTCGGATCCATCCTAAGTTCGACGGTCGATCGGCCCGGCCGTGGCGCGCTGGGAGGATGCTGGAGGGCTGATTTGTATTGACACATATGAACAATGGGTGGTACAAACGATCCATGGATGAGCGTCTCGTCACCGTCGTCTGGTTCGCCGTCATCGCGGCGATGCCGATTGTCTGCCTCTTCGTGATGTCGCGCCCGCACTGGTCACAGCGCCGCGCACAGCAGACCGCACTGCGTGCCGGCCCGCCGTTGGGCTCGGACGCCCTGCGTACCAGGGTGGCCAACGCCGTCCGCGCACGCGCGACGGTCAACATGTGGGCCGCACTGCTGGCCATCGTCGCGTACGGCGCGGTCGCTGTCGTCGCGCCGGCGGCCGCGAATGCGAGCACCGCGTGGCTGCTGCTGCTGGTGTTGGTCTGCGGTGTCTTCGCCGTCACCGGCGTCGTATACCAGACGCGGCATCCGCTGTTCACACCGCCGACACACGCGGTGCGGGTGGCTCACGTCCGCCGCGTGCGCACGGCGCACTATCTGGGTCGGACGCTCACGGCACTGCCGCGGGTGCTGCTCGCGCTGGCCGCGGTCGGCACCGCCGTCGTGGTGCCGCTCGCCCACCCCACAAACCGGCCGCTCATCATTCTCGTCGTGTGCTTCACCGCCGCCCTCATCGTGTCATCGTGGACGCTGTGGATGGAGCACCATGTGCTGGCGGCTCCGCAGGCCGCCGGTGACGCACTCGAGCTGGCATGGGACGACCTGTTCCGCGCGAACACGGTGAACACCCTGCGCATGGCCGCCGCCATGGCCAGCTCGCTACCCGTGGGTGCACTCCTGATGACCGCGATCAGCAGCGGGGCGAGTGCGCCGACCACGACGGCGTTCACCTTTGTCGGCATCCCGTTCGTGCAGCTGGTTTATCTCGCCGGCGCCGACCGCGTGCGGCCGCCGTTGCGTCCCACACTGACCGGGGGCCTCGCATGATCACCATCGACCCGTCCAGCGCCCTCCCACCGTTCGAGCAGCTGCGCGCGCAGTTCGTCGAGGCCGTGGCATCCGGAGAGCTCGCCGCGGGCGAGCGCCTGCCCACCGTGCGGCGCCTGGCCGACGACCTCGGGGTCGCGCCGGGTACCGTCGCCCGCGCGTATCGCGAGCTTGAGGCATCCGGCATCATCGAGACCCGGGGACGCGCCGGCAGCTTCGTGAGCCTGGACCATGACCCGGTGCGCCAGCAGGCTCAGCGGGCGGCGGCGGCGTTCGTCGAAAAGGTCCGCGCCCTCGGGCTCGATGCCGACGAGGCGCTTCAGATCGCTGCGGCCGCGCTGCGCGCCGGCGCGTGACGGCTCTAGCGCCCGAGCGCCCGATCAATCAGCGCGATGACATTCTCGGTGCCGGCGCGTGTGCCGGCGGATGCCGCGGCGGTGCGCATGGCCTCCAGTGCCGCGCCATCGCTCAACAGCGGCACGATCTCACCGCGCACACGGTCGGCGGTGAACTCGCCATCGGCGATGAGTCGCGCGGCACCCGCGCGCACCGCCGCGGCGGCGTTCAGGCTCTGCTCGCCGTTGCCGACGGCATAGGGCACGTACACCGCCGGGATGCCCAAGGCGCTGACCTCGCTGACGGTGGCAGCCCCCGAGCGCGACACGATGACATCGGCGAGGGCGAAGGCGTAGTCCATGCGGTCGATGTACCGGCGCACGGCGTAGCCCGCCACGCCGGGGTCGGCCAGCTCGCTGCGCTCCCCCGTCACATGCACGAGCTGCCAGCCGACCGAGAGCACGTCGCGCCACGCCCCGCCGAAGGCATCGTTGAGTCGTCGCGCCCCCAGCGAGCCGCCGAAAACGAGCAGCACGGGCTGCGCGGCATCGAGGCCGAAGAAGGCGGCCGCCTCGTCGCGGGCCGCCGCACGGTCGAGGTCGACGATCTCGCGGCGCAGCGGCATCCCGACCAGTTCAGCGCGGCGCAGCGGCGTGCCCGCGAACGCCACGCCCACGGCGGCGGCGCGACGGGCGCCGAGCACATTGGCCAGGCCCGGCTTCGCGTTGGCCTCGTGCACGACGAACGGCACGCCCTCGCGGCGCGCCGCGACATAGGCCGGCGCCGCGGCGTAGCCGCCGAAGCCGACCACGACGTCGACGTCACGTTCGCGCAGGAGAGTGCGCACCTGCACGATCGCCCGGCGGAAGCGAGACGGAAAGGCTGCGGCATCCCGATTCGGGCGCCGCGGGAAGGGCACCTTGTCGACGAAGAGCAGTTCGTAGCCGCGCTCGGGCACCAGACGGGCCTCGAGCCCCTCGCGCGTGCCGAGAACGAGCACGTCGGCGTCGGGCTCGCGCCGGCGCAGCCCGTCGGCGACCGCCAGCAGCGGGTTCACATGCCCAGCGGTGCCCCCGCCAGCCAAAAGGTACGTCGTCACCAGACGAGGCTAACCGGTCACGGCCGGTTTCTTCGCCGGCAGCGACCGGGCGAATGAGAGCAGCACCCCGCATGCCAGCAGCGTCGACAGCAGCGAGGTGCCGCCCTGCGACATGAACGGCAGCGGAACGCCGAGCACCGGGAACACCCGCAGCACGACGCCGATGTTCAGCAGCGCCTCGCCGACGATCCACAGTGTGACAGCACCCGAGACGATGCGCACGAACGGGTCGTTCGTCTTGCGCACGATGTGGAAGGCGCCGACGGCGAAAAGGGCGAACAGCAGCAGCACGACGATGCACCCGATCAGGCCGAGCTCTTCTCCGACGATCGCGAAGATGTAGTCGTTGGCGGCGGCGGGCAGCCAGTCGTACTTCTGCTTCGAGTTGCCCAGACCGAGCCCGAAGATCCCCCCGCTGGCCAAGCCCCAGATGCCGTGCAGGGGCTGATAGCAGGCATTGTCGTAGTCGGCGCAGACGGGATCGAACAGGGTGAGGATGCGGTTCAGCCGGTTCGAGCTGGTCACCGCCAGCACCCCGACGCCTGCGACGCCGACCACCAGCGGCAGGATGAAAAGGCGCAGCTTCACCCCCGAGAAGAACAGCGCCGCCAGCACGATGAGCACCAGGATCATGGCGGTGCCCAGGTCGTGACCGGCCATCACCGTGGCGATCACCGCTATCGAGACCGGCACCACGGGAATGAACACGTGCCGCCACAGCCCCAGCAGCGTACGCTTGCGGAACAGCACGTAACCCAGCCACAACGCGAGCGTGAGTTTGAGGAACTCGGAGGGCTGGGCCTGCAGACCGGCGATGCGGATCCAGTTCGTGTTGCCGGCGTTGTTGATTCCCAGCGGGGTGAACACGAGCATCTGGAACGCGGTTGCCGCGATCAGGGCCGGCCACGCGATCTTCTTCCAGAACGCGATCGAGAAACGGCTGGCGATGAGCATCATCGGAATGCCGAGGGCCGCGAACACCGCCTGCTTGATCAGCGCCTCATAGGGCTTGTCGCCGTTGGCTGACCCGACGGCGGATGTCGCAGAAAGCACCATCACCAGACCGAAGCCGGTCAAGAGCAGCGCGGTCGACAGGATCAGCAGGAACTCACTGGGCACCGGCGCGAACACCCGGCCCAGCACGACCCGCGCCGACAGTCCGGGGCGCCGGTCGGGATTCTCAGCGGCCCCGTGCGGAGGACGGATCGTCGTGCTGGTCATCGTCCCCCCTTGCGATCAGCTCCTGCACGGCGGCGGCGAAACGACGCCCCCGGTCGGCGTAGGACGAGAACTGATCAAAGGATGCCGCTGCGGGGGCGAGGAGCACCACATCCCCGTCACCGGCGATCCCCGCCGCGATCTCGACGACTCGCGCCATGACATCCTCAGTTTCACCGGCATCGACCTCGATCACCGGCACTGCCGGCGCGTGTCGTGCGAACGCCGCCACGATCGGGGTGCGATCCACGCCGATGACGATCGCCGCCTTCGAGCCCGAACCGCGCGCCGCCACGAGCTCGGCGATGTCCACGCCCTTGAGAAGTCCTCCGACGATCCAGACCGCGCCCGGGTGTGCAGCCAGCGAGGATGCCGCAGCGTGCGGGTTCGTGGCCTTCGAATCGTCCACCCAGGTGATGCCGTCCGCCCTCGCGACCACCTCGATGCGATGCGCGTCGAGATGGAACCCGCGCAGCGCCTCGCGGATCGCCGCCGGAGCGACATCCAGAGACCGCGCGAGGGCGGCAGCCGCCAGGGCGTTGGCGACGATGTGCGGTGCGGAAAGCCCCGCCGCGGCGAGGTCGTCCAGCGTGCACAGTTCCAGCGCCGTCGTGCGCCGGTCGTCAAGGAACGCCCGGTCGACAAGGATGCCGTCGACGACGCCCAGGTCGCTGGGCCCGGGCACATCCAGGCCGAATCCGATGGCGCGGGCGCCCTCGACGACGTCGGCGTCTTCGACCATGCGCCGGGTCGCGGCATCTGCCCGGTTGTACACGCACGCGACGCGGGTGTTCGCATACACGAAAGCCTTCGCCTCGCGGTAGGCCTCGAACGACCCATGCCATTGCAGGTGGTCGGGGGCCAGGTTCAGACACACGCTCGCGTGCGGTGACACCGGTGCGGGCCCGGTGACCTGGTGGGAGAGATACCAGAGCTGGTGACTGGAGACCTCGACCACGAGCACGTCGAATCCGGCCGGGTCACGCACCGCGTCGAGCACGGGCACGCCGATGTTGCCGCAGGGCGCGGCGCGCAGACCGCCGGCGGCCAGCATCGCGGCGGTCATCTGCGTCGTGGTCGTCTTGCCGTTCGTGCCGGTGATCAGCACCCAGTCAGCGGGACGCCCGTCGCCTCGCACCACCTTGTCGCGCACCCGCCAGGCCAGTTCGAGATCGCCCCACAGCGCGACGCCGGCATCCAGCGCCCAGCGCACGACCGGGTGGTGCGGCGCGAAGCCGGGCGAGGCCACGACGACGTCGGGGGTGAACTCGATGAGCGTGGCGGGCACCTCGTCAAGCCCACCCTCATACAGGCGTGCACCGATCACCGGAAGCAGACGCGCGTACTGCTCGTCGGCCTGCTCGGTGACCACGAGCACCTCACAGCCCAGTTCGGCGAGGGTGTCGGCGACCGAGAATCCGGTCACCGACAGGCCGAGCACCGCCACGCGCAATCCGGTCCAGTCGGCATGCCAGCTGGTCAGTGACGACAGGGGCCCGCTCACGTCAGCGACAGCCATTCCACGTAGAAGAGCCCGATGCCGGTGACGGCGAGGATGCCGGCGATGATCCACATGCGCACGACGATCGTGATCTCGGCCCAGCCGCGCATCTCGAGGTGGTGGTGGAACGGGCTCATCAGGAAGAGGCGCTTGCCCCGGGTCGCCTTGAAGTAGATGCGCTGCAGAATCACCGATCCGGGACCGATGATGAAGGCGCCGGCCACGAACACGGCGAGGATCTCGGTGTGCGAGAGGATCGACATCGCAGCGATCACCCCACCGATCGACATCGAGCCGACGTCACCCATGAAGACCTTCGCCTTCGGGGCGTTCCACCACAGAAAGCCGACGAGAGCGCTCACGAACGACGCCGCGATGATCGTGAGGTCGAGCGGGTCGCGCGTGGCATAGCAGGCAGGCTGGTAGGCGGCCAACAGTGCCTCGGCCGAGCAGGCCTGCTGGAACTGCCAGAACGTGGCCAGGCTCATCGCCGCGATGGTGAACACGCCGATGCCGGTGGCCAGGCCGTCCAGGCCGTCGGTGACGTTCGTGCTGTTCGACCACGCGACGCCGATGAAGCTGATCCACAGCAGGTAGAGGATCCACCCGATGGCGGTGCCGAGCGCGAAGAGATTGAGCACCGGGATGTCGCGGAAGAACGACACGAATCCCGAGGCGGGTGTCTGGTTGTACGCGTTCGGGAACTGCAGCGCGAAGATGCCGAACGGCACCGTGACGATGATCTGTCCGAGAACCTTCGGCCAGCCGCTCAGGCCCAGACTGCGCTGCTTGCGCACCTTCATGAAGTCGTCGACGAAGCCGACGACGCCGAACCCGACCATCATCCAGATGACCAGCCACCCCGACACCGTGGGCGGGTTGTTGCCGGTGTAGCAGCCCACGAGATAGCCGACGATGCTGCCGACGATGAAGATCGTGCCGCCCATGGTCACCGTGCCGCGCTTGGCGGCGTGGCTGGGGTTGTGTGGGTCTTCGGGGGTGCGGATCACCTGCCCCCAGCCCCAGCGCCGGAACAGCCGCAGGAAGACCGGAGTGAGGAAGAGGGTGAACGCGAGCGAGACCGCAGCCGCTGTCAGGAGGGATCTCACGAGAACGATTCTCCCAGACGATCGCCGAGGAAACGCAGCCCCGCCGAGTTGGACGATTTGACCAGCACGCGATCACCGTCGCGCAGTTCGGTGAGCAGATAGTCGAAGGCCTCGTCGGCGGTCTCGAAGAACACGGCCTCGTCATCCCACGAGCCTTCGCCGACGGCCGCCAGGAACATGCGGCGCGCCTCGGAGCCGATCACCACGATGCGCTGGATGCGCAGCCGCACCGCCAGCTCGCCGATGCGGTCGTGCTCCTCGCCCGCATATTCGCCCAGCTCGCTCATCGCCCCCAGCACCGCGACGGTGCGCTGGCCCGGTCCCGTGATCTGCGCCAGTGTGCGCAGCGCAGCCGCCATCGAGTCAGGGCTCGCGTTGTACGCGTCGTTGATGATGCGCACGCGATCGTTACCCAACGGCTGCATGCGCCAGCGTTCGGCGAGTTCGACGGTCTCCAGTCGCGTCAGTGCCCGCTCGGGGTCGACGCCCAGGGCCGCGGCCGCCGTCAGGGCCGCCATCGCGTTCCAGACGTGGTGGGCGCCCAGCACACGCAGGCGCAGCGGCAGGCGTGCCCCGTCGATGATGAGGGTGCAGCGCGTGCCGTCGGCATCGGTCTCGATGTCTTCGGCGCGCACATCGGCCGAGGCCACCGTGCCGAAGCGGCGCACCGACAGTCCACGTTCGTGGGCTATCGATGCCATGGCAGCCACGCGTGCGTCATCGGCGTTGAGCACGGCGATGCCCCCGGGCCGCAGCGCCTGCACGAGTTCGGCCTTGGCTTTCGCGGTACCCTCGATGCCGCCGAATCCTCCGGCGTGGGCCAAGCCGACCATGAGCACGACGCCCACATCAGGCTCGACGAGCCCCGCAAGGTGCGCGATGGCGCCGGGGCCTGCAGCTCCGAACTCGCAGACAAGGTACTGCGTGGCATCCGTCACTCGCAGCATGGTCAGTGGCGCCCCCACCTCGTTGTTGAACGAGGCACGCGGGGCGATCGTCTCCCCCTCGTCCTGCAGAATGCGGGCGAGCAGGTTCTTGGTCGTGGTTTTGCCGTTCGACCCGGTGATGCCGACGATCTTCAGGCGGCCCGCCGCACGCACCCGCGCGACGACCTCACGGGCCAGGTCGGCCAAGGCCCGCACGACATCAGTGACGACGATCTGCGAGACCGGAACATCGACGACGTGCTCGACGATGGCCAGAGCCGCGCCGTTTTCGACCGCCGCACCCACGAACAGGTGGCCGTCGGTGGTCTCGCCAGGCTTGGCGATGAAGATCCCACCGGGTTCGATGAGCCGCGAGTCGGTGTCGACGACCCCCGACACGACGCTCTGGTCGGTGTCGGGTTCGGTGGTATGCAACTGGCCGCCCACGGCGTGGGCGATCTGGGCAAGAGTGAGAGCGATCATGTCTGCGGTGCGGCGCGTCAGCCGAACTTCGGCAGCATCGTCGGCTTGGTGGTGGAGGGCATCACCCGATAGGTCTTCAGAACCTGGGTCATGGCCTTTACGAAGGTGGGCGCGTTGGCCGTAGACGACCTTACCTTAGTGGGCTCATCCAGCGTGACAGCGACCAGGTACTGGGGGTCGTCGGCGGGAGCGAAGCCGATCATGGTCGTGTAGTAGACGCCTGCCTTGTAATGCCCGTTCTCGGCGATCTGACCGGTACCGGTCTTGACCCCGATCCGGTAGCCGGGGATCTTGACCATGTCGGCGTACGAGTTCGACTGCAGGGCGACGTTTTCGAAGACCTCGCGCATCTGGGCCGAGGTCTTCTCGCTGATCACTCGGGTCGCCTTCGGCAGCGTCGGGGTGACCACCGACCCGTCGGCGGCGGTGCACGAGTCGATGAGCTGGATCGGGTACTTCACTCCCCCGTCGATGAGCGCCTCATACGCGGTCAGCAGCTCGGGGACCGTCGTGGTCAGACCCTGACCGTACGCGGTGTCGTACCGCATCTGGTTGTCCCAGTCCTGGTACGGGTGCACGATGCCTTGCGTCTCGCCGGGAAAGCCGATGGCGCTGCCGTCGCCGATCCCGAACTTCTTCAGATAGTCGTATCGGGTCTCCAGTGTGGTGCGCTCGCTGAACACCGAGGCGCCGACGTTCGACGAGTCCATCAGCACGCCGGCGAGCGTATAGGTCGAGGTGCCGTGCGTGAAAGCGTCGTTGACGACCGCGCCGTTGGAGAAGTGCTTGATGTCGGGCACCTGAGCGGTCGAGGTCGGCGTCGCCGCCCCGGAATCTATCAGTGTCGCCGCCGTGATGCCTTTGAACGTCGAGCCCGGCTCGAACTGCGAGTTGAAGATGCGGCTGAACTGGTACGAACCGGTGGCGTTGAAATCGTTGGGGTCGACAGTGGGGTACTCGGCGGCGGCCTTGAGCTTGTGCGTGGTGACATCGAGCACGCTGATGGTGGCGTACTTCGCCCCGGTCTCTTTCGTCGCCTGCTCGGCGAGTTGCTGCATGTACCACTGCAGATCCGAGTCGATGGTCAGCTTCAGGGTGCCGCCGTTCTGCGCGGGCTTCTCGGTCTCGGTGCCGGGGATGATCACACCGTCGCGGCCATTCTGGAAGGTCAGCGAGCCGTCGACGGGCGTCAGGCACGTGTTCTGCTGCTTCTCCAGGCCCGCCAGCGCAGTGCCGTCGCTGCCGACGAATCCGATGAGGTTGCCCGCGACAGCGCCGTTCGGGTAGGTCCGGGCCGCCTCGGGTGAGCACGACACATAGTCGGCACCCAACTCGGCGATCTGCCGATACTGTTCGGTCGACAGGCCGCTCTTCAGCGGCGCATACTGCGCGTCGGGGTTGGCCACCAGCGCGTCGGAGACGATGGCGCGCACCTCGTCGACGCTCTGCCCGGTGATCTCCGCGATCTTCGCCGAGATCTCGTTCCACGTGACCTCGACCTCTTGGCCTCCGTCGGTGTGGCGGGTCAGCGTGCGCACGATGTTCGGGCTGAACTGGCAGGTGTAGCTGAGTGTTCCCACGGCCAACGGCGTGCCGTTCGCGTCGACGATCGAGCCACGGGTGCCGGCGAGCACCTGCGTGGTGCTCAGACCGTGCTCCATGGCGCGGTCGATGTTCTCCTTGGCGTTGACGACCTGGATGTCGACGAGCCTGATGACGAACGCGCACAGGATGATCAAGACGACGGAGAGGGCGACCACCGTGCGGCGGCGCGGACTGCGAGTGCTGCGTGTGGTCATGATCTCAGTGTGTGCGCACAGTGGGCAGGCCGTCGGTCACGGGCACGGGTGTCACGTTTTCCGTCGTGCTGGGCGTCGTGGCTGTGCTGCCGTCGATGGTGGCATCGGGGTCGGTGACCAACGGCGTGTCGGCGATGAGCTTGTTGGCGACGGTGCCCTTGCCGAGGCTGATCGCCGACTTCGACGACGCTGCCTTCTGCGCGCCCAGGATCTTGCCGTCGCTGAGTCGCAGATAGCTTGGCGACGTGTCGACCACCATGCCGAGTGCGGCGGCGTTGGAGGCGAGATACTGCGGCGAGTTCAGCCCGGTCAGCTCGTCGCCCAGCACCTGCTTCTGCAGAGTCAACTCACGCTGCTGCGCGTTCAGGCGGGCCATCTCATACGAGCTCTGGGTGGTCATCACCGACAGCACCATCTGCGCTCCGACGATGGCCAGCGCCCCCGCGACGGCGACCAGTCCGTAGAGCAGGCGCGGCTTGGGGCGCCGATCGGGCCGCTCGAGCGCGCGCAGCCGACGCTCGGTGGACGACGACGGTGCCGACGGTGCCGGAGGCGCCGCCAGGGGGCGGACGGTGGCGGTCGCGGTGCTCATACGATGTCCTTCGCTTCATCGGGGCGCACGCGCTCTGCGGCGCGCAGCCGCACGGGCGCGGCACGTCGGTTGCGTGCGCGCTCGTGGTCGGATGCTTGCTCGGCGCCCTTGACCAGCAGGCGAAAGCGGGGGGCGTGCTCGGCCAGTTCAACGGGCAGGCCCGCCGGGGCCGTGGAGGTGGATGCCGCAGCAAGAGCGCGCTTGACGATGCGGTCTTCGAGCGACTGATACGACAGCACGACGATGCGCCCGCCCACCCGCAGGGTGCGCAGGGCCGCCGGGATGGCGTGCTCGACGGCGACCAGTTCGGCGTTGACTTCGATGCGCAGCGCCTGGAACACCCGCTTGGCGGGGTGCCCCGCGCGCTGGGCCGCGGCTGGCGTGGCGTCGCTGAGAATGCGCACCAGCTGACCCGACCGCTCGATCGACTCCCGGCCGCGCGCGGCGATGATGGCCCGCGCGTAGCGGCCGGCGAGCTTCTCTTCGCCGTAGCGTTCGAAGATGCGTCGAAGATCGCCTTCGCCGTACGTGGCCAGCACGTCGGCGGCGGTGATTCCGGCCGACTGATCCATCCGCATGTCCAGCGGGGCGTCTTGCGCATAGGCGAAGCCACGGTCTGCTTCGTCGAGCTGCAGCGACGAGACGCCCAGGTCGAAGAGCACCGCATCGACGCTGCCGCCCGAAGCTGCCACCGCGTCGGCGATCCCGTCGTAGACCGTGTGCACGAAGGTGACGCGATCCGCGAAGCGCGCCAGACGTTCTTCGGCGATGCGCAGCGCCTCGGTGTCGCGGTCCAGGCCGATCCCGTGCAGCCGCGGAAAGCGGTCGAGAAACGCCTCGGTGTGCCCGCCCATGCCCAGCGTCGCGTCGACGAGCACGGCGTCGTCGCGTTCGAGGGCGGGGCCGAGAAGTTCGAGACAGCGCTCGAGCAGAACCGGGGTGTGGATGTCGCGGATGTCCATCGTCGTCGTGCGGGGTCTGTTCCCGGATCCTGATCCCCATCCGCTCTGACCTGGCGCCGGGGAAGTGCGTCAGGGCGTGAGCGGCTGGGCATCACGAACCAGGATCAGAACAGTCCCGGGATCACCTCCTGCTCCATCTCGGCGTATGCGGTCTCGTTGCTCTCGGCGTAGGCGTTCCACGCGTCGGCGTCCCAGATCTCGGCATGGGCTCCCACACCGGTGACCACGAGCTCCTTCTGCAGACCGGCATAGGTGCGCAGCGGAACGGGAAGGGTGATGCGGTTCTGGCTGTCGGGCTTCTCGGCGCTGGCTCCGGAAAGGAACATGCGCAGAAAGTCACGGGCCTGCTTGTTTGTCAGGGGGGCCTCACGGATGCGCTCGTGGATGCGCTCGAACTCGTCGGTGGCGAAGACATAGAGGCAGCGCTCCTGACCGCGGGTGACCACCACGCCGGCTCCGAGGTCGTCGCGGAACTTGGCGGGCAGGATGACGCGGCCCTTGTCGTCGAGCTTCGGAGTGTGCGTTCCGAGCAACATCGCCGATCACCCCCCTTCGTCCGGCCCCCCGTGAGGTTTCACGCCACTTTACTCCACTCTCCTCCACTTCACCACCACCACACCGTCGTTTCCCCCACCGACGCTCCCCCACGCCCTTCCGGCGCAGAAAACGGCACAAAAAAAGACACCGACCCGAGGGTCGGTGTCTGGTGTGCGCCCGGTGTACGTCCGGGCGGGTCAGCGTTCTTCTTGTCGGCGATCCCACCGGTCGTTCATGCGGTCCATGAATGACGGAGCGGGCTTGCCTGCTGCGGGCGCATCCGAGCGCTCTCGCTGCCCCCGGCTGCCTCGGGCCGGTGTGACCGCGAGCACGACTCCGCCGAGCATCAGCACGAAGCCGATCACCCCGACGAAGACGAGCGGAACGGCGACGCCGGCGATCAGGCCGCCGAGGCCGATCAGCACCAATACGCTGCCGTACACGATGTTGCGGTAGCTGAGGGCGCGGCCATCGCGCGACGCGTGCACGACATCGGCGTCGTTTTGCATGAGATGGCGTTCCATCTCGTCGAGCAGACGCTGCTCTTGTTCGGAGAGTGGCATGCATCCCCCTCGGGTGAACTGGCTTCCCACAAGTCTACTCGTGGCTCTGCTCACTAGGCTAGGCCCGTGGCATCCCTCGTCGACCCCGTTGCGGCCGTTTCCCAGCAAGTGGAAGACTTCTTCACGGCACAGCGCGAGCAGACGGCAGGTTACGGGCCCGAGGCGGCGCGGATGTTGGATGCCGCCGCCGCCGCCGTCGCCGGAGGCAAGCGCCTGCGCGCCCGTTTCTGCCTCACCGGCTACCAGGCCGTCTCCGAGGTGTCAACCCCGCCGGTGAGCACGCCGGAGAGCGCCGTGATCGGCGCCGCCGCGGCCCTGGAGGTCTTCCATGCGGCAGCCCTCGTGCACGACGACATCATCGACAACTCCGACACGCGCCGTGGCCGCCCGTCGGCGCACCGGCGCATCGAGAACGCCCACCTCGACGCCGGATGGCGCGGAGATGCCGCCGCATTCGGACGGGCCGCCGGCATTCTGCTGGGCGACTTGCTCGTCGCCCTCAGCGACGATCTGCTCGAGACGGCCCTGAGCACCGCGCCCGACACGAGAGCGGCGGCAGCCCGCCGTCAATACGCCATGATGCGCCGCGACGTGACGATCGGTCAGTTCCTCGACATCGCCGAGGAGTCGGCACACGTCACCGCCCCCGACACCGAGCATGCCGAGCGCGCGCTGCGGGTCGCGTCGTTGAAGTCGGCTCGGTACAGCGTCGAGCAGCCCCTGCTGATCGGCGCGCGCCTGGCCGGGGCCGACCAGTCGCAGCTTCGCGCCCTGGCGGAGTTCGGGCACCCGGTCGGGATGGCCTTCCAGCTGCGCGATGACGTGCTGGGGGTGTTCGGCGACGAACACGAGACCGGCAAGCCGGCCGGCGACGATCTTCGCGAGGGCAAGCGCACCGTGCTCATCGCGTACGCGCGCGAGGCACTCTCACCGGGCACGCGCCGCCTGATCGACGAACTCATCGGCGACGTCGACCTCGACGCCGGGCAGGTGGCCTCGTTGCAGCGCACCATTCAGGACACCGGCGCCCTCGACCGCGTCGAAGACCTCATCGCCGGTTATGTGCGCACCGCCGACCGGGCCTTGGCCGGCGCCCGCCTGGGCAATGCAGCGGTCGGGCACCTGCGCGACCTCGCGCGGGCCGCAGCCCAGCGCACCTCGTGAGAGATCAGGCCAGGGCGCGGGCCACCCTGCGCACCTCGCTCTTGCGCCCCTGACGCAGAGCCTCGATCGGCGGCATCCCGATGGAATCCTCGGGTGCGAAAAGCCAATCGATCGACTCGTCGTCGGTGAAGCCCACGTCGTGCAAGACGAAAAGGGTGCCGCGCAGCGACGAGAGGATCTCACCGTCGACGAAGAACACCGAGGGAACCGTGAGCGGCCCCTGCCGGCGCGTCGCGACGAGTTGACGATCGTCGAGCATGCTGCGCACGCGCCCGACAGACTCGCCGAGAAGTTCGGCGACCTCGGGCAGCGACAGCCATTCGGTCGAAGCGGATGCTGCATTCTCACCGGTCACCAGGCAACTATCTCATGCTCACGAGCGCGTTGCGATCACGTCCTCGTCCTGCCGCCGAGGCACAGGAGTCACATCAGTAACAGAATCCACATGTTTATCACACGTTGACAGAAATGCTCATCCGTGACACGGTTTGATGGTCACCGAGGGGGGAAACTCGTGCCAGATTCGCACAGCGCCATTCGTCGTACCACCACCGCAGCGCTGCCGGCGGCCATCGCCGGCTCGCTCGCTCTGTCGCTGGCCGGCGCACCCGCTGCGCACGCCGCCGACACCGGCGCTGAGCGGTCGCGGCAGCCGCAGGCGCCGGCGACGCCGCACCTGGTGCCGCAGGCTGTCGGCGTGACGATCGTCTCGGGCTTCGACGCCGCGCTTGCCGCCACCCTGGCTCCCGCGGCCGACATCGTCGCCGCGGCCAAGAAGAACCCGACCACGCACAAGATCGTGCGCGGCGATACCATCAGCGCCATCGCTGCGCGGTACGGCCTGCGCACCGCCGACCTGCTCGCGTGGAACGGTCTGGGCTGGTCGACGGTCATCTACCCCGGCCAGACGATCCGACTCACCGCCCCCTCGGGGGCGGCCAAGACGACGACGGCCTCCGAGAAGGCCCCCACACCCGCGACCACCACAAAGGTGACATCCTCGGCGAGCTATACGGTGCGCTCCGGCGACACCGTGGGGGCCATCGCACGCGCCCATGGGCTGTCCACGCAGGCTGTGCTCAATGCCAACAAACTGCGCTGGTCGTCGATCATCTACCCCGGGCAGAAGCTCGTCATCCCCGGCAAAGCTGCGCCGGCTGCGGCATCCGCCAAGAGCAGCACGGCCCCCAGCACGAAGAAGTCGGCGACCACGCCGGCGACCAAGACGCAGTCCACGTCATCGGGCGGCACGGTGCTGCCCGGTCAGACCTACACCGTGACCGCGGGCGACACGATGTCGGCGATCGCTGCCAAGCACGGCGTGAGCGTGGCCGCACTGCTCAAGGCGAACGGAATGGACTTCAGCTCGATCATCTACCCGGGCCAGAAGGTCACGATCCCCACCAGCGGCATTCCGGGGCTGACCACCGAGCAGGCGGCCAACGCGCGCCTGATCGTGCGCATCGGTCGTGCTCTGGGTGTCTCCAACCGCGGCATCGCCATAGCGCTGGGCACGGCGATGCAGGAATCGGGGCTGCGCAATCTCGATTACGGCGACCGCGACTCGCTCGGGCTGTTCCAACAGCGCCCGAGCACCGGCTGGGGCACCGAGGCACAGGTGCGCGACGCCGAGCGGGCCACCCGGGCGTTCTTCGGTGGCCCGTCCGACCCCAATGGCACCGTCACCCGCGGGCTGCTGGATATTCCGGGCTGGGAGAAGATGAGCTTCGCCGATGCGGCGCAGGCCGTGCAGATCTCGGCGTACCCCACTCGCTACGCACAGTGGGAGAAGCCCGCGTACGCGTGGCTCGCCGCGATCAAGTGAGCCGCTGCCCGGGGTCGCGCCGGCTTCTCCGTAGACTTCCAGGGTGACCACCAGTGCGCAGGCCGACCCCCTGATCGGACGTCTCGTCGACGGCCGATACCGGGTGCGCGCACGGATCGCCCGCGGCGGCATGGCCACCGTGTATGTCGCCACCGACCTGCGGCTGGAGCGCCGGGTGGCGTTGAAGGTCATGCACAGCCACCTCAGCGACGACGCCGTGTTCCAGAGCCGGTTCATCCAGGAGGCCCGCGCCGCCGCCCGGTTGGCCGACCCGCACGTGGTCAACGTGTTCGATCAGGGCCAAGAGGGCGAGATGGCCTATCTGGTTATGGAGTACCTGCCCGGCATCACGCTGCGCGAACTGCTGCGCGAGCAGAAACGCCTGACCGTCGCCCAGACGGTGACGATCATGGATGCCGTGCTCTCCGGACTCTCTGCCGCGCACCGCGCCGGCATCGTGCACCGCGATGTCAAGCCCGAGAACGTGCTGCTGGCCGAAGACGGCCGTATAAAGATCGGCGACTTCGGTCTGGCGCGTGCCACGACCGCCAACACGGGCAGCGGCCAGATGCTGCTGGGCACCATCGCCTACCTCGCTCCCGAGCTGGTCACCCGCGGCACCGCCGACGCCCGCAGCGACATCTATGCGCTGGGCATCATGCTCTACGAGATGCTCACCGGCGAGCAGCCGTACAAGGGCGAGCAGCCCATGCAGATAGCCTTCCAGCACGCCACCGAATCGGTGCCGCGTCCGAGTGTGCGCAACCCGGGGGTGCCCGAGCCGCTCGATGAGCTCGTGCTGTGGGCCACCGAGAAGTCCCCCGACGAGCGCCCCGTCGACGCGGACGAGATGCTGCGGCGGTTGCGCGAGATCGAGCAGCAGCTGGGCATTGCGCCGCAGGTGCAGCGCACTCTCGCGGTGTCGGGGGTCGTCGCATCCGATCGCCTCGACTCGGAGGGGATGACGAAGGTCCTTGCGCCGACTGTCGAGGTCGACACGCCCGTCGAAGGCGACGACAACACCACACGGCTGCGGCGGGCGACCACCCGGCGGCGCACCAAGGGCGTGTGGCTGTTCGTCGTGGTGATCCTTCTGGCCGCCGCCGCAGCCGGTGCGGGGTGGTGGTTCGGCTCAGGACCCGGTTCGCAGGTGACGGTGCCGCAGGTGACGGGCAAGAGCTTCGCCCAGGCCCAGACCGCGCTTGTCGAGGCGAACCTCGTACCCGAGAAGAAGACCGAGAACAGCCTCGACGTAGCCGAGGGGCAGGTGATCTCCACTGATCCGGGTGCCGGTGCACGACTGGACAAGGCGTCCGCAGTCACCGTCACCGTGTCGCTCGGGCCGGCCGAGGCGAAGATCGCGGCATTGAACGGCAAGGCCGAAGACGACGCCCGCTCGGCTCTGGCTGCCGAGCACATCGACGTGGCCGCGAAGAACACCGGCTACTACACCGACGACGAGGCGGGCACCGTGCTGGGCGTGGCCGTGCATCCCGCCGACGGCGGAAAAGACGTCGACTGCGGCAAGGGCTGCACGGTGCACCAGGGCGATTCGGCGACGTTGTCGGTGTCGCTGGGCGCGCTGCCCAGCGTGATCGGCAAGAGTCTCGACGATGCCGTGGGGGTGCTGGAGGACCACGACATCTCAGTGTCGTCGCACTCTGAGCAGTACAGCGACAGCGTCGCCAAGGGAGCGGTCATCAGCATGGCCGACCGCGACGGCGGTGGGTGGTGGCGGCCCGGTGACAAGACGACGCTCGTGGTCTCGAAGGGGCCCCAGCTGTTCGAGATTCCGGATGTTGCTGACAAGACCCGCGACGAGGCCGCCCAGATTCTGCAGGATCACGGCTTCACCGTCGACTACTCGCCGATCTGGAAGATCTTCCCCAACGCGCTCACGACCGTGAAGGGCACCGACCCGGCCGCGGGCGAACTGCGCGTGAAGGGCACCTCGGTCTACCTGCAGATCAGCGGCACGCAGTAGGGCGCGAGGGCGCCGCTCAGCGCTTCTCGAGTTCCTCGGCCACCAGGAACGCGAGCTCGAGGCTCTGCATGTGGTTCAGGCGCGGGTCGCACAGCGACTCGTAGCGGGTCGCGAGGGTGTCTTCGTCGATGTGCTCGGAACCTCCCAGGCACTCTGTCACGTCGTCGCCGGTGAGCTCGACATGGATGCCGCCGGGGAACGTGCCCGCCTCACGGTGCGCGTCGAAGAAGCCGCGCACCTCGTCGACCACGTCATCGAAGCGGCGCGTCTTGTAACCGGTGGGCGTCGTGATCCCGTTGCCGTGCATGGGATCGGTCACCCACAGGGGTGTGGCTCCGGCATCCTTCACCGCCCGCAGCAGCGGCGGCAGAGCATCACGGATCTTGCCCGCGCCCATCCGGGTGATGAACGTCAGCCGACCGGGCTCGCGCTCAGGATCGAGCTTGTCGATCAGCGCGAGCGCCGTCTCGGGTGTCGTGGTGGGGCCGAGCTTCACGCCGATCGGATTGCGAATGCGTGAGAAGTACTCGATGTGCGCGCCGTCGAGTTCGCGGGTGCGCTCACCCACCCATACGAAGTGCGCCGAGGTGTTGTAGGGCGTGTCGGTGCGCGAATCGATGCGTGTCATCGGGCGCTCGTAGTCCATGAGCAGACCCTCGTGCCCGGTGTAGAACTCGACGCGCTTGAGCTCGTCGAAGTCGGCGCCGGCGGCGGCCATGAACTTGATGGCGCGATCGATCTCGGCGGCCAGGCGCTCGTACCGCTGGTTGGCCGGGTTCTGCGCGAAGCCCTGGTTCCAGCTGTGCACCTGGCGCAGGTCGGCGAACCCACCCTGCGTGAAGGCGCGGATGATGTTGAGGGTCGACGCGGCCGTGTGGTATCCGCGCAGCAGACGCTGCGGGTCGGCGCGACGCGAGCCCTCGGTGAAGTCATAGCCGTTGACGATGTCACCACGGTAGGCGGGCAGGGTCACGTCGCCGCGGGTCTCGGTGTCGCTGGAGCGCGGCTTGGCGAACTGCCCGGCCATGCGCCCCATCTTGATGACCGGCATCGACGCCCCGTAGGTGAGCACGACGGCCATCTGCAGCACGGTCTTGACACGGTCGCGGATCTTGTCGACCGTGGCGCCCGCGAACGTCTCGGCGCAGTCGCCACCCTGCAGCAGGAACGCCTGCCCGGCGGCGGCGCGCGCGAGCTTGCCGCGCAGCTCGTCGACCTCGCCGGCGAACACCAGCGGAGGCATCGAGGCGATCTCTGCGGATGCCGCGGCCACCGCATCGGGGTCGTCCCACTGCGGCTGCTGCTTGATGGGCAGATTCCGCCAGTTATCGAGCGAGTCCAGGTGCTGCGGCATCCGCTCAGTCTATCGGCCGCAACCACTCACCCCTTCGCCGATGACGGCAGACGGTTCTTGACCGTCGAGGCGTAGACATCGTCGTACTGCTGCTGACCCAGTCGCTGCAGGGCCACCATGATCTCATCGACCACCGACCGCAGGATGTAGCGGTCGTTCTCCATGCCCGCATAGCGCGAGAAGTCGAGGGGCTCGCCGATGACCACGCCCACGCGCACGATCCGCGGCATCCGCCGGCCGATCGGCATCATCGAGTCGGTGTCGACCATGATCACCGGGATCACCGGGACCTTCGCCTCCAGAGCCATGCGCGCGATGCCGGTGCGACCGCGATACAGCCGGCCGTCGGGACTGCGGGTGCCCTCTGGGTAGATCCCCAGCAGCTCACCGCCGCCCAGCACCTGCAGACCCGTGTTCAGCGATGCCTCAGAGGCCTTTCCCCCGGAGCGATCGATCGGCAGCTGTCCGGTCGCCTTCATGAACATACGGGTGGCCCAGCCCGAGATGCCCCGGCCGGTGAAATAGTCGCTCTTTGCCAGGAACGCGACCGGCCGGTCGATCATCAGCGGCAGGAACACCGAGTCGGCGAAGGAGAGATGGTTGCTGGCCAGGATCGCCGCGCCGGTGGTCGGTACGTTGCGGCGACCGACGATCCACGGGCGGAAGATCGCCTTGACGATCGGACCGATCACCACGTACTTCATCAGCCAGTAGAACATCACCCTCCTTCTGCTGCAGAAGTCTATCGAGCGGGATGCCGCTGAATGTGCGGCATCCCGCCCACGGATCACCATCGTGGGATCGCGTTTCACACTTCATGAAACTCAATCTCACGCTGCCAGCGCCGGAGGACCGGCTAGACTCGAGGCACAGCACGAGCCGAACGGTACCGAAGGAGATGCCGGCATGACCCCCGCCGCCGAGTTCAACGCCCCCGTGATCGTCCCCGCCGATCCGACCGAGAACATCACCGATCTACTCGAGGAGCGGGTGGCCGCCACCCCCGATCTGGCACTGTTCGCCATTCCTGACGGCGACGGCTGGAAGGATGTCTCGGCCGCCGAGTTCCGTCGCCAGGTGATAGCGCTGGCCAAGGGGTTCGTAGCTGCCGGGCTCGAACCCGGCGACAAGGTCGGCTTCGTGGCTCGCACCACCTACGAGTGGACGCTCGTTGACTTCGCGCTGTTCTACGCCGGCGCCGTCATGGTGCCGATCTATGAGACGAGCTCGGCCGCGCAGATCCACTGGGATCTCTCCGACTCGGGCGCCATCGCGTGCCTGACCGAGCTGCCCGAGCACAGCGAGCGGTTCGCCGAGGCGCGCAAGGACCTTCCGCTCATCCGCATCGCCTGGGCCATGCACGAGGGTGCTCTCGACTCCCTGCGCGCGCAAGGCGAGTCGGTGCCCGACGAAGAGATCGATCGTCGCCGCCAGATCGCGAACGCCGACGACATCGCCACGCTCATCTACACGGCCGGCACGACCGGGCGCCCCAAGGGCTGCGTGCTCACACACGCGAATTTCGTCGAGCTGGCCCGCAATTCGGCGCGTTCACTGCACGAGGTCGTCGAGACGCCCGGCGCATCCACTCTGCTGTTCATCACCACCGCGCACGTGTTCGCGCGGTTCATCTCGATCCTCGACGTGCACGCCGGCGTGAAGACCGGCCATCAGCCCGACACCAAGCAGCTGCTGCCCGCGCTCGGCTCGTTCAAGCCGACCTTCCTGCTGGCGGTGCCGCGCGTGTTCGAGAAGGTGTACAACTCGGCCGAGCAGAAGGCCGAGGCCGGCCGCAAGGGCAAGATCTTCCGTGCCGCGGCGCGCACGGCCATCGAGCACTCGCGGCACGTGCAGGCCGGTACGAAGGTGCCGTTCTGGCTCGGCGTGAAGTTCACCGTCTTCGACAAACTCGTCTACAGCACGCTGCGCGAGGCCATGGGCGGGCGCGTCGTCTACGCGATCTCGGGGTCGGCGCCGCTCGGCGAGCGGCTCGGCCACTTCTTCGCGAGCCTGGGCGTGCTGGTGCTCGAGGGATACGGTCTGACCGAGACGACCGCGCCGGCGACGGTGAACCTGCCCAGCAAGACCAAGATCGGCACGGTGGGGCCGGCGCTTCCCGGCGTCTCAGTGCGCCTGGCCGACGACGGCGAGGTCGAGGTCAAGGGCATCAACGTGTTCCGCGAGTACTGGAAGAACCCCGAGGCGACGGCCGCCGCCTTCGACGACGGCTGGTTCCGCACCGGCGATCTGGGTTCGTTCGACGCCGATGGCTTCCTCACCATCACGGGTCGCAAGAAGGAGATCATCGTCACGGCGGGCGGAAAGAACGTCGCGCCGGCCATCCTCGAAGACCCGATCCGCGCCAACCCGGTGGTCGGCCAGGTGGTCGTCGTGGGCGATCAGCGTCCGTTCATCGCGGCTCTGGTCACCCTCGACACCGAGATGCTGCCGACGTGGCTGGCCAATAACGGGATGCCCGCCGACATGTCGCTGGAAGACGCCGCGAACAACCCGCACGTGCGCGCCGAGGTGCAGCGCGCCGTCGACGAGGCGAACAAATTCGTCTCGCGCGCCGAGTCGATCCGCAAGTTCACGATCCTGCCCACGGAGTGGACCGAGGACAGCGGCCACCTCACACCGAAGTTCAGCATCAAGCGGCACGCGATCCTGAAGGACTTCGCCGGCGCGATCGATGCCATCTACAACGTGCCCGTAGAGACCACGAACGTCTCCCTGAAGTAGCCTCTCGTGGGAAATTCCATATGGAATTTCCCACGCCACATCAGTTTTCCGGCAATTTCATGTGGTGGAGGAAATCTGATGTGGTCTTCTGGCACGCGGTGTGACGCGTGCGGCCATGCCGCGAAGCGGGATGCCGCGAAGTGGGATGCCGCCCGGCGGCGGGATACCCCGAAGTGGGATGCCGCCCGGCGGGATGCCGCCCGGCCCTACGCGGCAGGAGGACCCGGGTCTGGTACCGGACGCCGCCGGGGCGGCCGGATGCCATACTCGGCCAGTCGCGCGATGCAGTCAGCGACCGTGCCGATGTGCTCGTCGGCAAGACGGACGGTCATGCGATCGGTGCGCGCACGGATCCAGTCTTCGCGTTTCTTCTCGGCGACCACCACGGCATCAGCGGAGGCCTCGCCGCGCAGCTCATCGTCAACGTACTTGGCCATTCCGTCGAACTCGACCCACCAATGCTCTGCATCGATGTCGGCGACATAGAAGGAGCCATCGGGACCCTCGATCCGCACCTGGATGTCGCGAACGGAGATTCCGATCTGCACGATGCGGAGCCTGCTCACGCTCTCCCCCGACGACTGAGCGCGTCCATCCGCGAAATCGATGACCCATCGGGCCCTGCGTGCTCCGTGCACACCCGGGAGCCGGTCGAGGATCATGTGCATTTCGTGACGCAACCGCTCCGCAGCATCCACATCGTAAGCCCACGGGTCGTCGGCACTGACCGCCACCTGCCGCAGCGCGGCATCCGCACAGGCAACCGCCGTCTCGAAACTGCACGTGCGCGCGACGTCGACGACAGTGCGCGCAAGCGAGGTGCAACGGATGCCGTCGATGTCGACGATGTCGGTGTATTCGAGCGGGACCACATGCCGCAGCACGTCGCGCGTGCTCGAAGCCATGGCACCCGGAAGACAGATCACGTGCACCCGCGCAGGAAGGTGATGGAACAGCGGCAGTCGATGCACGACCGCCGCCGACTCCATAGCCGCCACGGGACCCGGCTCGAGAGCATCGTCGACGACGGCCATCACATGCGCCAAATGCTGTTGCTCCCAGAACAGTTCCTCCCACAACGAATGCGAAATGTACCAGCCGTGGTGAAGGCGGCGTATGTCTCTGCGGCGAACCGCCGTGTGGATCTTCTTGTCCGTCCATCCGTAGGCGATGAGGGTCGCGCGCGAGGTGATCGACGTACGGATGGCGGCTGGGTCAAACTCTCTGCGCATGACCGACATCATGGCGCCAACGGCCAGCCTCGTGGGGCGCGCGCGTGCAACCGGTGGACAACCGATCGCGTGGCGCGGGGTGTGGAGGAGAAGACGCTGGCCGCTTCTCCACATCACATTTCCCAGACGACATGAGATTGCCGGAAATATCATGTGGTCTGGGAAATTCCATATGGAATTTCCCCCCAGGGCGGGTCAGAACCAGTCGGACTCGCGGATCTCCCGCATTGCGACGCGGCGCTCGGCGGGGTCGAGCCGGTCGATGTAGAGCTTGCCGTCGAGATGATCGGTCTCGTGCTGCAGCGCCTGGGCGAGCACGCCGTCACCCTCCACCTCGATCGGGTTGCCGTCGACGTCGACGCCTCGCACCTTCGCGTGCGGGTAGCGCAGCACCTCATGCCAGAGGCCCGGCACCGAGAGGCATCCCTCGCCGATCTTCTCGGGTTCGCCGGATGTCTCCACGAGAACGGGATTGAGCACATATCCGATGTCGCCATCGATGTTGTAGCTGAACGCGCGCAGACCGACCCCGATCTGCGGAGCGGCCACGCCGGCACGGCCGGGCAGCTGCACGGTCTCGACGAGGTCGTCGACGAGCGCGCGCACTCCCTCATCGAACTCGTCGATCGTCGTGCACTGGCCCCGCAGCACGGGGTCGCCGAAGAGGCGTATCTGCCGCACTGTCATGCGTCAGGCCGCCGCGGCCAACTGGCGCAGTCCCTCGACCACCGCAGCCGCCAGGGCGCGCGCCGCCTGGCGCGTCTCGGGCTGCAGGTCGTGGAACACGATGGCACTGCCGGTGGCGATGGCAGCGTCGTACGGCACGCGCACGACCTGCCGCACGCGCGTGCGGAAGTGGGTCTCCAGCTCGTCTTCGCGCACCAGCGGCGCGCCCGGACGAGCGTTGTTGAGCACGACGACCGCGTTGCGCGCCTTGGCTGCGTAGCCGTTCGTCTCGAGCCAGGTGAGCGTTTCGGAGGCCAGCCGCGCCTCGTCGACGCTGAGCCCTGCCACGATGACCAGCTGGTCGGCCAGCCCCAGGGTCGCCCCCATCACCGAGTGGACGATGCCGGTCCCGGTGTCGGTGAGCACTATCGAGTAGTAGTGCGCGGCGAGCGTGGCCACATTCTCGTAATCGGTGTCACTGAAGGCCACCGACACCTGCGGATCGGCGTCGGAGGCAAGCACATCGAGCCGCGTCTCGTCGCGAGCCACGATCGTCGACACGTCGTTGTAGCCCGTGATGCTGTCTTTCATGCGCACCAGGTCGCGCACGGTCTTGCCGTTGTGCCGCGAGATGCGCTCGGCCAGGGTGCCGCGGTCAGGGTTCGCGTCGATCGCGATGACCCGGTCGTCGCGGGCGTCGGCCAGCGCCATGCCCAGCAGCGTCGTGACGGTCGTCTTGCCGACGCCGCCCTTGCGCGAGAGCACCGGCACGAAACGCGCACCGCCCGGCAGCGGAGCAGCGATGCGGCCCGAGAGCTCCTTGCGCGCCCGCGCCCGCTTGCCGTCGCCGAGGTTGATGCGGCCGCCGGAGACCGAGTAGACGAAGTGCTGCCAGGCGCCCTCGGGCTCGGGTCGCGCAAGACGACCGTGCTCGAGCAGGCGGTCGGGGGTGAGCAGATCGGAGCTCTCCTTGTCGACCTCGAACTGATCGAGTCGCTTCGAGGCGAGGTTGACCTCGGGCCTGCGCGTGCGCACACGCTCGACGGCATGTGCGCGCTCGGCACGCGTCTCGTCCACGGCTGCCTCCTCCTCGGCCGCTGCGACCGCCCCCACGGGGGCACCTGCCGCATCGACTGCCACGGTATCAACAGGGGCGGGCTCGCGACCAGAGTCAGTCGGGTCGGCGTGCCGCAGAGAAGCGGACGCTGCAGAAGCGGATGCCGCAAGGGTGGATGCCGCGAGGGTGGATGCCGCCGGAGCGGCGTCTTCCGTCTCTGCATCGTCTACGAGGGTGTCTGGCGCCTCGCCTTCCGGATCCTCGCCGTCTGACGCCTCGCCTTCTGGGCCCTCGCCTTCCGGCGCCTCACTTTCCGGCGCCTCACTTTCTGGCGCCTCACTTTGCGGCGCCTCGCCCTCCGACGGTTCGAGCTCGGCGTCGACGATCTCGACCTCAGCGGCCGGCTCGACCGCGGCATCCGCCCCGAAAGTCCGCTCAGCAGGCTCGGGCTCGACCGCTGCGAGCGCCCCCTCTTCGTCGTCATCTTCGAGCTCGGCGTCGACGATCTCGACCTGCGTGTCAGGCTCCTCATCATCGGCATCGAACTCGCCGCCCACCGGCTCGACCTCGTCGCCGATGACGTCGTCGTCGGCGAGGTCGTCTTCATCCGTCGCGGGCAGCGCGACGTTCACCTGGGCGGTGGCGGCTCCCAAGAAGCCGAGGGCAGACGTGTCGGTGCGAGTCGAGTCGGACAGCACCCCCCGTTCGTCGTCGGCAGGGGTCGAATCAGGGTGATCGGGCGTCAAAGCGAGAGTCTCCAAAGAAGCGGGGCTCGGGTGAACCCGCTCCCAGGTTACTGCCCGGGCCGGATGACGACCAAAAGGTCACCGGCCTCGACCTGTGCGGTTCCGTTGAGCACGACCCGCTCGACCACGCCTGAGATGGGTGCGGTGATGGCCGCTTCCATCTTCATCGCTTCGATCGAGGCGACCGGCTGACCGGCCTCGACGGTGTCGCCCTCGGCCGCCTTCACCGTCACCACTCCGGAGAACGGAGCGGCCACCTGACCCGGCTTGGAGGTGTCGGCCTTCTCGGCTTGACGCGCCTCGACGGTGATGCTCAGGTCGCGCACGAAAACCGGCCGCAGCTGACCGTTGAGCGTGGTCATGACCGAGCGCATGCCCTTGTCGTCTGCCTCGCCGATGGCCTCCAGGCCCACGTACAGCTGCACACCCCGCTCGAGGTCGACCACGTGCTCGGTGCCGGCCACCAATCCGTAGAGGTAATCGGCGGTGTCGAGCACACTCAGATCGCCGTACTGCTCGCGCTGCTGCAGGAACACCTTGGTCGGAGCCGGGAACAGCAGCTGGTTGAGCATTCCGCGCCGCGTGGCCGAGTCGGCCGCCAGAGCCTGCTCCTGCTCGGCGGTGATCGGGGTCAGCGAGACCTTCGGGTTGCGCCCGGCCAGCACCTTGGTGCGGAACGGCTCGGGCCATCCGCCGGGCAGGTCGCCGAGCTCACCGGCCATGAACGAGACGACCGAGTCGGGCACGTCGTACTTCTCGGGGTGTTCCTCGAAGTCGGCCGGGTCGGCCTTGACTGCGGCCAGGTGCAGCGCCAGGTCGCCGACGACCTTCGACGACGGCGTCACCTTGGGCACACGGCCCAGGATGTCGTTCGCGGCGGCGTACATGTCTTCGATGAGCTCGAAGTCTTCTGCCAGTCCGAGCGCGATGGCCTGCTGACGCAGGTTCGAGAGCTGTCCCCCCGGGATCTCGTGGTGGTAGACCCGGCCTGTGGGCCCGGGCAGCCCCGACTCGAACGGGCCGTAGAGGTGACGCACGGCCTCCCAGTACGGCTCCAGATCGCTGACCGCTGTCAGGTCGAGGCCGGTGTCGCGTTCGGTATGCGCCAGGGCTGCCACCAGTGCCGACAGCGACGGCTGGCTCGTGGTGCCCGCCATCGGCGCGGCCGCGGCATCCACCGCATCGGCACCCGCGGCGCTGGCGGCCACGAGCGTCGCCAGCTGCCCCCCGGCGGTGTCGTGCGTGTGCACGTGCACCGGCAGATCGAACCGCTCTCGCAGCGCGCGCACGAGTGTGGCTGCCGCCCCGGGGCGCAGCAGGCCCGCCATGTCTTTGATCGCGAGCACGTGTGCGCCCGCCTCGACGATCTGCTCGGCCAGGCGCAGGTAGTAGTCCAGCGTGTAGAGATCTTCGGCCGGGTTCAGCAGGTCGCCGGTGTAGCAGACGGCGACCTCGGCCACCGAGGTTCCCGTGCCCAGCACGGCGTCGATGGCCGGGCGCATCTGCGTGACGTCGTTGAGCGCGTCGAAGATACGGAAGATGTCGATGCCGGATGCCGCGGCCTCACGCACGAACGCATCGGTGACCTCGGTCGGGTACGGCGTGTAGCCCACCGTGTTGCGCCCGCGCAGCAACATCTGGATGGCGATGTTCGGCATCGCCTGGCGCAGCTTGTCGAGGCGCTCCCACGGGTCTTCGCCGAGGAAACGCAGCGCCACATCGTAGGTGGCCCCGCCCCACGCTTCGACGCTGAGCAGCTGCGGGGTCATCCGGGCGACATACGGCGCCACGGCGACGAGGTCTTTCGTGCGCACACGGGTGGCCAGCAGCGACTGATGCGCGTCGCGGAAGGTGGTGTCGGTGACGGCGAGCGCGGTGCGGCTGCGCAGGTCGGCGGCAAAACCGGCCGGGCCCAGCTGGAGCAGGCGCTGACGCGATCCGTCGGGTGCGGCACCGGTCAGGTCGAGGGCCGGCAGCTTGGCTGCGGGGTCGATGTTTATCGGGTTGACACCGTGTGGCTTGTTGACAGTGGTCTCGACGAGCCAGCTCAGGATCTTGGTGCCGCGGTCTTTCGAGGGGCGACCGCGCAGCAACTCGGGGCGCTCCTCGATGAACAGCGTCGACACGTCACCGGCGAGGAACTCGGGGTCGTCGAAGACCGCCTGCAGGAACGGGATGTTGGTGGCCACTCCGCGGATGCGGAACTCGGCCAGAGCGCGACGGGCACGCAGGACGGCGGCCTGAAAATCGCGGCCGCGGCAGATGAGCTTGGCCAGCATCGAGTCGAAGTGGGGGCTGATCTGCGAGCCGGCAGCCGTGGTGCCGCCGTCGAGGCGGATGCCCGCGCCGCCCGGAGAGCGATACGTGGTGATCTTGCCGGTGTCGGGACGGAAGCCCTGGGTGGGGTCTTCGGTGGTGATGCGGCACTGCAGTGCCGAGCCGCGCAGCCGGATGTCGTCCTGCCGCAGTCCGAGATCGTCGAGCGTCTCGCCGGCGGCGATGCGCATCTGCGACTGCACGAGATCGACGTCGGTGACCTCTTCAGTGACGGTGTGCTCGACCTGGATGCGCGGGTTCATCTCGATGAAGACCACTTCACCGGCGCGCTCCCCCGCCGTCTCGAGCAGGAACTCGACGGTTCCGGCGTTCTGGTAACCGATCGAGCGTGCGAAGGCGATGGCGTGCCGGTGCAGGCTGCGCCTGATCTCGTCGTCGAGGTTCGGCGCCGGCGCTATCTCGACGACCTTCTGGTGCCGGCGCTGCACCGAGCAGTCGCGCTCGTACAGGTGCACGGTCTGGCCGGTGGCGTCGGCCAGCACCTGCACCTCGATGTGCCGGGGGCGGATGACGGCCTGCTCGAGGAACATCCGCGCGTCGCCGAACGCGCTGCCGGCCTCGCGCATCGCCTCAGCGAGGGCCGGCGCGAGCTCTGCCTTGGTCTCCACCCGCCGCATCCCACGACCGCCACCACCGGCGACGGCCTTCGCGAACAAGGGGAATCCGATCTCGTCGGCCTGCGCGACGAGATCTTCGATGTCGTCGGATGCCTCGGTGGAGCGCAGCACGGGAACGCCCGCTGAGATCGCGTGGTGCTTGGCCTCGACTTTGTTACCGGCCATTTCGAGAACGGATGCCGGGGGCCCGATGAAGGTGATGCCGGCGGCTGCCGCCTTCTCGGCCAATTCGGGGTTCTCGGAGAGGAATCCGTAGCCCGGGTAGATGGCGTCGGCGCCCGACTCCCGGGCGACCCGGATGATCTCGTCGACATCGAGGTAGGAGCGAACAGGATGCCCTTCTTCGCCGATGCGGTATGCCTCGTCAGCCTTCAGGCGGTGCAGGGAGTGCCGGTCTTCGTAGGGGAAGACCGCCACCGTGCGCGAGCCCAGCTCGTACGCGGCCCGGAAGGCGCGAATGGCGATCTCGCCTCGGTTGGCGACCAGGATCTTCGAGAACATGCGACCTCCGAAACGGGCGGCATCCGCAGGCCTGCACGGACGCCGGAAGTGGCTGAGTGTCTTCTCAGACTACGGGACGGTAACGTAGGGCCTTGTGCACGTGCTCTCCGTCAGCTCTCTCAAGGGTGGCGTCGGCAAGACGACTGTGACCCTCGGACTCGCCTCAGCGGCGTTCGCCCGGGGTGTCAAGACGCTCGTCGTCGACCTCGACCCTCAGTCCGACGTGTCCACGGGCATGGACATCCAAGTCGCCGGGCGCCTCAACGTCGCCGACGTGCTGGCCAATCCGAAGGAGAAGGTGGTCCGTCAGGCGATCACCTCCAGCGGGTGGGCGAAGGTGCATCCCGGCACCATCGACGTCATGATCGGCAGCCCCTCGGCGATCAACTTCGACGGGCCGCACCCGAGCGTTCGCGATGTGTGGAAGCTCGAGGAGGCCCTGGCCGCCGTCGAAGCCGACTACGACCTCGTGCTGGTCGACTGCGCGCCGTCGCTGAACGCCCTCACGCGCACCGCGTGGGCAGCCAGCGACCGGGTGATCGTGGTGACCGAGCCGGGCTTGTTCTCGGTCGCGGCCGCCGACCGAGCACTGCGCGCCATCGAAGAGATCCGCCGTGGCCTGTCCCCGCGGCTGCAGCCCTTGGGCATTGTGGTCAACCGCGTGCGCCCGCAGTCGATCGAGCACCAGTTCCGCATCAAGGAGCTGCGCGACATGTTCGGCCCGCTGGTGCTCTCACCGCAACTGCCCGAGCGCACCTCGCTGCAGCAGGCGCAGGGTGCGGCCAAGCCGCTGCACATCTGGCCCGGCGACTCGGCTCAAGAGCTCGCCGCCGACTTCGACGCGCTACTGGATCGCGTCATGCGCACCGGGCGGATTCCGTCGCCCGACGGCAGCGTCCTGGCCTGAGCGAGTCGAAACGACTACGCCGTGCGCTTTGCGCGACGGGCAGCCAGCTCATCGACCGGGTCGGGCTTGGTCGCATCGAAGTCGAGCAGTGTCGACTCGACCTCGGTGAGCACCTTGCCCACCGCGATGCCGAACACGCCCTGACCCCGGCTGACCAGGTCGATCACCTCGTCGTTCGAGGTGCACAGATACACCGAGGCGCCATCGCTCATCAGCGTGGTGCCGGCGAGATCGCGGATGCCGGCGGCGCGCAGCTGCTCGACCGCGGTGCGGATCTGCTGCAGCGAGATGCCGGTGTCGAGCAGTCGCTTCACGAGCTTGAGCACGAGGATGTCGCGGAAGCCGTACAGGCGCTGACTTCCCGAACCGGTCGCACCGCGCACGGTGGGTTCGACGAGCTCGGTGCGGGCCCAGTAATCGAGCTGGCGGTAGGTGATTCCGGCGGCACGCGCGGCGACCGCGCCCCGATAGCCGACTTCGTCGTCCATCGCAGGAAGTCCGTCGGTGAACAGGAGATCCACCCCGAACCGCTGCTCGCCCGTGGCATCATCAGCGGTCATCGCGATCCCCCTCTTCCGTTTTGCGTGGAATCATTCCACGGTAGATGAGCTTTGTCCCTCGGGCAACGACATCGGTGTTCCCGACGCGGCGTGTCGCCGGTCGTCATCGCACGAGCCGCTCCAGCGCGGCGCGCACGAAGTGCGACCGCACGTCGGCAAGCCGCGCCGCCAGCTCGGGGGCCAATTCTCCGGCACGCCCGCGGGAGGCGGCATCCGTCCGCCGCAGCAGCGGCGCCAACGCCGACTCGATCAGGGCGACCTCACGGTCGACCGACTGGCGCAGAGTGCGAATGTGTCGCGGTTCGATGCCGTGTCGCTCGAGCGCGACCAGAGACCTGAGCACCGCCAGCGTCTGATCGGTGTAGCTGTCTGAGGCCGCTATCACACCGGTGCTGATGGCGTCGTTGAGCAGCTGCGGGCTGGCCGCAGCCGAGCGCAGCAGCTCATCACGGCGATAGCGACGGGGCGCCGGAGTGATCGACGGAGGCACCGAGACCGGTGCCGACGGCGCACGACCCGCGTCGACGTCTGCCATGTACTCGCGGATGCGCGCCAGCGGCAGGTAGTGGTCGCGCTGCAGTGTGAGGGCCAACCGCAGCCGCTCCACATCATCGAGCGTGAACTTGCGGTAGCCCGACTCGGTGCGCAACGGCGTCACGATGCCCTGCACCTCGAGAAAGCGCAGCTTGCTCGCCGTCAGTCCCGGGAACTCCGCACTCAGCCGCGCCAGCACCTGACCGATGCTCAGTGCTCCCCCGTTCGCAGCGCGGCGGGGGGCGGAGGCGGACGCCATCACTTCTCCGCGTCAGCGGTGAGGTCTGCGGGTGAGACGAAGAAGTTCAGCCGGAATTTTCCGATGCGCACTTCGGCGCCGTTGACCAGGCTCGCCCGATCGACACGCTCGCCGTTCACGTAGGTACCGTTGAGCGATCGCTGGTCGACGATCTCGAAGCGGTTGCGGTCGCGGGTGATCTCGGCATGACGACGCGACACTGTCACGTCATCGAAGAAGATGTCGGCTTCGGGATGCCGCCCCACCGTCATCACGTCGTTGTCGAGCAGGTAACGCGCCCCGGCGGTCGGACCCGAGCGCACCAGCAGCAGTGCGGCGCCCGAGGGCAGTGCATCGATGGCGTTCAGCTCGGCGTCACTGAGCTCACTGCCGAACGGCACGAAGGACAGATCGGAGTCATGACCGAACGTCTGCGTCGTATCGTTCGACGCGTGCGCGGGCACGCCCGGGCCGCGGCGGATGTCACCGGCGTCACGGCGGCGGTTCTCGTCCACGGTCGTCCTCCCTTTCCCCCAAGACTAACCGATTCGACCCTATTGAAGAGGGCCGGGCCCTGTCCACTTCTGAGCCGGTACCACGACACGGCGGGTAGGCTCGCGGCCGTGAGAGTCTTCGCCGCCATCGCCGCCGCTGCGCTGGCCGCCATCGCCGTTCTCGGCGTGGCCGCCCCCGCCTCGGCGCACGACCAGCTGTTGTCCACAGACCCCCAGGACGGCGCCACGGTGGCGACCCTGCCCGATGTGGTGACCCTCACCTTCAGCGACATCGTGCAAGACGCCGGGGCCGAGGCGAACCAGATCAAGGTGATGGATGCCGCGTGCAACGTCATCGACGACGGCGCGCTGACGATCGCCGACAACGTGGTCACCCAGCCGGTCAGCGGATCGGCCACCGGGCCGATCACCGTGCTCTGGCGGGTCGTGTCGCGCGACGGCCACCCCGTCTCGGGTGAGTTCTCGTTCACTGTCGGCGACACCCAGGCCGCGGCATCCCCCACCAGCACCTGCGCGGGTGACGACGCTGCCACGGTCGCGCCGATCGCCAGCACGCCCTCTCCGTTGCCGTGGATCATCGGCGGCGTCATCCTGCTGGCGGTCGTGGTCGGGGTGATAGCGCTGCTGGTGACCCGCTCGCGACGTCCCGACGACCAGTAGGCTGGGAACATGCCACATTATGACGTCGTCATCCTCGGCGCCGGTCCCGGCGGATACGTCGCGGCCGTGCGTAGCGCCCAGCTCGGGCTGAACACCGCCATCATCGAAGAGAAGTACTGGGGCGGTGTCTGCCTGAACGTCGGCTGCATCCCCTCCAAGGCGCTGCTGAAGAACGCCGACCTCGCCCACCAGGTACTGCACAAGGCAGACCTGTTCGGGATCTCGGGGGACGTGCACTTCGACTTCGGCGTCGCATGGGACCGCAGCCGCAAGGTGTCTGAGACGCACGTCAAGGGCATCCATTTCCTCATGAAGAAGAACAAGGTCACCGAGTACACCGGCCGCGGATCGTTCACCGGCCCGAACGCCATCACGGTGACCAAGGACGACGGGTCGACCGAAGAGGTGACCTTCGACAACGCGATCATCTCGACCGGGTCGACGGTGCGCACCCTGCCGGGCGTGGCCATCGGCGGAAACATCGTCACGTACGAAGAGCAGATCATGAGCCGTGAGCTGCCGGGTTCGATCGTGATCGTCGGTGCCGGCGCTATCGGCATGGAGTTCGGCTTCATCCTGCGCAACTTCGGTGTGGACGTCACGATCATCGAATTCCTCGACCGTGCGCTGCCCAACGAAGACGCCGACGTCTCGAAAGAGATCACCAAGCAGTACAAGGGCTACGGGATCGACATCCTCACCTCCACAAAGGTCGAGAAGGTCGATGACCAGGGCTCCAAGGTCGTCGTCAGCTATACGGGCAAAGACGGCAACCCGGGCTCGATCGAGGCCGACAAGGTGCTCATGTCGGTCGGGTTCGCGCCGAACGTCGAGAACTTCGGGCTGGAGAACACCGGCGTCTCGCTCACCGAGCGCGGCGCCATCGACATCGACGACTACATGCGCACGAACGTGCCGCACATCTACGCGATCGGCGACGTGACCGCCAAGCTGCAGCTGGCCCACGTGGCCGAGGCGCAGGCGGTCGTGGCCGCCGAGACCATCGCCGGCGCTGAGACCATGACCCTCGGCGACTATCGGATGATGCCGCGCGCGACCTTCTGCACCCCGCAGGTCGCCTCGTTCGGCCTCACCGAGCAGCAGGCCCGCGATGCCGGTTACGACGTCAAGGTCGCGAAGTTCCCGTTCTCGGCCAACGGCAAGGCCAACGGCCTGGGCGAGCCGATCGGGTTCGTCAAGCTCATCGCCGACGGCGAGCACCTCGAGCTGCTCGGCGGCCACCTGATCGGCCCCGACGTCTCGGAGCTGCTGCCCGAGCTGACCCTCGCGCAGAAGTGGGACCTCACCGCTCTCGAGGCCGCCCGCAACGTGCACACGCACCCGACGCTGTCCGAGGCCCTGCAGGAGGGCTTCCACGGCCTGGCGGGGCACATGATCAACCTCTAGACTGTCCGCCGTACCGACGACGCCGCCCTGCTCGAAGCCGAGGGCGGCGTCGTTGTTTGCGGTCGAAGACAGTAATGTGTGTGCATGGCCATCGCACGTCTTGCCGGAGGCCCGCTCGACGGGCAGATCATCCCCCTCGAACCGGGGGTGTCAGACTCGCTGATCATCCCCTACGGGGAGGGGCAGCTCATCTACAAGCGCGCCAGCGCCGAAGAGCACACCGGGGAACACGACGGCCCCACCGAGTCGCGCTTCGTGTACGCCGAGGCGACCGAAGACATCAATCCCGATCCCGACGGCCGGGACGAGTGAGTCCGCAGCCCGCCCACTCGCTGGAGGTCGAGCGCAAGTACGACGTCGATGAGGGGGCGCAGCTGCCGGACTGGACTGCGCTGTCGATCGTCGCACGAGTGGATGCCGCAGAGCACCGTGCTCTCGACGCGCAATACCGTGACACCGCCGACCTTGCACTCGGCCGCGCGGGCGTGGCCGTGCGGCGCCGTGTCGGAGGGCCGGATGCCGGCTGGCACATCAAGGCGTCGGCCGCCGAGGGGAAACACGAGTGGCAGTGGCCGCTGGGTGAAGACGTTGATGAAGACGTGCCCGCCGAGCTGCTGAAAGCGCTGACCCGATGGACGACCGCCCCGCTCGTGCCCCTGGCGCGCATCCGCAACGATCGGGTCGCATACGCCTTGCGCGATGCGTCGGGGGCTGTGGTGGCCGAAGTGGTCGACGATCACGTCGAGGCGCGTGACCAGCGCACGGGCGCGGAATCGTCGTGGCGCGAATGGGAGGTCGAGCTCGGTCCTGCCGCGCCCGACGACCATGCCGCGTTCTTCGCCGAGGTCGACGCTCTGGTCATCGCCGCCGGCGGCCGGGTCGCGGCATCCGACTCGAAGCTGGCGCGGGCGATCAGTGGGTCGGGAAGCCCAGGCTGATCTGGCTCTCGCTCGGCTCGGGCCAGCGACTGGTGACCACCTTGCGGCGCGTATAGAAGTTGAAGGCCTCAGACCCGTACATGTGCGTGTCGCCGAACAGTGAGTTCTTCCACCCGCCGAACGAGAACGACCCGACGGGCACGGGGATCGGCACGTTGATGCCCACCATGCCGACCTGGATGTCGTACTCGAACTGGCGCGCAGTCTTGCCGTCACGAGTGAAGATCGCCGTGCCGTTGCCGTACGGATTGTCGTTGATCAGCTGCACGGCTTCGTCGTAGCTGTCCACGCGCAGCACCGACAGCACCGGCCCGAACACCTCTTCGTCGTACACGCGCATTCCCGGGGCGACCTCGTCGACGAGGGATGCCCCGAGGAAGAATCCGTCGGAGTCGAACTGCTGCTCGCGCCCGTCGACGACGAGCTTCGCCCCCTCGGGTTCGGCGCCCGCGACGAAACCGCGCACCCGCTCGCGTGCGGCCGCGGTGATGAGCGGTCCGATCTCGTTGTCGGGATCGAAGCCGTCGCCGATGCGCAGGTTCTTCATGCGCGCGGCGATCTTGGCGACCAGTTCGTCGCCCACACCACCCACCGCGACCACGGCCGAAATAGCCATGCACCGCTCGCCGGCGGAGCCGAACCCTGCCGATACCGCGGCGTCGGCTGCGGCATCCAGATCGGCATCGGGCATGACGATCATGTGGTTCTTCGCGCCGCCGAGCGCCTGCACGCGCTTTGAGTGCGCGGCTGCCTCGGTGTAGATGTACCTGGCGATCGGCGTGGACCCGACGAACGAGACACCACGGATGATCGGGTCGGCCAAGATGGCGTCGACGGCTGCCTTGTCGCCGTGCACGACGTTGAGCACGCCGTCGGGCAGCCCTGCCTCACGGAAGGCGTCGGCGATCCACACCGAGGCGGAGGGGTCGCGCTCACTGGGCTTGAGGATCACGGCGTTGCCGGCGGCGATCGCGGTGGGCACCATCCACAGGGGCAGCATCGCCGGGAAATTGAACGGCGTGATGCAGGCGACCACACCCAACGGCTGGCGCACCTGATGCACGTCGAGTCCGGTGGCGATCTGCTCGGAATACTCGCCCTTGAGGTGGTGCATCAGCCCGGTGCAGAACTCGACGTTCTCGAGCCCGCGGGCGACCTCGCCGCGGGCATCGGGCACCGTCTTGCCGTGCTCGGCCGTGATGATGCGGGCGAGTTCGTCAGCCCGGGAGGTGATGATCTCGCGCACCTGGAACATCAGCTGTGCGCGCTTGACGAGGCCGACGTCACGCCACGCCTTCTGCGCTTCGGCGGCGGTGCGCGCCGCCTCGGCGACCAGATCCGCGTCGGCCAGACCTATCTCGCCGGTGGCCACGCCGTGCGCGGGGTTGTAGACGGTGCCGCGGCGCTCGCCCGGGTCGATGCGCCGCCCGCCGATGATGTGCGGGATCTGGGTGAGAGTGGTCTCAGTGACGGTGGTCATGGCGTGTCCTTCGATTCAAGCGTCGAGCGACGGGTCATAGCCGCGCAGGCTGCCGTCGGGCGTGACGAGTTTGGTGATGAGCATGGTGTCTTTCGCGCCGAGGCCTTCGCCGACCAATTGCTCGAACTGCGCGAGAGCGAGCTCGGCGGCGGGCAGATTCAGACCGGCAGACTCTCCCGCTTGCACAGCGAGCGAGCAGTCTTTGCGGGCCAGGTCGAGCGAGAACGTGGCGTCGAAGTTCTTGTCGGCGGCACCGGTGCTGACCACACCCGGCACCGGATACCAGGTGCGCTGCGGCCACGACGCCCCCGACGACACGTTGGCGACGTTCCAGAACACAGTGGGGTCCAGGCCGAGTCGCTCGGCCAGCTGCGATCCTTCGGCCACGCCGAGTGCCGAGACGAAAAGCATCATGTTGTTCACGAGCTTCGAGGCGATGCCGGCGGTGGCCTCGCCGCACAGGATGACCGAGCCGGCCATCGGCTCGACGAAGGCCTTGGCCCGCTCGAGATCGGTGGCCGCCCCGCCGAGCATGAAGGTCAAGGAGTGCGCCTCGGCGCCGGCGGTTCCGCCCGAGACGGGGCTGTCGACGAAGGTGAACCCTCGAGCGCTGGACTCGTCGTGGCACCACCGCGAGGTATCGACGTCGACGGTGGAGGTGTCCAGCAGCAGGGTGTCGGATGCCGCATGTGCCCAGATTCCGTCGGGTCCGTCATACACGCCCCGCACATGGGCGGGCATCGGCAGCGAGGTGAAGCACGCTTCGGCGCCCTCCAGCGCCTCGGCCACCGAGCCCACCGTTGTCACACCGCGGGCGGCGGCGGCCTCGATGCAGGCCGGCGCGATGTCGAAGCCGCGCACGGTGTGGCCGGCTGCGACGAGATTTCCGCTCATCGGAGCACCCATGTGTCCGAGTCCGATCCAGGCGATCGTCGACATCCTGCCTCCTCGAAGGTGTCTGCGCGCGGCGTCGTCGGCGGCACCACGTCAAGGCCAGGATAGGCACGTCTGTGACTGCAGTTCAATGCACAATACTGACCGAATGTTGCACGCTCCATGTGCATGGATGCACACTGGCGGAGTGACCCGTGAGCCCGCGCCCGAGGCGCTGATGACCTTCCTCGCTGTGGCGCGGCTGGGCCGATACACCGCTGCCGCCGAGGTACTGGGCCTGAACCACTCGACGGTCTCACGCCGGATTGCGATGCTGGACGCATCGATGGGCGGGCGCACTCTCGTGCGCACCGCAGGCGGGTGGGAGATCACCGACCTCGGCCGGCGTGCGATGGCCGCGGCCGAGAGCATCGAGGCGTCGCTGCGCGCGCTCGGCGAGCAGGCCGGCGGCGACCCCGTGCAGGGCATGGTGCGGGTGGCGGCGCCCGAGGCGTTCACCTCAGCTTTTCTGGTGCCCGCCGTCGCGCGCCTGCATCGCGCCCACCCCGGTCTGGCGGTAGAGCTGCTGGCGGCGACCCAGCGGGTGCGCCAGAACCGATCGGGCGTCGATCTTGAGATCGTGGTCGGCCGGCCGCAGGTGCACCGGGCCTACGCGACGCCGGTCTGCGATTATTCGCTGCGGCTGTACGCGACCGCCGACTATCTCGCCCGCGCCGGCGAGCCGCGCACCGTCGACGAGCTGGCGCAGCATCCTCTCATCTACTACGTCGAGTCGTCACTGCAGGTCGACGATCTCGATCGGGCGGTACAGCGACTGCCCGCCTCTCCCCCGTCGATCCGCTCCACGAGCGTGTTCGCGCACGTCGAGGCGACCGCCGCCGGTGCGGGCATCGGCGTGCTGCCCGACTTTCTGGCGGAGCACGACCAGCGGCTGGTCGCGGTGCTGCCCGACGACTACGCCCACCCGCTGTCGTATTGGGCGGTCGTGCGCGACGGACCACGCAGCACCGCCGTGGCAGCCACGCTGAACGCGCTGGACGAGCATGTGCGCTCAGTCGGCGTCGGCTGAGCGCGTGGTCTCGCCGTTGTCCGATGCCTGTTCGGCGGCGCGTGCCTGGTCGAGCTCGGCGACCGCCAGTGCCACCTGGTCTTCGGCGCGCTGCACCCGGCGGTGCGCCATCGTCGGGGCGCCGTAGCGCGCCCGCACCCGGTCGTCGTGCTCGGCCGAGGCCACCACGATGTATGACGAAGCCAGCAGCAGCACCTGCGCCGACAGGTTCATCCACAGCAGCAGCGCTATCAGCGATGCGAACGACGCGAGCAGAGGGTTGGATGCCGCACCCCGCACGAAAAGCGTCGACAGCTGTTGCAGCACGGTCAGGCCGATGCCGCCGAGCACGGCGCCGCCGATCAGCGCCCGGGTCGGGGCCCGCACACCGGAGAGCACGACGAACATCAGCACCACCAGTGCCGCATCGAACACGAAGATCACCAGAACGGCGGCCACATGGGTGCCCACCGCCGCCAGTCCTGCCACCGACGGACCGACGGCATCCCGTACCGTATCGGCGAGGATCCCGACGACGAACGTCGCGGCCGCCGACAGCGCGATGCCGATAGCAAGCGCTACGGCCAGACCGAGATTGCGCAGCAGCACCCACGCGAAGAAGAGGTCGTTGTGTCCGCGGTCGGCGATGGTGCGCAGAGCGTTGCGTGCCGCGCCGATCGCGCCCAGGGCGGCGCCGACCAGGCTCACCAGCGCGACGATACCGGCGATCGTGAGCGCGTTGGGTGCCGAGACCGCGCTCGGTGTGACGAGGCCGTCTTCGCCGACAAGTCCCGGGATCACCTGATCGACGGTGCTGGTGAGCCGATCCATCGCGTCGGGGTTGCCGGCCAGCCACACTCCGGCGATGCTGAAGCCCAGCAGCACGGCGGCGAACACGCTGAACAGCGCCCGATAGGTGATGGCGTCGGCGAGCATCGGTCCGCGGTGCTCGGTGTAGTGCAGAAAGGTGCGCACGAGCCGCAGCGACAGCGCCCAGGCGGTGAGCTTTCGGATCTTCTCGCGCACCCTTTTGACCATACCCGGCAGGGATGCCGCCCGACGGGGTGAAACGCGAAAGCTCTCGACGCCCACCCTCACGCCGCGACATCGAGAAGCCCCAGCTACCCGGCGCCGAGTGCGGGGCCTACGACGATGCCGAGCCACGCACCGGCGAGCATCCACGGCCCGAACGGAATGCGGGTGTGGCGCGTCGCACGGCGCGAGACCATGAGGGCGATGGCGAAGACACCGCCCAGAAGGAAGGCCGCGAGGGCGCCGAGCAACAGAGTGGACCATCCGAGCCAGCCGAGGAACATGCCCAGCACCCCGGCGAGCTTCACGTCTCCCCCACCCATGCCGCCGGTCCCGATGAAGCGCAGCAATGCGTAGAAGAGATAGAGGGCCACCATGCCGATCGCCATTCGCACGATCGCTGCGCCATCAGCGGCGAGGGCGGATGCCGTGCCCAGCAGCACGAACCCGACAGGATACGCGGGCAGCACGATGCTGTCGGGCAGTCGATGCACGTCGAGATCGATGAACAGCAGCGTGATGCTGATGGCCACGAGGTAGAGCAGGGCGACGAGAACGAGGGACGCCGCAAGCCAGCCCCCTGCGGCGATCGGTGCCTCGGCCGCCCCCGCGCGCAGTACTCCCCACGTCACGCCGGCGAACGCCAGTGCGGTGGCGCCCTCGACGAGCGGATAGCGCACCGGGATCGGGTTTCCACAGTCGGCACACGCGCCGCGCAGCGCGAGCCAGGACACGACCGGCACCGTGTGCTGCGGCCTGACCCGCGCATCGCACTGCGGGCAGCGACTCTCGCGCCGGAGCGCGATCGCGGCGGGAACGCGAAAGATGACGACGCCGAGGAAGGACCCGACGACGAGGCCGATCAGCCCCGCACAGGCGAGGACGAAGATGAGCACGGGCGTGGTCATTGCACGTCTCGCGGCGAACCCGCATCACGTGCGGATCGGCTGCTCTCCATTTATCGCGCCCACTTTCGCTTCGACTTCCTGCAGTCCATCTTGGCCGCCGACACGCCGGAGCCCGAGAAGTTATCCACAGCCGGGATGCCCGGTGCGCAGAAAGAGAAGCGAACGCTCGCGCGGCCGGCCGACGGCTGATCGAGATTCCCCATGCGACATACACGTGTATCTCGCGCGGGGCCTGGACATGGCGTCGGGCCCCGCGCGGACACAGTCCCCACGTATTGAAGATTAGAGGCGTCTCATATTCCGAGTCAACAGATCACCGATCACGGAACGGTAACGGGCCTTCCACGTGCTCATCGCCCGACATTCCGTTTGCGGCATGTCCACACCGTCGCGGCGTCGGCCGCGGCATCCACTCGTCCGTCGTGCCACAGTGGAGAGGTGCGCCACCAAGATCTCGACACCGCCGTCGACGACTCCGTCGCCGCGGGCGTTCCCCTCGTCATCGCCGGAGTGACTGACGCGGATGCCACGAGCTATCTGCATGCGGCCGGCGCCGCGCCCGACACCGTCATCGCGCTGTACTCGGCGACGAAGGCGTTCACCGCGACGGCGGCGCTGCAGTGCGTCGAAGACGGCCTCATCGACCTTGACGCGCCGGCCCGGGAGTACGTGCCCGAGATCGCGGCGCTGCAGGTGCTCGAAGACCTCGGCGACGACGGCACCGTACGCAGCCGGCCGCCCACACGCGACATCACGCCGCGCATGCTGCTGCTGCACACCTCGGGCCTGGCGTACGACATGTTCGACAAGCGCTACGCGCTTCTGGCACGCGAGCGGATGCGGCATCCCTCATCGACTCCGCTGTGGGATTCGATCAACACTCCGCTGCTGCATGACCCGGGCGAGCGATGGACCTACGGAACCTCGATGGACTGGATGGGCCTTGTCATCGCCGCGGTGCGCGGCAAGCGCCTCGATGACGTGTTCGCCGAGCGCATCTACGCGCCGTGCGGCATGACCTCGACGTCGTTCGACATCTCCCCCGACATGCGCGCGCGGCTCTCGCGGGTGTACCGGCACCAGCGCGACGGGTCGATAGTGCCGACCAAGGTGTCTCCGCCCGACACCCCCGAACTCGACATGGGTGGGCAAGGTCTCTTCTCGACCGTGTCCGACCTGCTCGCGTTGCTGCGCGTGTGGCTGGGTGACGGATCGGCGCCAGGCGGCCAGGTGCTGCGACCCGACACGCTCGCGTGGGCCGTGCAGGGCGCGCCGGGCGTCGAACCCACTCCCCTACCCTCAGCCATTCCCGCACTCACGCGCGAGGCCGACTTCTTTCCCGGACAGCGCAAAAGCTGGGCGTACTCGTTCCTGCGCAACGAAGACGACGTTGCCGACGGGCGCCGCGCGGGATCACTGACCTGGGCGGGCCTGCCGAACGTCTTCTACTGGATCGACCGCGCTTCGGGTGTGGCGGCGGTGTGGGCATCGCAACTGCTGCCGTTCTTCGACCCGCTGTGCGAAGAAGGGGTGGAGGCGTTCGAGAAAGCCGTGTATGCGGAGTGAGGCTCGTTTCGACTCGCTTCGCTCGCTCAACGAGCAGGGAGGATGCCGCTCAACGAGCGGAGAGGATGCCGCTCAACGAGCGGTGACGGCGCCGCTCAACGAACGGGGGCGTCGGGGACGATCACGAGGCGAGAGCCCCGCAGATCGGTGCGCTGCCACGCCTCGGCGATCGTGCTCAGCGGCATCGTGGTGACATCGATCACGAGATCGCCCGCACGCACCCATTCGACGACCTGGCCATAGGCCTCGGCCATGCCCGCCATGAGATTGCGCGCAGCGCCGTAGATCTCCAGCCCCGAGGTGCGCAGCGCGCGCGCCGGAATCTCGAAGGTCTCACCGGCCGACTCGCCCACCTGCACGAGGCGCGTCGGCGTGCCGAGCGCGAACGTCTCGGGAATGAGCGACTCACAGAGCAGGTGCGTCGGACGCCCCCAGAGAAAATCCACGACCACGTCGTAGCCGTCGCCGGCCGCGTCGCGATAGGCGCGCACGAGGTCGTCGTCGGCAACATCGGTGGTGATGACAGCATCGGCGCCGAGTTCGGCGAGCGATGCAAGAGCTGCGGCATCCCGCCCCGTCGCCACCACGCGCCCGGCGCCCAGAAGACGGGCTATCTGCACGGCCAGTCGGCCCGCAACGCCGGTCGCGCCCTGTACCAAGACGGTCTCGCCCGGCTTCAGCTCGGCCGCCGTCCGCATGCTCATTCCGGTGATCGCCGACGACATCACCGCGGCGATCTCGGGGGCGATGCCCTCGGGAATCGGCGCCCAGTGCCCTTCGGTGACAACGACATACTCAGCGAGCGCACCGCGCGGCGGCTCGAGTCCGCCGAATCCGACGAGGGTGCCGCCGGGCGTGCGTCCGATGCCGTCGAAGCAGGGAATCGCGGGCAGCGCCGCCTGGAACGGCGCCGAGGTATAGTGCTGGCCCGCAACGATCGCCCGGTCGACGTTCTCAACGGCGACCGCCTCGACCCGCAGGATCGCCTCGCCCTGCGCTGCGACCGGATCGGCGACCTCACGATAGACCGGAACCGCCCCGCGGTGGTCGACAACAGCAGCCTTCATCTCAGCTATCCTCTCTCGAACAGTGTTCGAGAGATATCGTATCTCACACTGTTCGAGAGCGATCACGAGAGTGGGCACTTATGGCGCTGACGCGGGATGCCGTGGTGACGACCGCCCTCGAACTCGTCGACGCCGAGGGGCTCGACGCCGTCACGATGCGCACACTCGCTCGCCGCGCAGGAGTGACCGCATCTACGCTCTACTGGCACATTCGCGACAAGGACGAACTGCGCGAGGCGCTGGCCGACCGCATCATGGCGCCGGCACTGGCGAAGCTTTCGTCGCTGGAGACGACCGCGGGCGAGAGGGAGTGGCTGTTCGCGGCATCCGTCGTTCTTCGCGATGCCCTGCGCGCTCACCGCGACGGCGCGCGGATCGTCGCTGAGGCACGCGATTCTTTCGCCCGCAGCGAGTTCTCGGACGCCGCAATGACCGCGCTCGTCGCGCGCGGCGTCGCCCTCGCCAACGCGCGCATCCGTGTGCTGGCCGCCGAGCGGTTCACGGTCGGCTATGTGCTCGAGGAACAGGCGCCGGTGCCCTCGCGCGCCGGTCCCGATCTGAGCGAGCTCGAGCGACGGATACCGACCGTCATCAGGGCCATTCGCGAATACTTCGCCGCCGGCCACACTCCCGACGACGTGTTCACCGACACGCTG